>JBCCNB010000089.1:0-1764 GCA_039026055.1 Pseudomonadota bacterium | reverse complement strand
CGCACTTTTTGCCGGGCTCACACAGGTAGCGCTTGCCAATCAGGTGGCCTCGGGCCTGGCGTTGACATTGTTTGGACTGGGCTTGAGCGCGCTGCTGGGACAAGATTATGTGGGGATCAAACCGCCCGCCACCCAACCGGTGAATTTTGGACCCCTCAGCGATTTGCCCTTTGTGGGACGGGTTCTCTTTTCGCATGATCTGATGGTCTATCTCGCGCTCGCGCTGGTCGGTGCGGTCTGGGCGGTGCTGCGATACACCCGCGCGGGATTGATCCTGCGGGCGGTGGGCGAAAATCATGATGCCGCGCATGCCCTTGGCTATAAGGTGGTGCGCGTCCGGGTCACCGCGATCCTCTTTGGTGGCGCCTGCGCGGGTCTGGGCGGCGCTTATCTGAGCCTTGTGCGTGTGCCGCAATGGACCGAAGGCATGACTGCGGGCGCGGGCTGGATCGCCTTGGCGCTGGTCGTCTTTGCCAGTTGGAAGGCGGGTCGGGTTCTTCTGGGGGCCTGGCTCTTTGGAGGGATCAGCGTGCTTCAGCTTAATTTGCAGGCAGCTGGCGTGCCAATTCCGGTCGAATATCTGTCTATGTCGCCCTATCTCGTGACGATCCTTGTGCTTGTTCTGATCTCGGCGGATAAAACTCGCGCTCCGGGATCTTTGGGCCGACCGTTTCAGGCCACGCAATAGGATGCAAGGCCACGGGCGGGCGGTGAAAATTAATATGGGGGGACGAACAATGTCATTCACGCGCATTCTTGCAGGGCTAGGCCTTGCGATGACACTGGCCACGGCCGGCTCAGCCGATGAGCCGACCAAGGTGGGCTTTGTTTATGTCGGGCCGGTGGGCGATGGCGGCTGGACCTATGAACACGATCAGGGTCGGCTGGCCGTGGAGGCGGAATTTGGCGATGCGGTGGAAACCGTATTTCAGGAAAACGTGGCCGAAGGCGCGGATGCCGAACGCGCGATCACTCAGATGGCCTTGCAGGGGGCCGATCTGATTTTCACCACGTCATTCGGGTTCATGGACCCCACGATCAACGTGGCGGCAAAATTTCCCGACGTTAAGTTCGAGCATGCGACTGGGTATAAGACAGCCGATAATGTCTCAACCTATTCGGCGCGGTTCTATGAAGGTCGCGCGATCCAGGGCCACATCGCCGGAAAGATGACCGAGTCAAACATAATTGGCTATATCGCCTCCTACCCCATTCCCGAGGTGATCCGCGGCATTAATGCCGCCTATCTCCATGCCAGCAAGGTGAACCCGGAGGTCGAGTTCAAGATCATTTGGGTCTATACATGGTTTGACCCCGCGAAAGAGGCGGATGCCGCCAATGCATTGATCGAACAGGGCGCCGATGTGGTGTTGCAACATACCGATTCCACAGCGCCGCAGGCCGCCGCCGAGGCCGCAGGCGGTGTCATCACTTTTGGGCAGGCCTCGGATATGGCGGAATACGCGCCGATGCCCCGCGTGAGTTCGATCATCGACAATTGGGCCCCCTATTACATCGCACGCACCAAGGCCGTGATGGAGGGAAGCTGGGAGAGCGTGGCGACCTGGGATGGCATAGATACCGGGATGGTGGGCATCGGTGACATTACCGACGCCGTCCCCGCAGAGTTGAAGGAAGAGGCGCTGGCGATGAAGGCCGCGATCGCGGCGGGCGAATATCATCCCTTTACCGGGCCCATTAACAAGCAGGACGGCACGCCCTGGCTTGCCGAGGGTGAAGTGGCGGATGACGGCGCGCTTTTGG
>JBCCNB010000088.1:0-1928 GCA_039026055.1 Pseudomonadota bacterium | reverse complement strand
GCCGCGCGGTGGAGGAGGGCTTGCTCGATCCCAAGCGTGTGGTGCAGATCGGCATTCGCGGCACGATGTATGACACCGAGGATCGCGACTTTGCCGCCGCCGAGGGTATTCGTCTGATCCTCATCGAAGAGTTCTTCGCCCGCGGTGTCGAAGACGTGATGGTCGAGGCGCGGGAGATTGCCGGGACCGGGCCGACCTATATCAGCTATGACATTGATTTCGTCGACCCCACGTTTGCACCGGGGACCGGTACGCCAGAGGTGGGCGGGCCGAACTCGTTTCAGGCCTTGCAGGTTGTGCGAGAGCTGAAGGGCGTCAACATCGTGGGGGCAGACATGGTGGAGGTTTCCCCACCGTTTGACGCCAGCGGCGGTACGGCGTTTCTGGGCGTGTCGATCATGTATGAGCTGCTGTGCGTGATGGCGGGCCTTGTCGGAGAGGAGTGACGTGATGAATGCCAAGCCCAATCAGGACCAGGAGGACTTTTGGTCTAAGAAGCCGGGTCTGACTTGGTCTGAGAACGACGGCATTCTTGACACCACCTTGGCCCCGGTGCTGGATCATTTGCTTGAGGTGGCTGCGCTTCAACCCGGGGAGAGGGTGCTCGATATTGGATGTGGCACTGGCCTGAGCACCATGATGGCGGCGCAGGCCGTATTGCCCGGTGGGCATGCAACAGGTGCCGACATTGCGGAACAGATGCTGGTGAAGGCGCGGTCGCAGGCCGCAGAGCTGACCAATGTCGAATTCCTTTGCGCGGATGCACAGACGCATCGCTTTGAGGTCGCGGCTTTTGACGCGGTGATCTCTCGCTTTGGGGTGATGTTTTTTGCCGATCCCGCCGCCGCCTTTGCCAATATCGCGCGGGCTGTCAAACCAGGCGGGCGCATGGTGTTCATGACGTGGTCGGGCATCCTGGAAAACCCGTGGTTCATGGTCCCCCGCGATGTTGCGGTCGCTCGCCTTGGCGCCGTGGAACCCACACCCCCAAACGCGCCCGGCCCAATGGGGTTGGCAGATCGGGAGTACACCGCAGATCTGTTCTCAAAGGCCGGACTTACAGATGTTCGGATCAGCCCTGTGAAAATGGATCTTACCCCTCCCGGTACGGCAGAGTGGATGGGCGAGTTTGCTCTGACACTTGGCCCGGCGTCGCGTATCTTTGCTGAAAAGGAAGGGACGGATGAGGATGCCAAGGCCATCATAGACGGGGTTGCAGAGCAATACCGGATGTATGAAACGGATGCAGGATTGCGTATTCCCGCGGTGCTTAACCGGATTGAGGTTCGCATCTAGAGTCCGACGGCCCGGCAAAAGATCAAAGCGATGCGTCCGGTCGGAAACCATCCGGAATGCTGTCACGCCCATCCAATACCAAGTCCGCCATGACCTCGGCCACTTTGGGCGCCATGCCAAACCCGATTTTGAACCCACCATTGGCGATGAACTGCCCGGGATAGAGCGGGTGGTCCCCTAGCATCGGCGCGCGAGAGCGGCTTCTTGGGCGCGTGGCGGCCCATCTTTCCATTACAGCCGCATGACGCAGATCGGGCAAGGCCTGGCGCGCGGTTTCAATCAGAGCGTCTAACTGCTCGTCGGTACTGGTGGCGGTTTCATACTCTCGCTCGGATGTTGACCCGATCGCCGTGGTGCCATCTGCATGCGGGATGATGTGCAGGCCATCGACAAAAAATTGCGGGCTCTTTGGCGCGGCAAAATCCAGAAGTGCCGCCTGACCCTTCACACCATTGCCAATCGACCGCGAGAGGTGCTGTGACATTTCAAGAAGGCCTGCCGTGCCGGTGGCATGAATGACATGGCCGCTCGGCGTGCCGTCCTTGGAAACATCTGTGCCCCGCGCCCGCAACGCAGCAGTCAAAGCCAAACAGGCTTGGCGCGGATGAATGCGCGCCGAAAGCGTATCGAAG
>JBCCNB010000087.1:0-2075 GCA_039026055.1 Pseudomonadota bacterium | reverse complement strand
GGTCTTGCAAGCTCTTGCCTTCATCGCCACCTTGGGCGTACCCAAAGCTTACGTCACGAAACCGTGACCCTCCTGTGCTGGATGTCTGACCATGGTTGAAGACCGCATAGAACCGCTCATCGAAGAACGCGCCCCCTGGCTGTTCCGCGGTGGCTTGATGGGCAGCGTCTGCAAGCCCGCCTTAGATAAGCTTCTGGGATACAAGGAAACCTTGGCCATCGGCGAGCGTCTCGACCCGCTCTCGGCAGAGGACATGATGGTCGAATTGCAGGGCATGTTAGCAAAACGCCTCTCCGTGCGAGGTATGGCGAATGTGCCCGCATCGGGCGCGGCGATCATTGTCGCAAATCATCCCACGGGCATCGCCGACGCGATCATGCTCAACCACGCCCTCAGCCAGATCCGCCGGGACGCCTACTATTTCGCCAACCGCGACATCATGCGCGTGATGCCGCAGTTCGAGACGATGATCGCCCCCGTGGAATGGCGTCAGGAAAAGCGCAGCCACGCCAAGATGAAAGAAACGATGGCCTTCACCCGCGCAGCCGTGGAGCAGGGCCGCCTCGGCGTCATCTTCCCCTCGGGCCGCCTCGCTAAGCGGCGCGGGATCCGCCTCTACGAGCGTCCATGGATGGCCTCAGCCGCCATGATTGCGCGAAAATTCGACCTGCCGGTCATCCCGGTGAACATCCGCTCCAGGAATTCGGCACTCTTCTACCTATTCGACTTCCTGCACCCGACCCTGCGAGACATCACGCTCTTTTACGAGACGCTCAACAAAGATCGTCAGCCGTACCACATCACCGTGGGGGAGCCGATCTCGGCAGCATCGCTGCCAAAGAACTCCGAAGAGGCAATCGACATCCTGCGCCGCGAGACGCTGCGCCTGGGCGACAACGACCTCACCTTGGTGTCCCGCAAGATGCGCCCAGCCTCGGCGCTGTTTTAGGCCGCCTCACGCAGCCTCTCTCAATGGGATCAGGGAATGTCGTCGATCTTGGTCAGTTGTACGTGTACCGGGGCGCCACTCACCGTCACTTTGTGCGTGCCCGTGTCAAGATTTTCTGGCCAATCCAAAGCAATTTCCACGGCCTGACCAGGCCCAAGAGTTTGTCCTGTAACAAGCTGAAGCGAATTCGATGCAGAAGACAGGGTAACTGTTCCTCGGAGGCGCCGCCCAATGTTAGTGTACTGACCACGATATTCTCCCCCTAGTACATCCAAGCCTACAATTCTGCCTCGACCTACATAAAGGGCGCCGGCGCCAAAACCCTGCGCTCCAGTGTACTCCATTTTAAAAAGGGCGCTCATTCTTCATACTCCATCCTATTGTATTGCACACAAGATGCTATGCAAGTGCGCGACCCTCATACTAGGTATTGAGAATTTATCCTATTTCAATGTGCCACCCCCGCCAAGGCAGGACAGGGTTCATAGTTGAAAACTGAGTTGACCCATTGAGCAATGCGCGCAAATGCAATTGGTGTCTTGGATACCCTGATGTATTGATCACAGCAGGAATTTCATTCAGCAGTCAGAACTGACTACCTTCCAAAATTCCCGTTCACAGCCCTTCGAAGATCGCGCGGTAGGTCTGCACGAGGCGCGCATAGTCCTCGACACCCACGCGCTCGTTGTCTCCATGGAGCCGCGCCACATCGTCCGGCCCAAAGCGCAGCGGGATAAAGCGGTACGCATCTCGCGCGAGCGGCCCATAATTGCGCGCATCCGTTGCCGCGATGGTGAGCCCGGGCACCACAAGCACCTCGCCATGGACCGCCTCCGTCGCCGCGCGGATGAGTTTGAACCCGTCACTTTCCGCCGACGACACCGGGGAGGCCTCAATCGACCACCCCCGTTGCTCAACCCGCACACGTTCATCAGCAATCACGCTGTCCACATGGGCGATCACGCCCTCAATCGTGTCACGCGGGTGCAACCGGAAATTCACCACCACCCGCGCCTCGCCCGCCAAAACGTTTTCTTGTGGGGAGGCCGAAAGCATCGTCGGCGCGGTCGTCGTCCGCAAAAGCGCGTTCGTGGTGTTGGCCTTCGCCAGCTCGCCTTCCAACACT
>JBCCNB010000086.1:0-2161 GCA_039026055.1 Pseudomonadota bacterium | reverse complement strand
TTCCGCCCAGAACCGCATATCCCTCTCATAGGCCCCGATCAGCAGCCCCTTGCCTTCTTGGCGCAGATAATACTCCCCATCCCGATCCGCGACAGACGGGAGCCGCCGCCCCACCGCCTCAATCTCCGGAATGGTCTCCGTGACAAAATACTGATGCTCGGTCGGTTGCAGCGGCACCTCGATCCCCGCCATCGCCGCCACCTCGCGCCCCCAAAGCCCGGCCGCATTAATCACCCACTCGGCATGAATATCCCCCTTGGGCGTCTCCACCACCCATGTCCCATCGGCCTGCGGCTTCGTCCCCGTCACGGGCGTAAACCGCTCAATCTCCGCCCCCATCTGCCGCGCGCCAATCGCATAGGCATGGGTCACACCCGACGGGTCCACATTCCCGCCTGAGGCCTCCCACATGATGGTCCGCACGCCATCGAAATTCACCAGCGGGTGCTTTTCCTCCGCCTCCTCGCGGGAAATCTCATGAAAATCCATCCCGTAAAGCCGCGCCTTGGCGGCCTGCAGCTTCAACTGATGCTCCCGGTTCTCCGTCTGCGCCAGATAGAGCGAGCCCGGCTGAAACACCCCACAACTCTGCCCCGTCTCCTCCTCCAGCGCGTTGTAGAGGTTCATCGTATAGTGCTGGATCCGGCTGACATTGGCGCTGTCATGCAACCCGTGGATCCCCGCCGCCGCATGCCATGTGGAACCGGATGTCAGCTCATCGCGTTCCAACAGAACAACATCGGTCCAACCCGCCTTGGCCAGGTGATACAGGATCGAACAGCCAATCAACCCGCCCCCGATCACAACGGCCTGCGCGTGGGTTTTCATGGCTGGGCTCCTTTCATCTGCTCCCCCGATCCTGCCGCCCCGCGCTGCCCGTCAAATGCCCGTTTCCGACATGTTGCGTCGCGCGAGGGCCACGACCGGCCCGATTTACCCCGAACAAAACCGGGATCAGTGCCGCTTTTGCACCAATCAGCGAGCGTTTTGGGTTGACGCATGGGCGAACTGCCTGAACGGTTCGCCCGCACGTGGCCTTCATCGGCCAACGTGCAAAGAACCAACACAAAGATCACGAGTTTCCATCGTGAAAAGGGACACATGATGACAAATAAACTTCTTGCCGAAGCTTTCGGCACGTTCTGGCTGGTGCTGGGCGGATGCGGCAGCGCGGTTCTGGCCGCCGGGGTCGCGGATGTGGGGATCGGTTGGATGGGCGTCAGCCTCGCCTTCGGCCTGACCGTTCTGACCATGGCCTATGCGGTGGGGCACATTTCCGGCGGCCACTTCAACCCGGCGGTATCACTGGGCCTGATGGTGGCAGGGCGATTTGAAAGCAAACTGCTCATCCCCTACTGGATTGCGCAGGTTATAGGCGCGATCCTCGCCGCCCTCGTGCTTTATGTCATTGTCTCCGGGGCACCGGATTTCTCCGGCGTTGGCGGGTTTGCCTCCAACGGCTATGGCGATGCGTCACCGGGTGGCTATTCGATGACATCGGCATTGGTGACCGAAGTGGCAATGACCGCGGCCTTTCTGGTGATCATCCTGGGCGCGACATCCAAAAACGCGCCAGTTGGCTTTGCCCCCATCGCGATTGGCCTTGGTCTGACCCTGATCCACCTGATCTCGATCCCCGTGACCAACACATCGGTCAACCCTGCCCGCTCCACCGGGGTGGCGCTGCTGGCCGACGGCCCTGCGCTGTCTCAGCTATGGCTCTTCTGGGTGGCGCCGTTGCTGGGCGGCGCGCTTGGTGCCGGGCTCTGGCAGATCATCGCCGGATCCCAAAAAGACTGATCTGAACGCGGGCCGCCCCAGTGATATGGATAAAGTCATATGGATGATGGCGGCCCACGCTCCCATGGCATTGCGACGATATCGAAAATCCGTCACGCTGCAGGCGAAGGTCACGCGTTCGAGGCTGCCCCATGTCGCTCAACTACGTCACAATCGGATCCAATGACGTACCCCGCGCGCGGGCGTTCTATGACGCCTTGATCCCCGCAATAGGCGGCACGCTGGAGGCGGAATACATGCCCCACGCCGTCTGCTATCTGTTGCGCGACGGTGGGCGCATCTGGGTCGTGACACCGTTTGACGACCAACCCGCCACCCCAGGCAATGGCATGATGATCGGCCTGTCATGCGCCACGCGAGA
>JBCCNB010000085.1:0-2294 GCA_039026055.1 Pseudomonadota bacterium | reverse complement strand
GCCCCTTGTTGTACATATCAACGAAGACCTTGATCACGGCGTCGTGGAAATTGCCCTCTTCTCCGTCGGGCGCGCCGGGGGCGCCGGACATGGTGAAGGCTTCGCGCGACCAGTCGCAGGACGCGCCGAGGCGTTTGAGCTGGTTGATGATCGTGCCGCCGGACTCGGCCCGCCAATCCCAGACCTTTTTCAGAAAGTCTTCGCGCGACATGTCGGTGCGGCGCATATTGCTTTCCTCGGACAGCTTGCGTTCGACCACCATCTGCGTGGCGATGCCCGCATGGTCCGTTCCGGGCTGCCAGAGCGTGTCGAAGCCCTGCATGCGTTTCCAGCGGATCAGAATGTCCTGCAATGTGTTGTTGAAGGCGTGGCCCATATGCAGGACGCCGGTGACGTTGGGGGGCGGGATCATGATGGAATAGGCCGAGGCACCCGGCTTGGCATTGGCGCCCGCCACGAAGCAGCCAGCCTTTTCCCAGGCGTCGTAGAGGCGGGGTTCGGCCTCGGCTGCGTCGAAGTTCTTTTCCAGTGCCATGCGTCATAATCCCTTGCGGTTTGGACCTGTGAAATAGCGGCAAGTGGGGCAAAGGAAAAGGGGCGTGGACAATGGCGGTTTCACCGCTAGTGTCAGCCCTTGCCAGCCAGCGAAGAAGGAGCCGGGCACATGGAAAAATTCGGAAAGTCGCAGCCGGTCAAACGGGTCGAAGATGTGCGGTTCCTTACGGGGGCCGGGCGCTATGTGGATGATCTGGCGCCGGCGAATGCGCTGGTGGCTTATGTGTTCCGCTCGCCCGTGGCGCATGCGCGGATCACCTCGCTGGAGATTACAGAGGCGTTTGCGGCCGAGGGTGTGCGGGCGGTCTTTTCCGCTGCCGAGCTTGAGGCGGCGGGGATGACCATCGCGATGAACGGGGCGGTGGTCGAAAACCGGGACGGCACGAAGGGGGCCGCGCCGATGCGACCGATCCTGGCCAAGGACAAGCTGCGTTATGTAGGTGAGCCAGTGGCGGTTGTGGTGGCCGATACCATGGCGCAGGCGAAGGATGCGGCAGAGTTGATCGTTTTGGATTATGAGGATCTGCCCGCAAAGCTGGACGTGGCGCCCGGGGGGGCCTTGGTGCATGAGGATGTGGCCGACAATCTGGCCTTTGACTGGGGGCTGGGCGATGAGGCAGCGACCGAGGCCGCGTTCGCCGAAGCGGCGCATCGGGTCCGTCTGGAGGTCGACGACAACCGGATCATCGCCAATTCGATGGAACCGCGAGGCTGTTATGCGGAACCCGAGGGCGACCGGCTGCACGTGGCTATCAACGGGCAGGGGGTCTGGGTGCAAAAGTCCCAGCTGGCGCGCGCGCTTGGGGTGGATGCCGAGACGCTTCGCGTGACGAACCCAGACGTTGGCGGTGGCTTCGGGATGAAGGGGATGTTCTATCCTGAATACCCCGTTATCGCGCATGCCGCACGGCATCTTAACATGCCGGTGCGCTGGATGTCGGACCGGACAGAGGCGATGCTGTCGGACAATGGCGGCCGCGATCTGGTCAGCGTGGCGGAACTGGCTTTTGACGCCGATCATCGCATCACCGCCTACCGGGTGCGGACGCGCTGTAACCTCGGGGCTTACAATTCCCAGTTTGGTCAACCGATCCAGACCACGCTGTTCAGCCGTGTTCTGATGGGCGTTTACGATGTGCAAACCACCTGGCTGCAGGTCGAGGGCTACTACACCAACACGACGCAAGTGGACGCCTATCGCGGGGCCGGGCGGCCTGAGGCGATTTACGTGCTGGAACGGGTCATGGACCGTGCTGCGCGTGAGCTCAATGTCGACCCGTGGGAGATGCGGCGCAAGAATTTCATCAAGCCCGACCAGTTCCCCTACAGGACTGCAACAGACGAAACCTATGACGTGGGAGACTTCGACAAGGTCATGCAACGCGCCATGAAAGAGGCTGATGTCACGGGGTTTCCAGAGCGGAAACAGGCTGACGCCGAAAAAGGCAAACTGCGCGGCATTGGTCTGTGTTACTATATTGAAAGTATTTTAGGCGACCCAGCCGAAGGCGCGAAGGTTGTCTTTGAGGATGACGGTATAGTGACGATTTACGTAGGCACACAATCGAACGGTCAGGGGCATGAAACCGTCTATGCTCAGTTCTTGGCCGACCAAACGGGCATTCCAGCTGACCAGATCCAAGTCGTGCAGGGTGACAGCGACCTTATCAAAGAGGGCGGCGGCACCGGCGGTTCCCGCTCTGTCACGGTGCAGAACAACGCGACACTTGCAACGGTGT
>JBCCNB010000084.1:0-2656 GCA_039026055.1 Pseudomonadota bacterium | reverse complement strand
GTGATCGCGAAAGAGCGATGCGAATGCATGGAAATTCACCGCGGTTTCCGAGATGACAAACCAGACGGTGCGCCCATCAGCGGAGGTGCCCACCCCATTGCGAATGAACGTGCTATCGGAGTTTTCCAGAAACCGCGGATGCAGCGCCCCGTCGATCACCAGCATTGGCCCGGATTGCGTGGCGAAGCGGCAGGCGGGTGCTTCGCGATCAAACCGTCTGCTTTCCACGACGCGCGCGCCGCTCTTCTCAACGCAGAACACGCCATTGGGCAAAAGCCCGAAATTTCCCGGCCCGTCGGCGGTGATCAGGGGCGATTGTGCTTGCCCGTTTTCAACGTAATGCCCGACCGGCCGCCGATCAGGGTGGTACATGCCCGCATTCATCGCAAGCGTCAGTTTCTCCCCGGACTTATCCAAAAGCTGATCGACCTTGCCAAAGGTGCCCAACGTCGATCCGTTATCCGGGTCCTTCAGGAAGAGGCGAATATCTTGTTTTGCCGCATCCACACGGCAAATGGTGTAGCCCGCCCCTGCGTACTGGACAGATTCGCATGCAAATGCTGGGATGGGAAACAGCGCCAGTGCGAGGGCCCAAAGCCGGATCATCCCTCGGTGTCCCGGCGTACATCGTCCTGGGCAAAAAGTCTGCGGGTTTCATCCAGCTGATCAAATGTCTCATCAATCCGGAACCGCAGATCAGGCGCGAATTTCAAAGCTAGCTTTTTTCCGATGATCCGGCGCAGCTCGCTTTTGTTCTTTGCCAGCAGATCGATCACATCCTCGCGCCCTTCGCCGCCCAAGGGCAAAACATAGGCCGTGGCGATTTTCAGGTCGGGCGATGTGCGCACCTCCCCCACCGTGACGGACAACCGGTTCAGATCAGGATCATGCACATCCCCACGGGCCAACACCTCTGACAAGGTGCGGCGGATCAATTCGCCCACGCGCAAT
This sequence comes from Pseudomonadota bacterium, assembly GCA_039026055.1. Classification (GTDB taxonomy): domain Bacteria; phylum Pseudomonadota; class Alphaproteobacteria; order Rhodobacterales; family Rhodobacteraceae; genus Roseovarius. The sequence continues at coordinate 1,705 of JBCCNB010000084.1, read as the reverse complement.
TGGCGCTGCGATGGGCCGGGGCCGTCATGGAATTTGTTCTTTGCCATAGGGCTGCATCTAAGGGTTGCGTGATCCTTTGCCAAGAAGGAACCACTGCGCTAGGGAAGGGCGGGATAGAAGGATGAAGACAATGGCAGACCTGCCCGGCCTTGTGGTCACTGGTGCTTCTGGCCGCATGGGCCAGATGCTGATCAACAATGTGAACGCCTCTGATCGGGCCAAACTGATCGGCGCGTTGGAGGTGCCGGGCCACCCCTGGGTCGGGCAAGATCTGGGCGAGGCCATGGGTGGTGCGGCCATGGGTGTTACGGTCAGCGATGACCCGCTGGCTGCTATTGCCAATGCCCATGGTATCCTTGATTTTACCGCCCCCGCCGCCACGGTTGAATTCGCAGCGCTCGCGGCGCAGGCGCGGTGTGTTCACGTCATCGGCACGACGGGCATGACCGAGGATGACCTGGCTAAGATCAAGGCCGCCGCCCGCCATGCCACAATCGTGCGGGCGGGCAATATGAGCCTTGGTGTCAATCTTCTGGTGCAACTCACCCGTCAGGTGGCTGCGGCCCTGGATGAGGATTACGACATCGAGGTCATCGAATCCCACCACAACCAAAAAGTCGATGCACCGTCCGGCACCGCGTTGATGCTGGGGCAGGCCGCCGCCGACGGGCGTGGTGTGTCACTAGAGGACGTATCCGACCGCGCCCGCGACGGAATCACAGGTGTTCGTGCGCCGGGCAAGATCGGGTTCCATGCCATTCGCGGTGGCGACATCGTGGGCGAACATGACGTGCTATTCGCCGCCGCCGGGGAACGGATCACACTGCGCCACGTGGCCTCTGACAGAGCTGTGTTTGCACGCGGCGCGGTGAAAGCCGCACTTTGGGGGCAGGGAAAGAAACCCGGTGAATATGATATGCTGGACGTGCTTGGGCTGAAACCCGCTTGATCCTTGGCAGTTAAAATTGATCCGATCCCCTGTTGCCTGCGTACCTATCCCACTAACACGGGATACATCACATGCGACTGCTCACAACTGCCCTGGCTTTCATCCTGTTTTTGGCACCCGCCCTCGCCACTTCGGCGAACGCTGACGGTTTCAAACAGATCCAAAGCAAATCAACCTTCATGTCCCTGATGAATGGGCGGGAACTGACACGTTTTGGCATCAACCTCGTCGTGACACCCGATGGCCGCATTGATGGCCGTGCTTTTGGGCGTGATGTAAAAGGCGCGTGGCGTTGGCAGGGCGGTTATTTCTGCCGCGATTTGTTCTGGGGCCAGCGGAACCTGGGCGCGAATTGCCAGATGGTGAAGCTTCAGGGCCGCACGATCCGATTCATTTCCGACAAAGGTGCGGGTGAATTTGCCGATCTGCAGCTCAAAGGCGGCTGAAGCCGACTAGAAGTCGATCGCCAGACCACCCTTTTCCCAATCTCCATAGCGCACGGGTTCGGGCCCTTTGCGACCACCCAGTTCTTTGGGCCGTTCGGTCTTGTCGGCATCCTTGCGACGTTCCTCGGCTTCAGCCAGGGCACGTTGTGCTGCAGCGGGCAGATCCTTATTGGTCTCGCTCATGGTAGGCCTTTCGTCACGTCAGTACCCCTGATATATGCCGCGCCGGACCTGCCGCCAAGGATAACTGCATGAGTGAAACCGCCGCGCCCGCCCGTAAGGCCGCTTTGCACCTTTTGAACGGCGTGCT
>JBCCNB010000083.1:0-3264 GCA_039026055.1 Pseudomonadota bacterium | reverse complement strand
GTTCGGAAACAGGCGAAGGCTAAGCTCCTTCACAGGGTCGCAATGCCCAAATAACGCGTTCAGCCCGAAACCTATCCGCCTCCCCAAAATCCTCACAAATTCCGGGGCGTTCGGTCCCTCAAAAATCATTCATACCACCTCTTTCTGTTGGTCTTAGGTCGCGAGCAGTGCCGGGACCGATTTGTGCGCCCTGCACCCGGACACAGCCAGTGGTGCAGGACGGGGTGGCGACGAGGTCATTGTGCCGCCTCTTGCTCAAAACTCAGCTGTTCGACCGCCGCGGCGGCACGGTAGAGCGTTTTTTCCGCCTGCTTAGCAGCTACGAACATCGCTCCGATGGGTCTGCCATCGCTGGTCGTTCCGGCCGGTACTGAAATGCTGGGGTGGCCCGAGGCACAAGACGGCGCAGTGTTCGGGATCATCGCAAAGGCACGTTCGACAATCGTCTCTCGGCTGGCATCGGGACTGGGCAGCGGATGTGTCGCCATGGGTGTTGTCGGCGCCAACAGAACATCAAACCGGGTCAGCAGATCGTCATAGGCCGCCGTTAACAAACGGTTCAGGTTCTGCGCTTTGCCATAATATCTACCCTTGTGGCGCGACGACATGTAATGCCCCATCAAAAGGCCTAGCTTCAGTGTTTCCGACATGTCATCGGCCTGCGCTTTCCAATGCGATTGCCTGTCCAAAAGGCTTTCGAGGAACACACCCTTCATGTTGGTGCCATAGGCGTTCTGGTTCATCATCATCTCGGTCGCCCCTTCGAGGAAGATGGGCGTCCAGATTGCGGCGCCCGCCGCGTGCAGCGGCATCGATACCTCCTCAAGCTCGGCACCTTTCGCGCTCAGCCGATCAGCCACCTCGCGGATGCGGGCATCGACCTCAGCCTCAGCCCCGGGATGTCCAAAACTCTCGGAGATTACACCAACCTTCAACCCGCGTGTGGGCATTTCCAAACCTTCGGAATAGGCCTGCGCGGGCGCACCGGTCTGGCGCGGGTCAAGCCCGTCAGGGCCCGCCATGACCTCCAGCATTAGCGCATTATCGGCCACAGTCCGCGTAATTGGCCCGGCGTGGTCCACGGTCAATTCAACCGGGAAAATACCTGTGTAGGGCACCAGCCCATGGGTCGGCTTCAGTCCCACAATTCCGCAGAAAGCCGCAGGGATCCGGATCGACCCGCCCTGATCACCACCCGTCGCCATGTCGACGATGCCCGCCGCGACCAATGCGGCAGAGCCAGAGGAGGATCCGCCCGCATTGTGGCCCGGAACTACCGGGTTCTCTACGGGTCCACTCGCCGACGTATGGCTGCCGCCGGAGGCACAGTAGTACTCACAGGTCGATTTGCCGAGGATATCCGCGCCGGCATCAAGCAAGCGGGTGACAATTGTGGCGTCGGTTTCTGGGATATAGCCGGCAAGAATGGTCGAGCCATTCTCCATGGTGACGCCCGCAACATTCACATTGTCCTTGATCGCCACGGTCTTACCGGACAGCTTGCCACTGGCAGCCCCCTTAATCTCCGCTTTGACGGCCCAGGCATTGAAGGGATTGTCTTCGGGGGCGGGTTTAACGCCCGGCGCGCGGCCATATTTAACCTCTGGCAGCGTGCTTTCCATGTCATCCACAAGGTCGTAAGCCTCAAATAGACCTTCCATAAGGCCTAGAAAAGAGGCACTGTCTTCCAGGCTCAAACGCATACCCAGTTCCGCCCCCGCAGCGCGCACACCCTCTGAGTCTGGGCGGTCTATCATCCAACAGTCCCCACCTTTTTCTAGCGCCGCTTGGCGCGAGCGCCGACGGTTCGTTTCCATTCCGCCGCGTTCAAACGATAAGCATTGAGCGCGTTACGTATTGATTTAACCAAATAAAATGAACCGTTGTTCCTTGCCGAACTTCGCCGATTCAGACACCCCAAACGTGCAGCTCCAATTCTTGAATGAATTTAGTTGAATTGGAAACTTAATTTTGGCTAACCTTAACACATCTGGGCTGCAACAGATTGCCAGAAAAAACCTCCAGTTTTTGCAGTCATCGAACGAGATGCTCGTTTATTAGTCATCGCTGACACGAGTCCTGACCCGGTTCCGACCACTACACGGAGCCAAGTCGACTTTGCCAAAGACCGGTCGGGCGCCGCTGCCGCGCGCGGCCACGCGCACCCGTATTGCCAAGGAGACAACAAAGATGCCCCATGACCACCCCCACCCGCACAACAAACCGAGGTCGGATGTGGAATTGCGCGTAAAGGCTATGGAATCCGTACTGACAGAGAAATAGCTAATCGATCCCGAAGCGATTGAGCTGATCGTTGAAGCTTATGAGACCAAGATTGGGCCACGCAACGGCGCGCGCGTTGTGCCAAGGCGTGGACCGATCCAGCCTGCAAAGACCGGCTGCTAAGCGATGCAACCGCCGTCATCGAGGAGCTTCTCGGGCGAGCAGGGGGAGGATATGGCGAGGGTCGAAAGCACCGACAGCGTGCACAACATCGTCGTCTGCACGCTCTGCTCTTGCCATCCTTAGCCGAAGCTGGGCCTGCCGCCGGTCTGGTACAAGGCCGCGCCCCACCGCGCCAAAGTGGTAAAGGACCTGCGCGGGGTGCTCAGGGAATTTGGCGTCAGCCCGCCGGAAGAGACCGAGATCCGCGTCTGGGACAGTCTTGCCGAGTTGCGCTATCTGGTGCCGCCTAAGCGGCCCAACGGCACGGACGGCATGACCGAGGCTCAACTATCCGAGCTTGTGACCCGCGATGCGATGATCGGAACGGACGTGCCCACTGCGCACTAAACGGCCGCGCATTACAGAAAGGATAGTCGTCTGAACGGCATACACGATCTGGGTGGCATGGACGGGCTCGGCCCCATCAACCCCTCCAAGGAAGAACCCTGTTTCTAAGACGAATGGGAGCGCCCGCTATTCGGGCTCTTCGTCTCCTGCTGTGCGGGCGGTCACTACGACGTAGATGAGTTCCGCCACGCCATCGAACGGATGCGGCCCCCACATTACCTCGAAACGAGCTATTGCGAGCATTGGCTGACCTCGCCGGAAACGCCTTTGACTGAGAAGGCGTGGTCACCCAGGAAGAGCTGGATGCACGCAAAAAATTCATCGCGATGGAGGACGCCCGATGCCAACATTGACACCCGTCATTGTGTTCGGGCTGATCGCCACCGGCGCGTCCGCTCGCCTAGACGAGGGGGTCGCGCCAAAATTCAGCATCGGCGATACGGTCGAGATGAAAAACATCAACCCGGTGAC
>JBCCNB010000082.1:0-3681 GCA_039026055.1 Pseudomonadota bacterium | reverse complement strand
CTGATCGACACCGATCACAGTGTCATCGTCGATGTGGAAGGCACCAGATCAATCCGGCAGGCCGAAGTCGGATCCGTGCGCACCATGTTGGATCGGATCAAGGAACAACATGAGATTGATCCGGAGCGATTGATTGCGGACAGTGCCTATGGATCAGGGCCAATGTTGGGATGGCTCATAGATCGCGACATCAAACCTCACATTCCTGTGCTGGATAAAGCAGGGCGAACAGATGGCACTTGGTCCCGGACCGACTTCGAATGGGACCCCGAAAACAACCAGTACATTTGCCCTGAAGGTGAGCCGCTCAAGCAGTTCCGGCGCAATTATTCCGACCCGAACCGAGGCCCCAGCGGCAAGGGTGTCGCTAAGTACCAAGCTCTAAAACATACATGCCAAGCTTGCCCATCAAAGATGAAGTGCTGCCCAAATGCCGACGCCCGCAAGATCACCCGCGAAGAACATGAAGATGCCCGTCAGGTCGCCCGCGACATTGTCAAAACAAAGCAATATGCGATCTCAATGCGCCTGCGAAAGAAGGTGGAAATGCTCTTCGACCACCTCAAACGCATTCTCGGGTTGGGACGATTGCGGTTACGCGGCCCATGCAGTGCAAATGATGAGTTCCTACTTGCCGCCACCGCCCAAAACCTCCGCAAACTAGCCAAGATCTTTCCTGCACCGCAGAAACCGTGCAAAGCCTGACAAGAAAGGCGCACGCGCTCCGTTTGAAGCCACACTTTCTGCGCTCGCAACACGTTGTTCCACAGAATCGGCTCGCTACCGACCTTGGCCGCGCTACGGCAACGACCCTGTTGCCAGTCGCTCTGGTCACACACCTCATCACAAATGTGATGCAACAGATCATCGACGCGATGCCAAACTATACGGGTGGATTCGAAATCCCAGACGAATGAGAGCGACTTTCCCAAAGGCAGAGCTTATCGGGGCATTGTACCCACTGATCGTGGCCGTGCAGACAATCACTGATGCGCTCAACCTCGCTGCTGGGATTGTTCTGATCCATGGCGCTGAGACTGGTAGAATTGACAATGCCGAATTGACGGCGACGGCAGCGCGGTTGTTCAATGGGAAGTGCCGATAAGCTAGCGGGATGCGCCATTGCGACGGCTCAAACAGTCCCTGTTGAACGCATCTGAGAAAACGCCTCGTCGGCCCGTCGATGCAAAATTGAACCGAGCCGTGTTTTCCGGAGGTTCCAGCTCTTGATTGTAATGGCGCATCATGAGCGAGACCGCGAACAGATATTCATTGGAAGTGCGCGCAGATGCCGTTCGGATGGTATTGGATGGCACAGGTCAGCATGAAAGCCGCTGGTCGACGGCCCCGCAGGGCCTCATGCCGTACTGTCCCGAGAGGGACGATTGTGTCGATTGCATCGAAGATCAGTTGCGCGCCAGCGACGCTGGACGAACGGTCAAGAAGGTCGAGATTGACACTGGCCAGCGCGGCAGCGTCACGACTGAGCGGACCCAGAGGAGCGAGCCTTGTCAGCCATTGGTGGGGGGACAATGGCGAGCGCCATTGAGCGTGATATGGGTGATGTGCATGAGGTGCATGAGGTGCATGAATGCAAGCAGGTGATGAACGAGAGCCTCTGCAAAGCGTCCGTATAGTTTACCCGGGCGGAGCTCGACCGCCCCTTCAAACGATGATCCGGTTCATAGAAGACCACCGGGGGGTCACGGGGTCGGGCCAACCTGCCGCGCCATGCCGATTGCCCCCGCAACTTTCTATGACCATTTGGCCAAGCGCGCTGACCCGTCACGCCCGTCAGATCGCGTCAGTCGTGACGCGGAATTGACGGTCGGCAGCGTTGGCGACAGCTTTGACACTGCCCTGGCCCGGACGATAAACGGCCTCTTCAAGGCAGGGGTCATTCACCGGCGCAGACCCTTGCGCGGTTTCGATGCAGTGGAATACGCCACATTGGAATGCGCGGACCGGTTCAGCACTCGCCACACGCTTGAACCCATCGGGAACATCCCCCAAGAATAGGCCCAGACATACGTCCACACCGCTCCCCAAAGATCACAAAGCATCGCCCAACCAAGACAAACCAACCTCCACCAAAACCGACAAGGTTCATTTCATCCGGATGACTTTTTCTTCACGAGTTGACGAAAAAGCGCAGACATCTGACGTAAGTCCGTCAGCACTTCCGTGTCGGGCCGAAACACAATCCGGTCAAATGCCATGAGATGAGCAAAGAACACGGCTTTGGCCGCCGCATGACCTACTTGAAAACGGGCGCCCGCTTTTGCATGGCGGCGGCCACAACCTCCATCTGGTCGGGTCTGCCCATAAGGTTTGCCTGCTCGCGGCTTTCGGCCAGCAAGACCTCTGCTACACGCTCTTTTTCCGCCAAGGAAATCAATCGCTTGGCCGCTCTGATGGCAGAGGGCGACTTACCAGCGATCGTCCGTGCCATGCCCATCGCGGCCTCCAACGGCTCATAGGCCAGTTCTGTCACCAACCCCCAGTCAAGCGCCTGTTGCGCGCCCACGGGCTCGGCCGTGTAGGTCATCCGCCGCAACACATCACCCCGCACGAGAAGGGGCAGAAGCACCATACCCCCCATGTCCGGGACAATGCCCCATTTCATCTCCATTACAGCGATTTCAACGTCTTGGCCCGCGATCCTGACGTCAGCCCCAAGCGCCAGCTGACATCCGGCGCCATAGACCGGCCCGTGCAAGGCTGCGATCACCGGCACCGGCACGCGTGTCCAGATCATCGCGACCTCTTGCCACTGGTTCGTCAGACCGTCCCCATGGGTGCGCGGCATCAAAAGATCCCCGGGATCCTTACCAATCATCCCAGACAGGCCGGAAATGTCGATGCCCGCGCAGAACGCCTTGCCTTCGCCCGAAATCACGACAGCCCGTGCGTCCGAGGCCATAACCTCTTCTCCTGCCGCGATAATTCCATCGATCATCGCCTGATCGACCGCATTCATCTTATCGGCCCGCGTCAGACGCACATGGGCGACATGTTCTTTGTACGTTACAGCCACACGTGTCATAGGAGCCTCCCTTTTCATCCACCAAAACCTGTTCACGCTCAACTGACCAGCAAAACGTGAGGGCACTTTTGATGCCAGCCCCGCAACAACGTGATATGCGCCCCCCCATGCCAGAGCCGCCAACCCGTTCCGCAGCGATACGAATTCTCTGGGTCTCAGCAGGGATCTGGGCCCTGATCTTGGGCGGGATCGGGGTGTTTCTGCCTCTGCTGCCCACAACGCCCTTCATCATTCTGGCCGCGTTCTGCTTTGGCAAGGGCTCGAAACGGTTGCGCAACTGGCTTGTGACGCACCGCACATTCGGCCCACTGATTACGGATTGGGAGATGCATGGTGCGATACCGCGCTACGCCAAGATCCTCGCATGCACATTGATGGCCGCTACGTTTCTCGGCAGCCTGCTGGCCGGGTTGGCGCCGATGCTCCTGATGATCCAGGCCGTTTTCATGGGAAGTGCGGCGCTTTACGTCCTGACCCGCCCAAGCGGGCCCTCCTGACTTGCGATGCACTGCGCCGCACGGTAGCCAACCTCATGACCAAATTCGCCCTGACCCCGCTGGCCGCAACCTTGCCTTCAACTGTGCCCTTTGTCGGACCCGAGACCCAGGAACGCGCAATGGACCGGGCCTTTGATG
>JBCCNB010000081.1:0-4140 GCA_039026055.1 Pseudomonadota bacterium | reverse complement strand
GGTGATGATTGCCTCAGCACCACGGCGCGACGCGAGGCCTGCGCGGGCCAGAACCTTGGCGATGCGGTCGCCTTTTGGAGGGGTGTCAGTCATGCACAGGCCATACCGGTGGCTTGCGCTGCTCGCAAGGGACGTGGCAGGTGAGGGAATGGAGTTTCGATCGTTCATGAACATCGCCTTGGAAGAGGCACGCAGCGCGGGTGCGCGGGATGAGGTGCCTGTGGGCGCGGTGGTCGTGTCACCTGCCGGTGAGATCGTCGCCCGCGCCGGAAACCGGACGCGCGAACTGCACGACCCGACAGCCCATGCCGAGATGCTGGCGATACGGGCCGCCTGTGCCGCTGTGGGGTCTGAACGGCTTGGCGGCCATTCCTTGTATGTCACGCTTGAGCCTTGCGCGATGTGTGCGGCCGCAATCGCTGCTGCGCGAATTGAACGGCTCTACTACGCGGCCTCGGATCCAAAGTCTGGTGGTGTCGCGCAGGGTGCTCGCGTGTTTTCGCATGCCCAAAGCCACCATGTGCCGCAGATTTATGACGGGATAGGGGCATCTGAGGCCGAAGCTCTGTTGCGTGATTTCTTTGCCACCAGACGTGCTAGGCATGCGTAGCGGGAAGGTAAGGTGCGCAGTTACAGTCTGCTGTGCGGACCAACCGGGCTTTCGCTACGCTTGCTCCAATGTCGGCTACTTCACTTCCGAAATCGTAAGAAGACCCAATGCCGCAATCGTCGGCGCATCCTTGATTTGACCAGATACAATCATCTTGGTGATTTCATCGCGCGTAAATGCAATCGTTCGCATACCCTGCTCCTCAGGGTCGCGTGCGATTTTTCCGGGTTTCAGATTATTCGCCAAAAAGACATGGAAGCCTTGGTTAGAAAAGCCATAGGCTTCATACAGGTGTCCGAGCTTCTGAAGACGAGAGGCGCGAAAACCAGTTTCTTCTTCGAGTTCGCCGATAGCCACTTTTTCTGGGTCAGACCCTGGTTTTGTCTCCCATGATCCTTGAGGAAATTCCCAATAGCGGCCACCAACCGGATATCGATACTGCTCGACGAGCTGAAACCGACCGTCATCGTGCTTTGGCACGATCAGCACAAAATCTTCTTTGTCCACCACGCCGTAAATGCCTTCGGCGCCATCTGGAAACTGCACAGCATCTTCATGGACTTTCATCCAGCGGTTTTCATACACAGTTTGCCGTTTCAGTTTTCTTATTTCAGCCATTTTGACTCACCAACACTTCGGAATGGACTTTGGCTGCAATGCAGCATTCTCGCAAGATGGGCTCGTTGCCGTCATTCAATGCGGTGCCGCATTGGAGCAAGTTGATGGAAGCACCGTTTGATATGCGCGGTAGGCGTTGCCCAAAAAAAACCCGGGCGCGCGGCCCGGGCAAGTCCAACAGGGAGGTGCATGTTTTGCCGGAAGGTGGCCCCGACATGCGCGGGTGCCGTATTTTGGATAGATCAGGGCCATGTGCGCTGCCTTGATCTGAGTCAATCTTAGGCGACGAGGCGGTAACCACCTGATTCCGTCACCAGCAACCGCGCGTTAGAGGGATCGGGTTCGATCTTTTGGCGCAGGCGGTAAATATGGGTTTCCAGCGTGTGCGTGGTCACCCCGGCGTTGTAACCCCAGACCTCATGCAGCAGCACGTCACGCGCCACGACGCCGTCGGTCGAGCGGTAGAGGAACTTGAGAATGTTTGTCTCTTTCTCGGTCAGCCGGATTTTCTTGTCATCCTCGGTGATCAGCATCTTCACGCTCGGTTTGAACGTGTAGGGCCCGAGGGTGAACACGGCGTCTTCGGACTGTTCGTGCTGGCGCAACTGTGCGCGGATGCGGGCCAGAAGAACCGGGAATTTGAAGGGTTTAGAGACGTAGTCGTTGGCACCCGCATCAAGGCCGAGGATAGTGTCAGCGTCCGTGTCATGCCCGGTGAGCATCAGGATCGGCGATTTGACGCCCTGTTTGCGCATCACGCGGCACAACTCGCGCCCGTCTGTGTCGGGCAGGCCGACGTCGAGGATGACGAGGTCGTAGATCGCCTCTTTGGCCTTGACCAGCGCATCACTGCCGTTTCCGGCCTCGAAGACGTCAAAGTCCTCAGTCATGATCAGCTGTTCGCTGAGCGCTTCGCGCAGGTCTTCGTCATCGTCGACCAGAAGGATTTTCTTGAGCTGTGCCATCTGTCATCTCCCGTTTCGTTGCAGCATAGATGTGGGCAACTCTCGATTTGGGCAAGTTTTGCCAGTTTTGTCTCACGCCCATGTGTCGGTTGGACGGCAATTGTTTCAATTACGGGCCAATTTGCTTATGTCGGGCGGGACACTGCACAGGATTTTGTAACATGGGCCTTGGGCCGAACATCGTTGAGACGCTGGCGCGGGCCCGGGCGGATTTGCGCATGGGCGTGCCCGTAGTCCTGACCGGCGCGACATCTGTGATCGCGGTGGCGGTCGAAACGGTATCAGAGGAACGGCTGGCAAGCATCCGCGCGTTGAGCACAGCACCTGTGCTCGCATTGACCGGCTGGCGCGCGCAAACGCTAAAGGCCCGCGCCTATGACGGAGATATTGCACGGATCGTGGTCCCGGATGCTGTGGCCTTGGGATGGTTGCAGGCACTGGCCGATCCGGCAGACGATTTGTCGAGCCCCATGAAGGGCCCGTTGGCGTCCGTGCGCGACGGCGACGCGGGCCCGCATCGCGCCGCTGTGCAGTTGTGCAAGTCAGCCCGGCTGTTACCGGCTGCATTGTGCGCAGATATCGAGGATGGGTTGGGGTTTGCTGCTGAACAGGGCTTGACGGCTGTGCCCATGGCCTTGGCTGCACCCTATCTGGCCGCCCACAGCCAGTTGCAACCCGTCGTCGCCGCACGTCTGCCTATGGTCGCGTCCGAAGCCGGGCGCGTGCATGTGTACCGTCCCGAAGATGGGGGCGAGGAGCATTACGCTATCGAAATCGGCCGCCCGGATCGCAGTGCCCCGGTGCTGGCCCGTCTGCACTCGGCCTGTTTCACGGGCGACGTTCTGGGCAGTTTGAAATGCGATTGCGGGCCACAACTGCGCGCGGCCCTTGCCCAGATGGGCCGGGAAGGGGCCGGTGTGCTGCTTTACCTCAACCAGGAGGGGCGCGGTATCGGGCTGGCCAACAAGATGCGCGCTTACTCTCTTCAGGATCAGGGCTTTGACACAGTAGAGGCCAATCACCGTCTTGGGTTTGAGGATGACGAGCGGGATTTTCGTCTTGGGTCGGACATTCTGAAGTCACTGGGCTTTGGCGCGGTGCGCTTGCTCACCAACAACCCGGCCAAGGTTACCATGATGGAGGCCAGCGGGATTGCGGTGCCGGAACGCGTACCGTTGAAAGTGGGTGAAACGGATTTCAATCGCGCCTATCTGGCGACCAAGGCGGCCAAGTCGGGCCATATTCTGTAACCGGGAGGCTGGAATGAAAGGTGGATGTTACTGCGGAGCCATTCGCTATGAGATCACTCGGCCGCCCGTGCTGAAGGCGCAGTGCCATTGCCGTCCCTGCCAGTATATTTCGGGCGGTGGGCCGAACTTTTTCATGGCTGTGCCGCAGGATGGGTTTGTTATCACGCAAGGCAAGCTCACCTCCTTTGCCCGCAGTGACCTTGAAGCGCCCCGTACCCGCCAGTTTTGCCCCACCTGTGGCACCCATCTGACGACCTTGCGCCCTGACATGCAGTTGACAATTGTAAAGGTCGGCACGCTGGACAATCCGGAAGAGGACTACCGCGGCCCGCGCCTTGCGATCCACACAAAGGACATCCAGCCTTTTCATGTGGTCGCTGACGGCCTTCCCTGTTTCGAAGCCTTGCCGCCACAATCATGACCCCGACCGATCTTGTTTTGACCCCTTTGGGCCTGCGTTTTGCGGGGCGATTGTTTCCCTGCACAGTCGGGCGTGGCGGCATAAGCGTGCGCAAACGCGAAGGGGATGGCGCGACGCCTGTTGGGGTGCACCGCATTGTCGGAATGCTGTATCGCCCCGATCGCATGACCCGCCCCACCGATTGGGCGGTGCCGATCCGACCCGGTGATCTGTGGTCGGACGATCCGCGCGATGAGGACTACAACACCATGGTCCGTGCCCCTCATGCGTTCAGCC
>JBCCNB010000080.1:0-4747 GCA_039026055.1 Pseudomonadota bacterium | reverse complement strand
GGCGCCGTTGTGACCATATGGCGCGGTCAGCGCCACGTTGCGCAACATGGGCGTGCGAAATGCATAGGCGTCCTCGAGTTGATCGCTTTCGCCCATCCGTCCCACGTCGCGCGCATAAGGATCAAAGCGGCGGGTGCGCCCTGGACCGAAAGGCGGCAGCCCCAGAGCGTGAAACCGCTGGTCCGACATCAGCGGGCCGGCATGACACGCGGCGCAGCCAGCCTTGCCATAGAACAGCTCCATCCCGGCCCTCTGCGTCGCCGAGAGCGCGGTTGTGTCCCCTGCAAGATACTGATCGAAAGGGCTGTCGGTGCTGGTCCATTCCAGTGCCATGAAGGCCGCGAGCGCATTGGCGATATCGACAATGCCGACATCCTCTGCTGTCTCGATTTGGTCGAAGGCCGCCACAAAACGCGCACCGTAGTCACCTGTCGTCCGCACCCGTTTGGCCAGAATGGGCCAGGCCGCGTCGATCCGGTCGTGTACGGCTCCAATGACTTCGTTCTCGCCCGGGTTGCCCGCCATCTCGAACTGAGCCACCAGCGGAAAGACCGCCTGCGCCGCGAGGAGCGAATTGAACCCTTTTGGCAGCCACTCTTCGGCCGGTGAATTGAAGCCGTTGCCAAAGTCATCTGACAAGCTTAGCCGCCCATCATGGAACATGACAGTGAGATCGCGCGCGCCGAGGTTCCAGAGCCCCGGCGCATTGCGCGGGATGCGTTTGCGCACCTTGTCCGCACCTTGCCCGGGTGTCCGGTCAGGGCCCAGCCCCTGCCCGCCTTCGCCGATGCCAAGGCTCACCCCGTCCCCGGTGCCAAATTTCGGATGGTGGCAATGGGCGCACGAGATGTTTTCATTGCCGGACAGGATGGTATCGTAAAACAGCGACTGGCCGATCGCGGCCTGTGCCGGGTCGAACGGCAGGAAATCATCGGGGCCCAGAGGGCGTGGCAGATCGCCCGCCAGCGTCGCCCCTGCTAGACAGGATAAAACCACCCCATGCGCCAGCTTGCCTTTGCGTTTTGCCTCATGGCCGCGCCACTTGCCGCCGAGATCGAGGCGGCGCGCGACATGATGGAAGAGGGACGATTTGAGGAAGCCTATGAGGCGCTTTGGCCGGCCGCGCGATCGGGCAACGCAGACGCGGAAGAGCTGATCGGCGTTATGTATGCGATGGGCCTTGGCGTGCCCCGTGACGACCAGCGGGCTTTCGAGTGGTATCTGCGCTCGGCGATGAAAGGCCATCCGGGCGCGCAATCGGGTGTGGGGTGGTACTATGAGGTCGGTCGCGGCCTGCCCGCGCCGGATCTGGTGCGCGCTTACATGTGGTACACACTCAGCGCCATTGGCGGCGATCCGGACGCCGCGATCAGCCTCGAAGAGGTGGTCAAGAAAATGACGGCGGAAGAGATTGATAAGGCGCATATCCTGGTCGAGGATTACAAGGTCTGGATGTATCCATTTCGGTAAAAAAGCAATCAACGTGCGGGTTCCGGTAGACGCGGCTTTCGCGGTAAGCCAAACTCTGCCACAACAATTGGTCGCAACAACCCATCCGTTTGATCAGCGCTTTGGACGTCGAAGTCGAAGTCAGAAGCTCTAGACAGAATGCCTGCAGCAGCTTCCCGATTGACCTGCGCCACAACTTTCTGAATTAGCGGGTCGTTTTCCGGAAGACTGCAAGCATTTTTCTCGGTCCACAGATTGTAGCTGATGGGTCCCGCCGTGACGGGTGCGATAATGTTCACCGCCTCGCCTGTTTTTCTCTGCAACCCATACTGCATCGTTACTGTCTTTATAGTCTCTGCCATGATCTCAGCACTCTCGCGAAAACTCATGTTTGCAATTGGACTGTTCTCAGCCCATTCCTCGTCATCATTGATGCATTTGCGGACGACGAAAAGCCAATCATGTATGATGTATGCAGGACCAAAAGCCCATGCGTTATAGCCCTGAATCGACTGTACCACCCGAGGTATCGAGCCTCCGTCGGTGTAAAACGCACCGGGCTGTATGACTTTATTCCCCTCGGAGACATTTGCTTTTTCATCGCGGGTGAAAGTCAGCTCATTGTCTCTGAGGGGAACGAAAATGAACGCGCCGTCGCCAGATTGCGTGTTGCCTTCACCGACCCACACAACCACCGCAGTCCCTGTAAACTCGCCCTCCGGAGCACCATCCACGTCAACCTGGCCACAAGCAGCCAGCGCCAGGCTAGCAATGAAGACAAGTTTGCGCATCTGATGCCCCGAAGCGTTCGACATTAGTCAAGGGTCAAAACACTGTTGAACCTCGCCCGCTACTTAGAACCTAGTTCAGATCGGCCGCCCGCGAGGCGCCGACATCCGCTTCGGCGGCGGCCACAGCGGCGGTGAGTGCGTCAAAGATTTCTTCACCACGACCGACGTTGGCCTTGAACCAGTCAAAGACGGGTGCCGCGCCATCCTTGAAAGCGGCTTTCTGGTCTGGTGTTGGAACATAGAGATCGCCGCCCTCCTCGACAAACTGCTCATAGGCCGCGATGGACTTGCGCTTGGGCGAGGCGAAGGTCGCCTGCTGCAGGGCATAAAAGCCGTCGACAACGACGCGGCGCATGTCTTCCGGCATCTCCATGAACTTCGCGTTGTTCATCCACCACAGCGCGCCCATGTAGGCATGCCCGTCAAGCGTAACGTACTTGAGGCCCGCGTCGGGGAACTTCATGCCCATGATGTCCGTGATCCCGTTCTTCGATCCTTCCACAACGCCGGTCTGGAAAGACGTGAAAAGCTCGGGCCACGGGATCGGCGTGGGCGCGGCCCCCAGCGCTTTGACCAACTCCTGCGGCAGGTCGGCAACCACCGTACGGATTTTCAGACCTTCCATGTCTGCGGGCATCTCGATCCTGCGCTGCGTGTTGGCGAAGTTGCGCCAGCCACCGGTGTTGCCGATTGTCATCAGGCGGATCGTATTCCCGGAATCCTCCAGTGCCATGGTGCGCATCGTGCGCGTGAAATCACCCGAGAGCACATGTTCGGCGATACGGTCATCGGCCATCAGGTAAGGCAAGTCGAGCACCTGCACATAAGGGAAGATGCCCGATGCGCCACCCGAGGTGGAGACATAAACGTCAATCGAGCCGTCCGCCACGCCCTGCAGGCATTCCGCCCCGTTCGAACAGAGCTGCGTACCGATGAAAAGCTCTACGCCGATGGCCCCGTTGGAGGCTGCCTCGACATAGTTCTTGAAGACAACGAGGCCATCGTAGTCCTCATCGTTTTCGTTGGAGTTGGCGGTGGCACGGATCATGAAATCCTGTGCGCTGGCCGCCACGGCGCCTGCGCCCAACAGCGCAGCAAGTGCCAGAGATTTGAAAGTTTGAGTTAGCATTTGGGTCCTCCCATTTGGATTCATTTGTTAATTTGCAAAGCCTGTCAGTCTGGGAATCGTCATGGACAGAGCGGGGAAATATGTGACGAGGAAGATCACGACGACCTCAACCGCGAGGAACGGCAAGATCGCTTTCGAGATCGCTTCGACCCTTTCTCCCGAAACGGACGAGGCCACAAAGAGCACAAGCCCCATGGGCGGTGTCGCGAGCCCGACGGTCAGGTTGACGCTCATGATGATCGCGAAGTGAATGGGATCGACGCCGAGGCTGACGAAGATCGGGCCGAGGATGGGACCGAGGATGATGATCGCGGGGCCTGCATCAAGGAACATGCCGACGGCAAACAAGAGCAGGTTGATCAGGAATAGAAGGATCAGCGGGTTCGAGGTCAGGCTGAGAACGAACTCTGCCATGGCTTCCGGCGCGTGGCTGAGGCTGACCACTGTTTTGAACGCCATGGCCGCCCCCACGAGCAACAGCACCACCGCAGAGGTAATGCCTGCGCGCGTCAGCACATCCGGCAAATCCGAAAAGGTCATCGTGCGCATGACAAAAAGGCCGATGATCAACGCATAAGCCACCGCAACGGCGGCGGCTTCGGTGGGCGTGAAGACGCCGGCGAGGATGCCGCCCAGGATGATCACAGGCGTGAGCAGAGGGAAAAAGGCTTTGAGGCTGGCCTGCCCACGCTCGCCCCAGGTGTGTTTTCGGGTCGCCACGGGAAAGTCGTACCGGTCGGCCTGAAACTTCACCATGAGCATGAGTCCAACACCCACCAGCACGCCGGGAACAATGCCGGCTAGAAACAGCGCCGCGACGCTCTCGCCCATCACGTAGGCGTAGATGATCATGATGCCCGAGGGCGGAATGATTGGCCCGATCACAGAACTTGCAGCGGTAATCGCAGCGGCAAATTTTCGGGTGTATCCCTGCTTTTCCATCGCCGGGATCAACATCGAGCCCAGTGCCGAGGTGTCCGCCACGGCCGAACCGGACAGTCCTGCAAAGAGCATAGATGACAGAATGTTGACGTGGGCCAGACCGCCGCGCAAATGGCCCATCATCGCTTGACTGAACTCCACCAGCCGCATGGTAATACCGCCTCGATTCATGAGTTCACCGGCAAGCATGAAGAACGGGATCGCCATCAATGGAAAACTATCCATCCCGTTGTAAAGGTTACGGTAGAGCAGCACCACGTCCTTTTCCTGCCCCGCGAGCCAAAGCAGGATGCCCGGCGCGGCAAGCAGGCCGAAGAACACCGGCAAGCCAATGAGCAGGAAGAGCAGGAACAGCGGAAGGAACCAGACCAGCATCTATTCTGCCCCCACCTGTTCTTCGATCGTGATCGCGGGCAGTTTATCGCCGCCACCCATC
>JBCCNB010000079.1:0-5120 GCA_039026055.1 Pseudomonadota bacterium | reverse complement strand
CTCAGCTTTCCGGTGCATACGGGCATTCTGACCGCGCGGATGGGCGGGGATGAATTTGCTTTGTGGGTGCCGGGGGTGGTCACGGACAGTCTGACCAGCGTGATAGACTGCCTGCGCATGCGGCTGAGCGTACCGCTCGATTTGTCTGAGGAGCGAGGGCAGCGTGTGACGGTTACGGTCAAGGCATCGATCGGCGCTGTATGTTGCCCTGATGAGGCGTTGAATTACACCAGCCTGCGGCATCTGGCAGATCAGCGGCTTTACGAGGACAAGACCAAGTGGACCGCGCGGCGTGGGCGCGGTGGGCGCACTAACGCGCCCAAAAGAAAGGGGGCCGTTGACCCGGCCCCTCAATCATTCCTGCCACTTTGACTGGTGATGTCGCGTTCGTGCGGATGCGTACGGTGCAAATTGTTGCCCAAAGACTGCGACGAAAGATGATGGAACCCGCGGCTTGGCTTGTGGTATCGCTTGCCTGCGATCGGTTCCGTGTTAAAACCCCCAAGTTGTCATGCCGGGTGCATTTTGGGCCCGGTTTCATGATGCATTCCACAAGGTATAGGCGAGGCGTTGCGAATCGGTCAATGGCCCTGATTCGTTTTCCCCGGATTTCCCGCATTTCACGGCTCGATTCGCGAATCAGGGCACAAAAGCGCACCCGTTATCCACCGTTTCATCTTGAGACCCGGCCTTTGCGACGCTATCCGAGGTGAGACTTGAGGGAGAGGGTGATGAGCCTGAACACATTCGGACATCTGTTTCGCGTCACAACCTGGGGCGAAAGCCATGGGCCTGCGCTGGGGGCGACGGTGGATGGTTGCCCGCCGGGCGTGCCGGTGGATGAGGCATTTATTCAGCAGTTTTTGGACAAGCGGAGGCCGGGGCTTAACAAGCACACGACGCAGCGCAAGGAAGCGGATGCGGTGCGGATTTTGTCTGGGGTGTTCGAAGGGCAGACCACGGGTACGCCCATTCAGTTGATGATCGAGAACACAGATCAGCGGTCGCGTGATTACGGCGACATCGCGGAGACGTTTCGGCCCGGCCACGCCGACATCACCTATCATCTGAAATACGGCCATCGCGACTATCGCGGCGGCGGGCGGTCTTCGGCGCGGGAAACGGCGGCAAGGGTTGCGGCGGCAGGCGTGGCGCGGGCGGCGCTGCAAAAGCTTGCGCCGGGACTAGAGATCAAGGGCTACATGACCCGCATGGGCGAGATGGAGATCGATCGTAGCCGGTTCGACTGGGACGCGATTGATGGCAATGATTTCTGGATGCCAGACCCGGGTGCGTTGAAAGAGTGGGAAGAGTATCTGCAGAGCATCCGTAAGGGGCAGAATTCGGTCGGCGCGGAGATTGAGATTTGCGCGCGCGGTGTGCCGGTTGGGCTGGGTGCGCCGGTCTATGGCAAGCTTGATACCGATCTGGCGGCGGCCTGCATGTCGATCAACGCTGTCAAAGGCGTGGAGATTGGTGAAGGGATGGCAGCGGCGCGGCTCAAGGGCACAGACAATGCCGACGAGATTTTCATGGGCGAGAACGGGCCGGAATATTCGTCGAACCACGCGGGCGGGATCTTGGGTGGGATTTCCACTGGGCAGGATGTCGTGGTGCGGTTTGCGGTGAAACCTACCTCATCCATCCTCACGCCTCGCAAGTCTATCCGGATGGATGGCAGCGCCACTGAGGTGATCACCAAGGGCCGGCATGACCCTTGTGTGGGCATTCGGGCTGTCCCGGTCGGGGAAGCGATGGTGGCTTGCGTGCTGCTGGATCATCTGCTCTTGCATCGCGGGCAGGTGGGTGATGGGCCACGGGGTGCAATCGGGTAAATCAGAAAATTCGCAGAATTTTCGTTAACGATTTTTCTGCGAAAAATCTGTGGATTTGGTTTGGTTTTGGCGTGACAGTTGCACGGCTAGAATGCCCAGTGTCACCACGATCACGCCGATGATGTCCCAAAACCCCATGGCCTCACCCAGGATCAAGGCAGCGATAACGACGCCGAACACCGGGTTCAGAAAGTGGAAGGTGGCGGCTTTCACGGCACCCACCCGATCCATCAGCATGAACCACACCAATGTGGCCAAAAGCCCGGGCACCAAAGTGGTGTAGGCAAAGGCCACGATCAGTTGCCAAGACCAAGTGACATCGATGGTTTCCGTAGCGGCGCCTACCACGGCCAGTACCGCCGCGCCCACAAGCATTTGCAAGCCCACGACCATCAGGAAATTGCCCCCCGATGTGGCTCCGCGGACGGCGAGGGTGGCGAAGGCCAGCGCGATCACGCCAATGATGCAGAGCGCGATGCCGTAAAGATCGGCCCCGCCGTGCAACCGCGTGCCCATGATGATCGCTACACCGATCACGCCGGCAAGAAGGCCGAGAACCCCAAGTGGCCCGATCCGTTCGCCCCAGATCATCCAAAGCGCGAGGCCCACCAGAAGCGGCATGGTGGAGGCGATGATAGCGGCAAGGGACGCCTCCACCGTTTGCATGGCCACGAAATTGAGGCCCAGATAGAGCGCGTTTTGGCAGATACCAAAGATGATGGTGGCGCGCCATTGGGCGGGGGTGAGGCGCCAGCTTTGGCCGAGCATGCGGGCGATGAAAACGCCCAGCAGGCCGGAGATTAAAAAGCGAAGGGCAAGTGAGGAGACCGGCGGTGCGGCCTCAACGATCACACGGGCGGATGTGAAGGCGCTCGACCACATGAAGGCGAAGGCCAGCCCCATGAGGATCGCTTTGATGTCCATCGCCGATCGCGCCCCAAAACTCCGCGGCCCAAATGAAAAGGGTCGCCTCTGGGGCGACCCTTTCTGAAAGTCTTGTGAGTTACAAGATCAGTCGTTCACGCTGTCCTTCAGGGCCTTGGCGATGGTCATCTTGACCACCTTGTCGGCGTCCTTGTGGATCTGTTCGCCGGTGGCGGGGTTGCGCACCATGCGGGCAGGGCGTTCACGGCAGTAGATCTTGCCGACGCCGGGCAGAGTGACGGCGCCGCCGCCAGACACTTCGGTGGTGATCACGGAGATGATCCCGTCCAGTGCCGCGCCTGCTGTTTTCTTGTCGCTGTCCATTGCGTCTGCCAGTGCTGCCACCAGCTGTGTTTTCGTCATGGGTTTTGCCATTTTATGGTCTCCTTCAACCGCCCGGTCCTATGGGCCTCTAGGGCGGATTTAACTGTATATCGTGTCTAAACACAACGGATAGTGTATATAAACAAGGCATTTCTGCAGATTTCGGTGCTTTTTTTCCGATGCTGGGAAGCCTGTTTCCCGAAAACAACGCCGTGGCGGACCGTTTGCCAGATCACGGGGGCGTGATTCCTTTTCTCGAATGCAGGGGCTTGGGGTGTTTTCGGTGCTCTGGCCTTGTTGTTCCACGTTGATCGTGAATTGGATGCAGGATGACATGGGGCTGGACGAGGATCAAGCGCGGTGGACGGGCCATGGCGGTTTGCGTAAGAGGTTGCTCATGACCAAGACGATGATTTCTTTCGGTCACGGATATTCGGCTCGCGCTTTGGCGCGGTTGCTGGTCCCGCAGGGCTGGGTGATCTATGGCACCACGCGCAAGGAAGAAAAATGCGCGGCGCTGGAGGCCGAAGGGGTCAGACCGCTGCTGTGGCCCGATGGTGATCTTTCGACGGCATTTGAAACGGCCACACATATTCTGGTCTCTGCCGCCCCGGAGGAGGCAGGCGATCCGGTGCTTGCACGCTACCGCGATGAGATAGTGGGCATTGCAGATCGGTTGGAATGGGCCGGGTATCTGTCGACCACCGGGGTTTATGGCGATCACCAGGGGGCTTGGGTGAATGAAAGCGCGGCGCTGACGCCTGCGACAAAGCGCGGTCAGATGCGGGTGGAGGCGGAGGCGGCTTGGGCTGCGATCCCCGGTTTGCCGTTGCACATCTTTCGGCTTGCGGGGATTTATGGCCCAGGGCGCGGGCCGTTTTCCAAGGTGCGGAACGGGACGGCGCGGCGGATCATCAAGGACGGTCAGATCTTCAGTCGCATTCATGTGGAAGATATTGCGCAGGTACTTGAAGCGTCGATCGCGCGGCCCAATTCCGGCGCGGCTTACAATGTCTGTGATAATGATCCGGCGCCGCCGCAGGATGTGATCGGGTATGCGGCGGAGCTTTTGGGCGTGCCCCTGCCGCCCGAGGTGGCGTTCGAGGATGCAGACATGAGCCCGATGGCGCGGAGTTTCTACGCGGAAAGCAAGAAGGTGGATAACCGCCGCATCCGGGAGGAGTTGGGGGTGGAACTACTCTATCCCGATTATCGGACGGGGTTGCAGGCGCTTTTGGTTGAAGAAGCCGGGACTTAACCGAGCGCCTTTGACAGGCCGTGGCGTGGCGATCCGACATTTGAACAGCAATGCTTTATCTTGGCATTCTCGGACTCAATTCGAGCGATGCGCTTAGCTGAACAAATTCGCCATGCCGACGGGACGGCCTGGCGAAGGCGCGGCGGACTACGTCCTTGATTCCGCGCCGGGCGCAGACCAAAGGCTTTCTAAGCCACACCCGCGCGCAATGCATCGTGGATATGCACCAGACCGCAGAGCCGCCCATCCTCATCCACCGCAAGAAGCGTGCTGATTTTGCTGTCGTTCATCACGCCCAAGGCCTCACTCAAAAGGCTGTCAGGCGATATCGTTTGCGGGCCGCGGGTGGCTATGTCACCGGCGGTGTGGCTCATCAGGTCCGAGAGGTTGCGGCGCAAATCCCCGTCGGTGATCACG
Organism: Pseudomonadota bacterium; assembly: GCA_039026055.1. Taxonomy (GTDB): domain Bacteria; phylum Pseudomonadota; class Alphaproteobacteria; order Rhodobacterales; family Rhodobacteraceae; genus Roseovarius. The sequence continues at coordinate 362 of JBCCNB010000079.1, read as the reverse complement.
CCCGTCAACCGCCCGTCTTCAACGATGGCGGCCACGCCGAACCCCTTGGCCGTCATTTCCAGCAATGTGTCGCCCATGGGCGTCGTCTCATGCACCAAAGGGAGTTCCGCCCCGGTATGCATCACGGCCGAGACGCGCAGCAGCTGTGCCCCCAGAGTGCCGCCGGGGTGGAAGGCCAGATAGCTGTCCTTGTCGAACCCGCGCAGGCGCATCATGGCCACGGCAAGGGCATCGCCCAGAACCAGCGTGCAGGTGGTCGACGTCGTGGGGGCCATGCCGATGGCGCAGGCCTCGGGTGCGTTGGGCAGCAGGAGGACGTGATCGGCTTGGCGCGCCAAAGAACTGTCTGGCTTGCTGGTGAT
>JBCCNB010000078.1:0-5804 GCA_039026055.1 Pseudomonadota bacterium | reverse complement strand
GTTCTTGATCGCGCGGCCCGTGAAGCGGTCGTCGGCTTCCTGAATGCCTTTCAGATACGTGCCCAGCTTGGCAATCGTATCAAGCGCGCCGATGTCTTTTTCCACGCGCTCGTAGACCTTTAGCAGGCCTTCCTCATGCGGGCGGGCGTGACTGTCGAAACTGGCAGCCACGGCCTTCTTGATCTCCTGCGCGGCGTAAAGCTCATGGGACCCGAGCGGAATGTCATGGTTCTTGCCCATCAGGAGCGCGAGGATGTCAATGTAATCCTCTCGCGTCTGCGGTCCGTCGACGAGGAACCGCGCGCCCGCCCTCTGACGAAGCGCGTCATCCACATTCTCCGGGTAGTTCGAGAACATCCCAAACGTGCAGTTCCCCCGCACCACCGTGTTCGCGCCCGAAAAGCTCTCCATCAGAACGGCTGTGATTTCCAGCTGACCGGCAGAGCTCTGACGGTCCCCACGCTTGCCCGCCAGCTGATCAATGTCGTCAATCGTGCCAAACCCGATCACACCCGGATCCAAGACCCCATTGATAAAGCTCTTGGCGTTCTGCGCACTCTTTCCCTGATAGGAATCAATGCTTTCCGTCGAGAGGTTCGCGTAGCGAAACGGATAGCCCGCCGTCTCGCAATACCCGTGGATCAACCCCGCCATCATCTGGATGAGCGTCGTCTTCCCCGTCCCCGGCTTGCCATCGCCCATGAATGTGAAGATGAAGCCACCCAGCTCTTCAAACGGGTTGAGCTTGCGGTCAAAATCATAGGCCATCAGCATCTTGGCAAGCTTCAGCGCCTGATACTTGGCGATGTGGTTGCCCACCACCTGATGCGGCTCTTTGAAGCTCATGGTCAGCGTGGTCGATTGCTTGCCCGTGACCGCTTCAAACCCGCGAATCGTGAAGTCATCCGCCTCCACCCGCCACGCGGCCCCGGTGAACGCCTCAAGCCGTGCCGCATTGGCGGCGCGCAAGCCTATCTTGGCCATCAAACCCTCGGCATAGCCCGTCACCACAGCAACCAGCCGCACGTCATCCGGCGCCAGCGCTGCAATATCCTGCTCCAGCTCCCAAAGCGCGCCGTGCAGGGCAAGTTGCGCATTGTCGGTGAGCACCTCTTCGGCTTCGCCCAGGTCGACGCTCACCTCAGAGCTATGCGGCGCGAGGAGAAAGGCGCAAGCATTCGCAAAGACATGAGAAACAGCCAGCGCTTCTGCGGCCAGAAGCTCGGTGAACTCTCCCTTGCGCGCGGTATCCAGGGACCCCGCCAAATTCGCACGGCGCAGATCAGCGAGCCCCGTTGCCTCGGAAAAGGCCTCTCCCACCGCAAGCCCGATCGACAGCGCCCGACGCAGTGCATGAAGCACTGTGGACTGAAGTGGCGAGGGCAACGGATCATCCTCATCCGCCGCCAGGATCGTGTCCATCAGATGCACACCCTCGGCCCGCGCGGTCTGCCGCGTCACCAATCCAGGCGTTGTCGAGCGAAACCGGCGCCGTGTGCCAAGGCCAGAAGACGCCTCCTCCTTGGCCGCCTCTTTCGCTGTCCCGATCCGCGGGCTGTGATCAAACCCGGCGAGCATGGCATTCGCGGCCGGGTAATGCTTAACGATGTCGTCTTCTCGCAGCTCCATAAGGTCCGATGTCAGGCTCATTGCTTCAGCATCTCCACGGTTTCATCAGAAATCCCACCCAGCCCGCTTGGCGTATAAACATTGTATGACAGATCCCTCGGGTACACCTCTGACCAGTAAATCCCATTGGTCTGACGAACGAACACGGCCGGATCGCGATCACCGGCAAAGCAGACCCGCGTGACCGTCTGCGATCGGAAGCGCAGCCCTTTTTCGGTCTGGTAACAAGGCCCGGTCCTTGGCCAGATCCCGCCATATCCGTTGCGCTGCACCTGTTTGAAGCCGCGATTGAGAAGCCATGTTTGCGTCTGCTGAGGCGTCTCGTCCACAATCAGAAAGCGCTCGGCCACCTGATCAGCGGTCGGCGCCACCTGCTCTAGCGCGGTGCATCCGGCCAAAAAGGCAAGTCCAAGAAAGATGATCCTTTTCATCGCGCTAAACCCTTTGCTTCATCTTTCTAAAAATACTCAGTTCCACCCCTCAATATCGCAACACGCGACCGGACTGGCCGACCACATACTTATCGACACTGGCAAAACCCGAGGGCGCCTTCTCCGCCAGAACCTGATACGGCCGCTCGGGCAGGATCAAGCTGCGCACCATACGCGTCACGCCGGTTTCCGCACCACGACCCGAGAACGGATCGAGCGCAAAGACCTCGCGCTCCACCGTGCCAAACCACCCGGATTTTTCTTCCACAACGCGCTCGCTTTCCAAGATCTCATCCGTCCAGGCTAGGGCCCAGTCTTGGCCCGCCGGGGCTTTCGCCTCCTCAAGCACTTGCCGAATGGGGCCGCTTTGCTGCGTGAACGCATGGGAATACATCGGGCCCAAATGCAGCCGCCGCAAGCGCTTGGGATGCAGATCGTCAAACGCCTCGTCAAACCCCTTGGCAATGGTCAGAAGCTTCAGCCCGCCCAGCGCTTGACCCATCAGATGCGCCTGAACCTCGGGCCAACGCCGCCCGTCAATGGGCAGCCCCTTGCTGCCGCCACTGTCCTCGACCTCCAAGAGGTACACCGTGGGCAAGTTCAGCTGACTGTCATAGACCGCCCAATGCACGAGGTAGGTGACCCGAGGCTGCACGCCCTGAAGCCAAACCGCCTGCGGATCATTGCGGGCCCAGAAGAGATGCCCGCGCATCAGCTCTTCGTAGTAAAGCCTTTGAGACAAAGAGAATTGCAGCCGCGTCGGGATCGTCCGCTCGCCCACGATCTGCTCTACCATCTGCGCCTTGATCCGCTCGGTTGACGGCATGTTCTGCAGATGCCGCGCGGCCTGCTGGGCGTCATTGGCCATCACCATCAGCTCATTGGCCACAGGAAACCCGCTCTCGGTCACATCCATGGCCAGAGAGCCAAAGAACTGCCCCGTATCGCGCCCCACCAACAGATACTTCATCGAAAGCGCCCGAAACGTGTAGGCCAGCCCGCGGACATAGCCGGTGAGCACCTCCACTTCCGTTTCATTGAGCTGCCCATCCGCCTGCATCACGGCAGACACCTGGCCCAGATGCGTGGTGATCTGGTCAAACTTCGCAAAGTACCTGCGCGAGGCAAACATATCGGTCAGACCGACCTGATCCCCACGCGGAACATTGCTCGGCTCACTTGCCATGGGTCACCGGATCATCGGGTTTGTACTGAATGCAATATTGGTTAAGCGTCACGGGCCCCGTTCTCGTCGTGATCAGGATAAAGATCGCCATGGAGGACGCGCTGACAACACCCAACATCATCAGCCAAGTCAAATCCTGTTTTGCGCCATAAATCGCCAAAGCCAGACATATCGCACCAATCGCGTATCGTATGATGGGCATAGTCGCCGACCTACCAGTTCTTGTTCGCAACGATCGGACCCGATTTCACTCTGAGCAAGACCACAACGCAAGCCCACAGAGCGCCAGCCAGCCCCACACTGCTCAGCCAATAGGTCTCGGTTCCCACGGCCCAGAGACTGACGACGAGACACAAAAATCCAACAGCAACAGGCAGGAAGATCCGTCGCCAAGGGCTGCGCTCGGCCTCTGACATGCTCAGGCCCCGTAAAGGTTCTTGTCGTGTTTCTCGATGATCTTCTGGAAGCGCCGGGCGAAACGTTCATCGGCTTTCGCTTTGGCTTCAAGCACGTCGCGGGCAAACACCATGTGCTCTTCGTGCTTTTCCATCATGTCAGCCATCTGCTTGTTGGTTGCCGCCCCGATGCCCGCCATGGCCGATTGCGCCTCTTTGTCCGTCTCCACCCCGATCTCATTGATCCGGTGCGCCACGTCCTGCTGCTGCGCGGTTTTCAATGACTTCGAAAGCGCATCATAAAGCACCACGCGCTGCTTGGTGTCTGTCTGCAGCTTGTTGATCAGTACCATCTGCGTCGCGGCCTGGTTCTGCAGGCTGTCCACCCAGGTCTTTCCCTTCTCAATGTAACGCTCCAGCGTCTGAGACTTGGCCAGCTTCACCTGCTCCTGCTGCACCATCTCATTGTATTTGGCATTCATTTCAGCCAGTTCCGTCTCGAGCTTCGTGCGCGCCGCCGCATCCGTCTCATTGCCGATGGCGTTTTCCAGGCGGATGATCTCAGGATCCATGTTCTGAATATCCGTGCGCAACGTCTCCAGCTCGCCCACAGTCATTTCCCGTTCATCAAGCGTTTCGCCCAGATTGCCCTCGACCTTCGTTTTCTGCTCCTCCAGCATGGTCAGCTGCCCTTCAAGCAGGCTCACGATCACATCGGACTTGGCGATCAAATCTTGCAGCTTGTCGTCGATATTGGCCGTGCGGATCCGGTCCTGGCGCATGCTGTCGGATTTCGCGCTGCTGAAGACGCCAACAAAGCTCTCCCACCCGGTCTTAGAGCGCATCTCGTCGAAATCTTTGGAAAACGCCGCCGTCACATCATCCAGCCCCATGATCAGCTCAGCTATATTGGCGTTCATAACCTCGGTATGGGCCTGCACATCCTCCAGGCTGGCGTTCTCAATGTCGAGGCTCGCATCCTCGCCGCCCTTAATCTTGGCCCGCGCGGTCTCGATACGGCTGGTCAGTTCGGCAATGCGCGTCTGCGCCTCTTGAACCTGCGCTTGGCTTTCGCGCACGTGTGCATCCAAATCCGCCATCGAAATCTCCCGTTATCCAATATGTCAGGGAACACTATACCGTGCGCCTCGGGAATGATAAGCGCAATTGCCTCTATTGCACGGCGCATTTGCCGCCTATAGTTGAGAAAAGAGCAGACAGGCAAAGGTTCGGCAGCCCGCTATGCCCGCCAAAAAACGCAAACCGTTCAACATTGTTGTGGTGGGCCATGCAGGTCGGCTGCAGTATGAGGCGATCCTGTTTGCGGCCTCGTTGCGCGCCAACTCGCCAGAGTTTGACGGCCGCTTTTTTGTCGCCGAACCAAAGCCCGGGCCGCTCTGGCCATCATCGCCGGCGATCAGGTCAGATGCGCGCGAGGTGTTGGAGCGCCTCGAGGCCGAGATCATTCCGTTCAAAAGCCGCCAGTTTGGCGCGGCCTACCCTTATGGCAACAAGATCGAGGCGCTTTTTGCGCTCCCCAAAGGCGAGCCGTTCCTGTTTCTCGACACCGACACGCTGGTGCTGGATGAAATCACCAAAGTGCCGTTTGATTTCAAAAAACCAACCGCCTCCATGCGCCGCGAAGGCACATGGCCAGAACTGCAGCTTTACGGCCCGGGATACAACGCCACCTGGGGCTCGCTTTACGATAAGTTCGGCCTTGATTTCGAAAGCTCGCTCGACACCTCTTGGCCGGATGAGTTTTGGCGCAGATATCTCTACTTCAACGCCGGGTTCTTCTTCTACAGATGCCCGCATACTTTTGGTGAGCGGTTTCTGGATTACGCCGTGGCCATTCGCGACGACCCTCCGCGCGAGCTGATTTGCCAGTCGCTTGACCCATGGCTCGATCAGATCGCCCTGCCCCTTGTCATTCATTCCCTCGGCGGCGGGCGCAATACGATACCCGATGGCCTGCTTGATGGATCGGTCACGTGCCACTACCGTGTTCTCCCACTTCTTTATGCGCGGGAAAACGATCGTGTGGTTCAGGTGCTGGAGGATGCAGCGACACCGAACTGGATTAAGAAAGTCCTTAAAAAGCACGATCCGATCAAATTCATGATCTACCACGGCCGGGGCGAGAAAACCCGCGCGCTTTTT
>JBCCNB010000077.1:0-6561 GCA_039026055.1 Pseudomonadota bacterium | reverse complement strand
GGAGTCTGGGCCGTGTCTCAGTCCCAGTGTGGCTGATCATCCTCTCAAACCAGCTATGGATCGTCGGCTTGGTAGGCCATTACCCCACCAACTACCTAATCCAACGCGGGCTAATCCTTTGGCGATAAATCTTTCCCCCGTAGGGCACATACGGTATTACTCTCCGTTTCCAGAGGCTATTCCGTACCTTTGGGCATATTCCCACGCGTTACTAACCCGTCCGCCGCTCACCCGAAGGTGCGCTCGACTTGCATGTGTTAGGCCTGCCGCCAGCGTTCGTTCTGAGCCAGGATCAAACTCTCAAGTTGAAAAGCTCTTACGAGCTTATCCTTGACGTCGAACCTCTGCACATATCAATCAACAAAGCTTACTGAACTTTGCTGACCATTCTTTCTGTTTGTTGTGCTTAGTTACCGAAGTAACGAAGCCGTCCAAACAGTGAAGCTGACCTGCTATCATCGACCGAAGTCTAAGCAGTCGATATGTAAGAAGTTGATCCATCGAAATGGCCAAACCGCCCACATATCTCTTCAGATACTATCAATTTCAAAGAGCGTAGAGACAAAAACGAACCGAAGCGCCTTGATCTTTCTGGCGCAACTGCCTGCATAAATCTCTGTTATTGTTCCGCTTTCCTTGCCGTAAGGCCCATCTGGCGTCCCGTTGGTGCATCTCTGCCCCGCTGGTGAGGGGGTATTTAGGCCCCACGGCTCAGACCCGCAAGTGGTTTTTTGCAGAAAGATGACATTTTTTGCGCTTATTTACCATTATCTTTCATTTTCAATTGGTTAGCTCTGTTTTCCTTTTCGAAAATTGAGCGTTTTGTGGCCGGGAGAACCCATCATTTCGGCGCCAAACGCCGCGAAATAGGGCTTTTCCACAGGCTTGGCACAAAATGTGGATGAAATTGCCCAGACTCAGCCTCCGAGTCACCTGAATCATCCGAGTCAGTCGAAGAGCAACGCTTTTATGTCAGCCAAATTTCGGCAAAAGCGCTTTTCCACGTGCCAGAAGCAGCGCGCAGATCACCACCAGATAGATCAACGGCTCAATCTCCCAGACCTTCTGCACCATCACGTAATGCACCGCGCCCAGCAGCACCGCTGGATAGGCCAGCTTATGGATGTTCTGCCAAAGCTTCGGCCCCAGTCTGCGGATCGCGCTGTCATTCGACGTCGCCATCACCGGGATCAGGATCACGAAGGCAATCATCCCGATACTTATATAAGGGCGTTTCAAGATGTCGGCCCAGATCTCGTCCCAGCGCCATTGCAGGTCCAGCCCGATCCAGACGCCCAGATGCAGCACTATATAATAAAAAGTCAGATGCCCCAGCGTACGGCGAAATTTGATCAGTTTGATCTTGAACCAGTCGCGCAGCACCCGGATCGCCATGGTCGCAATGAAGAACTGCAGCGCCAGCTCGCCCAGCCAATGCTCAATCGTCTTGACCGGGTCGATGCCCAGCCGGGTACCGAACAGGTCATAGGTCCCGGTCAGCGCCAGAAGAAGGCCCGCTGTTATATAGACACCCGGCAGCGCCCCCAGGCAGAAGACGAGCCAGACCGGAATCGGGCGCAGGACCTCATTTATCCGTTCGGCAACTGTCATGCGCCGGGGCATTTGCATCTGGGTCATCTCTGGCTTCAGTAGTTCTCAGTCAGGTCCATGCCTTCATACAGGCTTGCGACCTCGTCTTGATAGCCGTTGAACATCAGCGTCGGAATCCGCTTGGCCAAAAGCCCGCCGCCGACGCGCCGCTCGGACGCCTGCGACCAGCGTGGGTGATCCACCTCGGGGTTCACATTACTATAGAAGCCGTATTCGCGCGGCTGGAGCATGTTCCAGCTGGCCTCCGGCTGGGTATCAGTGAGCGTGATCTTCACAATCGACTTGATGGATTTGAACCCGTATTTCCATGGAACGACCAAACGCAAAGGCGCGCCGTTCTGGTTGGGGATGTCTTTGCCGTAGATGCCCGTCGCCATGATCGTCAGCGGGTGCATCGCCTCATCCAGCCGCAGCCCCTCGCGGTAGGGCCAGGGGATGAAGTTTCGGGTTTGGCCCCACATCTCCTCCGGGCGGTAGAGAGTCTCAAACGCCACATATTTCGCGCCTTCTTGGATACCGGCCATATTCAGCAAATCCGCCAACTCAAACCCGTTCCACGGGATGACCATCGACCAGGCCTCAACGCAGCGGAAGCGGTAAATGCGCTCCTCGATGGTCATGGCGGACATGATGTCCTCAAAAGAATAGGACCCGGGCTTGTCGACCATCCCATCAATTTCCACCGCCCAAGGCGTCGTCGTCAGCGCGTCGGCATATTGCGCAGGGTCGCCCTTGCCAGTGCCGAACTCGTAGAAATTGTTGTACTGGGTGATCTCCTCCCAGGCATTAGGCTCCTCATCAGTGGAGTAGGGGGAGGTCGCGGCCAATCCCGGCGCGGCAATGCTGCCTGCGGCCAGGGCCGTGGCGCCCGTCATGAAGGCCCGGCGGTTCAGATAAACATGCTCAGGGGTCACGTCCGACCAGCTCAAATCAGATTTATATCGATGCGCCATAGGATGTCCTTTTCTGTCTCTGCCGACCGTATGAACCGTAGGGCGGCGAGGACAAAGGAAAACCGTGACGCCTCACGAAGTTGTTGCCGGTGCGTGATTATGCCTTGCGGGCGACGACATAGGAGCGATCACCCTCACGCATAACGACATGACGGGAACCGGTTTTGCGATCCTGGCTCAAGGCGCGCAGAAGCTGCATCACATTCATCGGGGCCAGCACCCCATGAAGGAAGAGAATTGGGGCGAGCTCGTGGTAATACCCGTAGATCACAAAACAAATGTTGGAACACAGAGAGGCCAAGCGAAACCACTTGGCCGTGTTGGTCGTCGCGGAAAAGAAAACGAAACCGCAGGCCAGATAGGCAAATAGATCGGTCATAAAGTCACTCGGTAAAACAACGGGCATGTCGGTCAGTGGCTAGCTTGCTCCACCCAAGCGCACCTTCAAGCTCACTAGGCGCCTGAACAAAGCGCGTGCACCCAAAAGATGTTAGGTCTTGCATTCAGGTCGTCCCTGTCCAAACGTGCGGCGCTAAGCGCATGCCCAAAACAATTTGAATTTGGGCATGCTAGGGCAGGAACTATCGTCGGTCTGTAAACTAGGTCACAATCGGGGACCCAGATCCGTCTAAGGCTTACGCGGGTATCATCTGTGCGCAATATCGGGGTGAAGCTCGCTCAAAAGGACTGAGCCGCCATTGTCCTGCGCGATGCGCACGTGCTCGCGCCTGAGCAGCCGCGGCTCCTCAACACCCACGGAATGGGCGATGGTCTCCACCTCTTTCACGATATTCTTCGCGTAGCGCGCCACCTTCTTATACTTGTCCTCCGGCACCAGCCCTTTTTGGAAGCGTGGGTTATGGGTGGTGATGCCCGTGGGGCAGGTGTTCTTGTTGCATTTCATCGCCTGAATGCAGCCCAGCGAGAACATGAACCCACGCGCCGAGGTCACGAAATCCGCACCCGCCGCCAAGGCCCAGGCCACGTCACCTGGCACCATCAGTTTGGCAGAGGCCACCAGCCGGATCCGCTCTTTCAACCCATAGGCACGCAAGAGGTTCGCGACCTCCGGCAAGCTTTCCCGGATCGAGACACCCACCAAATCCATCAGGGGCAAAGGCGACGCACCGGTACCACCTTCACCCCCATCCAATGTAATGAAATCCGGCGCCAGCTCCGGCCCGCGCCGATTGATCGTCTCAAACAAGTCGCGAAACGGGGCGGAGGCGCCGTAGACCGTCTTGATGCCAACTGGCTTGCCGGTGACCTCTCTTATATGCGCCAGATAGTCGAGCAGGTCGTCCCAGCTGCCGATCTCCTCATGCCGGTTCGGGCTGATCGAATCCGTGCCCACCTCGATGCCGCGTATCTCGGCAATCTCGGGCGTGATCTTGGCGGCAGGCAGAATGCCGCCCTTGCCGGGCTTAGCCCCCTGCGCAAGCTTCAACTCGAACATCTTCACCTGAGGTTTTTCGGCAACCTCGCGCAGCTTCGCATCATCGAGCCGCCCGTCCTTGTCGCGCACCCCGTATTTGGCGGTGCCAATCTGAAACACAATATCCGCGCCGCCTTCCAGATGGTACGGGCTTAGGCCTCCTTCGCCCGTGTTCATCCAAATCCCCGCCTCTTTCGCACCGCGGCTCAAGGCCTGCACGGCGGGTTTCGAGATCGCGCCGTAGCTCATGCCAGACAGGTTGAAGAAAGATGGCGCATGATAGGGCTGCCGCGCACCGGGCCCGATCACCATCGGCTCCGATTTGGCGAATTGGTTATCAAGCGGCGGGAACGGCGCGTTCACAAAAATCGGCGTGCCCGGCAGCGCGATATTGCGGGTCGACCCAAAAGCCACCGTGTTGCCCTGCCCGCTGGTCGCGCGCTTCACCCAGTCACGCTGCGCGCGGTTGAACGGAAGCTCCTCCCGGTCCATCGCGAAGAAATACTGCCGGAAAAACTCGCCCAGCTCGGTGAAGATATAGCGGAAGCGGCCAATCACAGGGTAGTTGCGCCGCACCGCATCCTCGGTCTGGGCGCGATCAATGATGAACAGGATCACCGCGACAAGCGCTGCCAGACCTATGACAAAGACAAAGGCGAAGGCCAAAATCTGAAACACCCAACCGGCCCAATCCATCATCGCGCTTGCTCCTTGTCTGCTTGCGCGCCCACTCTGGCAGAGCGGCGAAATCGCGCAAGCCCCCCTGCTCAATGCCACTGGTTCATTCACAAGCGCTGACAGATCTGTGAATTGAAATCCGCAAAGCGTCCGGCTTAGTGCGCCCGCATTTTTGGTCAAAAACAATCTTTGCATAGGCAGCGGAAACCTGCCGCGGGTTTCATGCGTAGTACTCGCGACACCCGCATGAGGCGGGCGTCCTCAGTAGCTAATCAAAGGGAGTAATTTATGTTCCGTAAGACTGTAATCGTCCTGGCCGCAACGGCCGCATTTGCAGCCCCCGCTGTTGCCGGGATGAAGAAAGACATCGTCGACACCGCCGCCGGTGCCGGCAGCTTCGAGACCCTGCTCGCCGCCGCAACAGCGGCCGGTCTCGTCGACACGTTGAAAGGTGACGGACCGTTCACCGTCTTCGCCCCAACCGATGAGGCCTTTGCGGCATTGCCAGAAGGTACGGTCGAGGATTTGCTGAAGCCAGAGAACAAAGAGCAGCTGGCAGCCATCCTCACCTATCACGTCGTTCCCGGGAAAGTGATGTCCACCGACCTGACCGACGACATGACCGCCGCCACTGTGCAAGGTGGTGAGATCACGATCGACCTCGACAATGGTGTGATGGTCAATGACGCATCTGTGGTGACAGCCGACATCTCGGCCTCCAACGGTGTCATCCATGTCATCGACAAGGTGATCTTGCCCGCCGAGGGCTAAGAAACCGATCTGACCTCTCCTCAGATCAGCCCCGCCGGTTCGCGCTGGCGGGGCTTTTTCGTGCTGAGCGCCCGGTCGAATTTCTGGACAGCTTGCCCATGGCCATGTCAGGGTCATGCCCATGCTCAGAGGTTTGACATTCGCCTGCACCCTCCTGGCGCAACCGGTGCATGCCATGGGCGCCTGTGCCGCCGATGCGATGATCGTCTTCGACGGCTCCGGTTCCATGGCGGAGCGTGATGTGGGCGTCCCCACCCCGCGCATCTTTGACGCGCGCGCCGCGATGCGTCGCGCCCTGCCTCAGGTCGAGCCGTTTCGAAATCTGGGCCTGCTGATCTACGGCCCCGGCCCGCTTGATGGCTGCTCTAATATCGAGCTCAAGCTGATGCCCCGCGCCTCGGCCGCGGCCCCCATCCTCGCGGAAGTCGACCGCCTCTCCCCCGGCGGCATGACCCCCATCGCCAGCTCAGTGCGCGCCGCGGCGGAGGCGCTGGAGTATCGCGCCAAACCCAGCACGATCGTGCTGATCACCGACGGGAATGAGACCTGCGGCGGCACGCCTTGTGCCCTGGGTGAGGCGCTCAGCGCCAGCGCGCATGACCTCACCATCCACGTCATCGGCTTCAAAATCCGCATCGACCCGTTCAGCTGGGACACGCCGGAGCAGAAAACCCAGGAAGGCAATGTCACCGTCGCCAAATGCCTTTCAGACGCCACCGGCGGCACCTATGCCTCAACCGAGACCGTGGATGAGCTAGTCGCAGCCCTAAACGAAACCCTCGCCTGCGCCTTGATCGGATCGCTTCCGCAGACGCAGCGGGCAGGCTGAATGCCACTGCATTTCACCCTCGAAGAATACGCCACCCGCCAAACCCGCGCGACCGCAGCGCTGCAGGAGGCAAATCTCGACGCGCTCCTGGTCTTCGCGCCGGAAAGCCAATACTGGCTCACGGGCTATGACACGTTCGGCTTCGCGATGTTTCAATGCATGGTGCTGACGCGCGAGGGGCAACTCGCGCTCCTCACGCGCATGCCCGACCTGCGCCAGGCTCAGCTCACCTCCACGCTGGCGGATGACGACATCCATATCTGGCACGAGCGCGAAGGCGCCCG
>JBCCNB010000076.1:0-6695 GCA_039026055.1 Pseudomonadota bacterium | reverse complement strand
GGCGCTTCCTCGAACGTGACACCGGCCCGCAGCAACTGCGCGTGATCCCGGGCAAAATCATCCGTTTGCAAGAACAGCCACACCCGGCCCGCGCCCTGCGCGCCAATCGCTGCCTGCTGGGCAGGCCCATCGGCGCGCGCCAGCACAAAGGACGCACCACCCTTGGGAGGACACACTTCGACCCAGCGTTTGTGCCCCTGATCGATGTCGGCAATCAGGTCAAACCCCATACGCCCGCAGTAAAACGCGATTGCCGCGTCATAATCGGGCACGATGAGAGAGACAGATGCCAGCTTCATCCCGCCTCCCTGCCCCAGCCCGCACTCGGGGGCAAGGGGCGCGGGTTCACTTTGCGCGTACAGCCCCGGCCAGAACGATGATCAGGGCCGCCAGAACCGCCAGCAGGGCAAAGCCTGTGCGTAGCGTGCTGGCATAGGCCACAAACCCGATCAGCGGGGGACCCAGCAGCAACCCGCCATAGCCGAGCGTCGATACCGACGCGATGGCGGTGCCGGGCGGCAGGTGCGGGTCGCGTGCGGCCCGCGAAAACGCCAGCGGCATGATCACCGCATAGCCAACGCCCATAAGCGCAAAGGCGGTCAGGGTCACACTGTAACTTGTTGAGGACACGGCACTTATGGCTCCGACAGTGGCAATGACACCTGCAATCCGTGCCGTGGGTGTCGGCCCGAAGGCCCGCGTGACCTGATCCCCAAGCAGCCGCGTGATCACCATGGCCACGGAGAACATGGTGTAGCCCAACGCCGCTTGGGCGGGCGTCACGCGGGTGGTTTCGATCAGCAACAGCGCGCTCCAGTCCACCATCGCGCCTTCGCCCATCGAGGTACAGAATGCGATCAGGCCCACAGCCACAAGCGGCCCCTTGGGCAAGGGAAACAGCGGCGTGCCCGACACCCGGTCCTGGGTGGGTGAGACCCAGCCGATGCGCGCCATCGCAAGCGTCAGAGCGGCAACAGCGACCCCGGTGACAATGAAATGTGTTGGGATGCCCACGCTCCATTGCTCTGCGAAAAACCCGCTGGCCGCGCCAAGGCCGGCGCCAAGGCTGAACATGGCATGAAAAGACGACATGACCGGGCGGGCGATATGACGCTCGGCCTCGCCCGCCCATGTGTTCATTGCCACATCCATCGCGCCATGTGTCGCCCCGAAGACGGCCAGCGCAACGGCAAGGGCGGCCACGTTTGGCGCAAGGGCCGTCAGCCCCAGTGCAACCGTATAGGCCACCGCAATCCACAAGGTGAGAAAGGCAGCACCCAGCTTGTCCGCAAAGCGCCCGGCAAGGGGAAAGGCGGCAATCGCCCCACCCGCCAGCAAAAGAAGGAGCAGACCCAACTCCCCCGCATCCAGATCGTGACGGGTCGCCATCGCCGGAATCCGCGCCGCCCAAATGCCGTAAAGCGCACCGTTCAGCAGAAACATCGCCGAGACGGCAAGCCAGGTAGAGCGGTTGGTATGTGCGTTCATGCGGGCGACCCTGCGTGATGGTGGCGTCTGTACCGATTGGCCTTTGGCAGCATTTGCCGAGATCAAACGCCAACGCAAGAGGCGTTCAAACCGCTTTGGCCCATTGTTTCAGACTGAAAACAGACATCAGATGGGGGTGGTGGCACAGGCGGGATTGGCTGGATGCAACGGCTTTTCGCAGTGCTGACGAGGAAAGCATGGCACGGGCCGCCGGCTCACCCAACCAACACGTTCCCCGCAGAACAGTCCGCCATCGTTGACCATGCCATCGTCCGCTGTGCGGGACAAATCGGCCCTTTTCGAAGCAAGCAGTTGGCGGTGGCGCCTGCATGTTTACCTGAAATGAGGGGGCATCAAAACAGGGATGCTCGAAACCAGAATGCACCCAACTATCGCTTCCTCAGGGTCACAAACTTAGTTATACGTCATGCTGGCCCTTCGAGTATTGGGTGATCAGGCGGTCACTGACGTAGCTAATTCCAAGACGGAGATCATTATTGCTATGCGGGCTTCTATTGCCTTCCGAAGATTAATCAAATTGGTGCATAGACGGTTTTTCCGGCGTCGTGTGGTCGAAGAAACGCCCCTAGGCGAACGCGAAGGCTACGAAACGGTCTTCGACGACGACGTGATGAAAGTGTTGCATATTCGAGGCCGCAAAGAGGAATGCATTGTTTCATTCACGGGGGTTGGACATGCCCTTGGTGGGTTGGATCTGCAAAACCCGGAATTCGCGCGTTCCGACGGCGATGAAATCAAGATCTTTGTTATTGATAAGCAACGCTCATGGGGAAACAGTCTTAATTGGGAGAAGCTCAAAGAGATAGTTGATTGCTTGGCGCCTGACGCGCAAATAACCACTATCGGCAACTCGATGGGTGGTTTTTTGGCGATTTTATCGTTACCAGTATTTGGGGCAAAGAAGGCAGTTGCATTTGTCCCTCAATGGTCCATCGACCCCTCAATTGTTCCCGGAGAAGATCGTTGGTTGCGATATAGAAACGAGATCAAACACATTATTTATCCTGATTTGACTAACGCTGTTCGCACGCAAGCAAAAATCTACACCTTTTTTGGAAAGGATGGAAAAGACGGCGTTCATTTACAATTCTTCTCGAATGAAAATCTAGAAGCAATTGTATTGGAAGACTGCGGCCACAACGCTGCCGCTTACCTCAAGAAGCATGGAATGCTTTACCCTGTCCTTAATGCCTGTCGAGATGGAGCAGACATAAAAACTCTACTAAGAGAGGCGAACATTCGAGTTTTCTAAGACTTGCTTCTGGAAGCCGACGATTGATTGTAACTTGTCTTGATTTGACCGACGTCTCCGGGCTCAATCGAGACTTTCGCCGCACCTGCACACAAATCGAATGTTCAACGTCCCAGCGAAACCCATGCGCGGGATCAAGGCCGCAGGCCGCCGTGCATCGCCGGGCCGACCGTCGCACCGGAGGTGCGCCGACTTTAGACTGGCATGCTTTTGGCATGACGGCACGGCGATTTGGCGAACCTTTGTGCGGCAGGCCCGCGTTACGATAACATTGATCCATAAACCGCCCCGGATTGAGCGTATCATCGCCATCCCGCGGCCCGCCGATGCGCGGCTGTTCTTAGTGATCAACCGTCACAAAGGGCTCAAAGCAGCCATTCACTGCTCCTTCCCGAATATCTTCCTTACCATTCACTCCAACTCGACCAGCAGATCCTTGGCGTCGATCTGCCCGCCGGGGCCCACATGGACGGCCCTCACAACCGCATCACGTTCGGCATGAATGCCGGTCTCCATCTTCATCGCCTCGATGGTCAGCAGCAGATCGCCTTCGCTGACCTCCTGTCCGACCTGTACCCCGACAGAGGCCACAACGCCCGGCATCGGCGCACCGATATGGTTGGCATTGCCCGCTTCGGCCTTGGAGCGCTGCACCGTGGTCGAGGTCACCATACGGTTGGGCACGCGGATCACGCGCGGGGCACCGTTGAGTTCAAAGAACACCCGCGCCTCGCCGTCCTCATTTGTCTCTCCCACCGCTTGCAGGCGGATTTCGAGGGTCTTGCCGGGGTCGATTTCGGCTGTCATCTCTTCACCTGCCTCCATCCCGTAAAAGAACGTCTTGGTCGGCAGCACCCGAACGGGGCCGTAGGTGCGGTGGCGGCCCATATAGTCAAGAAACACCTTGGGATACATCAGGTAGCCCGACAGGTCCTCATCATCGATCTCGCGGCCTTCGAGCTGTTTCTTGAGGTCGGCGCGGGTGTCCTCCAGATCGACAGGAGGCACATCAGCACCGGGACGTTGCGTGTTGGGCGTTTCGCCTTTGAGGATTTTCAACTGGATTTCAGGTGGAAAGCCCCCGGGGGGCTGACCCAGATTGCCGCGCATCATGTCCACGACACTGTCGGGAAAGGCCACGTCCTTGTCCTGGTCCTCGACCTCGTCCCGGGTCAGGTTCTGACTGACCATCATCAGCGCCATGTCTCCCACCACTTTGGAGGAGGGCGTCACCTTGACGATGTCGCCAAACATCTGGTTCACGTCCGCATAGGTCCGCGCCACCTCGTGCCAACGCTCTTCCAGCCCCATGGAGCGCGCCTGCGCCTTGAGGTTGGTGAACTGCCCGCCGGGCATTTCGTGCAGGTACACTTCGGAGGATGGCGCCTGCATCCCGCTCTCAAACGCGGCGTAATGATCGCGCACGGATTCCCAGTAATCCGAAATGTCACGGATTGCGTCCACCGACAGACCGGTGTCGCGGTCGGTGTGCTGCAAGGCGCCAACAACGGTGCCCAAAGTCGCTTGAGACGTGTTGCCCGACAAAGCGTCCATTGCGCAGTCCACAGCATCCACGCCCGCCTCTGCCGCCGCCAGAATGGTGGCGCAGGCGATGCCGGCTGTATCGTGGGTATGGAAGTGGATCGGCAGGCCCACCTCTTGTTTCAGCGCCTTGACCAGCACGCGGGCTGCGGCGGGTTTCAACAGACCCGCCATGTCCTTGAGACCCAGCACATGTGCGCCTGCGTCCTTCAGCTGGTTGCCCATGTCCACGTAGTATTTCAGATCGTACTTGGCGCGATCCGGGTTCAGGATGTCGCCGGTATAGCAGACCGTACCCTCACATATCTTGTTGTTCTCGACCACCGCATCCATGGCCACGCGCATGTTTTCAACCCAGTTGAGGCTGTCAAAGACACGGAACACATCGACGCCCGTCTGGGCCGCGACCCGCACGAATTCCTGCACCACGTTATCGGGGTAGTTGGTGTAGCCGACCCCGTTGGCCCCCCGCAGCAGCATCTGGGTCATGAGGTTGGGCATACGCTCGCGCAGGTCGCGCAGACGTTGCCAGGGGCATTCCTGCAAGAAGCGATAAGCGACGTCAAAGGTTGCCCCACCCCAGCACTCGACAGAGAAGAGCTGCGGAAGGTTCGCCGCGTAGGCCGGGGCCACGTTAATCATGTCATGGCTGCGCATGCGGGTGGCCAGCAGCGACTGATGCCCGTCCCGCATGGTTGTGTCGGTGATCAGCAGTTGCTGTTGCGCCTTCATCCAGTCGGCAACGGCCTGCGGGCCCTTCTGCTCCAGCAGGTTGCGGGTGCCCATCTGATGCGTCGGGTCTGCCTGCAAAGCCGGGGGTCTGGGCGCTTTAAGGTCTGCGCGCGGTTTTGGCCGATCCTTGACCTCGGGATGCCCGTTCACGGTGATATCGGCGATGTAGGTCAGCACCTTTGTGCCCCGGTCGCGCCGCTTCTTGAAGGTGAACAGGTCCGGTGTCTCGTCGATGAATTTCGTGTGGTAAGTATTGTCGAGAAAAGTCGGGTGCTTCAGCAGGTTCTCGACAAAGGCGATGTTTGTGGACACGCCGCGAATGCGGAACTCGCGCAGGGCGCGGTCCATGCGGGCGATGGCCATCTCGGGCGTCGGGGCCTTGGCCGTGACCTTGGTCAGCAAGCTGTCGTAGTAGCGCGTAATGACGCCGCCTGCGTATGCGGTGCCACCATCCAAACGAATGCCCATGCCGGTGGCTTCACGGTAGGCCGTGATACGGCCATAATCGGGTATGAAATTGTTCTGCGGATCTTCGGTTGTGATCCGGGTCTGCAAAGCGTGACCGTTCAGGACCACGTCCGCCTGAGACGGCTTGCCCGTGGCCTCGGCAATAGTCTTGCCTTCGGCGATCAGTATTTGCGCCTGTACGATGTCGATGCCGGTGACTTCTTCGGTTACGGTATGTTCGACCTGCACGCGCGGGTTCACTTCTATGAAGTAAAACTTGCCATCCGCCATATCCATCAGGAATTCGACGGTGCCGGCGCATTCATAGTTCACATGTTTGCAAATCTTGTAGCCAAGGTCGCAAATCTCGGCCCGCTGCGCATCGGTGAGATAGGGGGCGGGCGCGCGCTCCACCACTTTCTGGTTCCGGCGCTGGACCGAGCAATCCCGTTCGAACAGGTGATACATGCCACCATGCTTGTCGCCGAGGATCTGGACCTCGACGTGGCGGGCCTTGAGGATCATCTTTTCCAGGTAGCCTTCGCCATTGCCAAAGGCCGCCTCAGCCTCGCGCCGCCCTTCCAACACTTTCTCTTCGATCTCGTCCTCGGACATGATCGGACGCATGCCGCGCCCGCCGCCGCCCCAGGAGGCCTTGAGCATCAAGGGATAGCCGACCTCTTTGGCCTCCGTCTTGATCGCGGCCATGTCATCACCAAGCACTTCTGTGGCGGGGATGACAGGCACACCCGCCTCTACCGCGACACGGCGGGCCGAGGCCTTGTCGCCCAGGGCGCGCATCGTCTCGGCGCGGGGCCCGATGAAGGTGATGCCGTTTTTCTCGCAGGCATCGACAAAATCGGGATTTTCGGACAGCAGCCCATAGCCGGGATGGATCGCGTCCGCGCCACTTTCGCGCGCGACGCGGATCATCTCTTCGATCGACAGATACGCGGCGACAGGCCCGAGCCCCTCACCGATGCGATAGGCCTCATCCGCTTTGAACCGGTGCAGGCCCAGCTTGTCTTCTTCCGCAAAAACGGCGACCGTCTTTTTGCCCATTTCATTGGCGGCGCGCATGATGCGGATGGCGATCTCACCTCGGTTTGCAATGAGGATTTTCTTGAAATCGGGCATGGTACGGTCCCCCCGGGGCAGTCATTTGGCGGCCCTTGCAGGCCGCATTGTGCAGTTGCAGCAATTCATATGACTT
>JBCCNB010000075.1:0-6846 GCA_039026055.1 Pseudomonadota bacterium | reverse complement strand
AGATGGATGTCGGTGAAGTGGAGGAGTTTCATGGTCTTCTTCTGGCTGATGATTTCCTGCAGGGTCTGGGGGAGCAAAGCTCCCCCAGATTGGTGGCTTAGGAGCCTGTTGGAAGCAGGTCCTGAACCTCTTCGCTCAGCTCTTGCTGAAGCTCTTCCATGTCATCGAACTCACCCGTCACGATGCCTTCGAGCGCGTCATAGATCACCTGGGTTGCGGCAAGGCCATTGTCGCCCGGATAGGCCTGCCATTCGCGCAGCAGCGGAAGCTGACGCACAGCGGTGGCCTTGGTCGGGTTCTCGGCATAGAAATCCGCCAGGATGATTTCATTCGCGGCCTGGTTGGGTGGCATGTAGCCTGTCGTCCGCGCCACATCGGCCGCTCCTTCACCAGAGGTGATGAACTTCAGCCATTTCCACGCCGCGTCCAGCTCTGCTGGGTCCTCAGACGTGGAGACGAGCATGGCTGAATTGCCCCCAGCAGGGAGGCCCATCGGGCCATTATTCGTCAGACCCGGGAATTCATTGGTCACCAGCGTGAAATCCCCCATGGATCGCTCCACGGCGCCCACGGCAGAGGTGGACCAGAACATCATACCAACGTCACCCGCCGCAAATGAGGCCAGTGCCGCCTTCCACTCCAGGTTCTGCATGTCGCAGCCACGGAAGATGTCATGCATGGTGTTCAGAGCGGTCAGGCCTTCGGGTTCATCCAGCGTGAAATCCGTGCCCATGACGGTGGGTTTGTCCTGGCTCCACATGAGCGCTTGCAAAAACCAGTTGCCGGTGATGTTCCAGCCCCAGAACACGGGGTTGTCCACGCCCGCTTCTTTAAGGTCAACACAGGCTTGAATGACGTCTTCCCACGTCGTCGGCAGGTTCTCGGTGGTGTAGCCCGCCTTGGCCATCGTCTCCATGTTGTAATAGCCCACCGGCAAAGAGATGGAGAACGGCAGACCATGGACATCGCCATCAAACGTGCCCAGATCGAGCATCGCCTTGTGATACCCGTCCTTGGCAAAATCGGCCTCTTCGGCGATGAACGGCTCCAGCGACTTGGCAATGCCTTTTTCAACCAGGATCGCCTGACGATTCAAACCCTGCATGGTCACATCCGGTAGGGTGCCGGCAACGGCCTCCCGCAGGATGGTGTTGGTGCCATCCTCATAGCTCTCATAGGTGGCGCGCATCTTCACTTCGATATTGGGGTGCGCCTCATAGAATTTTGGCAGGATCTTTTCATAGGTCACGTCAAAGAGGTGGCTGTAGGGATAGGCGAACTCAATGACGATCTTGTCTTCAGCGAGCACGGGGCCTGCGAGCAGGGCAAGCGCCATTGCGGTTGTGAGTTTTTTCATTACTCTCTCCATGTGCTTGGGGCCTGACGGTTTGGCGATTGGCAGCGCCCCGGTTTGTATCCCGTTTGGGATTTCGTCGTGGGGTGGGCCTCTGCCCGCCCTACTTCATTCCAGACAATGTGATCCCTTCGATGAAACGGCGCTGCGCCAGCAGGAAAGCCACGATCAGCGGAGTCACGATGATGCAGGCGGTGGCCATCATCGGCCCGAAATTGTCCCCATCCGCATCACCTTTGAACTCACGCAGGCCCAAGGGCGGGGTGAAGAGATCGCGGTTGCCGGTGATCACTATGCGCGGCCAGAAATAGTCATTCCAATGGGCCACCACGCTGAAGATACCAAAGGCCATCAGCGCAGGGATCGCCGTGGGCAACATCACGTTCCAGACGATGGAATACTCCGACATCCCATCCATACGCGCAGCGTCAATCAGGTCATCCGGCACTGTCATGAAGAATTGCCGCATCAGGAAAATCCCGAATACGGAAATCGTCCAGGGGATGATCAACGCCGCGTAGGAGTTCGTAAGCCCAAGCTTGGCCAGCATGATGTAGAGCGGCAACGCAATGGCATGCACCGGGATCAACAGACAAAAGAGCACCAGCCCAAAAACCGCTTCGCGCCCCCAGAATTTCAGCTTAGCCAGCGCATAGGCACAGGGCAGCGCGACGATCACCTGAATGAGGAAAATCGAGACGGTTACGATCACGCCATTGAGCAGGTATCGCACCAAAGGCGCTTTCTCGAACGCGGTCGTGTAGTTGTAGACGATGGGGTTGACCATGCAGTCTTCCACCGCGTTGCCGAGCTTGATGCAGAAATCATCGCGGAACGGTTCCTGCGATCCCAGAAATCCGCCTGTCTGCTGCATGATCTCTGCGGGCGCCTTCAGCGAGTAACTGACCATCACGTAGAAGGGCAGCAACACCACCATCGCGCCCAGGATCAATACGGCGTGCTTCATCGCTTCTCGCGTCGAAAAACGCAAAACGAGGCCGTCCGTCGGGGCGTATGAGCGATCTGTCGAACGTGTCAAATCAGACATAATGCGTCCTCCGCTCCACCAGCCAGCGTTGCAGGATGGTCAGGAACATCACGAAGCCCAGGAACACGACTGTAATCGCGGCCCCGATGCCCATCAGGTTCTGCTGAATGGCTTTTTCATATATGGCAAACATCATCACGTAGACGGATTTCGAAGGCCCCCCGCCCTGCGGATAGAACGCCTCTACCGTGTCAAAGACTTGAAAAGACCGGATGAAGCTGATGGTCACCACAAACACCGTTGTTGGTCCCAGCATCGGCCATGTCACCAGCCGAAACCGGTCCCACCCCGATTGCGCGCCATCCATACCGGCGGCATCATAAAGAGAGCGGGGGATCGAGGTCAGCCCGGCGAGGTAGAGCACCATGTTGAAGCCAAAGCCCTGCCAGACGCCGATGAACGCTACTGTCCATATGGCATAATCCCGGTCGGTGAGCCAAAGCGGAAAAGTGCGTTCGCATCCGGCGGCGTACCAGTTCCACGCCTCAAGCCATGTGCCACAGCCGCGCTCCAACGTGGCGTTGATGATCCCGATCGTGGGGTGGAAGGCAAACTCCCACACGATGGCCATAGCGATCAGCGCGGCCATAACAGGCAGGAAATAGATTGTCTTATAGAGATCCCCGAACCGCGTCAGGGAATGAATAAGTAGCGCGGCCCCGAGGCCCAGAAACACAGTCAGCGGCACCACTACAAACACATAGCGGAAGGTTGCCCCGAACATTTTTTCATACGTGGTGCGTGTGAAGATGCGCTCGTAATTCTCGGCGCCGACGAAGTTCGCGCTCGTATTGCCCAGCGAATAATCCGTAACGCTGAGCGCGCCCGCGATACCGATGGGCAAAAGCAGGATCAGAAACATCAAAATGAGGGCGGGTCCGATAAACCAGAGATACGCGCGTGAGCCGGGCATCAGGCGACCTCGACCAAGCTCGGCCGTGCCATATGAAGCCTTAGCCCATCTGCGCCAAAGACATGCACCTCATCGGCAATAGCGGAGAACGTCACCTCTTCTTCGAGGCCCGTGCCTGCCAAGATCCGCGGATGGCTGCGCAAGATTACAGCCTTTTCCACCCCGTCCAATTGAACATGGAGAAACAAGTCTGAGCCAAGGTTCTCCCGATGCCGGATCACGCCTCTGAAAGAGCCATTTGGATCGAGGGTAAGGTGCTCTGGCCGAACCCCTACGGAGACCGGTTGCCGCGCAAGTCGCGTGTCGGGGAGGAGCAATTTTCCCATCACGGACAGCCCGCCTGCGCTGTCAATCTCTCCCGGCAGGACATTGATAGAGGGTGATCCGATGAATTTGGCGACCTCAAGCGAGGCGGGCGCACCATAGACATGCGCAGGGCGGCCATATTGCAGGATTTCCCCATTCATCATCACCGCCATCTGATCCGACATGGTCAGCGCCTCGGCCTGATCATGGGTCACATAGACGAAGGTGGTCTCCAAACGCCTATGCAGCTCCGACAGCTCCGCGCGCATATGAACGCGCAACGCGGCATCAAGATTGCTGAGGGGCTCATCCATCAGGAAAGCGACAGGGTTGCGCACCATTGCCCGACCAAGGGCGGCGCGTTGCCGTTGACCACCGGACAACTGCCCCGGCTTGCGATGCAAGAGCGCCTCGATCCGGAGTGCCTCCGCGGTGGTCTGCACTTGCTGGCGCAACCTCAGATACTCAGATCGCGCAAGCATCGGTCCAACAATAGGCAAGCGACCGGCAGGCCCCAGATCCCGCAGCTTGAGCGGCGTCATCATGTTCTCGGCCACAGTCAGGTGCGGATAGAGCGCATAGGATTGAAACACCATGGCAAGGTTGCGATCTGACGGACGCATCCGTGTCACATCCTGCTCGCCGATTGTCACGGTGCCCGTATCCGCTGCCTCAAGCCCCGCCAGGATGCGCAGCAGTGTGGATTTTCCACAACCAGACGGCCCTACCAGCGTCACGAACTGACCGGCCTCAACCGTCAGGTCGATCCCGCGCAGAACGGGGGTCTCCCCAAAGGACTTGCCAATGCCTGACAGCACTATTTTCGACATCCAACCCTCGTTCGCTTTGCGATCTGGGCAAAGGGTAGAGAGCGCAAGTCTCGATTCTGTGACGACAAATAAGTGTCACTTATGCCTGCTAAACCGATGCTCGACAGGAGTGTGGCAGGTGTTCAACCCGTATCAGTTCAAGGCGTTTTCAAAGGTTGTGCGCGAGGGTAGTTTCTCGGCAGCAGCCCGCGCCATGGGCGTGTCGCAATCCGCGGTGACGCAGCATGTCGCTAACCTGGAAAGAACGGTCGGCGTGCGTCTGTTGATCCGCGCCCGCGACGGGGTGCAATTGACGTCCACCGGGCAGGAGTTCTTTGATTTGGCGGATCGGTTTGCCGTGCTCGATGCCGTTATCGACGAAAAACTGCGCGGCTATTCAGAATTCTCCGAAGGCCATCTGCGCATCATTGCCAACGCGCCGCAGCCCGCCTTGCGCCTGATCTCGAAATACGCAGCCCTCTACCCGGATGTGAATATCGACTTCGCGCTGTGCGATTGGACGAGGGCGATGGAGCTGTTGCAGAATCAACAAACAGACATTGCGATTGTCACCGATCCTAGCAAGCAGGACGATTGGCATTACGTTCCCATCTGCCGCGCGCGCTATGTTCTCTATTTGCGAAAAGATCACCCATTGGCGTCGCGCAACGCCGTTTGCTTAAATGATCTCATGCCAGAAACCCTGCTGTTGCCGGAAACCGGATCACTTACCCAACGGATCGTTACGGGCGCACTGAAAAGCAACGGACTGACCATCAGGCGAATTGTCAAAGTGACGAGTTTTCCCGTGATGAAAGAGGCGATCCTCGAAGGGTTGGGCGTTGGTATTTTTCTTGAAAACAGCGCTCAGAAGGAAACCAAGTTGCGAGAGGTGCGCATTGAAGAATTGACCAGAGAGCATGAAACAAGCCTGGTCGTTCCGAACTACAAACTTGACCTCAGACTGACGCAGAGCTTTCTCAGGATTCTATAAGAGCGCTATTGCAGGCTGGCCCGAAGGCGATCCGTGGCCCATTCCATCAGCAAAACCACCACGAAGATCGCCAGAATGATGGTGGACGCGTTCTGATACTGAAAAAGATCAAAGGCCACTTTCAACTCCTGCCCAATCCCGCCCGCGCCAACAAGGCCCAGCACGACAGATGACCGCACCGCCTTTTCCAGGGCGAAGAGCGACGTGTTGATCATCGAAGGGGCTGTGTCGGGCAGGATCGCCCCGAAAAAGATGGAAACCTTGCCCGCGCCAATGACCGACAGCGCCTCTTGCGGTTCCTTTTCGGCGTCTTCAATGGCCTCGGCAAAAAAGCGGCCGCAGAAGCCGATTGTGTCCACAACGATCGTCATCGTGCCCGCCACAGCGCCCAAGCCCACCGTGGCCACGAACAGCAGGGCCCAAACCAGATCAGGGATCGTCCGCAACAACGACACGAAGGCTTTCACCAGATACCCGCCGCGCCCCAGTGGCGTCACGCCGCGCGCAGCCAGCCAGCCGATGGGCAGGCTCAGCAAGATCCCGATGGCCGCGCCAACCAGCGCGATCTGAAACGTCTCTACAATGCGCCAGAAAATGCGGGTCAGGAACACCGGATCAAGATTGGGCGGCATCATCCTGTCCGCCAGGCGGATCATGCCGGGCACGCCGTCGGCCAGTCGTTTAGGTGTCGGCGCAACTTGGGTCATCGACGCGACGATCAACGCCAGCACGGCCACCAGCAGCACGAATTTGATGGGCGAAAGGCCCGACCACCGTTCCGGCGCTGCGTGCAGGCGCGTCTCAGCCATCAAAGGTCTCCTGCAGATCGCGCTTGGTGATCTCGGCACTTGGCCGGTCGATGAAGATCCGCCCGCGTCTGAGCGCCAGCGTCCGGTCCGAGAAATCGCGGGCATGATCCATGTCATGCGTCGTGTAAAGAAGCGTGATCCCACGGTCGCGACAAAGCGTGGCGAACAGAGCCATCACATCGTGCCCGGATACCGGATCAAGGCTCGCGGCGGGTTCATCAGCGATAAGGAATTGCGGTCGCCGCACCAATGCGCGGGCAATGGCAACGCGCTGTTGTTGCCCGCCCGAGAGCGAATCTGCACGGGCATCTGCATAGGAGGCGAGGTTCACGTCTGCTAGCGCTTCCATGGCTGCATCGCGCCAGCCTTGCGGAGCCAGCGTTTGTGAAAATCCCCGCCAACTGCCAGGCTGACCCAGCATGCCATGGACCACATTGGACAAGACCGAGCGACGCCTTACCAGGCAGTGATTTTGAAAGACAAACCCTGCTTTGCGTCGGATGCGGTGAAACACGCGCGCAGGCGCTGTGTCGGTGAACGCATCCCCCATGATCTCCACCTTTCCGCAAGAGATGGGATGCAAGCCGATCAGACACTTCAAGAGTGTCGATTT
>JBCCNB010000074.1:0-7120 GCA_039026055.1 Pseudomonadota bacterium | reverse complement strand
GGCAAGGGCATCGCCCAGAACCAGCGTGCAGGTGGTCGACGTCGTGGGGGCCATGCCGATGGCGCAGGCCTCGGGTGCGTTGGGCAGCAGGAGGACGTGATCGGCTTGGCGCGCCAAAGAACTGTCTGGCTTGCTGGTGATGGCGATCATGGGGATGGAAAAGCGGCGAGTGTGGCCGATGATGTCAGCCAGTTCCTTGGTCTCCCCGGAATTGGAAATGAGGATCGCCGCGTCATGCCGGGTCAGCATGCCCATGTCGCCGTGGCTTGCCTCACCCGCGTGGACATATTGGGCGGGTGTGCCGGTGCTGGCCATGGTAGCGGCGATCTTGGCGGCGATGTGGCCGGATTTGCCGACGCCAGAGACGATGACGCGGCCCGTGACGCCCAAGAGCAATTCCACCACCGCGTCAAACCCGTCGGGCAACTCGTCATGCATCTGGTCGAGCGCGTCGCGTTCGATGCGCAGCACATCGCGGGCGATGTCTTTGGGGCGTTGATCGGATGTCACGGTCGCACCTCACTCTTGGGAGCACTGACATATCCCGGCCAGAGAGGAAGGGGAAGGGTCGTTTCCGTGCTAGTGCCTGTGGTTCAAGGCTCCTAGGGTCAGGCCATGAGTGACGCAGATATCCTCGACAGCCGGTATTCCTGGACGCGGCTTGGCCTCGCGCTGACCATGTCCTTGGTGGGCAATGTGGGGATGTGGGTGATCATCGTCATGTTGCCCGATATTCAGGCCGAATTTGGCGTCAATCGCGCCGATGCGTCTCTTCCCTATACGCTGATGATGTTCGGGTTTGCGGTCGGAAATATGGTCTTCGGGCGGATGGTGGATCGGTTTGGGGTGACCCTTGCCATGATCATTGCGGCCGGGCTGGTGGCGGCGGGGATGGTGGCTTCTGCGATGAGCCCGACGATCTTGGTTTTGTCACTGGTGCAGTTTTTTGTGGGGCTTGGGACGGCGGCCTGTTTTGGGCCGCTGATTGCGGATGTGTCGCTGTGGTTTCTCAAACGGCGCGGCATTGCGGTGGCGATCACGGCGAGTGGGAATTACCTGGCGGGCGCGATTTGGCCGGTGCTTTTGGTGGGCATGATTGCCGAGCAGGGGTGGCGGTATGTGTATGTGCTGCTGGCGGTGGTTGTGTTGCTGGTTGTGATCCCGCTGGCCTTGTGTTTGCGGCGGCAGGTGCCACAGGCGGCACGGGATCGGGCGGATCAGATATCGAACGCGCGGGCGCAGGCGGCGGGGTATTCGCCGCGGGCCTTGGCGCTCTTGCTGGGGATCGCCGGGGTGGGCTGTTGTATGGCGATGTCGATGCCGCAGGTCCATATCGTGGCGCTGTGCATTGATCTGGGCTTTGGCGCGGCGGCGGGCGGACAGATGTTGTCGCTGATGCTGATGGGCGGCGTGGTGTCGCGGCTTGTGTCTGGCTTGGTGGCGGACAAGCTGGGCGGGGTGAAGACCCTGCTCATTGGGTCGGTGCTGCAATGCGTGGCGCTGTTTTTCTATTTGCCGTTTGACGGCCTGGTTTCGCTTTACCTGGTTTCGCTGATGTTCGGTCTGGCGCAGGGGGGGATTGTGCCGAGTTATGCGCTGGTGGTGCGGGAGTATATGCCGAGTGCTGAAGCGGGGCGGCGTGTTGGTTTCGTGATGATGGCGACGATCATGGGGATGGCCTTGGGCGGCTGGATGTCGGGATGGATTTATGACCTAACAGGCAGCTACCAGATGGCGTTCGTGAACGGGATTGCGTGGAATGCCATGAACATCACGATCATGGTGATTATTCTGCTGCGGACCCGACCGAGGACGCCGAGGGCCGTGGTGGCTTGAGGGCAAGAGATTTTGTGCCTCCGGCGGGGATATTTGAGGCAAAAAGAAAAGCGGGAGTGCGGGTTTTGCCTCAGTCTTCGTGGACGATCTTGATGTGCTTTTCGCCGCGAGCTTCGGAGAGGGCCATTTGTTTTTGGCGTTCGCGGAAGCGGGCTTTGTCGGTCTCTGAGGTGTCACGTGCGCAGAGATGGCAGGAGACGCCGTCCTCGTATTCCGGGCGCTGGGTGTCTTCAGGCAGAATGGGGCAGCGACAGGCGTGGCAGAGGATATGCGCGCCTGCCTCCAGCCTGTGATCGACCGACACGCGGTTATCAAAGACAAAGCAGGACCCTTGCCAGAGACTGTCCTCTTTAGGCACCTCTTCGAGGTACTTCAGGATGCCGCCTTGTAGGTGGAAGACCTCCTCTACCCCTTCGCCCAGCAGGTAGTTGGTGGATTTTTCGCAGCGGATGCCGCCGGTGCAGAACATTGCGATACGTTTGCCTTCGAACTGGTCTTTATTAGCGGCCCACCATGCGGGGAAGTCGCGGAAGGAGGCGGTGCCCGGGTCGACCGCGCCTTTGAATGTGCCGATGGCCGTTTCATAGTCGTTGCGCGTGTCGATGACGGCCACGTCGGGGGCCTCGATAAGGGCGTTCCAGTTGGCGGGTTCCACGTAGCGGCCGGTGTGGGCGGTCGGGTCGACATGGGGTTGGCCCATGGTGACGATTTCCGCTTTTATGCGGACTTTGAGCCGGCGGAAGGGTTGGTCTGTGGAATGGCTTTCCTTCCAGACCAGAGTGTCGAAGCCGGGCAGGGCGCGGATATGATCGAAGACCGTGCGGATGCCCGCATCGGGGCCCGCGATGGTGCCGTTGATGCCTTCACGGGCCAAGATGAGCGTGCCGGAAATGCGCTCCGCCTCGCACAGGGAAAGGAGCGGCCCTTGCAGGGCGCGGGGGTTTTCCACTTTCGTGAAATGATAGAGCGCGGCGATAGTATACATGGGCGCGGGTATGGACGATTTTGCGCGCAAATCCAATGGGCGTGACCTCCCAGCGCGAATCCGTCAGACTGCGGTGAACTTAGCACGAAGGAGAGGCCCTATGCATGCTTTGATCGTTGTGGATGTACAGAATGATTTCTGCCCCGGTGGGGCGCTGGCCGTGGCCGGGGGAGATGAGATCGTGCCGGGGATCAATGCGCTGATGGATCAGGTGGATGCCGTGGTGTTGACGCAGGATTGGCACCCGGCGGGGCATTCGTCTTTTGCGTCCTCACATCCGGGCAAAGACCCGATGACGCTGATTGAGATGCCCTATGGACAGCAGGTCTTGTGGCCGGATCATTGTATTCAGGGGACTGAGGGCGCCGCGTTTCATGGCGACCTGAACACAGATGCGGCAGATATGATTGTGCGCAAAGGCTATAACCCGGCGATTGATAGCTATTCGGGGTTTTTCGAGAATGATCATACCACGCCCACGGGGCTGCATGGGTATTTGCAGACGCGCGGTATTGAACGGCTGACTATGGTGGGGATCGCCACGGATTTTTGTGTGAATTACACCGCTGTCGACGCGGCGAAGCTGGGCTATGCGGTCGAGGTGCGGGAGGATCTGTGCCGGGGGATTGATCTGGATGGATCGCTGGCGGCGGCCAAAGCGGGGATGGACGCGGCCGGGGTGCGGATTATCTGACACCCAAATGGGACTTAATCAGAAAATTAAATCCTGTCGGCTTTGCGAAAGCCGTTTTGAGGCAACGCATACGGCGCATAAGCCGCGTCCCGTGGTGTGGTTTCAATCCGGGGCACGGCTGCTGATTGCAGGGCAGGCGCCGGGCATGCGGGTGCATGAATCGGGGCGGCCATTTGATGACCGATCCGGCGATCGGTTGCGCGATTGGCTGGGTCTGGGGCGCGATGATTTTTATGACACAAGCCGCGTGGCCTTTGTGCCGATGGCGTTTTGTTTCCCGGGCTATGACGCCAAGGGCTCTGACCTGCCGCCGCCGAAATTATGCGGTCAGACGTGGCACGGAGAGGTGATGGAAGAATTGCGCCACGTGCAATTGCGTATCCTGGTCGGGGGGTATGCGCATGCGTTTCATCTGGGGCGGCAGCCGTCGGTGACGGAAACGGTTGCGCGCTGGCGGGAGCGCGCGCCGGGTGTCTTCACCTTGCCTCACCCGTCCTGGCGCAATACCCATTGGTTGAAGAAAAATCCGTGGTTCGAGGCGGAGCTTTTGCCCGTACTGCGGGCGCGAGTGACACAGGTTATGCATGACTGACACCCCCCTTGATCTTGCCCATTCTGCGATGGAGGCATCCACGGACGAAGCGACGCGCATGGCGTTTTTTCAGGCGCTTGTTGGCACGGAACTCTTCATGTTGCTGGAGCGCGAGACGGCGGGCGACAGTATTGAGCCCAAGGTGTTTCCAGCTGAGGGGCATTCTTTCGTATTGGTGTTCGACACCGAGGCGCGGCTTGCGGAATTTGCCGGTGCGGGGTCAGCCTATGCGGCACTGTCGGGGCGGGCGATTGTGGGGCTTCTGGCACCGGAAGGGTTCGGGCTGGGGATCAATCTGGGGGTGGCACCATCGGAGATGCTTTTGCCGCCCGATGTGGTGACGTGGTTGCAGACCACGCTGGGCAAAG
The DNA here is from genome assembly GCA_039026055.1 of Pseudomonadota bacterium. Lineage (GTDB taxonomy): Bacteria > Pseudomonadota > Alphaproteobacteria > Rhodobacterales > Rhodobacteraceae > Roseovarius. The sequence goes on along the minus strand of JBCCNB010000074.1, from coordinate 2,645 downwards.
GGCCTGATGAAGTAGAGACCCAGGTGCGCGAGTTCGGCCCACCGGGGGTTTTGCCGGAAAGCCTGTTGAAGGGGCTCGATGCGCGGCTTGCGAGTGCGGAGGGACTGGCGGACAATGCCTACCTGGCCGGGGTGGTCTATGAGAACGGGGCCGATGGGCACATGTTGGGCATTATTGACGCGATGCCGGGGGCAGAGGTGGCGTTGGCGCGTGCGGTCTCGGAAGTGTTGCAGTTTTCGGGATTGGAGGCGGCCGCCCTGGACGTGGCGTTTTTCCGGTCAGAGGATCAGGTGGCGGCGAAGCTGGCGCGGGTGGGGCTGCGGTTTGATCTGCCCAAACCTCCGCCTGTGAAGACGGAGGCGATCAGCCCGCCTAGGATGGACCCCGATAAACCGCCGAGATTGAGGTAGACGACATGCGCGCGTTGTTTTTGTGTTTTCTGTTGGTCTTCCCGATCACGGGATTTGCGCAATCCCCAACCTTGCCGCCAGTGGATGAGGCAGAGGCGGATGAAAGCTTTGTTGCTTATCGCGCAGCGTTGATCGACGCAGTGGTGGCGCGGGATATCGACGCGATTATTGATGCGACGGCAGACGATGTTCTGATGAGCTTCGGGGGAGCGGAGGGGCATGATGCTTTGCGTGCTTTCCTTAAGGTGGACCCGGAGGAATTTGCACCAGAGCAACGTCATGAAGCACCTGCTTTGAGAGAGCGGAACTGGGCTGAGCTGGAAACGGTTCTGCGGTTGGGTGGCATGTTCAAAGCGGACGGAGATTTTGTGGCGCCCTATACATTTGCCGCAGAGCAGCCCGAAGACCTGGACCCTTTTGATGTGGTGTTCATCACCGGCAATGGTGTGGCGCTGCGCGACCGGCCCATTCGATTCGGAGAGGTAGTGACGCGGCTGAATTACGACGTGGTGCGTTTTCGCAATTGGGTGACCGGCACGCAGTTTGTGGAAATTGAGATGGCGGATGGAACCGAGGGGTTCGTGCATCGGGATTTTGCGCGGTTCCTGCTAGATTACCGGGCGATCTTTGCCAAGCGGGATGGGGCTTGGGTGATGACGCATTTTATTGCAGGGGATTGAGGCGCGGAATCAAGGGCGTAGCCCGCCGCGCCTTCGTCCGCCGCCCGGCAGGCGATTGCTGGCAATCGCCGAGAGGAGGGCCCCCTCCAAGGCCTGGCGAATTGGCAATTGCAGGATGTCGTTTAGATGTTCGGCGGGACCGAGGGATAAAGTTTTGCTGAACCGAGGTCGGGATCGCCAGACAGGGGCCTGACGAAGGCGCTCTCTAGTACCCTAGATTGCGGTCTACGAGGTGGAGGAAGGGTTCGCCTGCTTCGCCTCTGCGGACGTTTTCTGCGATGACCTTGGCCGAGGTTGAAGGCCGGGTATCGGCGGCGATGTGCGGTGTGACGGTTATGTTGGGATGGGCCCAGAAAGGGTGATCTTTGGGCAGAGGTTCGACGCGGAAAACATCCAATGTGGCGTGACCGATCTGGCCGCTATCGAGGGCGGTGAGGAGATCATCGTCGTTGATGAGGGGGCCGCGGCCCGGGTTGATGATGACGGCGCCGCGCGGGAGTAGACCCATGGTCTCGACGTTCACGATGTTCTCTGTTGCGGGCGTGTTGGGCAGCAGCAGGATGAGGATTTGGGCCGATGCGAGTGCATCGCGCAATCCGTCCTCGCCGTGCAGGCAGCGGATGCCGGGGATGGATTTGGGGCTGCGGCTCCAGCCGGTGACGGGGAAGCCTAGGTTGACGAGGGGGGCGGCAGAGGCTTGGCCGAGCTCGCCCAGGCCCAGGAATGTGATGGGGCGTTCGTGGGCCAATGGGGGGATGGGGGCAGTCCAGTCGCCGGGGGTGCGGTTGATGTCTTTGTCGATGTCGAGATGGTGGCGCAGGACGTGGCCGGTGACCCATTCGGCCATGCCGAGGGTCAGGCCCTCGTCGACCATGCGGCAGAGGGGTTGGGTGAGGGTTTTGTTTCCGACGACTTTTTCGACGCCTGCCCAGAGGCTGAGAACGGCCTTGGTGCGGATGTAGGGGGTGAAATCCTGTACGGGGCCAGTGGGGGCGTAGACGATGTAGTCGACGTCTTCGGGCGCAATGTCTTGGGAGAGCTGGACTTCCAACCCGGCGGCTTTGAATTCCCGTTCCAGGTGCGGCTGGAATTCGGGCCAGCGCGCGGGGCGGCCTGAATAGAGGATATTGAGCGTCATTTAGCGCGGCCTGTGGATGTGGGCGGATTGGACGAGGCCAAAGCCGATCATCAGGATCAACATGGCGGAGCCGCCGAAGCTGACCAGTGGCAAAGGCACGCCTACGACGGGGGCCAGCCCCATCACCATGGACATATTGACGGCGAAGAAGAGGAAGAAGGTGACCGCGATACCCAGCGTGAGCAGCGAGGCGAAGCGGTCTTTGTTGTTCAGTGCGGAGATGATGCAGAAGAGGATAATGAGGCCGTAGAGCACCAGAAGGGAAACGGCACCGACGAAGCCGAATTCTTCGGCCAGCGTGGTGAAGATGAAATCGGTGTGCTTTTCGGGCAGGAAGTTGAGGCGCGATTGGGTGCCTTGCATGAAGCCGCGCCCTGTCCACCCGCCGGAGCCGAGGGCGATCTTGGATTGGGTGAT
>JBCCNB010000073.1:0-7198 GCA_039026055.1 Pseudomonadota bacterium | reverse complement strand
TTTTTGGTCTTGGCCATGGTGCCAGATCCTTACCGCGTTGTTTGCGAGCGCGGTCTAGCGGATGGGCGGGAACGGGGCAAGGTTGCTCTCACTGCATGGGCAAGCCTAGAGTGGTCTCATGACCCAGATTGAAGAAACACTTGCCCACCTGACCCGCACCGTCGAGGACCTTTCAGATGTGGTTGCGCGTCAGGAGCGCGAGATTGAAACGCTCAAACGGCGCGTGCAGATGCTCCTGGAACGCGAGGCCGAACGCCAATCTGAAGGAAGCGGAGGGGTTGTCCTGGGCGACGAACGACCGCCGCATTGGTGATGGCGGAGCGTTTTGAAATGATGCTCACTGGTGGGCATCCCAATTCTTTGGGGCGCACGCTTGAGGTGGTCGACGCTGTTCTGGCAGACCCGGCTCGATTTGGTGAACTCTATGCCTGTTACGGCAGCGAGGATGAGATTGTCCGCTTGCGGGTCTCAAACGCGATGAAGCGCGTCGAAAAAGAGCGCCACGATTTGCTGGTGCCCTACATCAACCGCTTGATCACCGAGATCGGCGCGCTGGATCAGGCCTCGGCTCAATGGACGCTGGCGGATCTGTTTTTCGCCCTTGGGCCCGACATGGACGTGGCACAAAAGGACGCCGCATTGGCCATCATGAAGCGCAATCTTGCAGAGCATGACGACTGGATTGTCTTGAACCGCACCATGGATACGCTTCTAAAATGGGTTGATGCCGAAGAAGGTTTGTCAGAGTGGATTGCACCGCATCTGGCACGACTGGCGAATGATCCGCGCAAATCCGTGGCCAAGCGCGCCAGCAAAGGGTTGAGCGCATTGGGCGCAGGTTGAAAGATTTTAGGCCTCCGGCGGGGACTTTTCTTGCCAGAATAAACATGCGGTAAGCGAAGTAAGGATCAAACCTCTTCGACGGTAACGACGCCCCCGAGAGAGCGCAAAGCGCCCCGGATCTGCGGGGATACCGGGAAAAGCCCTGGCACGTCCATTTCGACCTCACCCGGCAGATCGGGGTTCATCAGGCAGAAACTGATCGGTCCGCGCCCGCCTTTGGCATTGGCGGCATCTTCCAGAACACGCGCAACAGTGGCCAGCACCGCTTCATCCTCCACGAAGATCTTGAGCCCCGATTGCCCGGCATCAGCAACGACGCTGTCAATTGGCGACACAGACCGGCCCAGCAATTTCAGCTGATCTTCTTCCATCGTGGCTTCCACCCCCATGACAACCATGGATCCGGGCTCCAGATGCTCTCGGGCTGCCTCAAGCGTGTCAGAGAACATCGTGACCTCGTAGCTTCCGGTTGTGTCGGACAGCTGCACAAAGGCGAAGCGATTGCCCCGGGCGGAGCGACGTTCCTGTCGACCAGCTACCACGCCTGCGATTTTCATCACCGCGGGGGCACGGCGGGCTTGCTCTTCTATCTGTTGCAGACTGCGGACGTCTTTGCGCTTGAGAGCGCCCTCGTAGTCATCCAGCGGGTGTCCCGAGAAATAGAAACCCACGGCGAGGAATTCCTCACGCAGCCGCTCTGCAGGCAGCCAATCTTCGACAGGGCTCAGGCGCGGCTCCGGCAGATCTTCCCCGGCCTCACCGAAGAGAGACACCTGCGCGGACCCTTTCTGCTCATGGATCGCGGCGGAATAGGCAGTCAGCTTGTCGACACTGTCAAAAATGCGGCGGCGGTTGCGGTCCAGCTCATCAAAGGCGCCCGCACGGGCCAGCATCTCGAGCGGGCGCTTGCCAATGCGTTTGAGATCCACCCTGCGGGCGAAGTCAAAGATCGTGGTGAAGGGTTTGTCGCCGCGGCCGTCGGTGATGAGGCGCATGGCTTCGACGCCCACGTTTTTGAGCGCACCCAACGCGTAGTGCAGCGCGCCTGCATGCACGGAAAACACAGCATCAGATCGATTCACGCAGGGCGCAACGTAGGGCAGGCTCAGCTGGTGTTTCACCTCTTCGAAATAGACAGCAAGCTTGTCGGTCAGGTGGATGTCGCAGTTCATCACACCGGCCATGAACTCCACAGGGTGGTTCGCCTTGAGCCACGCTGTCTGGTAGCTGACTACGGCATAGGCAGCGGCGTGCGACTTGTTGAAGCCGTAATTGGCGAACTTGTCGAGCAGGTTCCAGACCTCGACGGCCTTCTTCTCATCCACACCGTTTTCCTTGGAGCCTGAGATGAATTTCGGCTTTTCGGCATCCATCGCAGCCTGGATTTTCTTACCCATGGCGCGGCGCAAAAGATCAGCACCGCCGAGCGAATACCCGGCCATAACCTGCGCGATCTCCATCACCTGCTCCTGGTAGACGATGATGCCCTGCGTCTCATCCAAAAGGTGGTCGATCAGCGGATGAATAGGCTCCCGCTCTGAAAGCCCGTTTTTCACTTCGCAATACTTGGGAATGTTCTCCATCGGGCCGGGGCGATAGAGCGCGACGAGGGCCACGATATCTTCAATGGTGGTGGGCTTCATGCGCTTCAAAGCATCCATCATGCCCGAGCTTTCCACCTGGAACACCGCCACTGTCTTGGCAGACGCGTAAAGCGCATAGGTCTTTTCGTCATCGAGCGGAATTTGCCCGATGTCGTTCTCCGTGCCCTCGGAGGGTTCATAAATCTGGGTGCCGTCCGCCGCGATGTGCAAATCACGACCGGAGGCGGCAATCTGTTCCATCGCGTTCTGGATCACCGTCAGCGTTTTCAGGCCTAGAAAGTCAAATTTAACAAGCCCCGCTTGTTCCACCCATTTCATATTGAACTGCGTCGCGGGCATGTCGGAGCGTGGATCCTGGTAGATCGGCACCAACGCGTCCAAAGGCCTATCACCGATCACAACGCCCGCTGCATGAGTGGAGGCATTGCGAAAAAGCCCCTCGACCTGCATGCCGTAGTTCAGAAGCCGGTCGACCACCTCTTCATTGCGTGCCTCTTCACGAAGGCGGTCTTCCTGAGCGAGCGCCTGTTCGATGGAGACGGGTTTGACGCCCTCTACCGGGATCATCTTGGAGAGGCGATCCACCTGTCCGTACGGCATCTGCAGCACACGACCAATGTCGCGCACCGCAGCTTTCGACAATAGCGCACCGAACGTGATGATCTGCCCCACACGGTCGCGTCCATACTTCTCCTGAACGTATTGAATTACCTCTTCGCGGCGATCCATGCAGAAGTCGATGTCGAAATCGGGCATGCTGACGCGTTCGGGGTTGAGGAAGCGCTCAAAAAGCAGCGAGTATCTCAGCGGATCAAGATCGGTGATGGTCAGCGCATAGGCCACAAGCGACCCGGCCCCTGACCCACGTCCCGGCCCAACGGGAATGTCCTTTTCCTTGGCCCATTTGATGAAGTCCGCCACGATCAGGAAGTAGCCGGGAAAGCCCATACCCTCGATGATGCCCAGCTCAAACTCGAGGCGTTTTTCATAGTCTTCGACCGAGGCGGCATGGGAAATGACATCTAGCCGATCCTTCAGGCCTTCTTTGGCCTGGCGGCGAAGCTCCTGCACCTCATCTTCGGCAAAACGCGGCAAAATAGGATCCCGCCGATACGCGCCAAAGGCGCAGCGCTGCGCGATTTCCACAGTGTTTTCAATGGCCTCCGGCAGGTCAGCGAAGACGGTCGCCATTTCCTGTGGCGACTTGAAGGAGTGCTGCGGTGTCAGCCGGCGGCGTGGCTGGCTTTGGTCGACATAAGCCCCTTCGGCGACGCAGAGCATGGCGTCATGGGCCTCATACATCTTCTCATCGGGGAAATAGGCATCGTTGGTGGCAACAAGCGGAATATCCAGCGCATAGGCCATCTCGACAAAGCCGCGCTCGGTGGCACGCTCCGCCTCCGGCAGGCCTGCGTCGCCGGGATGGCGTTGTAGTTCCACGTAAAGCCGGTCCTCAAATGCCGTGTGCAACCTTTGCATCAAGGCCTCAGCAGCCGGACGTTGACCCGCCTGCAAAAGCCGCCCAACAGGCCCATCAGGCCCACCGGTCAGGCAAATGACAGACGCCGCATGTGCCGCAAGCTCGTCCAACGTAACATGTGGCAGCTGACCATCCCCGCGCAGATAGAGGCAGGAATTCAGCTTCATCAGGTTCTCATAGCCCGCCTCATTTTGTGCCAGTAGCACGATCGGGGCAGGTGGACGGGGCTTCTCGCCCGGTGCCGTGGCTACATAGGCCAGATCAACCTGACACCCCATGATCGGCTGAATACCCGCGTCACTGGCCGCGATAGCAAACTCAAGCGCCGAGAACATGTTGTTGGTGTCTGTCACAGCGACGGCTGGCATACCGAGCTTTGCGCAGATGCCGGGCAACTTCTTAAGTCGCATGGCCCCTTCCAGAAGGGAATATTCCGTGTGGACGCGGAGGTGAATGAATCGGGTTTGGCTGCTCATGGCGCAAACGTAGTTCACGGATGGCCGAGGCGGAACACCTTGCGTGGAATTTGTGCTGCTGAAATTGGGGGCAAATTGCCATCGGCACCCAGCTTGGTGGAAGGAAATACTTGCGACCCTGTTTTCCTCGCCGCCCCCATCAGATAAGCACGTGCTGGCGAGGAAGAGCGGGGCATGTCTGAAACACTGTTGTCCATATCGGGGCTGAGCAAAGCCTATCCCGGGGTTGTTGCAAACGAAGACGTGTCCTTTGACATCCGTCGCGGTGAGGTGCACGCGCTTTTGGGCGAAAATGGCGCGGGCAAATCCACCTTGGTCAAAATGATCTACGGTTTGGTCAAACCAGACGCTGGCACGATGCACCTCAACGACAAGGCCTTTTCACCATCCGAGCCCCGCGCGGCGCGGGCTGCGGGCGTCGCCATGGTGTTTCAACACTTTTCGCTGTTTGAAGCCCTGTCCGTGGCCGAAAACATCGCGCTTGGGATGGAAAATCCTCCCCCGATGCGGGCCCTGGCCGCGCGGATCCGGGAGGTGTCACAGGACTACGGTCTGCCCTTGTCGCCAGAGCGTCTGGTCGGTGATCTGTCGGCTGGCGAACGGCAGCGTGTCGAGATCATCCGGTGCCTGCTTCAGGGTCCGCGCTTGCTGATCATGGATGAGCCGACATCGGTTCTAACGCCGCAAGAGGTCGAGATCCTGTTTTCCACACTGAGAAAGCTCAGCGCAGATGGTGTGGCCATCCTCTATATCTCTCATAAGCTTGAGGAAATCCGAGCGCTGTGTCACACGGCAACCATTCTGCGCCAGGGTCGCAAGGTCGCCACCTGCACGCCAAAGGACGTCTCCGCCAGAGAGATGGCCGAGATGATGGTCGGCGTCAGCTTCAATACCGCCACGCGCAGCGCCCGCCCGACGGGTGACGCGGCTTTGACCGTCGATTGCCTCTCGCTGAAGGCGTCATCACAGTTCGGGACGTCATTGAAAGAGATCAGCTTCACGCTGCGCCAGGGCGAAGTTCTGGGCATCGGTGGCGTCGCTGGAAATGGTCAGGATGAGCTGCTCTCTGCCCTGTCAGGTGAGATGGCCACGGCCCCTGGATCAATTACCTTGCACGGACAGGATATCTCGCGCTTGGGTCCAAATGGCCGCCGTCGTCTTGGCCTCTTGAGCGCCCCGGAAGAGCGGTTGGGCCATGCCGCCGCGCCCAACATGTCATTGGTGGAAAACGCCACGCTCACAGGGGCAGAGCGGCAGGGTTTGCTGTCGGCTGGATTTCTGAACTGGCCCGCCGCGCGGGGTTTTACCAAGAACGTGATCAGCGGATTTGATGTCCGCACGCCCGGCCCTCAGGTGGCGGCGCGGTCGCTCTCAGGTGGGAACCTGCAAAAATTCGTTATCGGCCGTGAGATGCTGCAGAAGCCTGATGTCCTGGTGGTGAACCAGCCCACATGGGGCGTGGATGCCGCCGCCGCTGCCGCCATCCGGCAGGCTATTCTGGACCTCGCGACCAATGGCGCGGCTGTCTTGTGCATCTCGCAGGATCTCGATGAACTTTTGGAAATCTCGGATCGCTTTGGCGCGCTGAATGAGGGCCGGCTGTCGCTGATCCTTCCGACGTCTGAGCTCAGCATGGATGAAATTGGCCTGATGATGGGTGGCGCGCATGAATTGGATGCCGCACATGGTTGAACTGGTTTCCCCATGCTGACGCTGGAAAAGCGCGCAGAACCGTCCAAGCGATGGAGAACGCTTTCCCCGCTGCTGGCGGTCGTGCTGACGATGGTGGCCGGAGGGGCGCTTTTTGCCATTCTCGGCGAAGACCCGGTCGTGGCCATTCGAACCATTTTCTGGGATCCGCTCTTTGGCGAGTTTGCGTTTTACTACCGCCCGCAACTCCTGATCAAAGCCGCCCCTCTCATCCTGATCGCCGTCGGCCTTGCCATCGGATTTCGGGCAGGCATTTGGAACATCGGTGCAGAGGGGCAATACATCATTGGCGCGCTCACCGGCGCCGGGGTCGGTTTGGCGTTTTATCCCATGGAAAGCGCGCTCATCTTTCCGCTGATGGTGCTGGCAGGTGCGGCGGGTGGCTGGGCCTGGGCGATGATACCGGCTGTGCTCAAGGTACGGTTTGGCACCAACGAGATTTTGGTCTCATTGATGCTCGTCTATGTGGCCGAGCAAGTCCTTGCGAAAATGGCCTTGGGGCTTTTGCGCAATCCCGAAGGCTCCGGCTTTCCCGGATCGCGCAATCTGCAGCAGTATCCGTCGGCACATAATGCCGAGCTGATCACGGGCACAGGCATGCACTGGGGTGTTGTGGCCGCTCTGATTGCCGTGATCCTGGCCTACATCATGATGACGCGGCACATCCTGGGCTACCAGATCCGCCTTACCGGAGAGGCCCCCCGCGCGGCCCGGTTTGCTGGCGTGAACCCTGCGCGCATCGTGCTGTTGTGCCTTGGTATATCAGGCGCCCTGGCGGGCCTTGCCGGAATGTTCGAAGTGGCCGGGCCATCGGGTCAGGTGAGCATCGATTTCAACGTAGGTTACGGCTTCACCGCGATCATTGTGGCCTTCTTGGGGAGGCTGCACCCGGTGGGCATTCTCTTTGCCGGTCTCTTGATGGCGCTCACCTATATCGGCGGGGAAATCGCCCAGTTGAACCTCAGCCTGCCCGCTGCGGCAGTTCAGATGTTTCAGGGCATGCTGCTCTTTTTCCTGCTCGCGGTGGATTTGTTTTCAAACTACCGCGTGCGCTTCAGGCGACTTGAGGCCGCGTGATGGATCTG
>JBCCNB010000072.1:0-7380 GCA_039026055.1 Pseudomonadota bacterium | reverse complement strand
TGACCTCTTCAATTCGGGCGTGCCGAGGGCGCGCCTGTCCGTTGGCTCGTGGGCCGCGTCGGTTCGCACCGCCAGCCTCAGTTTCGCCGACCGCGCACGCGGGTTTGATGCCACCTCCGCATCGCTTGGCTGCACGGCCTTCCGGGATTTCAACTCAAATTGCGGCTCGCGCGCGGCCTCCTGCGGGCCATGACGACTGCCACCCCCGCCCGCATCCGCCTTGGCCTGCAAAAACCGCTTCACGATCCGGTCCTCGACCGAATGAAACGTCACCACCGCCAACTGCCCACCGGGCCGCAGCGCGCGCTCGGCGGCCTCCAGCCCGTCAACCAACTCCACATATTCCTCATTCACCGCAATCCGCAGCGCCTGAAATGACCGGGTCGCCGGATGCGCCTGCCCGGGCTTGGCGCGCGGCAAACAGCCCGACACCACATCCGCCAGTTCCAGCGTCGTCTCCAGCGGCCTTGCCCTCACAATCGCCCTGGCAATCCGCCGGCTCGCCCGCTCTTCGCCGAATAAATAGAGAATATCCGCCAGCACATCTTCCGAGGCCTCATTCACAATATCCGCAGCAGACCGCCCCGCCTGCCCCATGCGCATATCGAGCGGCCCATCCTTCTGAAACGAAAACCCCCGCTCGGCCCTGTCCAGCTGCATCGACGACACGCCCAAATCGAGCACAACGCCATCCGCGCCATCCACATGCTCATCCATCTCGGAAAATCGCGCCTGCACAACGCGCAAACGGTCACCGCAATCCGCACCCCATTCAGAGGCCATTTGGATCGCCAACGGATCACGATCAATACCGACAACCTGCTTCGCACCCGCCTGCAAAAACCCACGCGTATACCCACCCGCGCCCAAGGTGCCATCGACCCAAACCCCTTCTACCGGGGCCACAGCCGTCAAAATAGCGTCAAGAAGGACGGGAACATGCGGTGTCTCTATTGCGGCAGCAGCGGACATCTCTCATGCCCCTCCGGGTGGTCCATCAAGAAAGACCAGCGGATCCACATCGCCCGGCAATTCATCAAGCCAGGCCTCGGTCCGCGCCTCTTCCTCGGCCTCATAGGTTTCCGGCTTCCAAATCTGGAACGTGTCTCCTGCTGCGAGAAACAACGCCTCACCCGGCACCGTAAGCCCAATCTTTTCCCGCAACTTCAAGGGCAGCACCAGCCGCCCCGTCTCATCCACATTGGTATGCACGGATTGCGCGCTAAACAGCCGCTCCAACATCGCCCGCTCGCGGGATCCGCGGGGCAGATTAGCAATCTTTTCGTCCACCTCGTCGATGGCCTTGACCGTATAGCATTCCAGATATCTGCGGCGATGATCGCCATAGACGATGACCAACTCAGGGGTCAGCCCGTCCGTCCAACCTGGATCATTGGCTTCAAGCACACGGCGAAAATGGGCCGGGATAGACACCCGTCCCTTGGCATCCACCTTGTGGAGCCCTTCACCTCTGAACCTGCGAACCACTGTCCTTGGCTCCCAATTCTTCCCCCGCGTTTAGGCCCGTCCCGGACCCTTGAAATGAAAACGGCGGATTGAACTGCTGCCACTGTCCAATCCGCCGCCCTCGTCCCGCTGTGCGGGTAGTCCAGCTGCGCGCGCCACCTGGGGGGATGTCTGCTCGCCCGCGCGCCGGATCTCTTCGTTCGATGAAAGCGGGTGCCTGTATGAAACCTGACTTGGGATTTTCGTTGGGGTCTTTTTGGATCGCCCCTTTTGATCCCGTCCTCATCGTGTAAAAAGGTATTACATGGGAATTTATGGTAATCAATAACTTTCTACGGGAATTTGCACAGCATCTTGTTTATGAAACCCCCGAAAATCAAGATGATGTGGCCATTATTGCCAAAATAGCACCCTACCTAGCGTTAAACGCGCGATTAGACACAATATGTAGACAAATCAGCCCGCGACCAATATTTCCCACATAATCCCAGATTTTTTGAATTTTTCCACCGAGCTGCTGATCTGAAGCCGCAATATCCATCCAAATAGGAGGGTTTTCACCCCCATTCCCATGGCTTTCCCAAGTGATTCGCCCTCAGTGCCACAAAATCCCATGCCAAACCGCGTTACCTTTTGCCCGCTTAGGCTCAAAGCCCCCGCAAAACACAATTCGGCCCATCCGCACCCAATTTGTGCCTTGGTCTTGCGCTACCACGACGCTGTAAAGGAGAGGGTTCATGAAACGCGCATACATCTGGACGACGTTCATTTTCTGTGTCTTGGTTGTATGCGCCGCACTCTTGGGACCGGTGATCTTCATGGCAACACACATCCTGGGGCCGCTGATCTATGTCGTCATTAACCTGCTGAACGTGCTGTCAACGGCAGCCTTCGCCCTCCTATGCGGATACCCCGCGGTCTTTGCTTGGCCCAACCGCGCCGTCGCAGCCGTCTTGGCGCTGATCGGCCTCGGCGTTTTCGCCAATTACACCTTCGCCGTTCCGATCTACGCCGCCAAGGCTGAGGCAAGATTTGTCGAACAGTCCACAGGCAAGGCTGCGGAGTGGGCGAACACGACCCAAACCGCCGAAATCCTCTATGACCAGCGTGGGAGCGGCGAACGGTGCGGCTACCCATGTCAATTGTTGCTCAAAACAACCAATGTGTCTCAGGTTCGCATCAAGGTGACGGCGGATAGCCCGGGCGTCATGTATCGTACAGGCCAGGGTGACGAGTGCGAAGAGCCGTTGGACAGCCCTGACAGCTGCCTTCTTTCAACCACCCGAGAGATGGGCGCGCCGGACCTCATCTTGACCAGCACAAAAGCCGATGACCTTATCGGCAAGAGAGACGCCTTTCTGCTCGGCCTCACAAACAAACAGATCTGGAGTGCTGAGCGAAAGAACGGTGCCAAAATCATCTTCGCCGCGTACTATCACCCGGTCACTGGTTGGTGGCTGACACCATCCTGGACCCAACCCGTTATGCAGAGTTTCGGCAGGTTGATCCCAATGAACCACAGAGAGACGCGGTCATTGAAGCCCCCGCCAAGTCGGAGCATCAACCTATCGGAACGCGTCTTCGACGGCCTCGGCTTTGACATTGACGGCTTCAATCTTGAGCGAAAGGACTTCTTCGATCCCAGACCCGAACCCGACTAGTCCAAACGCCGCGCCTATGCCTCAAAGACTTAGGCCGCATGCGCATCACCAAGCCGGAAACGGATCAGGAAACCTCGCATAATCCTGCGCCAGCTCCGCATCGGTGATCAGACACCCATCCAGCCGCCGTACGATCTCCGCCTGATCAATCTCATCATCGCTGCCGATGAACACGATCTCCTGACGCCGGTCCCCGAACGGCTCCACCCATTCGTGTTCAATGAATTCGCGCATATCCGGCGTCCACCGCTCTTCGGGGATGGCCGAATACCACGTCCCCGCCAGCCCATAATCCTTCAACTGCCCCGCGAGCTGGAAGTTGCCCGCCTGGTCCATCCGGGTGCACAGCCAGAAATACCCTTTGGACCGGATCAGCCCCGGAATAGGCGGGCCCATGAACTCCATCAGCCGCTTGGGCACGAAAGGCCGTCTGGCACGATAGACAAATGCGGTCAGGCCAAACTCATGACTGTGGCTATGCACCAGCACCTCCCCATGACCATGGGAGTGATCCGCATCAAACGCCTGCCCCGTCTCGCGCTCCACCTCTTTGACCCAGGTGGGATATTCCTGCGCCTTGTCGAAATCAAAAGAGTGCGTGTTCATGATCTCCGACAGATCGACCGCCCCGTGATTGGTGTCGATGATCTTGGCTTCGCCGTTGATCGCCCGCACCATCTGGTGGATCCGGTCGAGCTCCTCAGAACTCACCATGTCAGATTTGTTGACAAGGATCACATTGGCAAATTCCAACTGGTCAATCATCAACTCCACCACGGAGGTCTGATCATGGGTCTGCAGGCGTGTCTTGCGTTCGGCGATCTCCATCTCATCGGAATGGTACTGATCCAGAAAATTGAAGGCATCGACCACCGTCACCATCGTATCAAGCTGCGCGATGTCCTTCAGCGATTTGCCGTCATCCATCGGAAAGGTAAAGGTCGCCGCAATGGGAAGTGGCTCGGACACGCCACTTGCCTCGATGATGAGGTAATCATAGACACCCTCCAGCGCCAGCTTGCAGGTTTCATCAAAGAGATCCCCGCGCAGCGTGCAACACAGGCATCCGTTTTCCAGCTCCACCAGTTTCTCTTCGGTCTGCAGGATCTTGTCGCCGATCTGTTTGCCGTCGATGTTCACCTCGGCAATGTCATTGACAATGATCGCCACCCTTTGGGCACGCTTGGTTTCAATGATGTGGTTGATCGTGGTGGTCTTGCCGCCGCCTAGAAATCCGCTGAGAACAGTAACCGGTATCTTCTTCATGCGCATCTTCCATCTGCTGGTGGGGCATTATCCAGTGATCAGGCGGGATGGGCACACGCATAGGTCGGCCGCTTTCTGGCAGGTGCGTTATAATATAACAAACCGCAGCATCACAATAGCTGACTGCTTTGAAGCCAGTGCAACCCACAGTACGTTCACACCTCAGCTTGACAGTGGCACCACGGCTGAAATGCCGACGCAATACCGACTTAAAACAGATGCCTTACTTTCAGCAAAACAAGGCTGTTTAGCATGTTCAGGCCAATTGGCCAGAATTCAGGCGTTCACATCCACCACAACGCGGCCTTTGACTGGATTGTGGAACTTTCGCGCCCCCAACATGACACGTCTCGTATCTGTAGTGTTTCGGCAATCGACGCTCTAGTGTCGCAACCAATCACCGCCCCAGACCCGGCGCCCCAAAAAGCAGGACACATTCTTCATGGAAGCACTGGTTGCGATTTTCGCCGAGATCATCATCGCCTGCATGATGCCCGTCTTCGCCCTGATGGGCGCCGTTGTAAGCGCGATTTTCGAAGGCATCCTATTGCTCTTCGGCGGTGTCTTCGCTGAATATGTCGAGGCGCGCCGCAGACGCCGGGCCGAGGCAAAAGATCAACCCCATGTCGCCCGCAAACCCCTGATCCCGCGCAAAGTCATCCACTGGACCGCTGGCATATGCGCGACCATGGGCGCGCTTGGCGTGGTGGCCTCTTTCGTCTTTTTCCAACCCATCCTGCGCTACGTGATGGATGTCGCGGGCGAAAAGGCGGGTATGTCAATTGCCTATGACACCGCCAGCGGGTCGTTGCTCGGCGGGAATGTGGCGCTGGAAAACATCGCCCTGTCTCGCGCCCATGACACCGGGCTGGCTTTTGACCTTGAGGTCGCGAACGCCGAGGCTGATGTCTCTCTTACCAGCCTTGTCTTTGGCACGCCGACCCTCGTTCTGGGCCGCGTTGAGGGAATGACGGGAGAGATCACCCCGCCACTTCCCAAAGAAGAAAAGAAGGGCCTGCCGAAACCGCGCCGCCCTTTTCGGGCCGAACGCTTTGCGCTTCAGGGTGTCAGCCTGCAAATCACCCCTCGCGGCGAAGAGCCCTACAGCGTCGTCATTGATCAGGCGGAGGTCGCCCCGTTCCGCAGTGGCCTTGCCGTGTTTGATCTGCTCTTCCGCTCCAACATGAAGGCCGAAATTGCGGGCCAGTCTCTGATTGTAGAGACGAAACGGATCACGGATGACGGGCGCGAAACCCACTGGGCGTTTGAGGAAATTGACGCCGCACAACTGGGGCGCATCCTGCCCAAAGCGCCCTTGACCTGGGTGTCCGAGGGACAGATCACGGTCGATGTTTCCGACAAATGGAGCCTGTCGAATGATTTCGTCGATATGGATTGGCGCATTGCCACCTCACAGATGCGCACGACGGTGCCGCAAAATGCAAATGCAGGCGAAAGGATCCTGGCGGCGGGCCTGCGCAAATATGTCGACAGGTTCGGCGGCGATGTGAATTTCCAATACCGGCTAGAGCTTGATCCAGAGGACATGGCCCAACTACGCGAAGGGGATTTGGAAGCGTTCTGGCAGAAAGTTCTCTCTGGCATTGTCAAAGGCGGCGTCACAAAACCCGACACAAAGGAGGCCGCCGAAGAGGCCCTGGAAGAGGAAGCGCCCGGCGCCCTCGACCGCCTCCGGTCCATCTTTGGCAGAGACGCGGACGAAAACTGATGTATTGCACCCGTCAGCACCGCGCGTTGCAATAACCCCCACGCTGCCCGATCTAGATACCGACGCAATACAGACGTGATACCGACGCAAGACCGACCCCCAAATCCCAGCAAAACAAAGCTGTTAACCATTTGGGGGTCAATAAGCGTGAAATCAGGCGTTCACATCCACCACAACGCGGCCTTTGACCTGACCCTTCAGGATGTCTTTCCCAAGCCCCGGCAGATCCGACAGCGTCGCCGGTTGGATCATCGCCTCCAGCTTGTCCATCGGCAGGTCTGAAGCGATCCGCTCCCATGCCCGCACACGGTTGTCATAGGGTTGCATCACACTGTCGATCCCCAACAGGTTCACGCCCCGCAACAGGAAAGGAATGACCGTCGCAGGCAAACCCGCGCCCCCGGCCAGACCCACGGCAGCAACAGAGGCCCCGTAGTTCATCTGCCCCAGCACCCGCGCCAGCATGTCGCCGCCGACGGCATCCACGCAGCCGGACCAGGTCTCCGCTTCCAGCGGGCGCTTGGTGGTCTCGTTGATCTCTTCACGCGCCACAATCTGGCTGGCGCCCAGTGACTTAAGGTAATCGGCGGTCTCCGGCCGCCCGGTCACGCCAGCCACCTCATAACCAAGGTTCGCCAAGATCGCCGTCGCGACCGACCCCACGCCACCGGCAGCACCCGTGACCAGAACCGGTCCCTGTCCCGGCTTCAACCCATGATCTTCAAGCGCCATCACGGCCAGCATCGCCGTGAACCCGGCTGTCCCCACGGCCATCGCCGCGCGGGCGTCCAGCCCCTCAGGCAACGGCACCAACCATTCGGCCTTCACCCGCGCCTTCTGCGCATAGCCGCCCCAATGCGCTTCGCCGACCCGCCAACCGGTCAGGACAACCTTGTCGCCCGGCTTGTAGCATTCGTGATCACTGGCCTCGACGGTGCCCGCAAAATCAATCCCCGGCACATGGGGGTACTTGCGCACAAGGCCCCCGCCTGGCCCGATGCAAAGCCCGTCTTTGTAGTTCACCGTGGAATACTCCACCGCTACCGTCACATCACCCTCGGGCAGATCATCCACTCCGATCTCGGCCACACTTGCGGATGTTTTCCCGCTCTCTTCGTCCTTCTCAACCACCAAAGCGTTAAACATCTCGAACTCCTTTTCTGCCGGGCTCCCTGCCCTGCTTCATCTTTTTAAAAATACTCAAAATCCCGACCCTCACAGCCAGAACTTCGATTGCACCATCGCGCCGCGCGGCCC
>JBCCNB010000071.1:0-7439 GCA_039026055.1 Pseudomonadota bacterium | reverse complement strand
TGGTGATGCCGGGCGACAACCTGAAGTTCGAGGTTGAACTGATCGCCCCCATCGCGATGGAAGACGGCCTGCGCTTCGCCATCCGCGAAGGTGGCCGGACTGTGGGGTCCGGTGTGGTCGCGAAGATCATTGAGTAATTGACATATCGCGGGGCGGGTACTATCCGCCCCGTCTACAGCCCGATGTGGGCCACGGATTCGCTGTGGTCGACCTCTCGGCTGAATGCCTCAAAAAAGAAGGCGCTAAAAAATGCAAAGCCAAAACATTCGTATCCGGCTGAAGGCGTTTGACTATCGTGTGTTGGATGCCAGCACGCAAGAGATTGTCAGCACCGCCAAGCGGACCGGGGCAGACGTGCGCGGGCCCATCCCGTTGCCGAACAAGATTGAAAAATTCACCGTTCTGCGTGGTCCCCACGTGAACAAGAAATCCCGCGACCAGTTCGAGATCCGCATTCACAAGCGGCTTCTGGACATTGTCGACCCCACTCCGCAGACCGTGGACGCGCTTATGAAGCTCGACCTGGCGGCCGGTGTGGACGTGCAGATTTCTGTATAAGGAGACGTGAAGATGTTGCGCTCCGGTGTAATTGCAAAAAAGGTCGGGATGACCCGGCTATTCATGGAAGACGGCAAGCAGATCCCTGTGACCGTTCTTCAACTCGACAACCTTCAGGTGGTTGCAACCCGCACAGTGGAAAGCCACGGCTATTCCGCGGTTCAGCTGGGCGCAGGCACGGCCAAGGCCAAGCGGACAAGCCAAGCCATGCGCGGGCATTTCTCTGCCGCCAAGGTGGCGCCCAAGCGCAAGGTCGCGGAATTCCGCGTGGCGCCTGAGAACATGATCGCAGTGGGCGAAGAAATCATCGCGGCCCACTATTTTGAAGGCCAGTATGTGGATGTGTCTGGCACCTCCATCGGTAAGGGCTTTCAGGGCGGTATGAAGCGGCACAATTTTGGTGGTCTGCGGGCCTCACACGGTGTGTCGATTTCCCACCGTTCGCACGGGTCCACGGGTCAGTGTCAGGATCCGGGCAAAGTCTTCAAAGGCAAGAAGATGGCCGGTCACATGGGTGCCGCGAAGGTGACGACGCAGAACCTGCAGGTGGTGCGTACCGATGCCGATCGCGGCCTGATCATGGTCAAGGGTGCTGTTCCCGGGTCCAAAGGTGGTTGGGTGACGATCAAGGATGCGGTCAAAAAGCCGTTCCCTGAGAATGCAATCCTGCCTGCGGCGTTGAAATCTGCGGCAGCGGAAGCTGAGAAAGCAGCTGAAGAAGCGGCGGCAGCAGCAGCGGCCGAAGAGGAAGCGGCAGCAAAGGCGGCAGCCGAGGCGGAACAGGCGGCCATCGAGGCGTCTGAAGCCGAAGCACCTGACGCAATCGCAGAGGCCGAAGCGGCTGAAGCCGAGAAGAAGGAAGGCGAAGAATGAAACTCGACGTGATCAAACTGGACGGCAAGAAGGCTGGCTCGGTCGATCTGGGCGAAGACATCTTCGGCCTGGAGCCCCGCGCAGACCTTCTGCACCGCGTGGTCCGCTGGCAGCGCAACAAAGCGCAGGCCGGTACGCACAAGGTGAAGACCCGGTCCGAGACCAGCTATTCCACCAAGAAAATCTATCGCCAGAAGGGCACCGGTGGCGCACGCCACGGCGACCGCAACGCGCCGATCTTCCGTAAGGGTGGTATCTACAAGGGTCCGACGCCGCGCAGCCATGCGCATGATCTGCCCAAGAAGGTCCGCAAGTTGGGTCTCAAGCATGCTTTGTCTGCCAAGGTTGCTGCCGGTGAGGTGGTGATCCTGGACGAGGCCGCATCCAAGGGTAAGACCAAGGATCTGGCCAAGCAGGTGAAAGATCTGGGCTGGAAGCGCGCGCTGATCATCGACGGTGCGGAAGTGAACGCCGATTTTGCCCGCGCGGCGGCCAATATCGACGGGATCGACGTGCTGCCGAGCATGGGCGCAAACGTATATGACATCCTGCGCCGTGACACGCTTGTGTTGACGAAAGCAGGGGTCGAAGCACTGGAGGCTCGGTTGAAATGAGCGCGAAACCAGAACATTACGATGTGATCCGCAAGCCGATCATCACGGAAAAATCCACCATGGCCTCCGAGGCCGGTGCGGTGGTGTTTGAGGTGGCGATTGACAGCAACAAGCCGCAGATCAAGGAGGCCGTTGAGGCGCTCTTTGGTGTGAAAGTGAAGGCTGTGAACACGACGATCACGAAGGGCAAAACCAAGCGCTTCCGCGGCCAATTGGGCACTCGGAAGGATGTGAAGAAAGCCTATGTGACGCTCGAAGAGGGCAACACGATCGACGTATCGACCGGTCTCTGACCCGTCAGACGCATGCATGATTGAAGAACTCCGGCGCTGCGGCGACCGGGGTTTTTCTTTGGGTGCGGATCAGTTGGCGGTCAGCCGCCAGATACGGGCCGGGGCCTTCGCGATACCCGAGGTGATCATAGTCACCCCATCGGGCGAGAAAGTGATCTCAGAACTGGGGGCAGGGAAGGTTTGGATCTGCGCGCCTGTCTGGGCGTCATAGAGGGTTGCGGAGCCAGAGGCGTGGCTGGCCACGACACCGCCCCCTTTGGGCGTGAACCGGGCGGAGACGAGACGATCATCCCTCGCGCTGATCTGCGTGATTTTTGCACCGTCGCGGGTTTGCCAAATGATTACGTCACCGTCATCTTCGACGGTCAGGATCATAGAATTTTCGCGAGAAAATTCGGCGGCGCGGATGGGGCTGTCGAAATCCGTGATCTCAACTTCTGCTGTGCTGTCGCCTGTCCATGTCCAGACATCATGCCACACCCGCACCGTGGGCACCGGGGCTGTCCAGAGTGGATCATCACCCACCTCTGGGTAGGTCGCGATCATCTGACCGGATGGGGCAGCGGCGAGAAACATTTCATAAGGGCCGAAGCTGCCCGGGGCGTCGCCGAGGGATGTTGTCGAGGGATCGAAACTTTCGAGATCCAAGCGCAAGGTGAAGGCACCTGATGTCAGGAAAGCCTTGTCATCCCCGACAATCGTCGCTTTTTCATAGGGCCGCAATGCGTCCAGCTCTCCAATGCTGGTTTTGACCCCGTCTCTGGACCACATGGCGACACCGCCCACCTCCATTGTCGTCAGGTAGTGATCCTTCACGAAAACGGCGTCCAGCGTGCGGGTCTGATCATTGAGTTGAAAGCGGGCTGACAGGTTGCCATCCGAGATTTTCCAGGAACGCAGTTCGCGTTCCGAATGGGCAAAGATGTGGTGACTGAGAGAAACAATCGCGGTCTCTCTGGGGGTGAAGCGCAGTTCCAGCAGGCTTGGAAAAATTTCCTGAAACTCCACCAGTCGCAGCCCGTTGGAGGCAGACCAAAGCCAGGCGGAATAGGCACTGCCTTGATCCCAGACCGAGGCGGCGATGTGGTGTCCGCCATCACCCCAGTCGGTCATAGGTGAAAAGGTGATGGGGCCGATCACCTCATCCTGCGCCATTTCAAGGGTACCTTTGAGGTGCCATTGTTCAGCCTTAACAGGCGTATGGAGGGCAAGGCTGGTTACGGCCACGAAGACTGCTGTCTTGATGTGGGTGATCGGTTTCAGAAATCGTAAATTGGCCATTATGAACATCCCTCAAAAATAAATGTGAACAGTATATTTGAATTTTGATAGGGCGCTAGCGGCTGAGGGATGCCTGTCCCGGCCAGCGCGTGGCCGGGAATTTGCGATGAGCGATCGTATATTCGCGGTCTACGACCTGCTGGGGAATGTACCCTCCACCACGATACAGTACCCCATGCGTTGGCCATTGGCAGATGTCAGTGCGGCATCGCGAAAATCGGGCAGGCCGAAGGTGGTGCGACCGTCCCCGCCATAGTTGGCACCGATCACCGCGAAGAGGGCGCTGTACTCAGAGATTTGCAAGATGCTGCCATCAGCCGGACGGGATCCGCGCGGGCAGTAGCCTGGGACACCATCGCTGCCCGCGATGGCGAACGCGAAGACGGAGCCGAGGTAGTCTTCGCCACCATGGGCAAGTGCCGGTTTGCCGCTGGTCAAGGCGAGGGCTGCGAGCGTTGCGGCGGTGGTCAATTTTTTCATCGATATCTCCGTTCTTTTGATGCCTGCCATGTGCATGACATAAGGGGTGTTTTTCGGCAATACGCTGGCGCGATGTCGCGATTGGGCAAGCGGCGGGGTGAAGTGTGGGTAACGTGACGCCATGACGGATCAAACCACTCTGACCTCAAAACAGGCGCAGCCTGACCGGCGGTTGGGGCTGATTTACGTCTTCATGGCGGGCATACTTTGGTCGACGGTGGGTTTGGGCATCCGCATGATTGAAGAGGCGGTGGTTTGGCAGATCCTGCTCTATCGGTCTATGTCGCTGAGCCTCTTTCTTTACATCGTGATCCGGTTGCGCAGTGGGGAAGGGCCGTTTGCGCAGCTTTACCGGATGGGTTGGCCTGCGGCCATTGCCGGGCTGTCTTTGGTAGCGGCCTATGCAGGCGGGATTTTTGCCATTCAATCGACCTCAGTGGCCAATGCGATGTTGCTGTTTGCCTCGGCACCATTCATGGCGGCGGTGCTGGGCTGGATCGTGCTGCGTGAGGGTGTGAGATGGGCCACGTGGATCGCCATCGTGGTCGCAATTTGCGGCGTGGGGGTGATGGTCGCAGGCGAAGGTGACAGCGGGGCGATGTTGGGCAATCTGGCGGCGTTGGGCTCGGCGTTCGGGTTTGCGGTTTTCACCGTCGCGCTCCGCTGGGGACGGTCGGGGGAGATGCTGCCCTCGGTGTTTCTGTCCGGCATTTTTGGAATTGTGATTATGGGGATCGTTTGTGTGGCGTCTGGTCTGCCGCTGGTTTTGAGCGTGCAGGATGGCGGGATCGCCGTGGGGATGGGTGTGTTCCAGGTTGGTGCTGGGCTCATTCTTTACACGCTGGGGTCACGCAGTCTGCCCGCGGCGGAGCTTACGTTGCTGTCGCTGGCCGAGGTGGTTTTGGGGCCGATTTGGGTTTGGATATTCCTGGGCGAGGTGGCGGGGGCCAATACGCTTTTGGGCGGCGCGATACTGCTGGCGGCGATTGTGGGCAACGCGGTGTCGGGCATGCGGCGCAGGCCGCCTGCGATCACGTCGCCATAGGCGCGTGCCTGCTTGCCGCCAATCTGGCGCGAAGTTCATGGCGACATAGGGTTTTTCCGGGTTAGACTGGTCTCAGCTTCATGTATCGAGCCATTCGCATGCGTTTTTTGACACTTCTTTTTTGCATCATGATTGCCTTGCCAGTCGGTGCAGAGCCGGGCCCTAAATTCGATGACGTCGATCCGGTGGCGTTCACTCCCTACACGCCCGCGCGGTTCACCGTGCATGGGGTGGATGTGGCGCGGTTTCAGGGGGATGTATCCTGGCGGCTATTGCGCGGGGCGGGGATACGGTTTGCCTTTATCAAGGCCACCGAGGGAGGCGATCTGCTGGATCCCAAGTTCAAGGAAAACTGGCGTGCGGCGGGCCGGGCCGGGATCGCGCGGGGGGCCTATCATTTCTTTTATTTCTGTACGGATGCACGCACGCAGGCGCGCTGGTTCATCAAGAATGTGCCTCGGGTCAAGGGCGCGTTGCCGCCTGTGCTGGATATGGAATGGAACCCGTTTTCGCCCACCTGCACCAAACGCCCGCCGCCCGCGACAGTGCGCAAGGAGATGCGGCGCTTTTTGAAGCTGGTGGAGCGGCGCTATGGGCAGCGGCCGATTATCTACACCACGCCGGATTTCTATGAGCGCAACAAGCTGGGCCAGATGAATGAAGAGTTCTGGCTGCGCGCTGTGGCGGAGGTGCCGGAGCGGGTTTATCCAGGCCAAAGCTGGCGGTTTTGGCAGTATAGCAGCACGGGGCGGTTGCCGGGTGTGGCGGGGAATATTGATTTGAATGCCTTTGGCGGGAGCGAGGCGGACTGGGCGGCGTGGTTGGCGCAGCGGGCGCGGTAGGGTGAAACAGAGCGGCTTTGGCAGGCCCCGGTCTGGCGATCCTGACCTGCGTTCGGAAGCGGTTTATTGTTGGGTTCTGCTGTAGAGTGGAGCGGCGCGCAGACTGATAACATTCGCCAGGCCCTGGGTGGGGCCTGACGAAGGCGCGGCGGCCCGAGGGCCTTGATTCCGCGCCATGATGTTGAACAACTGTAGTTAGGGGGAAGGTATGCGGATTGAGCGGATAGATCATGTGCATGTGGAGGTCGCGGATCGGGAAGAGGCCGCGGCGTGGTTTCATGATGTGCTTGGTTTGGTTCCTGCAGAGGCACTGTCAGACTGGGCTGCGCATCCTTTGGGGCCGCTGATCCTGGCGACGCCAGACGGGCTGCCGGTGCTGTCGCTTTTTGCCAGAGAGGCGAAACGAGCCTCACGGGATGCGACGATTGCGTTTCGGGTATCAGATGGGGATTTTCGGGGGTTTCTGGATCGGCTTGAAGATCTGGGTCTTTTGCATGCGGATGGGCGGCGGCTCACGCGGGCGGACGTGGTGGATCACGATATGGCGTGGTCGATTTACTTCATGGATCCGTGGGGCAATCGGTTTGAGGTGACAAGCTATGATTATGAGGCGCTTTCGCTTGACCTGAAGGGGTGAGGTGTCTAGTACACGGCATCGGCTGCCCCGGATTCGTTCGGGGCAGTCTGTTTTGATATGAACCGGGGACCTTCGGGGCCCTACACAATTGCCGGGGTGAACCCCGGCCTACATAGGCGGGACGTGAGTCTCGCCGTTGCTAAACGGAAGACAGAAAGCATGGCACTCAAGTCGTACAAGCCGACGACGCCGGGCCAGCGCGGGCTGGTGCTGATCGACCGTTCGGAGCTGTGGAAAGGACGCCCTGTCAAAGCCCTTACAGAGGGTTTGACCAAGTCGGGCGGCCGGAACAACACCGGACGTATCACATCACGCCGCCGTGGTGGTGGGGCGAAACGCCTCTACCGGATCGTTGATTTCAAACGTAATAAATTCGATGTGGCCGCGACCGTTGAGCGGATCGAGTACGATCCCAACCGTACCGCGTTCATCGCCCTCGTGAAATACGAAGATGGCGAGCAGGCCTATATCCTGGCCCCGCAACGTCTCGCTGTTGGTGACAAGGTTATCGCCGCCGAGAAAGCTGATATCAAGCCAGGGAACGCGATGCCGTTTGCCGGCATGCCCATCGGTACAATTGTGCACAACATTGAGCTTAAGCCCGGCAAAGGCGGTCAAATCGCCCGCGCTGCTGGTACATACGCTCAATTCGTCGGCCGTGATGGTGGCTACGCGCAGATCCGTCTGAGTTCTGGCGAGCTTCGCATGGTGCGTCAGGAATGTATGGCCACAGTTGGTGCTGTGTCGAACCCCGACAACTCAAACCAGAACTACGGTAAAGCCGGTCGTATGCGCCACAAAGGCGTGCGTCCGTCG
>JBCCNB010000070.1:0-7499 GCA_039026055.1 Pseudomonadota bacterium | reverse complement strand
GTCCGAGCAAGACCTCACCAATGTACCGCCAGGCGATCGCCCGATTGCCATGCTGTTTCAGGATGGCAACCTCTTTCCGCACTTGACCGCCGCACAGAATGTGGGGCTGGGTCTCAATCCTAAACTGAGGCTCACAAACGATGATCACCGGAGAGTATCAAATGCTTTGACTGAAGTTGGTCTTGATGGTCTCGGGGATCGGAAGCCCGCCGCACTCTCCGGCGGGCAACAGGCGCGCGTCGCGCTGGCGCGTCTGAGCGTGCAGAAGCGCGCGCTCATCTTGCTTGATGAGCCTTTTGCCGCCTTGGGCCCGGCGTTGAAAGTCGACATGCTGACCTTGGTCACAAACCTCGCCCGCGCCCGCGGCGCGACTGTTTTGATGGTGACCCATGAGCCCGAAGACGCACGGCATGTGGCAGATGAGGTTATTCTGGTGGCGGAGGGACGGGCTCACGCACCGGTGGCGACCAAAGAGATTTTTGGCAACCCGCCCCCCGCACTAAGAGACTATTTGGGACAATTGTAACAGCCTACGCCGCTCTGGCCCTTGAGGCCTGAAGCATCAGAACAGCCTTGGCGGCCTCTCGCCCCTTCTCAACGAAATGTGCACGGAAGATCGCATCGTGATGCTGTGTTTCCTGATACTGATGTGGGGTAAGTGACACGGACAGAACCGGTACGCCACTGTCCAGGCCTGCACGCATCAAACCATCGATCACGGCTTGGGCCACAAAATCATGCCGATAAATGCCGCCGTCCACAACGAAAGCGGCTGTGATGACGGCGTCAAATCGACCGGTCATGGCCAGATCACGGGCCATAAGCGGCATTTCAAACGCGC
Organism: Pseudomonadota bacterium; assembly: GCA_039026055.1. Classification (GTDB taxonomy): domain Bacteria; phylum Pseudomonadota; class Alphaproteobacteria; order Rhodobacterales; family Rhodobacteraceae; genus Roseovarius. The sequence goes on along the minus strand of JBCCNB010000070.1, from coordinate 6,658 downwards.
CGGGCACATCAAATACCTCAACTTGATCGGCGGGGATGATATCGCAAAATCCTTCCAAAGCGCGGGTCACGATTTCGGCGTGCCAGTTGGCTTTGACAAAGGCGTATCGGGTGTGTGTCATGGGGTTTCCTTTCCTAAATCGACACTTTCACCCAAGGCGCAGCACGACAGGAAAGGCGTGGCTGCAAAGCCCCACACACCCTGACGTTCTCTTCCATCCGGACTTTAACCGTCGGCCCCGGAATTGCACCGGGTCTGCTGTCCCAAGGGGTCGTGATGACCCCGAGGCGCTCGCGGGCTTCAGGCACGAAACCTGTTACCGCCGGTGGGGAATTTCACCCCGCCCTGAGAACAGGTTGGAATGTGTGCCCGGTGGGCGCGAATGACAAGGCTTGATTTCGCCGCATGTCGGCGCGAACGTCGTGCAAAAGAAGGGGACATATATGCGACTTGAGGGAAAAACCGTGGTTACCACCGCCGCCGGCGCAGGGATCGGGCGCGCGTCCGCCATCGCCATGGCGCAAGAAGGCGCGCGGGTCTACGCCACAGACATTGATGACGCCGCGTTGGAGAGTTTGGAAAACGTGTCCGGTAACCTCATTTGTGCGAAATTGGATGTGACCGACCCGGATGGGATCACCGCCTTCGCGGGTTCGGTACCGACACCTGATGCGCTCTTTAATTGCGCTGGGTTCGTTCATGACGGCACGTTGCTTGGTGCCGATGAGGCGGCCTGGGACAAGACATTCGCCCTGAACGTCCGTGGAACCGCGCGCATGATCGAAGCTTTCCTGCCCCGCATGATCGAAAATGGCGGCGGGTCGATCATCAATGTCGCCTCTGTCGTATCCTCGATCACCGGGGCGGCCAATCGGTGCATCTATGGGGCCAGCAAAGGCGCGATTATGGGCCTTACCAAATCCGTCGCCGCCGATTTCGTGACTGATAAAATCCGATGCAACGCAATCTGTCCGGGTACCGTGCTCACGCCATCTCTGAAGGAACGCATGGGGGCGGGCGGTGATTACGAGGCTGCCTACGAGAAGATGTTGGATCGTCAACCGACCCGAGAAATGGCCACGGCAGAGGATATTGCACCGATCGTAGTCTACCTTGCGTCAGACGAATCCAAAGTGGCCACAGGGCAGTTTTTCGTCGTCGATGGCGGCTGGACGATCTGATGGACAGGATCGGCTTCATCGGCTTGGGCGCAATGGGCCATGGCATGGCATCCAACATCTTGGCCAAGTACGGTGCCGTAACGGTGCTGGGCCATCGCAACCGCGCCCCGTTGGACGATCTTGTGGCCAAAGGCGCCATCGAGGCGAAAGGCCCTGCTGAACTGGCAGAGGCGACAGATGTGATCATACTCTGCCTGCCCAATTCGAACGTGGTGGAGCATGTCGTCGTCGGTATGGGCGCGTCCTTGAGTGCCGGTAACATATTGATCGACACGGGCACGTCTTCACGGGAATCGACCCTAACACTGCATAAAACGCTTGAATCCCGGGGTGTCCATTTCGCTGAAAGCCCTCTTACCGGTGGCACCTTGCAGGCTCAAAACGCAGAGCTCGGCGCGTTGGTTGGTGCAGAGGGCGATCTCTTTGACCGCATCGAACCCGTCCTCCGGATGTTCTGTGCCTCAGTACAGCATTTTGGCCCGGTGGGTAGTGGCGCGGCGGCGAAGTTCGTGAACAATTACATGGTGATGGGAATTGCCGCCGTGGTCTGTGAGGCGTTCCATGTGGCGCGGCTGACCGACAGCGATTGGGGCAAGCTTTATGACGTGGTGATACGAGGCTCTGCGGATTCGGGCGTTTTCCGGCGTATCATCGGGAAAGCAAAAGACGGGGATTACAGCGGCTATGTCTTTTCCGTGGAAAACGCGTTGAAGGATATGGGGTACATCAGTGAAATGAATACCAGTCTGGGCCGGAATACGGCTCTGAATAAGGCAATTCACGCCTTTTTCGAAGACGCGTCAAAGGCCGGAAACGGGCCCAAACTTCTAAGTGAACTGATGCGCCCGGAGGTTGGCGAAATCCTGTTCCGAAAACAGGATTAACGCCGGGACGCGCGTGCTGGATCGCGGGCAAACGACAAAGTGATGTTGGATCAAACGGCCCTACCGATCAGGTACTGCCTGGGCTATTGGGGGTGTCCTGAAAACACCTGACCGGCTCGTCCTTCTTGGTCCAACTGAAAACGCACGCGCGCCCCGGGTGAAGCGTTTCCGGATTATACCAACCCGAAAACGCCCAGCGTCAGCCTTCTGACGACGCTTCCGGCAAGACACCAATGCTGACAGCCTCGGCCACCTCTTCGGCGTCGAGAATGCCGTTGGCGTCTGCGTCAATCTCGGCAAAAACGGCTGCACCTGCCTCCGGCATCGCCTCATTGAATTCGGTCATGGTTACTGCGCCGTCGCCATCCGCGTCGAGCTTGGCGTCCCCCGCCATGAGCGCAGTGGGCACCAGAAGGATGGTCGTCAGACCAGCGATTTTCAGAAAGGTCATCATTTTGATCTCCTGTTTCCGTAGGTTTGTGAGGAAGCGCGTTCCTCTGGCATCAACATGGAAGTGGAGCGAGACGCTGTCAGCGACTAGTGGGCGATTTGCGATTTTCCCGCAGGAAGAGGCCGAAATGGGTTGCTTTGCTCCGCAAGAGATTGCCTGTCCAAATGCGCAGCGCGCCCACCGGCGGGTTACTGCGAAAGGCGGCGCACACTATCGGCGGGGATTGGATCACCAAGCGCCTTTGACCGTCACGGCAAAAGACCGCGCACGACTCAGATGAAGGCAGGATTCGGTTTGATTTGGCCGGTCACCACACCCCGGCGGTTGATAACCGGAGGGCAGAGGAAGCGCTGCACCACCGGGTTGGCGCGCTCGAGAACGCCCAACCGAACCAGAAGTGCCGCAATCACGCATTCAGAGGCCCGTGTCGCGCCATCGCTGATCTTCAGGGCAATCCCGAGGCCACGGGCAGGCAGGATGCCGATATAGAATCCCTCGGCCCCGGTCTTGATGGCCATAGGCTCTTTCGCTGCGCGCATAAGTTCGGTGCAGGCTTTGCCCTCGCCTGCCACATGGGCGGGATGGGCGGCCATGGCCTGCCACAATCGCTGCATGGCCCGCCCGCGTGTCGTGTTCTCAGTGGCAGCAGCAAACTTCGCCATGGCCCCTGCCATCGCCTGCAGGCGTGTGGCGAAATTGGGGGCAGAACAGCCATCGATCCCGAAGCCGGGGCTGGTTTCCCCTGTGACACCCTCGAAGGCTTCAAGACAGGCGCGCTGTACAGGGTGATCGGGGTCGATGTAATCTGGGCCAGCTTGCAAATGCCGGGACAGCGTGAGGAAGCCAGCATGTTTGCCCGAACAGTTGTTGTGTAATTGGCAGGGCGACTGACCGCTTTTTATCAGGCCGTGAAGCGCCTGTTCATCCTCCGGCATATGAGGACCGCAGCGGAAATCATCGTCGCTCAGGCCCAGTTCATCCAACCAGTGACGCACAGCGTCTGTGTGCAGGGCCGCACCGATATGGGACGCGCAGGAGAGCGCCAGTTGCTCTGTCGAAAGCGCAGCCGCATCCGCCGCACCGCTTTCAATCAGGGGCAGTGCTTGGATCATCTTGGCGGAACTGCGTGGGTAAATCAGACGCTCAGGATCGCCCCAGGCCTCCACGATCTGGCCTGTGGCGTCACAGATCACTGCATGGCCCAGATGCTGGCTTTCCACCATATCCCCGCGCCAAACATTTACCAAAGGCACCCCTGCGACCATGTTCCCCCCTGTTCTGCAACGAAATTTTCGCGCATATTGTCTTTCGCTGGACAATTGTTTCAGTCTACTGTGACCGAGTCGAGGGCATTTGCCGACCCGCTATAACAATACTAAAAAGGCGGTAGAGGATATTGAGGTTGTAAACAGCGTGGAGGCTGTAACATGGGTTCAATGATGACGCAGAGATGGATGATGGCGCTTGCAGGCGGGGCGATAGCAATTGCCGGCGCGTCCAATGCGCAGGAGCAGGAAGAAAGCACCAATCAGGTGGCGGCGAAAACCGCATGGAGCGTGTTTGAAGATCAGGACCCTCGCGAATGCTGGGCCGTGTCCGCGCCCACGGAAACCGTGAACACCAAGGATGGTCGTGTGGTGGCCGTTCGGCGCGGGGATATCCTGTTGATGACATTTTATCGTCCCGATCAGAATGTGCAGGGGCAGATCACCTTTACCGGTGGCTATCCGTTCGCGGGTGGGTCCACTGTGACACTGTCAGTTGGCGGTACGAATTATGAGCTGTTCACAGAAGGTGAATGGGCTTGGCCTGCCAGCACCGCAGACGATGCCAAGATCATCACGGCGATGAAGCGCGGGTCGGATGCGACCCTGACGGCGCAATCATCGCGCGGAACGACGACGAAGGATACGTTTTCTTTGCTGGGGTTCACAGCTGCTGTGGATGAGGCAGCAAAGCGCTGTCAGTAGGAATCCATGCTTCCGGCGGGAGTATTTCTGGAAAGATGAAACAGGCGGCCGTCCTATCTCGGGGCGGCTGCACGCTTTAGGCGGTCATTGATCGCGAGCCCGAGGCCTTTTTCAGGGATCGGGGCGACCGCGATGGGTTTGCCGGCGGCGTTGAGCATGTGAAGATGCCCAAAGAGGTTGGCGGCGGCCTCGATCAAGTCGCCTGCTTTTGACAGGTTCAAGTCGCCCGCGACATCGCCGAATCCCAGCATGATTTCGCCTTGGTTTGCGGTGGTCGCGTTGAGGCGCATGGTCGCGTCCGGCGCATAGTGCGATGTCATCTGGCCAGGCGCGTTGATCGGATCGTTTGCGCCATGCTGTGCCAAAGGTGTTCCGAGGGCCGCTTCAATCGCAGTGTGGGGCAGGCCCCCCGGCCGGAGGAGGCACGGGGTCGCGTTCAGCCCGATAATAGTGGATTCGAGGCCCACGTCACAGGCGCCGCCATCAACGATGGCGTCGATTTTTCCTGACAGGCCATCACGCACGTGATCTGCCGTTGTCGGACTGATCCGGCCGGAGGGATTGGCCGATGGGGCCGCGATAGGGCCGTTGAATGTGCGGAGCAACGCTTGCCCGATTGGCTGGGCCGGGATGCGAATGGCGAGCGAGGGCAGGTCCGCTGTGACCAGAGGCGACAAGCCGGACTTTGGTATCAAAGGCATCACGAGGGTGAGCGGACCGGGCCAGAAAGCACTTGCGAGGCGGTCGGCGGTATCAGACCATTCGACTAACTGTTGCGCTGCTGCGATATCTGCCACGTGGACGATAAGCGGGTTAAAGCGCGGACGCCCCTTGGCCTCAAAAATACGCGCCACGGCCGTGTCATTGCGTGCATCTGCGCCGAGGCCGTAAACCGTCTCCGTCGGGAAGGCGACAAGCCCGCCCATGCGCAAGACATCTGCCGCCTCTGCGAGGCCAGGTGCGTCAGTATTTAGAATTGCAGTGTTCGGGCCCATGGCATGACGTCGCGTGAGGGTTGCGTTGATCAGGGTTCGGGTCTCCACTACCCGCCACCGCCTTGCTTGCCAAGGCGCGGCACATCGTACAAGAGGCGCCCCATGAATGATGCACCCAACACCCATCTGCGCTACCCGTGGGAGGAGCCGCCGGAAAACGGTCAAGCAATAGAGGTTGCCGAGGGCGTTCTTTGGATCCGCCTGCCGCTTCCGATGGCGCTGGATCATGTGAACATTTATGCGCTGGATGAGGGCGATAGCTGGACCATCGTGGATACAGGCATTCATTCCAAACGCAGTGTGGCGTTGTGGGAAGATGTGCTGCGGGGGCCACTTGAAGGCCGCCCGGTGGCACGCGTGATCCTGACCCATCATCATCCCGATCACGTGGGCATGGCTGGCTGGTTGATGGAACGGTTCGGTGCGGAATTGGTGGCCACGCGGACATCATGGCTGATGGCGCGAATGCTCATTCTGGATGAAGAAGAACGGCCCACGCGGCAGGCGGTGGAGTTCATGCGCGCGGCGGGCATGGATCCGCAGATCTTGGAGACGCGCGCCAACGCGCGGCCATATAACTTCGTCGATACCTGTCATCCGATCCCTGTTGGCTATACCCGCGTGAAACAGGGCGATGTGATCACCGCAGGCGGGCGCGACTGGGATGTTCACATCGGCAATGGGCACGCGCCGGAGCATCTGACCCTTTGGAGCCGGAGCGACAATCTGGTGCTGGCGGGCGATCAGATCATTTCAAGCATCAGCCCCAATCTGGGGGTTTACCCGACCGAGCCTGATGCCGATCCGGTGGCGGATTGGTTGGAAGCCTGTGCGCGGCTGGCGAAGCTTGCCCGACCAGAGCATCTTGTCCTCAGCGGACATAAACGTGTGTTCTCCGGCCTGCCCATCCGCATGCGGCAGCTGATTGAAAATCACCACGGCGCGCTTGACCGTCTGCGCGCACATCTCAGTGAGCCGCGCACGGCTGCCGAATGTTTCCCCCCGCTCTTCAAACGGAAAATTGATGGCGGGGTTTACGGTTTGGCCCTTGTGGAGTCGGTTGCGCATCTCAATCATCTGCTCCACCTTGGCGAGGTCACGCGGTCCAAACGAGAAGATGGCGCGTGGCTGTGGCAAATGGGAGGGTGAGCCATGGACGATAAGATAAATACATCTG
>JBCCNB010000069.1:0-7650 GCA_039026055.1 Pseudomonadota bacterium | reverse complement strand
GCAGATGGCGTCGGCGTAAACTCGGATTTCATATTGGGCATGTGAATCCGCGCGCAAGCGGAGGAAGTGGAACAGGTTGTGCAGGTCCACCTTCCAGTACCATTGGGTGTAAATGTTTGCCGGCAGGTTCATGCGAGCGAGCTCCCGGGCGAGGCCTTGTTGGCCGTCTTCGGAAATCATCTCCTCATAGTGATCATAGGCACGCATGCTATCGTCTTTGAGGTAGCGCAGCACGCGGTCGGCCTCCTCCCCCGTCAGCGCCTCCCCCCGGCCCTGATTGTTGATGACGGATTGGGCGGCGAGGTGCTCAGGCGCGGGGATGTAGAATTCGCGGTCGAGGATCGAGTAGCGGGCGGAGTATTCGTTGACATTGGCGGTGCGGTGCCGGATCCATTGGCGTGCCACGAAGACGGGCAGCTTGACGTGCAGCTTGACCTCGCACATCTCGAACGGGGTGGAGTGCCAGTGGCGCATCAGGTAGCGGATGAGCCCCTCGTCGTGTTGTACCGACTTGGTGCCCTTGCCGTAGCTGACGCGGGCGGCCTGACAGATGGCGCTATCATCGCCCATATAGTCGATCACCCGGATGAAGCCATGGTCCAGCACTGGGATGGCCTTGTAGAGATGCGCCTCCATCCCCGGCACGGTGGCGCGCAAGGTGGGCGCGGTGGTGGCGCGGAGCTCTTCGATTTCCTGGGCTTGCTCGGCGGAGATGGGCATTTCGGGGCCTCGTTCTTGCGTGGGTAAGCCCATATCTTGCGGGCAAAGCACCCATTAGATCAAGATAATGTGTGGAGTTATCCCCAAGAGAATGGCGTTGCAGCGGGGCGCGGGCGGGCTAGAGTGCGGGTCATGGCAGATTGGGGCACACGCGCGTTGGAACGGGGCCTGGGCGAGCGGCTGCGCGCGCGCCTGCCCGGCTGGGCGTCCGAGGTGGTGATGTTTTTCGCCAAACAGGCCTGGGCGGCCTTGTTTGGCTTGCTGTTTCTGGCGGCGCTGATGATCTCCAAAGCGATCTGGCAGGAGGATTGGGTGATCAGCCGGTTCGACGGGCTGTTCATCTTCGCCATCCTCACCCAAGCCTTCATGCTCTGGACCAAATTGGAAAGCTGGGAGGAGGCGCGGGTGATCGTGATCTTCCACCTCACGGGCACGGTGATGGAGTTTTTCAAGGTCGCGCAAGGCAGCTGGTCCTACCCCGAAGAGGCCTGGATCATGATCGCGGGCGTGCCGCTGTTTTCGGGCTTCATGTATGCCTCCGTCGGGTCCTACGTGGCGCGGGCGACCCGGATTTTCGACATGCGCTATGCCCCCTACCCGCCCCTCTGGCTGACCTTTCTGTTTGGCGCGCTCTGCTACGTCAACTTCTTCGCGCATCACTTCACCTATGACATCCGGATCGGACTGTTTATCGCCTCCGTCCTGATCTTCGGGCGCACAAAGGTTTGGTTCTTTGCAGGCAAAACGCCCCGCTGGATGCCGATGCCGCTGGCCGCGTTGATGTGCGGGTTCGTGCTGTGGGTCGCGGAGTTCATCGGCACCACCGTGACAGCCACCTGGGTCTATGCGGGCCAGGCCAGGTGGGAGATGGTGAGCTTCGCCAAAATGGGGTCTTGGTACCTGCTGCTATACGTCGCCTTCATCACCGTGACGCTGGTCAGCCGGTCCGCGCTGATCCACCACCCCATTCGCCCCGAAGATCGTGACGCCATTATCGGAACAGAGGCTGGCCCCGCGCGTTCTGCCGACTAGGTTCAAAACAAAGGAGAAACCGCTATGAAGATCGAATATCTGCACACGATGGTTCGGGTCAAAGACCTCGACGCCTCGATCAAATTCTACGAACTTTTGGGCCTGAAAGAACGCCGCCGCACCGACCATGAGGGCGGGCGCTTCACGTTGGTTTTCATGTGCCCCCCGGGCCAGGAGGACGGCCGCGCGGATGTGGAGCTGACCTATAACTGGGATGGCGACGATGCGCTGCCGTCTGACAGCCGCCATTTCGGTCACCTCGCCTACCGGGTCGAGAATATCTACGAGAAATGTCAGGAGTTGATGGACGCAGGTATCACCATCAACCGCCCGCCGCGCGACGGGCATATGGCCTTTGTGCGCTCCCCCGACAATGTCTCGGTTGAGCTTTTGCAGATGGGTGACAGCCTGCCCGCGCAGGAGCCCTGGGCCAGCATGGAAAACACCGGTCATTGGTAAGGCTTTTTAGCCTGTGCGCGGCGCTTCTGTGGGCCGCGCCGTCGGACGCGGCCTGCCGCTTGGCGTTGGCTTTGGGCATGGATGTCAGCGGTTCGGTCGATGCGGTGGAGTACCGGTTGCAAGTGGATGGACTCGCAAATGCACTGATGAATGCGGAGGTGCAGGACCAAATTTTGTCAGCGCCGGAGACACCAATCTGGGCCGCGGCCTTTGAATGGGCCGGGCTCGGCACGCAACGCCTCTTGGTCAATTGGACCGCGTTGGACAGCCCTGCCTCAGTTGCGGGCTTCGCGGCGCAGATTCGCGCCTCAAAGCGCGGCGGTGGCTCCGACTCCACAGCGCTCGGAGAAGCGCTTTTATACGGTGAGGCGCTTTTTGCCCGGGCCCCTGAATGTTGGGGCTACACCTTGGACATATCTGGGGACGGAAAGAGCAATGTGGGCCTTGAACCGCAAGTGGCGCGGGATCGGCTTGTCGGGCGCACGATCAATGCGCTGGTCATCGGCAGCGACCTGACTGTTGGGCGCGACAAGCGGCAGATGGAAATCATGGACCTCTCCGCCTATTTCCGCAAACGCGTGATCCAGGGCCCCGACGCCTTTATCGAGGTCGCACAGGGGTTTGAGGATTTTGAGCGCGCCATGACGCGCAAGCTTCTGCGTGAGACAAGAGGCATCGTGATCGGGGCGGTTGCGCAGTAGCAGATTTAACAATGATCCGCGATCGCTCGGGCAGCTGCTTTGTCGATTTTCAGCGGTTGATTTTCGCGAGAGGCCTGACCAATCACACCTGACTGGCAAGCGACGCCAATGCGGCCTGCGCAACCTCGACGTCCTGAGCTGGGGATCCCGAACCCACGCCGATCCCACCCAAAAGCTCGCCGTGAGCTCGGATCGGCAAGCCACCCGCCAAGCGCGTGATTTCGCCCTGTGTCGCGGCGGCGATCTGAGGGCCAACCGCGTCCGGTATGCTGTCACTTGGCTGACCAATGGAGGCGGCGGTTCTGGCTTTCGCCCGCGCGCTTTTCAAGCTCAAAAACTTGGCGCCATCCATACGCAATTGCGCCAGCGTTTCCCCACTTTGGTCAACAATAACGATGCATTGTGGCTGCCCAAGTTCCTCGGCTTTTGCGACAGCAGCCTCCAGCATCAATAGAGTGGCACCATGCGTGAGCCGGTATGTCGGGGCCACATACATCACAGAGGTCCAATCGGTGACACGCCGTTGACATTAAGGAACACTGCATAAAGCGACGTGGTCCCGCAAATGAACAAACGGTTCAGCTTCGGGCCGCCAAAGCAAACGTTGGCAACCAGTTCCGGGATCAGCAGCTTACCAAGCAATGACCCATCTGGGTCATAGCAATGCACACCGTCGGCGGCGGAGGTCCAGATATGCCCGTCCCGGTCCAGCCTGAAGCCGTCGAACAAACCTGCGCTACATTCTGCGAATACGTCGCCTCCGCTTAAGGAATTATCCGCGCCAACAGCGTGTTTGCGAATGTGCTTTGGCCCCCCTGCGTCATGGGTTGCGCCGGTATCCGCGATGTAAAGCACGGTTTCATCGGGCGTAAAGGCAAGGCCATTGGGTTTGACATAGTCATCGGTAACTTGCGCGATCTCGCCTGATGGGTCGACCCGATAGACATGGCACGCGCCGATCTCGCTCTCGGCCCGGTCGCCCTCGTAATCCATCATGATGCCGTAGCTTGGATCTGTGAACCAGACGGAACCGTCCGACTTGACCACCACATCGTTGGGGGAGTTCAACCGTTTTCCCTCAAAGCTGTCAGCCAAAACAGTGAGCGTCCCGTCATGTTCGGTGCGGGTCACGCGACGCGCCAGATGCTCGCACGTCACCAGACGTCCTTCGCGGTCCACAGTGTTGCCGTTGGAATTGTTGGACGGTTGGCGAAAGGTCGAGACCGAGCCGTCGGTGGCGTCAAATCGCAACATTCGGTTATTGGGAATGTCGGACCACACAAGGTATTGGCCGGCGGCGAACCAGGCGGGCCCTTCCGACCAACGCGCGCCCGTCCAGAGCCGTTCCACCCGTGCGTGCCCGATCAGGCAGGCCTCGAAACGCGGATCAATGACTTCGAACCCGGTTCCCTCGATCACTCCGAACATTTTTCTTGCCCTCTGTTTCTGTCCAGCGCCGCACACCCCAGCCGGGATGCGGCAGTTGATTGCCCGGATGCCCGGGATCGGCGCCCCATATTGCCTGATAGGTATCAATCGCCATCCCGCGTCTTTGCAAGACCACGAAAGCCAAGATCAGACCGCTCCACCATAACGCAAGCGCCACCCACATCCAGACCGGCGCGTTGGCCTTCCATAACCCGGTCACGATCACAACCATGGCCAGGACAAGCGCGGCATACCCCAATGTCTTGTGCAGGGCCTCGAAGCTATGGCGCCAGGGCGTCATGTCATAATGGTGGCCGCGCATTTCAGGCGCTGTCGGGCCGCCTTTTGATCCGCGAAAAATGCCAAGTAAGACCTGCATGCCGAGGAAGCCGATAAGCACCAGGCCGAGCCAATTGTGTAGCGTCATTGCCCCAAGATTGAACGGCCACACAAGCGCCAGACCTAGTGCAGTCAGCGCAAGCACCACGCTTTGCCCGATCCAATGTGTGCGCCACCACACCAAATTGTCGACCTCCCGAGGCCAATCCTGGCCTGGAATGACCTTGAAAAACCGGGCAATCAAGATCGCGAGCGGCGCCAAAATGCCCCAAGCCACCACCATTGATCGCGCGTGCCAGGAGACGGCAAAGCCCACCTCATGCGCGCGCGAGGGATCGATGGGGGCCAGAAGCCAGTCCATCAGCCTTTGACCGCGCCCGCCGTCATGCCGGTGATGATCTGACGCGACGCAAACAGCGTGAAGATGATCGGCGGGATCGCCAGCAGCATGCCCGTGGCCATGATCACGCCCCACTCCACGTTGAACTCGGACATGTTGTTTACGATCAGGATCGGCACCGTTTTCGTATCCCTGTCCGACAGGGCGGAGGCCAGCAGATACTCGTTCCATGCTATGCGGAAGGTGAAGATCGCGGCCGCCGCAAGGCCCGGTTTGATCAGTGGCAGGACAACGAGGAAGAACACCTGAAACGGCCCTGCCCCGTCCACCCGTGCGGCCTCTTCCAGCGAGCGCGGGACCTGTACGATGAAGCTCTGCAAAATCCAGATCACAAAGGGCAGGTTCATTGCGACATAGATCAGGATGATGCCTGAATGCGTGCCCGCCAGGCACACGTCGCCGCGACCGCCAAAGGCATCTCGGATCGCGCCGCCGATCAGACCGTCACGGTCCAGGCAGAACTCATTGTTCCACAGGCCAAAGACAGGCACCAGCAACACCGCAGGCGGCACCATACGCACCATCAGCGTGGAGAGCGAAATGCTGTCGCGCCCCATGAAGCGGAACCGCACCAGCGCGTAGGCCGCCATGCAGCCAATCACCAAAGTAATCAGCGTCGAGATTAGCGCGATGATCAACGAGTTGATGAACGCCCCGCCAAATTTCAGGGAGCAGAAATCCAAGTGATCCGGCTCGTACCACAGCACATCGCACAGCGCCTTCTCGTAGTTCTGAATCGTCGGCATGAAGATCAGCCCAGACGTCCCCGAGATGATGTCCACGTCCAGCTTGAATGAGTTGATGAACATCAAGATGACCGGGCCCACGGACATGAAGACCAGCAGCGCGATGACCGCGAAGAAGGCCGGGCTCGCTTTTTGGGATGCGGCAGACATCACTCCTCCTCCTCGATCAGGGCGTTTTGCTTGGCGGCGCGCGCCTCCTGCCAGCGGTTGAAGGCGAACATCGCGACGGTGAGCAGCAGCAGCAGGATCAGCAGGTAATTCGACATGGCCGCAGCAACGCCCAGCTCGCGGAACTCAGTCGCTGTGCGGGAGATGCGCAGCGCCAGAATTTCGGTCGACAGGCCCGGGCCGCCCTCTGTCATCACCAGGATCACCTCCAGCACTTTGAAGGCATCAATCAGACGCAACAGCGCAGTCACGATCAGCACCGGCATCATCAGCGGCAGCTTGATATGGATGATCTGCTGCCAGGCCGTCGCGCCATCAATCCGCGCAGCTTCCAGCGCGGAGCGCGGCAAGGATTGCAAAGCGGCCAGCGATAGGATGAAAATGAACGGGGTCCATTGCCAGATATCGGCGATGATCACAGAGGTCAGCGCGTAATCGCCCAGCCAATCCACGCGCGGCAGGCCCAGATCGGTTAGAAACCGGTTAAACGTGCCCACGGTCGGGTGGTACATGTAGCGCCACATCAGGCCAACTACGACCGGCGCGATCATCATCGGCAGGATGAACATGGTGCGCAGCACGGACATCCCGCGGATATCGCGATCAAGCAGTAGGGCCAGCCCGACGCCAAGCGCCATCTCAATCGTCACAACGAAAAACGCAAATCGTAGCGTCACGCCAAGGCTTTCATGGAAATTCGGGTCACCCCACAGGGTGATGTAATTCTTTAGGCCAACGAATTCGGCCTCGCCAATAGACTGACTCGGGTTCCAATCCCGAAAACTGCCCCAGATCATATATCCCAGCGGGTAGAGCAGCGCTATCAGCATGATGATAGCAGCGGGCGCGATGAACATGTAAGGCGTCAGCCGGTTCAGCCGTTGCGCGGTCCGGCGGCGCTGCGTCGCACTCGTCTGCGCGCGCGTGATTTGAGCGGTGTCAGCCATGGCGTGGCGCCCTTCGGTCCATCAGATCATCATGAAGTCTTAGAGGTGGCCGAGGGCGAAAATCGCCCTCAGCCTTGGGAGGAAAATTACTGCCAGGTGTAGTAGCCAGCGTCTTCCATGACCGCTTGGGTCCGCTCAGCAACGCCGTTCAGCGCTTCCTGAATGTCCAGGTCCTCTGTCAGAACCTTGGACATTGTGGTGCCGATGTCAGCGTTGATCTTGCCCCAAACCGGGATGATCGGACGCCAGTCGGGATCAGCAAATTGCAGCGCTTCACCAAAGGTCGCGGAGAACGGGAATTTCTCGTTCAGCTCAGCATTCTGGTAGGTGGAGAAGCGCGACGGGTTGCCGCCTGCCAGTGCCACCATCAGGTCGCCCTTCTTGGAGGTCAGCCACTGCATCAGCAGGAAGGCCGCTTCCTTGTTCTCCGCATTGGCTGGGATGCCGATGCCGAAACCACCAGTTTGGGATCCACGGCGCACACCTTCAGGGTGCATCGCGTAGCCCACTTTGCCAGCGACTTTCGAACGCTCTGGGTTTTCAAAGCCCGGCATGAAGGCGATGGAGTCCATGAACATGGCCGCATCACCGTTTGCAAATGCGTTGGCAGCTTCCGCAGGTCCGAAGGACATCGCGCCCTCAGGGCCACAATCAACGATGGTTTTCAACGCGTTCGCAGCAGCAACACCGGCTTCGTTGTTGATGATCGG
>JBCCNB010000068.1:0-8188 GCA_039026055.1 Pseudomonadota bacterium | reverse complement strand
CGTCGATTTCGGCGTTGACCTCGGGCACTTCTTTGAGGGCGTGGCAGCAGGCCGTGGTGAAGAAGGACATAAAGCCCAGTTTGATGCCGTGCTTTTTCTGGAACTCTTCTTTGTAGGCGTTCCGGAGCGCCATCACCTCAGTCATGTCGACCTCATTATAGGTGGTGAGCATGGCGGCGGTGTTCTGACTGTCCTTGAGGCGGCGCGCGATGGTCTGGCGCAGGCGGGTCATTTTCACGCGCTCTTCGCGGGAGGCATCCTCGGCGGCCACGGGGGCGCGTTGTATTTGGGCCGGGGCGGCGCCGGGTGCCTGGGCGGGGGCAGGCGCTGCGGCATTGGCCACGTCTTCCTTCATGATGCGGCCGTCGCGGCCTGAGCCGGAGACTTGGTCCGGGGAGAGGCCTTTTTCGGCCATGGCTTGTTGGGCCGATGGGGCGTGTTCGATGTCTTTGTCGCCTGACGAAGCTGGGGCGGGGTCGGGTTTGGAGGCTTCCGCGCTGGCTTTCGCGGGGGCGGCACCGCCGGAGCTCATTTCAGCCAGTTTGCCTGCGGCTTGAACAGTGTCGCCTTCCTTGGCGACGATCTTGGTGAGGGTGCCGGAGGCGGGGGCGGGGACCTCTACCGAGACTTTATCGGTTTCCAGCTCGCAGAGCATTTCGTCGGCTTCGACCGTGTCACCTTCGGATTTGAACCATGTGGAGACCGTGGCCTCAGTCACCGACTCGCCCAGCGTGGGGACCATGACGTCGATGCTGTCACCGCCGGTGTCTGCCGGGGCAGCGGCGGGTGTGCGATCAGCTGCCTTGGCGGGGGCCTCGGCGGCCGCGCCTTCGTTGATCGTTGCGAGCAGGGCATCGACGCCCACGGTTTCGCCTTCGGCGGCGACGATCTCGCCCATGGTGCCTGCGACCGGGGAAGGTACTTCCACCGTCACTTTATCGGTTTCCAATTCGCAGAGCATTTCATCGGCGGCCACGAGATCGCCCGGGGCTTTGAACCAGGTGGCGACTGTGGCTTCGGTGACGGATTCGCCCAGAGTGGGGACGCGTACTTCGGTGCTCATTTTACTTTCCTTCGATGGTCAGGGCGGCGTCAACGAGTGCTGCCTGTTGGGCTTTGTGGGTAGAGGCCAGGCCCGTGGCGGGCGAGGCGGAGGCGGGGCGGCCTGCATAGGTGGCGCGGCTGTGTTTGGCGCCGATGCGGGTGAGGACCCATTCGATGTTGGGCTCGATGAAGGACCATGCGCCTTGGTTCTTGGGCTCTTCCTGGCACCAGACAATGTCGGCCTTGGAAAAGCGCTGCATTTCTTTGACCATGGAGATGGCGGGGAACGGGTAGAACTGTTCGATGCGCATCAGGTAGATGTCTTTGATTCCGCGTTTGTCGCGTTCTTCGAGCAGGTCGAAATAGACCTTGCCGGAGCAGAGGACGACGCGTTTGATCTTGTCGTCTTTGGCCAGTTTCGTATCCGAGTTGCCGTACTGGGCGTCATCCCAGAGGACGCGGTGGAAGCTGGACCCGGTGGTGAAATCCTGGGTCTTGGAGACGCAGAGCTTGTGCCGCAAGAGCGACTTTGGCGTCATCAGGATGAGGGGTTTGCGGAAGGTCCTGTGCAGCTGGCGACGCAGGAGGTGGAAGTAGTTCGCCGGTGTCGTGCAGTTGGCGACGATCCAGTTGTCCTGGCCACACATTTGCAGGAAGCGTTCGAGACGGGCGGAGGAGTGCTCTGGCCCCTGGCCTTCGAAGCCGTGGGGCAGGAGGCAGACGAGGCCGGACATGCGGAGCCATTTGCTTTCGCCGGAGCTGATGAACTGATCGAACATGATCTGCGCGCCGTTGGCGAAATCGCCGAATTGGGCTTCCCAGAGGGTCAGCGCGTTGGGCTCAGCAAGGGAGTAGCCGTATTCGAAGCCTAGCACGGCGTATTCGGAGAGCATGGAGTCGATGACTTCATACTGCGCTTGGCCGGGGCGGATGTTGTTGAGCGGGTAGTAGCGTTCTTCGGTGTCCTGGTTGATCAGGCCCGAATGGCGCTGGGAGAAGGTGCCGCGGGTGCAATCCTGGCCTGCGAGGCGGACGGGGTAGCCTTCGGTGAGCAAGGAGCCGAACGCGAGGGCTTCGCCGGTAGCCCAGTCGAAGCCTTCACCGCTTTCGAACATTTTCGCCTTCGCTTCGAGGAAGCGGGAGACGGTTTTGTGGAGGGGGTAGCCTTCGGGGGCGGATGACAGCGCGCGGCCGATCTCAGAGAAGGTCTCTTCGGGGATTGCCGTTTCGCCGCGTTGGTAATCTTCGTCCTTGCGGTCGAGATGGGACCACTTGCCATCCAGCCAATCGGCCTTGTTGGGGCGGTATTCTTTGCCCGCTTCAAATTCATCGGCGAGGTGGGATTGGAAGGCGGCCTTCATGTCCTCAATCTCACCTTCGGGGATCAGACCGTCGCGGACAAGACGTTCGGTGTAGAGTGCAAGCGTCGTCTTCTGCTTCTTGATCGTTTTGTACATGATCGGGTTGGTGAACATCGGCTCATCGCCTTCGTTGTGACCGAAGCGGCGGTAGCAGATGATGTCGATCACGACGTCTTTTTTGAACTTCTGGCGGAACTCTGTGGCGACGCGGGCGGCGTGGACCACGGCCTCTGGATCGTCGCCGTTGACGTGGAAAATGGGGGCTTCGACCATCAGTGCGATATCGGTGGGGTAGGGCGACGACCGCGAGAAGTGCGGCGCGGTGGTGAAGCCGATCTGGTTGTTGACCACGATATGCATGGTGCCACCGGTTTTGTGACCTTTGAGGCCGGATAGGCCGAAACCTTCGGCGACAACGCCTTGACCAGCGAAGGCAGCATCGCCGTGGAGGAGGATGCCCAGCACTGTGGTTCGTTCATCGTCGTTGAACTGGTCTTGCTTGGCGCGGACCTTGCCCAGAACGACCGGGTTTACCGCCTCAAGGTGAGAGGGGTTCGCGGTGAGAGAGAGGTGGACGGAATTTCCATCAAATTCACGGTCGGACGACGCGCCGAGGTGGTATTTAACATCGCCAGATCCATCCACATCTTCGGGCTTGAAGCTGCCGCCCTGGAATTCGTTGAAAATGGCGCGGTAGGGTTTGGCCATCACATTGGCCAGCACGGAAAGCCGCCCGCGGTGGGGCATGCCGACGATGATGTCTTTCACGCCCAACTGACCGCCACGCTTGATCACCTGCTCCATCGCAGGGATTAGGCTTTCACCACCATCAAGGCCGAAGCGCTTGGTGCCCATGTATTTGACATGGAGGTATTTCTCAAAACCCTCGGCTTCCACCAGCTTGTTCAGAATCGCCTTGCGGCCCTCGCGGGTGAAGCTGATTTCCTTGTCGAAGCCTTCGATGCGTTCTTTGAGCCAACCGGATTGTTCTGGGTCAGAAATGTGCATGTATTGCAGCGCAAAGGTGCCGCAATAGGTGCGTTTTACGATGTCGACGATCTCGCGGATCGAGGCGACCTGTAGGCCCAGCACGTTGTCGATGAAAATCGGGCGGTCCATATCGGCCTCGGTGAAGCCGTAGGATTTGGGATCAAGTTCAGGCCGGTGGGGCATTTCGCGCAGGCCCAGCGGGTCAAGGTCGGCGGCGAGGTGCCCCCGGATGCGGTAGGCGCGGATCAGCATGAGGGCGCGGACAGAGTCGAGCACGGCGCGTTTGACGGCCTCATCTGAGACCTCGACGCCTTTTTCTTCGGCCTTGGCTTTGATTTTTTGCGCGACGTCTTTCTTTTCGACCTCAATGGGGTATTCGCCCGTCAGCGCGCCGGTCAGATCATCATTTGGCTGCGGCGGCCAATCGGCCCGCGCCCAGGAGGGGCCAGCGGCCTCGCGCTTGACCTCGACCTCACCATCGCCGAGGCCCGCGAAGAAGGCCTGCCAGGCTTCATCGACCGCGTTCGGGTCATTGGCGTAGCGGGCGTAAAGCTGCTCCAGATACTCGGCATTGTGGCCTTGCATGAAGGAGGAGGCGTGGAACTGGTCATTGGGGGATTGGTCGGTCATTGAGGCACCTCAGCGTTAGGTCCAGAATTTTTGGAAAATCGGGCGGCAAATTTACTGGGGAGCAGGGCAAGGACGCCCACCGCACCCCACGAGAGCGGGATCAGCCAGTCAGTCAGGTCTGTTACCGTGCGCACCCAGTTCTCACTTTCTGGGTGGCCGATGCGTATGTCTGTTAGTCTGAACCAGTCGAACATCATCGAATGTGCGTTGGATCTGACGACTTCGGCGAGCAATGGCAGGAAGACAAGAGTGCCATTGAACCCCACATCCTGCATTCGTCGGATCGCTGCGGTTGCCAGCGGCAACGAGAACAGAATGACGAAAGCATAAAAGAGGATGTGCGCCTCGGCGCCATCCTTGAATGTCCATCCCCATAGTTGAGAGTCGAGATAATGCATCGCAGACGCCACTGCTGCACATAACCCGGCGAACCACCAAAATTCGGCGCGCGTGGCGACGCCTGAAACGACGAATGTTTGGCGGAATGCAGACGTTATGGCGGCAACAGGGCCCATATCAACCGATGGCCTCCATCACGGCCTCTCCCAGACCGGCAGGGGATTCAGACACCACGATCCCGGCGGAGCGCATGGCTTCGATTTTGTCATCGGCGCCGCCTTTGCCGCCTGCCACAATCGCACCGGCGTGGCCCATGCGGCGGCCCGGGGGGGCTGTGCGGCCTGCGATGAAACCGGCGACGGGTTTGGAGCGGCCTTTTTTGGCTTCGTCTTTGAGGAATTGCGCGGCTTCTTCTTCGGCGGACCCACCGATTTCGCCGATCATGATGATGCTTTCGGTTTCGTCGTCGGCGAGGAACCATTCCAGCACATCGATATGTTCGGTGCCCTTAATGGGGTCGCCGCCGATGCCGACGCAAGTGCTTTGGCCCAGGCCCACATCGGTGGTCTGCTTCACGGCCTCATAGGTCAGCGTGCCGGAGCGGGAGACGACGCCGCAGGAGCCGCGTTTGTGGATGTGACCCGGCATGATGCCGATCTTGCACGCATCTGGCGTGATGATGCCAGGGCAGTTTGGGCCGATGAGGACGGATTTGCTATCCTCCAACGCGCGTTTGACGCGCATCATGTCGAGGACGGGGATGCCTTCGGTGATCGCGACGATGAGGGGGATTTCGGCGTCGAGCGCCTCCAGGATCGAATCCGCAGCAAAAGGCGGGGGCACGTAGATGACGGAGGCATTGGCGCCGGTTTCATGCATCGCCTCATGGACGGAATTGAAGACGGGCAAGTCCAGATGTGTCTGGCCACCTTTGCCGGGCGTCACGCCGCCGACCATTTGGGTGCCATAGGCGATGGCCTGCTCGGAGTGGAATGTGCCTTGGGAGCCGGTGAGGCCCTGGCAGATGACTTTCGTGTCTTTGTCGACGAGGACGGCCATAGTTTAGGTTCCTTTTGGTGCGTATTTTGGTGTGCGTGTCATGTATGCGGCTTCGCAATTTTCTTGGTCACCACTCTTTGCGCCACGCCATCTTCCCTTGGATTCAGGGTGGCGAAAAGCACTGGTCTGTCTGGGAAGTAGCGTTGGCGAAATTGTTCGTTCGATTCTGCGTTCAGAGCGCGAATGCGGCGTGTCATGCTTTTGGAAAGCGAGAATTTACGGCGCCCTTTGAAAAGCCGCGCGATCTTGCGATGCCGGGAACGCGGGGCAAAGGGCAACTGAACCAGTCGTTTTTCAAGTCGCGACAAAAGCTCCAGCACGCGCACTTCATTTGCGCTTATTGCCTCATTGTGAGCGCGCACTTTTGTAAGGCCACGCGTATCAATTCCACATGTGACAGCAAAATCTTCAACCACATCATTGTTGATCATGGTCTCACGCTCAAACAGTCTCATGACAACAGATCCATGGGGTTCGGCCGCCTGAGACCATGTGCTGGCAAATTGGTCGTAATTGTTCTCTCCTCGAGCAGCGGCGAATGCTTTAATGCTGTGGAACCGGCCTATTTTCACAGCTTGGGAATAGGCGCTGGCCAACCAATCGGCTTGCTCGCGGACATAAGTGACAATCGTAAATTCATCGAAATACTTGCGCAGGAATTCACAAACGGGGCCCACCAAGCCTGTCCCGGTTGCCCACACGCCAAGCGTTTCCGAAGACAGAATGACGGTTCGATCCCCCGCTTCGGACAGCGAGTTGGCGAAAGCGGTTTTCATGAGTTGGGACTGATTATTGTACTCTTCAGGCGTTCTTATCCCGTAGCTTAATCTGAATGCAGAGAGCAGGTCCGGGTCATCAGAGTTGAGCGATGCAATGGCAATCACGTCAGCATGCGGCCATTGCGGATGCTTGCCATCCTCAAACGGATCGTAATGGAAGCCCTGTTTTAGCAGCGCGGATTTATTCGTACGTAGCCATGTTTGAATTGACGTTGAGCCCGTCTTGTTCAGGCCCAAATGCACGATCGCTTTCCTTTTTTGCGCAGAAGGCGAATTGGCACGGTGCGCCGATGGGTCATACGCTGGCGTAGAGGTTGTCATCCTGCCCCCCTCTCCGATGTGGTTTGGAAGAGGATCACCGAATAGCTGGAGCGGTTGCCAATCCACCGGTTGCGGGCGGTGGCGAGGATGCCGCCGTCAACGGCCCAGGCTTGTTCGATGTCGACGGAGAAGTCATCGGGATTGAGCGGTTGGGCGGTTGGGAAGGTATCAGCGATGTAGCGGCCCACGGCGTTGGATTGCCCGGTGCGGGCCGTGGCGCGGGCGATGCACATGGTGTCACTGATGGCGATGGCGGGGGCGCGATTGTCGATGACGAAAACCTGCCGCACCTCACCGCGCGTGGTGTTGGTTGGCACGTAGCCTGCGTTGCGCAGTGCAGTTTCCTGAGCGGCGGGGCCTTCGGTTTTGACGCAGATGGCGTCGAAGGCGGTGACCAATTCGCGGGGCGTGCTTTTGGGGATCACGTTGCCGGGCCAGATGGTGGCCAGCTCAAGGCGGTCAGCGCTGGGGGCTTCAGTGGAGCAGGCCGCAACCGAAATCATGGCGCCCATACATAGCGATATGCGCGTGCGCTTCATCATTTGGGGCAGCCTCTTGCGGTTATCGCCATGTCTCATTGTTCCTCAGGAAAGAGTTCACGGTGAGTGACGAAGGAGACGTAGTCGCCGGTTACATGCGAGGTTGTCAAATCGTTGGCGTCAGACAAAACATCGCGCGTCAGATATTCGTAGCTGTCGGCATTCTCCGAAAGGATGTCTGACGCACCTGCCTGGCCCGAGTAGAGTTCAGGCATCTGCCCGCCACGCATATTTTCGCGACCGATACGGCCGCCTACTACCGTCTCAAATGCTTGCGCCGCCGTCGCATTGTCCTGCGCTATAGCACCAAGACCGGTGAAATACGTGGCACAGTTTTCGTGACCACGGTTCTCAAACATGTAGCGGCTGAAATGCGTCGTGAACATCCCGTTGCCGGACGAGATTATCAAGCGAAACAAACGGCCATCAGGCGTTGTGCGTGTTCCGTATGTTCCGGCTGGCAAGCGCTTCGGTAAGGATTCAATAAATCCTTGTGGGTCAGACATGACCGGTTCGCAATACTCAATGTGTCGATCTAGCACTGATGTCACGACCTGAACAGCAGAGGATTGTGCATATCCAATGTCCGGGGCCATTGAGGAGTAGACAATCAAACCAAACGCAAAGGTCCTCAGTATTCTTGGATCACGGCACGCATGATCCTTGAAACTGATCGCAGCTTTATGCCCTTCAGTTTCCTCCATTGACCCGCCCGCTCAGCCTTTGACCGCCTTCACGATCTTCTCGGCCCCATCCTTGAGGTCATCGGCGGCGATCACATCAACGTCGCTTTCGTTGATGATTTTCTTGCCCTCTTCCACGTTGGTTCCCTCCAACCGGACCACCAGCGGAACTTGAAGGCCCACTTCTTTCACCGCTGCGACCACGCCCTCAGCGATGACATCGCAGCGCATGATGCCGCCGAAGATGTTCACCAGGATGCCTTTGACCTGCGGGTCGGAGGTGATGATCTTGAAGGCCTCTGTGACCTTTTCCTTGGTCGCCCCACCGCCAACATCGAGGAAG
Source organism: Pseudomonadota bacterium (assembly GCA_039026055.1). Taxonomy (GTDB): domain Bacteria; phylum Pseudomonadota; class Alphaproteobacteria; order Rhodobacterales; family Rhodobacteraceae; genus Roseovarius. Next base: position 100 of record JBCCNB010000068.1, on the reverse strand, counting down.
TTGGCAGGTTCGGCGCCGTAAAGCTTGATAATGTCCATCGTGGCCATGGCCAGCCCGGCACCGTTGACCATGCAGCCCACGTTGCCGTCGAGCTTCACGT
>JBCCNB010000067.1:0-8207 GCA_039026055.1 Pseudomonadota bacterium | reverse complement strand
AAGGAGGCGATCTTTGACGACCGGCGTGGGCGGCGTGTCTATGGTTGGTACAAAGGCGGCGCGGGCGGCATGCACCGTGAAGAGCTGTTCCCGACGCGGGGTGCTCTGGATCCGATTTGGATCGCCGAAAAGCTGGGTGGGGTCCTGATCGATGAAGGGCGCGACACCGATGGGATTCGCGCAGGCATGGCGACGTTGGACGAGGCCCGCCGGGCCGACAATGCTGAAGATATCGCGGCGCGGTTGCCGTATTTCTGTTCGGGTTGCCCGCACAATTCCTCGACCAAGGTGCCGGAAGGCTCCCGGGCATATGCGGGCATCGGCTGTCATTACATGGTGCAGTGGATGGACCGGGAGACACTGGGATTCACGCATATGGGGGGGGAAGGGGCAAATTGGATCGGCGAAGCGCCGTTTTCGACGCGTAATCACGTGTTTCAAAACCTTGGCGATGGGACCTACAATCACTCTGGTGTGCAGGCAATCCGGGCGGCTTTGGCGGCGGGTACGAACATCACGTACAAGATCCTTTACAACGATGCTGTCGCGATGACGGGCGGGCAGGGAAATGAGGGCGATCTGTCGCCATACCGGATCGTCGATGAGATCCGGGCCATGGGGGTCGAAACTGTCGCTGTGGTATATGACGAAAAGGAGTTCGTGGAGTTCGACCGTTTTCCCAAGGGTCTGGCGGTGCATGAGCGGGCAGAAATGCAAGCGGTGCAGGAAAAGATGGCAGCGACCGAAGGCGTCAGCGTTATCGTCTATGTTCAGACCTGTGCGGCAGAAAAGCGGCGGCGGCGTAAGCGCGGCACCTTCCCGGATATCGACAAGCGGGTCTTTATCAACACGGATGTCTGTGAGGGTTGCGGCGATTGCGGGGTGCAGTCGAACTGCGTGTCGATCGTGCCCAAAGAGACTGAGCTTGGGCGGAAACGGGCGATTGACCAGTCAAGCTGCAACAAGGATTTCTCCTGTGTGAAAGGCTTCTGCCCCAGCTTCGTCACTCTGGAAGGTGCGCAAGTAAAAAAGCAGGCGACGACAACGCTTGAGTTGCCGGATCTGCCGGATCCCAAACTGCCTGCTATCGATGGCACCTGGAATGTGGTCATCACTGGCGTTGGTGGCACGGGCGTTGTGACGATTGGCGCGGTGATGGCGCAAGCCGCGCATATCGACGGCAAGGGGGCTGGCATGATGGAGATGGCGGGCCTTGCCCAGAAGGGGGGCGCGGTACATATCCACTGCCGTCTCGCTGAGCGCCCCGAAGACATCAGCGCGATCCGCGTGGCGACAGGTGAGGCCGACACGTTGATAGGCGGCGATCTGGTGGTGAGTGCTGGTGCCAAGACGCTTGGCCTTCTGCGGCAGGGACGCACAGGCGCTGTGGTCAACAGCCATGAAATCATCACTGGCGATTTTACTCGGAACACCGAATTCCAACTGCCCTCAGACAGGTTGGGGCTGATGCTGCGGGTGCGGACGAATGAAAGGCTTGATCTTTTTGATGCGTCCGAATTGGCCCGCGTGACCATGGGAGATTCCATATTCTCGAACATGATGCTGTTTGGGGCGGCTTGGCAGCGCGGGCTTCTGCCCCTGAGCCGTGCGGCGATCATGCAGGCCATTGATTTGAATGGCGCGGCGGTCGAAAAGAACCAGCGCGCTTTCGAGATTGGGCGCTGGTCGGTTCTGCACCCGGATGCGGCACAGGATCTTTTGAAGCCAAAGGTCGTGTCGCTGCCGAAATCGGTCGAAGACAAGATCGTATTCCGGGCAGATCATCTGACGGCCTATCAGTCAAAGCGTCTGGCCAAACGCTATCGCAAACTGGTGGATGGCATCGTGGACAGCGATCTCAAGGCTGCCGTGGCGCAGGGCTATCACAAGTTGTTGGCTTACAAGGACGAATACGAGGTTGCGCGTCTGTTATTGAGCACACAGGAGAAGGCTGCGGCGGAGTTTGACGGTGACTTCAAAATGACCTTTCATCTTGCTCCTCCGCTTTTGTCGCGGGAGGGTGCGGGTGGCCGCCCGCAAAAACGAGAGTTCGGTAGTTGGATGCTGCGGCCTATGCGGCTGCTCGCTAAGATGAAAGTGCTGCGGGGCACGCCGCTCGACATCTTTGGCTACACGGCGGAACGCAGGATGGAGCGGGCCTTGATCAGGCAATATGAGGCTGATTTGAAAGAGGTGTTGCCGCTTTTGTCGGATCAGACGAAGGAGGCTGTCATCGCTTTGGTCGAGTTGCCATTGCAGATCCGAGGGTTTGGACCCGTGAAGCTTGCCAATGAACAAAATGCGGCGAAACGACGTGAGGAACTGCTCTCCACGATCCGATCTGGCGGGCCGCAGCTTGCCCAGGCGGCAGAGTAATCGTCACAGGAATGACATATTGGCTAGGCAGTGTCTCGCGCACCGATTAACCTAGGACATACCAGACGTCAGCCAAAGGTCGTTCATGCAGAAGTCAGAACGTCACATTGCCCGCGAGATAAGCTATTCGTACTCGGCCGAGACAAAGGGTGGTCGGGCCATGATCCGGCTTATGGAGAATACGACCGGGCGACTGAGATTGATAAAGCGCGCGAAGGGCTACGAGGATGAGGTCGCTGCTGGTCGCGATTTCTGGCAGGTCATGGTGGAACGATATGGCCTGTCGCTCGATGTTGTCGGAGGCGCGCTGAAAGATATTCCGCAGGACGTGCCGTTGGTTCTGATCGCGAACCACCCTTACGGCATACTTGATGGGCTGATGATGGGGCATATCCTGTCCAAGGCGCGGGGCGACTTCCGCATTTTGGCCAACAACGTCTTCAAGAAAGCTGAGGATCTTAACCGCGTTGTCCTGCCGATCTCGTTCGATGAGACGAAGGAGGCGGTGAAGCTGAACATTGAAACGCGTAAGGTCGCGTTGAATTACCTAAGTGATGGTGGGGCGATTGGAATCTTCCCGGGCGGAACGGTCAGCACGGCGGCCAAGCCGTTCTCGAAGCCAATGGATCCGGGCTGGCGCAGTTTTACCGCACGGATGATCGCCAAATCCGAAGCGGTGGTCGTGCCGATTTTCTTTGACGGGCACACCAGTCGTCTGTTCCAGGTTGCAAGCCATATGCATCAGACACTGCGGATGGGTCTTCTGATCCGCGAATTCCGCGAGCGCGTGGATACACCTGTCAAGGTGGTCATCGGAAAGCCTATAGGCCGGGACGTGCTTGATCCGCTTTCAAAGGACTCCAAACAGATGATGGATTTCCTACGCAAAGCCACGTATGAGCTGGCGCCAGGCCCGGTGAAGTCGTTTGATCTGGGCTATGAGTTTGAGGACAAGCATCGATCTTCGGGGTGACGTCCTTGCAAAGAGGCGCAGATCATGGCGGTGGGCATTTTCGATTCCGGTTTGGGCGGCTTGACCGTTCTGGATGCGGCGCAAAAGCGTCTGCCGGAGATGGAGTTTGTCTATTTGGCTGACTCTGCTCATGCGCCTTATGGTGTGCGGACGGCCGATGACATCTACGATCTGACCGTGGCGGCTGTTCGGCGGCTTTTCGATGCAGGATGCGATCTTGTCATCTTGGCCTGCAATACGGCCTCGGCGGCGGCGTTGCGGCGCATGCAGGAGGGTTGGATCCCTTCCCACAAGCGTGTGCTGGGTGTGTTCGTACCATTGATCGAGGCGCTGACCGAACGCCATTGGGGGGACAATTCCCCGCCGCGCGAAGTCGAGGTCAAGCATGTGGCATTGTTTGCAACGCCCGCGACCGTCGCCAGCCGGGCCTTTCAGCGTGAGCTGGCCTTCCGAGCAATTGGTGTAGATGTGGAGGCGCAGGCCTGTGGCGGCGTCGTGGATGCCATCGAAGATGGAGACATGATACTGGCAGAGGCGCTCGTGCGCAGCCATGTGGACGCCTTGAGGCGCAAAATGCCGGATCCGCAGGCGGCTGTCTTGGGCTGCACCCATTACCCGCTGATGCAAGACACGTTTCAGGATGCACTTGGCGGGGAAGTGAGTGTTTTTAGCCAGGCCAACATTGTGGCGGACAGCCTTGCGGACTACCTGGACCGTCATCCCGACAAGATCGGAGCAGGCGAGGCGGCTTTCCTGACGACCGGTGATCCACGCCGGGTGAGTGACCGCGCGACGCAGTTTTTGCGACGACAGATCACCTTTGCCGCCGCCTGAAACGATATCTCACAAAAGACGAATGCCATGACATATTCTATCGCGATCCTGGGTGCCAGCGGGTACACGGGGGCTGAGCTGATCCGGATCATCACGGGTCACAACATGCTTAAAATCAAGGCCTTGGGCGCCTTCTCTAAAGCCGGCAAGCCACTGTCAGCTGTCTTCCCGCATCTGCGTCATCTGGATCTGCCCGATATGGTGGCCTTTGATCAGATTGATTGGAGCGGCATCGACCTTTGCTTTTGCGCGCTGCCCCACAAGACGAGCCAGGAGGTTATCCGCGATCTGCCCCAAAACCTGCGCATTGTGGATCTGAGCGCAGATTTCCGGCTGCGGGATCCCGAGGCCTACGCGAAATGGTACGGCAATCCGCATTCGGCGGTCGAGATCCAGAAAGAGGCTGTCTATGGCTTGACGGAATTCTACCGAGATGAGATCGCCGGGGGTCGGCTGATCGCAGGGACTGGCTGCAACGCGGCGACCGGACAGTTTGCATTGCGGCCCCTCATCGCGGCCGGTGCGGTTGATCTTGATGACATCATCCTCGATCTCAAGGCTGCCGTCAGTGGAGCCGGACGCGCGCTTAAAGAAAATCTACTGCATGCGGAGTTGTCGGAGGGCTATCACGGCTACGCTTTGGGCGGGACGCACCGTCACCTGGGCGAATTCGATCAAGAATTCTCGAAGGTTGCCGGGCGCGAGATCCATATCCAGTTCACACCACACCTGATCCCGGCAAACCGGGGCATTTTGGGCACTGCATATGTCAAGGGCGACGCGGCAGAGGTGCACGGGGTGCTGGACAGCGCCTATGCGCGGGAACCTTTCATCATCGTCCTGCCCATGGGCGAGGCGCCGAGCACGAGACATATTCGCGGCTCCAACTTCTGCCATATCGGCGTTGTGGCCGACCGGATCCCGGGCCGGGTGATGGTGTTTGCCGCACTCGACAATCTGACGAAAGGGTCTTCAGGCCAGGCGGTGCAGAATGCAAACCTGATGCTCGGGATACCCGAGACCGAGGGGCTTATGATGCCACCACTCTTCCCTTGAAGCCTTTGGATTCGAAACGCATATATCGGCAATGAAATCGCTGAAGAAACAACGACGGATCCAAGTCATAGCACTTGCCATCGTCGCCTTGACCGTTTCGACTGCGCTGATCGGTTATGCGATGCGGGACGGGATCAATTTCTTCCGCGCACCAAGCCAGGTGCTGGCCGAACCGCCAGCGCCCACCGAGGTTTTCCGGATCGGAGGATTGGTCGAGGAAGGATCGATCGTGCGCGGACAGGGGGCAGAGGTTCGCTTTTCCGTGACGGATGGCGGTGCTTCCGTGCCGGTCGTGTTTGCGGGCGTTCTGCCGGATCTGTTTTCGGAAAACGAAGGAATGGTTGGTACGGGTCGCTACATCAACGGCGTTTTTGAAGCGAGCGAGATACTGGCCAAACACGACGAGACCTATATGCCCGCCGAGGTCGTGGACGCCCTGAAAGAGCAGGGTGTCTACAAAGAGCCCTAGAGACGGATCGAACGGTCACCTCAACACATCTTAACGGATTTGCGGCCTCTTACTGCGCGACACCGCAGCACGAGGCAGATTATGCAGAGCGTCAGGCAAATTGCGAAGGAAATCGTGGCCCGCGAAGGCGGATACGTGGACGATCCCGACGATCCGGGTGGGGCGACCAACTTTGGTGTAACGATCCACACGATGCGCCGCTTGGGGTTGGATCTTGATCGGGACGGGGACATTGATCGCGCAGATGTGCGACGTCTGACGCGTGCGCAGGCGATTGATATCTTCGTGCGCCACTATTTTGAACGCCCGCGGATCGCCGAATTGCCCGAACCGTTGCATGCAACGGTTTTTGACATGTACGTGAATGCCGGGACCAATGCGGTGAAGATCCTCCAGCGTCTGCTACGACAGATGGGGCATGACGTAGCGGTGGACGGAATGCTGGGCCCGCAATCCATTGGTGTGACGCGGACAGCTTATGAGGCCGCGCCGCGGCACATAGTCGATGCTTACGGCATTGCACGGCGCAATTACTATTTCCGCATTGCAGATCGACGGCCGGCCTCGCGCAAATACGCGCGCAGCCGGGCAGGCGGCAAAGGCGGATGGATCAAACGGGCGGAAGAGTTCATCTCGCCCCGGTTTCATCTTTCACCAAGCGCATTTAACGAAAGGGTTGCGTCATGGGGCTGATTGATGGGTTTTTCGGGCTGTTGTTCGGCGGTGGACGCAACGTGGTGCGCGACACCGTGGAGGTGTTTCGCGAAAACGCAGAGGCTGGATCGATGCGGTCCGCCGAGGTGCAGATGCAGGCGATGCGTCAGCATGGGGCCGAGTTCGAGGTGCCGCGACAAGGATTTTTTGATCGTTTCATGGACGGGTTGAACCGTTTGCCACGCCCTGCGCTGGCACTTGGGACATTGGGGCTGTTTGTCTCGGCGATGGTGGCACCCTTGTGGTTCGCCGAGCGAATGCAAGGGATCGCGCTTGTGCCAGAGCCGCTTTGGTGGCTGCTGGGGGTGATCGTCAGCTTCTATTTTGGGGCGCGGCACCAGGTGAAAGCCCAACAATTCCAGCGCGAGATTGCGCGAACCGTGACGCAGGCGCCGCAGGTGATGGCGAACATCGCGGCCCTGAGAAAGATGAGATCGGATGATGTGGGTGTTGCCGATACGGGAGGGAATGCCGCCTTGACCATGGCGGCGATCATGCCTGATGCGAACCCCGCCTTGGAAGAATGGCGACACGCGGCATGAGCTTTGTCGTTTTTGTGATTTTTGACACGACTTGACGCATTGCGAGCAGGTTGGGGCATCTTATAGTTGGGGTATGGTTACAGAGCTCGGTCACTTCGCCCTGATCCTCGCTTTTCTCGTGGCGATCTTTCAGACAATCGTCCCGCTGGTCGGCGCGCAAAAGCGATGGTCGGGCTGGATGGCGGTTGCAGAGCCAGCAGCCAGTGCGCAGTTCCTTCTGACGGCCTTTTCGTTCGCGGCGCTGACCTATGCATTTGTGACATCTGACTTCAGTCTGCGGCTGGTGACGCTGAATTCACATTCGGCCAAGCCACTGATCTATAAGATCTCGGGCACATGGGGCAATCACGAGGGCTCCATGCTGCTATGGGTTCTTATCGTAGCGTTTTTCGGGGCGATGGCCGCCTGGTTTGGCCGTGGATTGCCACCCACCTTGCGCGCGCGTGTGCTGGGTGTGCAAGCCGCGATCGGTGTGGCTTTCTTCGCGTTCATTCTTTTCACGTCAAACCCGTTTCTTCGCCTCGCCGTCCCCCCATTTGACGGAAAGGATCTGAATCCGCTTTTACAGGATCCGGGTCTCGCCCTGCATCCGCCTTTTCTTTATATGGGCTATGTGGGACTGAGCATGGCGTTCAGCTTTGCCGTCGCAGCCTTGCTGGAAGGGCGTGTTGACGCGGCATGGGGGCGTTGGGTGCGCCCCTGGACGCTGGCGGCGTGGGTCTTTCTGACGATCGGCATCGCGCTTGGATCCTGGTGGGCCTATTACGAATTGGGGTGGGGCGGGTTCTGGTTTTGGGATCCGGTTGAGAACGCCAGCTTCATGCCGTGGCTTTTGGCCGCGGCCTTGCTGCACTCTGCCATTGTCGTTGAAAAACGCGAGAGCCTTAAAAGTTGGACAATCCTGTTGGCGATCCTTGCCTTTGGTTTTTCGCTGATCGGCACATTCATCGTGCGATCCGGCCTTCTGACAAGCGTCCATGCATTTGCCAATGATCCAGAACGGGGTGTGTTCATCCTGATGATCCTCGGCTTTTTCATGGGCGGCGCCTTGATCCTTTTTGCGGCCCGCGCAAATCTCATGGAGGCCAAGGGTGTCTTTGGCGTGGTGAGCCGCGAAAGCGCGCTGATCGCCAATAATGTGCTGCTGGCCGTGTCATGTTTCGTCGTCTTTATCGGGACGATGTGGCCGCTCGTGGCCGAGATGCTCTTTGACCGTAAGCTCAGCGTCGGACCACCGTTCTTT
>JBCCNB010000066.1:0-8657 GCA_039026055.1 Pseudomonadota bacterium | reverse complement strand
GTGGATGAAGGCACGATGGTCGATACCTGGGCTACAGTCGGATCTTGTGCGCAGATCGGCAAGAACGTGCATCTCAGCGGTGGCGTTGGCATTGGTGGCGTGTTGGAGCCGATGCAGGCCGGGCCGACGATCATTGAAGACCACTGCTTCATCGGCGCGCGGTCCGAGGGGGTTGCGGGCTGCATCGTCCGGGAAGGCTCTGTTCTTGGCATGGGCGTCTTCATCGGAAAATCCACCAAGATCGTGGATCGGGAGACGGGTGAGGTGAGTTATGGTGAGGTGCCGCCCTATTCCGTGGTTGTCGCGGGCTCGATGCCCACGAAGAACAACATCAGCCTCTACTGCGCGGTGATTGTGAAACGGGTGGATGAAAAGACACGCTCCAAGACCGGTATCAACGAACTTTTGCGAGACTGACGCGACGGAAGGATAAGTGTCAGGCGTATCACCCCTAACTCAGGTTTAGGAGTGACGTATGAAAGCCCTTATCGCTTCGGTTATTTTGTTCACGATGTCCCTAATCGCGTCGCAGGCATTCGCGGCGAATTCTGTGCGGATTGAAATGCGCGGGGGTGAACGCTGTGTCATGTCCAACAGCACGCCCAACCATGCCATCGGGCAGTTCCCCAATCGTGGCAATCCGCACCGGTTTCGTGCGCAGTCGATGACCATTTGCGTGGATGCCTCGCCCCGCGACACAGGCCGCATCACCCGCAAGACGAATGCGTCGGGGATATCGTTGACGGGCATCCTTTTTCGTCCGGGCACAGCGGATTTCTACGATCCCGGGTCCCGCCGCGGCTTTTCGCGCAACCCGGCCAGTGGATGGCGGTTGGAAGGGATGGGGTCGGCTGACAAGCTGGGCATGGATCACGCCAATGGCCATGTGGATAACCGGGGTGTGTACCATTACCACGCACCGTCTGCGGCGCTGTTGAAGACAATTGATGGCACGCTGATTGGTTACGCGGCGGATGGATTTGAGATTCACTACATTGGCAAGAACGCCGCCCCCTCCTGGCAGCTCAAGCAGGGTACGCGGCCCGCTGGACCCCGGGGACGCTACGACGGGACGTATGAACAGGACTGGGAACACGTCGCAGGCAGCGGCAATCTGGATGAATGCAACGGGGCGATGACGAATGGGCGATATGTCTATTTCGCCACTGATACGTTCCCCTTCTTCCCGCGCTGTTTCAAGGGGCGCGTGAGCCAGGATTTCTTGGGCCGTCCTTGACCGTCGCGGCCCATCGCCATAATGCCGGGCTATGAGCAAACCAAAACGCAAACAAGAGGTCTTCACCCTGCTGGTGGAGATCGGCCGCAAAGAAGGCGATGGCCTGCCCGACGGTGCGACAGGTGCTGCGTTGATGGTGTATGCCAGCGGCGTAGATGAGGCCGAGGCGGTGCGGGAGGCGGTCGTGATCCTCAAACAGGCCGACACAGCGCCTTTGGATGTATCCGGCTACGGCACGTTGGCTGAACGAGAGGCCGAAGGGCACGATATCTCAGACGAGGAACGCGCGCTGATGCAGCGGGCGCTGCAAGAGAATGCTGTGATTGTGGCGCAGGTCACACCGTTCTTTGAAGAGTGAGGCAGAATTTTTCGAAATCCTGCTGATTTTTCAATCTCTTCGGTTGATTGTAGATGGGTCGTGATCCACGACGAGCTTGATGTAGCTGCGATCTTCTTCGCGTGCTTTCTTTCTCAGCTCGTTGTCTTTGTCGTAGTGCCATTTGATTGAGAGATACGCACCGATGGCCAAGACCAGGATTTTGAACGGAAAGAAAATCAACGGGAACACGTCTGACCAATGCTCCATAATCTACCTCCGGTTCTACCTATCTAAGTGAAGAAGCGCAGGCTCGCCCAGAAATGCCGCCCACGACAGCCCCCATAATGACGCAGGACAAACCTTTAGATAACTCGGCAAAACAATTCGAAATGGGTGCTTTTGCCGCCGCAGGGCTGTCTATGCTGCGCGGGCGCTGGCGAGGGTAATGGCCTCAAAAGGCTTCAAAACCGGCCAAACAGGCCGGGCGTGTTCTGGCAGAAGGGATCGGTCGATGTGGGAGAGCACGCTCACTGAAAGTTTGTCCGCGCGGCGACGTATACGCCCGATATAAAGGGTCTCAACTGGGCAACCCGAAGCGATGATGGCCTCATGATTGGGCAATACGATCTGGTAGAGTGATAGGGTGTCTGGTCCATCGACAAAGCTTGCCGACACATCGTTGATCAGGTGGCGTGCCGGGACGGACGCGGCTTCATGACCGAACATATATTCCACATCCGTTCCATGCATGACGATACGTTGATCGGCTGACAAAGCCAGGTTGCGGGTCAGGCCAAAATACCCCGCACGCAAGCATACAGGCCGGAACGCGCCGTGGCCGGGAACCTGCCGCCGCACGACATGAAGGACAGGCACCAGATCGCCTGCATCCGTCACCACCAGATCGCCGCGTTTGAGGGTGTGAATGAACCGTTCACCCTGATCGGTGAGGATCGGGGTTTGGGGCAGAAGACCGGGGTTGGGGCCTACGGGTTCAATACTGTCGCTCAGCCCGATCTGCATCACATGGGCGTCGATGTTGTGCAAATGCGGGCGGGTCATCAGATCGCGCATATCGGTCAGGATCATCGGGCGCGGGGCCTTCAGTTCGACCATATGCAGGCTATCGGGTTCCGGCCGTTCAATGGCCAGTCGCGCGAAGCCTGCAACAGCATCCCAGCTGTAGGAAAGCCGCACGACATCGGTGCGGTCCACATAGGGGCAGGGCAGAACGGCGCTTTCGATATCTTGTCCTTGCGCCTCAATGAGGACCACACTGCCGCCCGGAAGGACCTGCAGGGAAAACTGCCCCGGCCAAGGAAAACAGCGTTCAAATGTGAGCAGTGTCTGCGGGCGATCTTCCGATGATAGTCGCGCCTCGACCATCAATGTACCGCGGGGAAGAAGCTCCACCAACGGGTTCGCGGGATCTGCCGACACGTGATCCGCGTCAGGTTGATGAAACCAGCCTTTATGCCGGGTGCAGGCGCCGATCCAACTCATGCTCAGGCGGCCCATTTCGAGGTCAGAAGTTGCGCCTCGTAGCGTTTGAGCGCCGGACGGGCAGATGCGCTGTAGCCAGTGCCCGTTTCCGGCTCCAACTCCGGGAAAAGTGCCTGAAGTTCGGCAATGATATCTGCCTCAAGGGAATTGAGGACTTGCGGCCCCGGTAGGAAGCTTTCCGTTTCCAACCCAGCGGAATAGATCACTTCATGCTGGTCGAAAAGCAAATGGAAGTAATCCACGAAACCGCCCTCCACCTGGCGCACGGTACGGCCATTGACCAGATCCTTTGCAGCGACAAGCACCTCTGCCTCACCGAATAGTAGCTCTGCCAAGACATCCTTGATCAGAACGCGGTGCAGCGGGGAAACGGCAAGGTCAGAATGCCCGCCGAACGTGTTGGCCTTGATCCAGACAGGGGCAAAATCGCCCATGGCCTCGACCCGGCGCTGACCAATCCAGCGGATCGGCTGCGCGCCTCGATCCTTTGTGATCACCATGTCACCGACGCACAGATCCTCCACGGCGCGTTCGCCCTTGTCGGTCAGGATCATCGTCTCGGCCACAAAGCAGGGGACAGAGGTCAGGTTGACAAAGGCGGTGGCGCTTTCGCCCGTCGTGCTTTCAACCTGATACGTGAAGGTCAGCGTTTCTTCATCACTGTCGTTCTGAACGGTGATCGTGCCGTCGGTGTTAACTACGATGATCTGACCCGAGGGCAGGGTGATCGGGTTCTGCCCGTTGACAACCTGTCCGTTGATATGGGTGATGAAGAGCGTGCCGCCCGTGGCATTGCTGTCATTGCCCAGAACATCAAAGGTCTTGGTCGCATCCGGTGCAATGGTTAGATTGTCATCAACGGCAATCAGAGCGGTCTGAACGGAATCCGCAGCAATCAGCAGGGTTGAATCAAAGTTGTTGTCAGCCACATCCGCGATGCCGATGCGGATATCATTTGGCACACCCGGATTGACATCCATCACCAGCGTCAGGGTGATCGTCACCCCGTCCATTTCGGTGTTCAGCTGGTCGCCTGTGTTGTCCTGAAAGAGGTTGCTGTTTTCATTGCTGTTCAGGTTACCGGGATCCACGTCCCCGTCGCCCAGGGCAATATCCACAAGCTGTCCGTTGACCCAAACGCCAACGAAATCCTGAAAGGCGGAGTTTGTGAATTCGGGGTATTCCTCGGACGCAAACACCAGTTGCATGGTCATCTGGTTGCCATCGGGGATAAACACGACATCCATGAAAGAGGCATCGAACGTATTGGCGCCCGCGGCCGCGTTGAAATCCGCGACGTTGTTGGGCCCGCTTGAGGCCGTCGTGGTACCGGTGTTCAGGTTTGATTCCGTGGCGTTGTTATTGGTAAACCCGCGCAGATCCCCGGTCGAAAACATAATCCCGGTGGGCCCTGGTGTAACGCCTTGAGCAACATTGCCCGTGTCGTCATAAATGCCCGAACTATCAGGGTCGCCGGTGTATGTCGCCGATACAACCTCGACACTGTCGCCGAAGATCGTTTCGGCCATCTCTTCGGCCGTCGCACCGCGATCGATTGGTAGCTCGACACCAGCAACCATTACTGCCCACCTCGTTCTTTGCCGAGGTCAAAGCACAATCGCATCGGCGCTTGCCGATCTCATTTGGGTTTCCGCTACCCGCTCGATTGGCGGCCTTTGTGGCCGCGATTGCCCTGCCTCGGGTCTGTTATTATTGATTTTGTTACCAGAATTGGGCGGGATTGTTAAGACTTATTCACCGCTCGCGATTATTCGTGTAGGGCGGTGTGACTTGTGCAAAAAGGCGCGTCCTATGTCGAAACACGTTGATCCTGCCGCCCTGACGGCCGATCTGATCCGTTGCCCGTCGGTGACCCCGCAAGAGGGCGGCGCGCTCTTGGTCTTGGAGGCGCTCTTGAGCGAGGCGGGCTTTGCCTGCATCCGCGTGGATCGGGGCGGGGTGGCCAATCTTTTTGCGCGCTGGGGAGATAAAACCGCGTCGCGCCGCTTTGGTTTCAACGGGCATACGGATGTGGTTCCCGTGGGCGATGAAGCTGCGTGGTCGGTACCGCCGTTCGGCGCGGAAATTCGCGACGGCATGATCTGGGGGCGTGGGGCTACCGATATGAAATCAGGCGTGGCGGCCTTTGCGGCGGCGGCGGTCGATTTTGTGACCGATACGCCGCCGAAAGATGGTTCGGTCGTGCTGGCCATCACCGGGGATGAAGAAGGGGACGCGGTGGATGGCACTGTTGCGCTGCTCGATTGGATGCAGGCAAATGGCGAGGCCATCGATGCCTGTCTGGTGGGGGAGCCGACCTGCCCCACGACCATGGGTGAAATGATGAAAATAGGTCGGCGCGGGTCGCTGTCGGCATGGATCAACGTGACCGGGGTGCAGGGGCATTCGGCCTATCCCCATCGCGCTGTAAACCCACTGCCTGCCATAGCGCGCTTGGTGGATCGGTTGTCTTCTCATGTGCTGGATGAAGGGACGGAACATTTTGATCCCTCTACCCTCGCCGTGGTTAGTGTGGAGACTGGAAATGACACGACGAACGTCATCCCGGCCGCTTGTCGGGCGACCGTGAATATCCGGTTCAACGATATGCATTCGGGCGCTGGCCTGACCGATTGGGTGCAATCCCATCTGGACCAGATCGCGAAGGAGTTCGGCGTCAAGGCGGAGATGTGCATTAAGGTGTCCGGCGAAAGCTTCCTCACCCCACCCGGGCCGCTTTCTGATCTGGTGGCACAGGCAGTGCAGGCAGAAACAGGCGTGACGCCGGTGCTATCTACCTCGGGCGGCACGTCTGATGCGCGGTTTGTAAAAAACCATTGCCCGGTGGTGGAATTCGGCCTTGTGGGGCAAACCATGCATCAGGTCGATGAACGGGTGGAGATCGCGCAGATCCACACGCTAAAATCGATCTACGCGCGCATCCTGCGGGACTATTTTGCATGAGTTTGCTGATCGGCCCGACCGACGACATCGCTGGCTGTTTGGAACTGCGTCGCGTCGTCTTCATGCTGGAACAAGGCGTGTCCGAAGAAGAGGAGCGCGATGGATGTGATGATAGCGCACATCACATTCTTGCCCGGCTCGATGGGCAGCCTGTTGGCTGCGCGCGCATTCTGATCGAGGGTGACAAGGGTAAGATCGGCCGGGTCTGCGTGCTGGCGGACCAGCGCGGGACGGGGCTTGGAAAAGCGCTGATTGAGGGCTGTCTTGCGCATCTCACATCGCTTGGCTTAACCCGCGCCGTACTGGGCGCACAGACCCATGCCCTGGGGTTCTATGAGGCGCTGGGGTTCACCGCCTTTGGGGAAGAATTCGACGATGCGGGCATTCCCCACCGGATGATGGAACGCGGTCTGTGACCCGTGCCAAGCTGGTCATCATGGTCAAACAGCCCCGCGCGGGTCAGGTGAAAACCCGGCTGGGTCGGGACATCGGTATGACGGCTGCTGCCTGGTGGTTTCGCCATCAGGTGGCGGCGTTGCTGCGAAAGATTGAAGACCCCCGTTGGCAAACCATTCTCGCCGTTGCGCCGGATCGTGAGGGCATGATGCATCCCTGGCCTGCGCATCTGGCCCGCATCCCGCAGGGCCGCGGGGATCTGGGCGCCCGCATGGGACGGATCATGCGTGTCCTGCCGCCCGGGCCGGTGTGCATTATTGGGGCAGATATTCCGGGGGTGACCCGTGCCCATATTGCTAGGGCTTTCCGGGGACTGGGGCAAAATCAGGCAGTGTTCGGGCCTGCGCCGGATGGCGGGTACTGGCTGGTCGGCATGAAACGCACTGGCGCGATACCGTCGACGCTGTTTCGAAATGTTCGCTGGTCCACAGAACATGCGCTGCGCGATACGATGGCGGGTTTGCCCGACGCGCGCATCGCGTTGGTTGATGAATTGCAAGACGTGGATCGTGCCGCGGATTTGGAAATGGCATGCAAATAGGCCTCGTTATTCTCTGTCTGGCTTACCTTCTCAGCCAGTTTTTCCGGGCCTTCCTGGCCGTTTTGACGGATGTGTTGGCGCAAGATGTGGGGGCGACGGCAGATGATCTGGCGTTCGCATCGGGCCTTTGGTTCATCACCTTTGCTGCAATGCAAATCCCGGTGGGTTGGGCGCTTGACCGGATCGGGCCGAAGCGGACGGCGTCTGTGCTGCTCTTCATCGGCGGTGGCGGTGGTGCGATCCTATTTGCCGTGGCCAACGGTCCTATGGGGATCAACATCGCAATGATGCTGATCGGTGTTGGGTGTTCACCTGTCTTGATGGCGTCTTACTATATTTTCGCGCGCGAATACCCGCCCGCGCGGTTCGCGACGCTTGCGGCTCTGATGCTGGGTGTCGGTTCCCTTGGAAATCTGGTGGCATCCTATCCCATGGCGCTGGCCGCTGAATGGTTGGGATGGCGGTCAAGTCTTGTGGGCTTGGCCATGATCTCTGCTACGGTGGCCATTGGCATTCAACTGACCGTCAAAGACCCTGAGAGGGTGACAGAAAAGGCGGGCGCTTCCTTGCTGGGCCTCCTCAGGATGCCCGCGCTTTGGGCTATCATTCCGCTGATGATCGTGGCCTACGCCCCGGCCGCCGCCATACGCGGGCTGTGGATGGGGCCATACCTCATCGACATCCATGGTCTGACAACGGGTCAGGTGGGACAGGCGACGTTGGCCATGGGTGTGGCGATGATCCTCGGCACGTTCTTTTATGGCCCGCTTGACCGGATGCTCGGGACGCGAAAATGGGTGATCTTTTGCGGGAACGTCATCTGTGCGGCGGCGATCCTTGCTCTTGCAGCTTTCGTGCAGGGCAGCGTGATCCTTGCCATCGCGCTTTGCGCTGTACTTGGGTTTTTCGGGGCGACCTTCCCGGTGATCATCGCCCATGCCCGCGCCTTTTTCCCCGCAGCACTTGCCGGGCGGGGTGTGACACTGATGAACCTCTTTGGGATTGGCGGCGTTGGTTTGCTGCAATTTGCCTCCGGCCCGCTGCATGCGTCCGTTTTGGCAACCTCTGGCGCGGCGGCGGCTTATGCGGCGCTTTTTGGCATGTTTGGCCTAGCGCTTTTGGTCGGCGCGGTCATTTACTTGTTGAGCCGCGACGCCACGACCTGACATAAACCCTTTCCCCACTGGGGGGATAGGAGTATGACGCGCCCGGGAACGTCCCGAAATCGGAGAATCTTACAATGGGATACAAAATCGTCGTCGCCGGTGCCACAGGCAATGTGGGCCGCGAAATGCTGAACATTCTGGCCGAGCGCCAGTTTCCTGTGGATGAGCTTGCCGCGCTGGCCTCTCGTCGCTCTTTGGGCACGGAGGTTACGTTTGGTGAGAAAACACTGACGACGAAAGATATCGACACGTTTGATTTCACGGGTTGGGATATGGCGCTGTTCGCGATTGGGTCGGACGCCACCAAGCAATACGCGCCCAAGGCCGCTGCGGCGGGCTGCGTGGTAATCGATCACTCCTCGCTCTACCGCTATGACCCTGACGTGCCGCTGGTGGTGCCTGAGGTGAACCCCGAAGCGGTGGAAGGCTATGCCAAGAAGAACATCATCGCGAACCCGAACTGTTCCACGG
>JBCCNB010000065.1:0-9176 GCA_039026055.1 Pseudomonadota bacterium | reverse complement strand
GATTGCGCGGATATCGAGACATTGGTCGAGCCTCAAGCCGGGGCGACGGCTGATGACATCATCGAACAGGTTCAGGCCATCTCTCCACGCGGCAAGACGCCATTGACAGATGCGGTCGAGAAGGCCGCAGAGGCGCTCTCTTACAAAGTCAAACCGGCGACCATTGTGTTGATCTCGGACGGTTTGGAAAGCTGTGAACGCGATCCTTGCGCCCTGGCGGAGGCCTTGGAAAAAAGCGGGGTGAATTTCACCGCGCATGTTGTTGGATTTGGCATCGGCTCGGACCAGGATGTTGGATCGCTGTCCTGTCTGGCGGAAGAGACCGGTGGGGTTTTCATTGAGGCCAGCAATGCCGCGGAGCTTCAGACCGCGCTCAGCAATGTGAGTCAGGCCGTGGCGCAAGCCCCTGCGGCAGAGCCTGAGCCTGATCCTGAGGCGGAACCCTCCCCCGCGCCGGAGACTGAGGCAGAGCCGCAAGCTTCAAAGGTGGTCGTTTCAGGGCCGGACTCTGCGGTTGAGGGCAGCAAAATCACGGTCAACTGGGAGCCGACCATTGACACGACGGATTCGATCAACATCGTGCCCGTGGGCACACCGGACGGAGAGTTTGGCCGCCGCGCACAGGTGGGCACAGCATCCGACGTTGATCTTGTGACACCGGCAAGCCCTGGCGCCTATGAGATCCGCTATAGCTCCAACACCGGCGAGACCTATGGCTTTGCCGCGATGGAGATCACTGCAGCCAACGTTGACCTGACAGCAGACGATAAGGTGCAAGCGGGATCTGAGTTTGACGTGGCATGGAGCAGCACGATCCATGAAAGCGATTTTGTGACCATCGTTGCGGCGGGATCGCCTGAGACGGCCATCGGCACGCATATCCGAACGCGTGATGCAGTGGACGGCACGCTGACCGCACCGGGGGATCCGGGCCTTTATGAGCTGCGCTATGTGCTGCATGCTGACAAGAAAGTCGTGGCCAGTCGTGAGATTGACGTCGCCAATTCGCTTGTAGAGGTCACTGCGCCCGATACCGTGGTCGCCGGGGCACAATTCACCATTGGCTGGAGCCCGACCATCAACGCGCGCGACTTTCTGACAATCGTCGCCGTGGATGCGCCGGAAAGTGAGGTGGGCACCCACATTCGCACGCGGGAGGACAGCGAGGGGATGCTCACCGCGCCCGGCCAACCCGGACTGTATGAGTTGCGGTACGTTCTTGATGACGGCAGAAGGACCGTTGGCAACCGCGCGATTGAAGTTCTGAAGGCAGAGGTCGAGATCACGGGCCCGGATCAGGTTGCGACCGGGTCACAGTTCACGATCGGTTGGTCCCCAACCATCAACCCCAACGACGTCCTGACGATTGTGCCCGCCGGATCGCCTGCAAACACAATCAACGGGCATTTCCGAGGCCGCAATGACAGTGAAGGGCAGCTCACAGCGCCGGCGCAACCGGGCATTTATGAGCTGCGCTATGTGCTGGACATCGACAGGTCGGTTGTAGAGAGCCGCACCATCGAAGTGACCGTACCAAAAGTCAGTTTGAGCGTTGCGGAAACCGGGCTCAGCGGCGCAACCATCCAAGTGTCGTGGAGCGGGAAAGTGAATGCCCGCGACATGGTGACAATTGTGCCCATCGGCAGCCCGGAAGGCGAGATCCAAAACCATATCCGCGTGCGCAATGACGACAGTGGCGAGCTGCAGGCCCCAGGTGAGACGGGCCTTTACGAAGTGCGCTACGTGTTGGACGAAGGTCGCAAGACGATGGCAAGCGCCAGGATTGAGCTGTCAGATGCGGTCGTGACGATTTCGGGGCCGGACACGGTGCGCACCGGGGAGGTTTTTGACGTCAGCTGGACCGGCACTGTGGATGCCCGGGATTACGTGACCATCGTGCCTGCGGGCAGTGCTGAGGGCGAATTCGGCGAATACACACGGGTGCGCAATGTGATGACCAAATCCCTTCGCGCCCCGGCCTCTCCTGGCATTTATGAACTGCGATATGTCCTGGAGGCCGGCCGCAAGACGATGGCCACCGCCATAATCGACGTGGTCGATCCCGAGGTGGCGGTCGTTGTGCAAGACACCGCCGTGATCGGGTCGCCGGTGATCGTCAGCTGGACCGGTAAGGTCAGTGACGAGGACTACATCAGCATTGTGCCCAAGGGTGCCGAAGAAGGTCAATTCGGCAACTATTTCCAGGTGCGCAAGCATTTGCAGCGAGCCCTGACCGCACCTGCCGACCCGGGCCTCTATGAGGTGCGTTACATCCTCAAGCAAGGCAACAAGACGATGGCCAGCGCTGACATTGAAATTGTGGGCGCCGAGGTGAGTGTGTCCGGGCCCGAACAGGTGCGGGCCAACAGCGAAATGACAGTCAGCTGGACACCGTCGGTGAACGAAGCCGATTACATCGTGTTGTCGCCGATGGGCAGCCCGGACAATGACTTTTCGCAATATTTCACCGTTCGAACGGAAACAGAAAAGGGCATGAAGACACCGGAGACGCCAGGGCTCTATGAGCTGCGCTATGTGCTCAAGGAAGGCACGCGCGTGCTGGCGCGCCAGACGATCGACGTGGTGCCTGAGACGGCCGCCCTGAACGATGGCGCGATGATCGAGGCGCCAGATGCCGCGACAGCAGGCAGCCTGGTGACGATCACCTGGAAGATTGAACAGCAAAGCGCTGATCAGCGTTTGACGCTGGCCGCGCCAGACCAGGCGGTCTTTACCTGGATCACAGCGCAAAAGATGAATGATCTGACGGAAGTGCAAGTGAAAATGCCGGACGAGCCCGGCATGTACGAGCTGCGCATTCTCGATGTGCCGAGCCAATCTGTTCTGGCGCAAAGGATGATCACGGTGGAGTAAGTGCGCGTGTGGCGTCATGTTCTATGATGAAAGTGACGCCGAAACTTGCGGACCTCTTCGGTGCTAGTCCGACAGACCCGGTTCATCCAGAAGGTGCCGACCGGCGCGATCTTCAACCTCGATCACCCAAAGATCGGGGTCGAACCCCCGTTGTCGGTCAATTGCGCGATCCACGTCCGTTTCCGCGCCCTCCGCCAAGACGTCCCACCCGCGTGTGTCGGACAAGAGGTCAAACCCGCGTTGAAACACCCGGGCCTTGCCATCCAGCGTGTTCAGTTTCACGATAACGGCACCTGCATGATCGTCGCCATGGCTTGTGACAAAGGCAGGAATGCCAGACATCCTGAGCCGCGCCAGATAGGCCTGCACCCAAAATGCGGATGTCAGTCGGCTCACGCGCCTCCGTCCTTGAAATCAAGGCCCATTTCGGAATAGCGCTCCGCCTCGTCCAGCCAGTTGGGGCGGACTTTGACCTGGAGGAAGAGATGCACGCGGCGGCCAAGGAAGTCTTCCAGCTCGGCGCGGGAGGATTGGCTCACGCCCTTGATGGTCTCGCCCTTTTTGCCAAGCAGAATGCCCTTGTGGCCATCGCGTGCGACATAGACGATCTGATCGACCCTGACGGATCCGTCCTTGCGTTCCTCCCAGCCTTCGGTTTCGACCGTCAGCTGATAGGGCAATTCCTGATGCAGACGGAGCGTCAGCTTTTCGCGCGTCATCTCGGCCGCGATCATGCGCATGGGCAGGTCGGCGAGCTGATCCTCGGGGTAAAGCCAGGGCCCGTCGGGCAGCGATTGCGCCAGCCAACGCCGCAAATCGTCCACCCCGTACCCCTTTTCCGCGGAAATCATGAAGGTCTCAGCGAAACCAAACCGGTCATTGAGGTCTTTTGTCAGGCTCAAGAGCGCATCGGACTTCACGCGATCGATCTTGTTGATGGCCAGCGCCACGGATTGGGATTTGACGGCCTTTGGCAGCTCTTCCAGGATGCGCTCCACGCCCTCCGTGATGCCGCGATGGGCCTCGACCAAAAGCACGACGATATCTGCGTCGGCCGCCCCGCCCCAGGCCGCCGCGACCATGGCGCGATCAAGCCGCCGGCGCGGACGAAAGAGGCCGGGCGTGTCGACAAAGACCAGCTGCGCATCGCCTTCAATGGTCACGCCGCGAATGCGCGCGCGCGTGGTCTGCACCTTGTGGGTGACGATCGACACTTTGGCGCCAACCATGCGGTTGAGCAGCGTCGATTTACCGGCATTGGGCTCGCCAATGAGGGCAACAAAGCCTGCCTTGATGGTCATGTCTGAGCGGTCATGTCTGAGGTCTCTTGGGTCATTTTCCACGCCTCTACCGGGTTTCAGTGCCCAACACCAGCGAGACGGTCCGTCAGGACGGGCGAGCAACCCCTCACTCGGCTTGAACTTTCTCAAGAAGCGCCCCTGCGGCCGCCTGCTCTGCTTGACGCTTCGATCCCGCCCTGGCCTGAGACCCCTGCCCGCTTTCCAAACGCG
Source organism: Pseudomonadota bacterium (assembly GCA_039026055.1). Lineage (GTDB taxonomy): Bacteria > Pseudomonadota > Alphaproteobacteria > Rhodobacterales > Rhodobacteraceae > Roseovarius. The sequence continues at coordinate 4,791 of JBCCNB010000065.1, read as the reverse complement.
CCTCAATCGTGAACTGCGGCGCATGATCGGGCCCATCACGGGCCACTTCCACGTATTTCGGCGGCTGCAAGCCCCGCGCTTGCGCCCATTCCTGCAGGGCGGTTTTGGCATCGCGCGCGTCGGCATCTACCTTGCGCACGCGGTCCCCCCACAGACGCAGCACCAGATCACGCGCAGCATCGAACCCGCCATCGCGGTAGACGGCGGCAATCACCGCTTCCATCGCATCGCCCAAAAGCGCCTGTTTGCGCCGCCCGCCTGACAGCATCTCGGAACGCCCCAGCTTCAACACCTTCCCAAGATCAATCTGCCGGGCCACATCTGCACAGGTTTCCTTGCGCACCAGCGCGTTGAACCGTGGCGCAAGCTGGCCTTCTTGCGCGGTTTTGTCCTGATCCAAAAGCGCCTCGGACATCACCAGCCCAAGCACCCTGTCTCCCAGAAACTCCAGCCGCTGATTGTCATCGCGATTGGGCGACGACATGGAGGCATGCGTCACCGCGCGGACCAAACATGCGGGATCCCGGAATGTATAGCCGAGCCTCATTTCAATCGCTTTAAGCTCTGACGAGAGCTTCATTCGAGCTTCTCAAAGAAGCGATCTCCGCGCCACGTCCAGAAGAACAGCATAGACCGCCCGGCGGAGGAAAAGATCACCCTGTCCGCCCGGCCAATCAGGTTCTCGTAAGGAACGAACCCCACCCCGCCCGCACGATCCGGCACGCGGCTGTCGGTGGAATTGTCGCGGTTATCTCCCATGAAGAAGTAATGCCCCGCGGGCACGTTGTAGACGCGCGTATTGTCAGAGGGCATCCTGCCAATGTTGAGAATGTTGTGGGATTGCCCGCCGGGCAGAATTTCGATCTTGCGGGATTTCTCGCAAACTGCGCCGAGGCCAACCGGGCCGTTTTCGCAACGTGGCATGTTGCGCAGAGGGCCCTGCACATCCTTGATCTCAACAAAGTTGCCCGCGTCTTCGAGCTCAACAGGTTCGTCGTTGATGATAAGCACGCCATCCGTGACCTGGATCTTGTCGCCTGGCATGCCCACCACGCGTTTGATGAAATCCGTGCCGTTGGTCGGATGGCGAAAGACGATGATGTCACCGCGTTCCGGCGCGCCACCCAGAAGCCGCGTATTGTCGCGATCCAGAAACCCACAGACCTTCCTGGCGTCAATGCCGAAGGCACCAATGTTTGGGCACGAGGCGTAGGAATATCCGTAGGCCATTTTGTTGACGAAGAGAAAATCGCCGATCAGCAACGTGTCTTTCATGGATCCGGATGGGATCCAAAACGGCTGAAAGAACACTGTGCGGAAAATGAGTGCGATCACCAGCGCCCAGAAAACCGTTTTGATCGTTTCCCAAATGCCAGATGATTTGGCCTCAGTGGACATGGTCTGCTCCGCCTTTTTTGTGCTTGCCTGTCTTGAGGGGCCGGGGCCAGGGTGTCAAGGCTCGGTAAAAGGCTCGGTGGATACCGCGCGCGCTTCGATCACCACGAAGGCCTGCGCCCACGGGTGATCATCGGTCAAAGAAACGTGAATGATCGCCTCGTGGCCCGGAGGTGTCATCTCCGACAGGCGCTCTTTGGCCCAGCCTGTGACCTCCATCACGGGCTGACCTGTCTCGAGGTTTTTGACCGCCATATCTTTCCACGAGATGCCCATCCGCAACCCGGTGCCCAAAGCTTTGGAGCAGGCCTCTTTGGCGGCCCAGCGTTTGGCATAGGTGCCCGGGGTATCGGCGCGGCGTTCTGCTTTGCGTTGTTCGATCTCCGTGAACACCCGGTTGCGAAAGCGATCGCCAAATCGCGCCAGCGTGCCCGCGATGCGGTCAATATTGGCGAGATCTGTGCCGATGCCGAGGATCATGTCGCGCCCCCCTTCACGCGGCAAACAACGGAAAGCTGACGCCCAGCGCCCAGGCCAATGCCAGCCCAAGCCCGAGCCCTGCCGCCGACGGACCCGCGACTTTTCCCGTGATCCGGCCCATGATGCCAAACGTGAAGTAAAACAGCACCAGCACCGGCGCGATCATCAATAAAAAGAAGAGCCCTTCGAAATCCAGCGCAACTGCGGCCCCGAGAGAGGCAAAGAACGCCACCCGGCCCAGGATGCGTTGCCAGAACGGCGCGCCATGGGCTAGATAACTGTCGGCAATCATGAACGGGATCGCGCCAAGACAAAGCGCGGCAATCAGGCTCAAGCGTCCGGGGGCGGGCCAGAAATTTGCGCCATACCGATCCAGGGCCGTGCCAAAAATCAGGATCGCCCAGGCCGCGAGAATAGCGGCAGCGGTCAGATCCGGGCGCGGCAGTGCGTTTTTCATCCAGACCAGCAAACCGATTTGCAACAAGCCATAGATGGCCAGGTGCAGGGCCAGGTAGTCGGCCACGAGCACCGGCAGGAAATGCAGCTCAAACGGATAGGCAAGCAAGGGCGTCAGAACAGCCGGGCATATCACAGCGATGGAAAAGGCATAGCCGTTCAGCCGACGTGAGGGCACGCCCTCGGGCGGGTACATCTGCATCAGCGGACGGAACAGAACCGTAATCGCAAACAGCAAGGCGATGAGCGGCCAGCCCGTCTGGATGGCGACGTGATCCTCTCGCGTGCGTTTATAGAAGCCATTGAGCCAGTCCTCTGCTTCCTCGAGCCCGACACGGGAATGGAGAATGGCCACGTGTTCGACATTGGGGGCGAGGATGGCTTTGCGGCGCACGTTTTCCGTCTCAACCGTCGCGCCTAAATCCGCCTCCGGGTCAACCATCTGAAGTGCGTCTTCTGCAAATTCACCCAGCGCCCCTTCCCAGGCCCCGGTGATGAGCAAAAGATCATCTGGGGTGTCGGCATCAATGGCATTGGAAAACGCAGAAAGCAGAACCACGGGGCCAACAGAAGGGTCATCGCGGGCCACGCGGACCAGAACGTCCGTCGCCATGGAGTGGCCCAAAAGGGCAACCGGCGTTTCGTCATCGTCCGCTGCGAGATCTACGATGCTGATGGTTTGATCCACGAGGCGTTGGGTTGTGCCTTCGATCGAGGTGACATCCCCGCGCATCGGGTCGGGGTGCCGCCCGTGCCCTTCGAAGTCGAAATTGTAGATGGTGTAGCCGCCTTGGGCCAAAGCGTTGGCGTAGCTCAGCATCATCTGGCGGGAGCCGGCAAAGCCATGCGCGATCACAACAGGTGGGCCGTTCGACCCGTCGCTGATCCGCGTCACAGGCGTTGGCCCGACGGTGAGCTCTGTGAAGGTGAGGCCCTGCCGGGCGGTTTCCAATGTCCAGATGGCCCATAGGCCCATGAGCAGCGCGAGGATACTCAGCAAGACGGAGCGCGCCGACATACCGGTGCCGCGCTCCGCGCTATGGCTCATGTCACTGGGCAAACCGCGGGTCCGCCTGTCGGCCTTTTAACGCCCGAGCGGCGCATAAATCTGCGCAAGTGGCAGATTTCAACCGAAAGCTCATCCAGCGGTCCGTAGCGGCGCGCCGCGCGCTTCATCCATCAGGCGGCGCATCTCGACGATGGCGTCGGTTAGGCCGAGGAAGATGGATTCGCCGATTAGAAAATGTCCGATGTTGAGCTCTTTGACCTCTGGGAAGGCCGCGATTGGGCCAACCGAGTCGAAGGTCAGACCGTGACCGGCATGCACCTCAAGCCCCAAGGACGCGCCATAGGCGGCCATTTCGCGCAAAGCCTGATATTCGCGATCTCTGGTCTCGACGTCGCCTTCCGCAATGGCATCGCAGTAGGCGCCGGTGTGAAGCTCGATGACTTCCGCGCCAATGCGGTTGGCCGCGTCGATCTGGCGTGGATCTGCCGCGATGAAAATCGAGACGCGGCAACCTGCATCACGCAGAGGTGCGATGTAGTGGGCCAGCCTGTTTTCCTCGCGTGCGACTTCCAGCCCGCCTTCCGTGGTCCGTTCTTCGCGCTTTTCGGGCACGATGCACACGGCGTGCGGTTTGTGGCGCAGGGCGATCTGGCGCATCTCTTCGGTTGCAGCCATTTCAAAGTTCAGCGGCAAGGTGAGGCTTTCCATCAGACGTTCGATGTCGTCGTCAGAGATATGGCGGCGATCCTCGCGCAGATGCGCTGTGATGCCATCGGCACCGGCCTCTTCGGCTATTTTTGCCGCACGAATGGGATCGGGATAGGCACCGCCACGTGCATTGCGTACGGTCGCCACATGGTCGATGTTGACACCAAGCCTCAGGTCACTTTCAGACGCCATAACGCTCTCCCTTTTCATCCATAAGGCTTACTTAGTCCTGTCGGGACGTGCCGTCAGCCTTCCCCGACGCTTTTTCTTTGAGCGCCAGCAGTTTCTCTTTCAGCCGCCCTTTGCGGCGCTTTTGATACGCCTGGATTACGGGAAGGCTGAGATAGTAAAACAAGACCCCACCAATCACGCCGGGCACAAGGCCGCCGACCATGTAGGGGAAAAACACCTCGTCGTAGAAAACATAAAGATTTTTCCAGTCCGCCCTTTCATCCGTGAACATGGCGAAAAAGTTGTGTTTCAGATCCCCCCACGCATCGACGAACTTGCCGCCAATGGATCGGTGGGCCTCTGCATCATCTCCCCAGCCGCCTGTGCGACCAAGCATCAGGTTGCCCGTTTGCAATGACGCCGTGGCGATGAAGAAGAAGGTGAGGGGATTGCCCACGAATGTGGCAAAAAGCGAGGCTACGATGTTGCCGCGCATGAGCTTGGCGAGGCCCGCGGCCAGGAAGAAGTGCAGCCCGAAGAAAGGGGAGAATGTGACGAACACGCCAGCAAAG
>JBCCNB010000064.1:0-9782 GCA_039026055.1 Pseudomonadota bacterium | reverse complement strand
CTCAAACCTAGAAAGGTGGTGACACCACATGCAGGTCAGTGTTCGCGACAACAATGTCGATCAGGCGCTTCGTGCCCTGAAAAAGAAGCTGCAGCGCGAAGGCGTGTTTCGGGAAATGAAGCTTCGGCAGCATTTCGAAAAACCGTCCGAGAAGCGTGCCCGCGAAAAGGCAGAGGCCATCCGCCGCGCCCGCAAACTCGCACGCAAGAAAGCGCAACGCGAAGGGCTCCTCTGAGCGCGCCGCGACAATAAAACGAATGAGACACCCCCGCGGCCCAGCCTTGGGGGTTTTTCATTTCGCGAGACGCAACACTCCATCTCCGCGCGTCTCATCTGCAACGGGCAAGACGACACCCGCCCCCGCACGCGATTGGTGCCCGTGTCGCTGGGAAATTGCATAGCTGTGACGCAGACAAATTTTTGTGCGACCGAGAGGTTCAAACGGCGGCAATACTTGCGCAGCCGCCGTTGTTTTATCCTTCTCAGACAAGTTCGAAACCCTGATGTGACGTGTGGGTTGCCGTATTATTGCGCCACCAATGATGCGGCCTCGTCGTCTATTTCACCAAAGCCCTTTGGCACGGCGATGTCTGGCAGGCCCGCTGCACGTTTTTGTAAGGCGCGACCAATCACAACCCGGCTGATCTCTGTCGTGCCATCGACGATCCGCAACATCTGCGCAAGACGCGACAGTCGATCCAGACCGTAAGGTTGGAGAAGACCCATACCGCCAAGAACCTGCGTGCACGTATTTGCCGCCTTCACCGCCGCGTCCGGCACAAACCGTTTGGCATGAGCGGCCATCAAAGGACCTTCGGGCGTGCCAAGCGCTTCGGCCGCTTTGCGATAAAGCAATCTGGACGCCTCCAGATCAGTAGCGACTTCGCCCAGCATCCACTGAATGCCGTCCAGTTCTATATTCTTGCCCCCGAACATTTTCCGATTTTTGGAATATGACAATGCCGTATCGAGCGCGGCCTGCATCAATCCGCAGCATCCTGATGCGATCGAAACGCGTGCGATATCAATGGCCATGAGCGACCCCTGGAAACCCTGGCCAATGGGAAGGATGATGTTGTCTTCACTGACCACCACAGAGTTGAGATACATCTCCGACATCGGCAGGAAATTGTAAGACGGCGTTTCATAAAGCGGGCCAAAACTAACCCCTGGTGCATCGGCCGGAATGGCAATCATGGCCATGTCCTTGTGACCGGGTGCGTCACTGGTCTTGACCACGGTGAAATACACATCCGCCTCGGTTGCGAGGCTGACCCATGCCTTCGATCCACTGATCGTCCATGTGCCGTCGCCGTTGATCGTCGCACGGGTATACATCTTCATCGGGTCAGACCCGGATTGCGGTTCGGTGAGGGCAAAATTTGCCAGTTTCCGGCCGGAGGTGAGATCGCGCGCCCACGTCTCTTTGAACGTGTCGGTGCCGTACCCGCAGCCCGCAAATGTGCAGATGTTGTGCATCGACAACGCGAAAGCATAAGCGCCATCCCCAAGGCCAAGCTGTTCATAGACTTGAATCCCCTCGGCCAAAGAAAGGCCCTGCCCGCCCCATTCCTCAGGCGCATAAAGACCGGTCAGGCCAGCCGCCCCCGCGGCATTCGAGGCCTCTCTGGGCCATGTCTTTGCGGCGTTCCACGCGTCCACCTGGGGCACAATGACGTCCAAAGCATGTGAACGGGCGGCGGCGAGGATGCTTTCAAGTTTGTCTGTCATGACGATCACCTTTCGAAGGCCAATATGTCCCATCGCGCCAAAGAGATATCTGCGCGCGGTTTGGGGTTACGTTGATTTTGAACCTATTTAGAAGACGATTTAACGGTCATCGCACAGATGATCTATCTCTCGATATGACAGACTATTTTCCAAAAGTGACATTCTCAGGTCGTGACCGTTCATTTGCGCCTGTAAAAACTTGGCGTGTTTCCCGTCCACTTTTGAAACGCTTTGTGGAAATTGGCCGCCGAAGAAAAACCAAGATCGAGAGCGATCGCTTCAATGCTATCTTCACCAGCCATGAGAGCGCGAATTGCGATGTCGCGGCGCAGCCCGTCTTTGATCGCCTGAAAAGACGTGCCGTTCTGGTCAAGCCGACGGAGCAAGGTGCGCGGGGTCATGTGCATGGCTTGTGCCGTCTGGGTCAGATTGGCGTGTTGCCATCCAACTTTGCTAAGATGGCTTCGCACCCGCAGCGCTTGGGTATGGTCGCTGGAGCGCGTAAAAATCCAATCGCGCGGTGCGTTGGACAAAAACAGCTTCAAATCGGCAACATTGCGCACCCTTACAGGCCCCAGAACGCCTCGTTCAAAGAAGATTGATGTTGCCGTGCACTCAAACTGCACCGGCGCGGGGAAAATGACCGCGTAATCTTCTTCAAAATCCGGGCGCTCAAACGCGAATTCGACCGCTTTTACTGGCACTTCATGCCTTGCCAGCCATGACATCAGACCATGGGCCAGCTTTAGGATCAGCATATGCCCGAACCTCTGAGCTTGAACTTGCCCCTTTGGGTAAAGTCGAAGCGCAAAGGCGTCATCCGTCTCTTCCAGTTCGAACTGGTAGTCATCAAGCAATAAATTCCAGAACGTGGAGAACCGGTAAAGCGCAGAAGACAGCGACGTTGCCTCGCGCACGGATGTCAAAAGATGTTGCAAGGCGCGGGGTCGGATCGGCCGGGACCAAAGCCCCATCATCTCATCCCCGGTTTCGACTGCGGCCAATTGGTAAAGACGCACAATCTGGTCCAGTGTGACCCGTCCCTGGGTGTGGCTCTGATCCACGGGAAGGCCGGATCGTTCCAACAGAGACTGAAGATGTTCATCCGTGCATAAAAAGCGCAGCCCTTCCAGCCAGTCGGCAATAAAATGGCTGGACACCGTCGAGTAGAGTGTCGGTTCAGGATCGATCACTTTGCGCCCGAATTCACCTTGAAGTTTCAGTCAATCGAAATTGCATTGGCGCACGTGCATAGCCAATCCATTGCGAATGCTAAATCTCAGCTTGGCATCATGCAATATGGGCTCACACCGGCAAGTCATCGTGCATTCAAACTCGCTCTCAAAGGCCCGAAACACTCAAGGCGCAGCCAAAAAGAGGCGTCTAACCCGAGACCTCATCAGAGCGTAAATCAGCTCAGGCGCCCCTCCTGCCCCTTGCCCCTCAAGCCCTGCTCGCATATCTGGGCGCGACTTTGGGCAAAACGAGCAAAATCATGACGGCAGGACAGATCATTGACCGCGTGCTTCTGGGCATACTCGTGGCCGTTCTGATCATTTCGATCGGCGTGCATCTTTACGACGTGGACGTGTTCAGCCTGCAATTCGCCAATGAAGACGGCGCAGTGGAATATGCCACCGCCTTCTGCCTGCTCTTTTGTTCCATGACATTCGTCACCCACGCAGGCAGCCTGCGGCGTCGCGGACGCGTGCTCGCTGCGATCTGCACCGCCATCTATGCCTTGCTCTTCTTCATGGGCGCTGGCGAAGAAGTCTCCTGGGGCCAGCGCATCTTTGGCTGGGAGTCGGGCGAGTTTTTCATGGAAAACAACAAGCAATATGAAACCAATCTGCACAATCTGGTGGTGGGCGACTGGCATCTGGCCAAGACCGTCTTCGGCAGCGGGCTGACAACCGTGATCCTGCTCTACCTCGTCGTGCTGCCCCTGCTTTATCCACGCGTGGGCTTGATCCAGCGGTTGGCCGACAAGTTCGCCATCCCCGTCCCCGGCCTTCGCCACACCGTGCTTGCCATCACCGGCAGCCTTGTGATCGCCCTGATGGATCAAAGCCGAAAATGGGAGGTCTATGAGCTGATTTTCGGACTTCTGATGTTGTCGATCATCATCCTGCCCCAGAACAGCGATCACACGCGCTGAGCCCCACAAAATTTTTCAAAAATTTGCCGCCAACGTTGGCGGCAATTTTTTTGAAAAAATTGGGTCCCGACCGGTCACACCCACTTCGCGAGCGGCGGCAGGCTCATCAACACCGCATCCGCATCATGCCCGGTGGCCAATCCAAACTTGGTCCCCCGATCATAGACCAGATTGTATTCCGCATAGAGCCCGCGATGCACCAGCTGCGCGTCCTTATCCGTTTCTGACCAATCCTGCACCCTGCGCTTTTCCACCAGCGGAATGTACGCAGGCAAAAACGCCCGCCCGATATCCTGCGTCAGCGCAAAATCCGCCGCCCAGTCACCGCTGTTTCGGTCATCCATGAAGATCCCGCCCACACCACGGGCACGGCCCCGATGGGTGATGAAGAAATACTCATCCGCCCATTCCTTCAGCTTGGGGTAATGATCTTCGCCATGGGGATCCAGATGCGCCTTTTGCGTGGCGTGGAAATGGGCGGTGTCCTCGTCATATTCGATACAGGGGTTAAGATCGGACCCACCCCCGAACCACCACGCGCCCGGTGTCCAGAACATCCGCGTGTTCATATGCACCGCAGGGGAATGGGGGTTTTGCATATGCGCCACCAGACTGATCCCCGACGCCCAAAACCGGGGGTCATCCTCCATCCCGGGGACGCCGCGCGCGGCCATCGCTTTCTGCGCCGCAGGCCCCAGCGTTCCATAAACCTCAGAGACGTTCACCCCGACCTTTTCGAACACCCGCCCGCCGCGCATCACGCTCATCAATCCGCCGCCTGCATCTGACCCGTCGTCACTGGCGCGCTTGGTGTCCTTCACGTCAAACCGGCCCGGCCCGGCGTCAGACAGCGGCCCCGTGTCGTGGCTGTCCTCCAACCCCTCGAAGGCTGCAACGATCTGATCGCGCAACTGCCGGAACCATGTCGCAGCCTGGCTCTTCTCATGCTGCATATCGGTGACTGTGTCTAAAGTCATCGGCCCGTCTCCTGTAAACTTTAGTTTACAGTATTAATGCGCCGGGGCTGCGACGGGGTCAAGCAATGTTCGCCCGCCATCCACCGTCATGATCTGTCCTGTCATGAAGCGAGAGCTGTCAGAAGCCAGATATTGCACGGCTTCCGCCAATTCTGCGGCTGAGGCAATTCGCCCCAGTGGCGTGTGGCCTTCTATGTCTTCACGGAAGTCCGCATTTTCCTCCAACGTGTCCTTCAGGGACGCGCTCATCACCGATCCGAACGCGACAGCATTCACGCGAATCCGATGCGGCGCCAACGCTACAGCCAAGCTGCGTGTCATCTGATCAAGGGCGGCCGTGGACACTGAATAGGCCAGCAAATCGGGATGCGTACGCCGGGCCGCAATAGAGGACAGGTTCACGATGGTGCCCGCAAACCCTTCCTCATCGCCCGCCTCTTCCGATTGTTTAATCATCCGTTTGGCTACCAATTGCGAGGTGCGCAGGGCCGTCAGCAGGTTCTGCTGCAATAGCAATTCCACCGCATCATCATCCGGGTTCAACGGGTCCGACGGCACCAACTGCCGCGACCCGTTGATGAGGATGTCCACCCGCTCAAACGCATCAATCGTCGCTGAAAGCAGATTGGCCAGCGTTAGCTTTTCCCTCAAATCGCCTGCGAAATAGCGCGTGGGGGACCCTTCTTCATTCTCCCCCAGCTCTTCCTTGAGATGTTCTTCATCGATATCGGCGAACATCACATTGGCGCCCTTGTCGGCAAAGTGGCGGCCAATCGCGAGGCCAATGCCATTGGCACCACCCGTCACAATCGCGGTTTTTCCATCGACGGAAAACGACATCATCTACCTCTTTTTACAGGAAAAATGGGTTGGACTAACCGGACCGTGCACGCCTGCCCGTTGTCGACCGAGATTTGGGTTTAGCCGCAGACAGCAGTTTGAAACGCCCATCACCACCAAATTCGGTCACCTCTGAGAAGCTTTGTTCCAACGCCCCTTCATAAGGAAGATGACTGTTCGCCACCAGAAAAAGCTGACCCCTTGGATGCAAAAGGCGGGCAGCCGCTTGGATAAAGCTTTGACCAATATGGGGTTCTGCCTTTCGGCCAGTGTGAAAAGGCGGGTTCATAATCACGCAATCAAGCGGCGCATCGGCCTCCCAGCGGGCGACATCTGCCCAATGAAACCGCGCGCGCGAATCGGAAACATTGGTCTTTGCACAGGTCAGTGCCGCATGCTCTGCCTCCACCAGATCAAGGCGATCTACGTCGTCCCGCTCCAACAGGCGCGCGGAAAGATACCCCCAGCCCGCGCCCAGATCGGCAACTCGACCGCCAATCGTCGGCAGCAGGTGGTCAGCCAGAAGACGCGAGGCCGGATCAATCCCATCGGCGGAAAAAATCCCTGGCGCGGTGACAAACCCATCTTCCGCCAGCTCTCGGGGTTCGGGCATCCAATCGTCAAAAGCAGGCCGGCCGTCGAAATGAAACAGCTTCCCATGGGCCTTCGACAGCGCCCGGCTCGCATCCGCACGCTTTCGGCAGGCCTTGTAAATTGCCTCAATGCCGTCCGTTTTGGCCCCGTCCACGATGACCGGGCCGTCGGTGGCCGCCACCGCCTGCGCGATCAATGCCTGCGCCAGCGCCTTGGCCCGCGGCACGCAAATGATCGACGCGGCCACCGTGTCATTCAATTCGGTCGTGCAGGTGTAACCCTGCGCCTCAAACCGATCAAAATCCGGCTTGAACCCGGTGACAATGATGCAGCGATCCCGGGGCAGCGGGGACAGGTCAAACCCCTCACGCGGGGCAAAAACCGCCACGGGCCCGGACGCGGGCAGAGGCGGCGTTCCCGCCTCCAGCGCAAGGGCCAACCGAACGCTCAAATTGTTATTCTTTTTCCATGGTGCATTGCAGCGGATGCTGATGGCGGCGGGCGAAATCCATCACCTGCCCCACTTTCGTTTCTGCAATTTCGTGGCTGAAGACCCCCACGACCGCGACACCTTTCTTGTGCACGGTCAGCATGATCTCAAAAGCCTCGGCGTGGGTCATGCCAAAGAACCGTTCCAGCACCGCCACGACAAATTCCATCGGCGTGTAATCATCATTCAACAGCAACACCTTATAAAGCGGTGGCCGCTTGGTCTTGGGGCGCGTTTCAACGATGACAGAGGTATCACCACTATCATCACCGCCGTCCCCCGGCTCCTGCATTTTGAGATCCGATAAAATCATCTGGGTCCAAGATCGCTTTAGGGCAGTCTCATCCTTGAGGTGACTATATAGTCGCCCTGCCCCGGGTGAAAAGAGGCGTTCCGTTCACCGGCGCGGAATCAAGGCCCTTGGGCCGCCGCGCCTTCGTCCGCTGCCCGGCAGGCGATTGCTTGCAATCGCCGAGAGGAGGGCCCCACCCAGGGCCTGGCGAATTGGCAGTTGCAGGACACCGCTCGGATGTCGTCCGGGAAAGGATGGATAAAGCGCTGCTGATCGTAGGTCAGGACCGCCAGACCGGGGCCAGCCAAAGCCGCTCTGTTGTGCTCACTCTGCCCGCCGCATCAAAACCACCAAATTCGACACAACCAGCGCCCCAATCACCACAGCACCCCCGACCAACGCCCATCGCCCCGGATCCTCCCCGATCCAAGCCCACACGAGCAAAGGCGCCAGCACCGACTCCAGCAAGATCAACAAAGACACCTCCGCCGAACTGATATACCTCGGCCCCAACGTCAAAAAGCAGGTGGCGATCGCGATAAACAGCCCATGCCCCAGAAACAAATGCCACTGCTCCGCCACCGTCGCAAACGGCGCTGCAAAGGGCCACATGACCAGCGCCGCCCCAATATAGGCCACCGGAATAACCGGGATCACAGAAACATCCTTCACCACCCGCACTGCCGTCAGCGCCCCCGCATAGGCAATGCAGACATAGAGCGCCCAGATATCGCCCTTCCAAGACGCAATCTCATTCTCCGATGACCCATAGGCGATGATCGCCAACCCCACGACCACCACCGCCATAGTCAACACCATGCGCAATCCGATCCCTTCGCCCAGAAACACTTTCCCAAAAATGGCTGCAAAAACCGGCATGGAAGCAAAGATCAGCACCACATTGGCCACCGACGTATTCGTCACCGCCATCACAAAGGCCAGCGCGGTGGAGCCGATCAGCAACATGTAAATCAGCCCCGGCCACCCGGCCTTCATCGACGCCTTGAACCCCCGAGTGCCCTGCACCGCCAAAAGCCCCACCAGAATGATCGCGCCCGCGCTCATCCCCCGCCAAAACGCCGTCACAACCGGTTCGGCATCAATCAATCGCACAAAGAGCGAATCCGGCACGACAAACAGAACGCCGATCGTTGTCAGCAAAAGACCTTTAACATGCGTATTCATTTGGCTTGGCTCATGGTTTTCTGCAGGAATGTAAAGCGCTCAGATGCGCCGCGCATGCACCTCGATCACATTACCCTCAGGATCGTAGAAATAGACCTGATGCCACCCTGCCACCGCGCTGTCACCCCAGTTGGAATAGGGCACGCCTTCCGCCTCCAGATGTGCCTTGAACGCCTCGATATCCCCCACGCGATAGGCCACATGCCCTTCCAGCACCGGGTTGACCAGTTGCCCCGTCCGAAACCCCGCCTCCACATCCTTGCGCGCAATATGCAGGTGAATATCCCCATCCGTCAGGAACGTCACATCGCCCGCATAAACCTCCTCATCCATGCGCAGCGCGGGAATATCCTCATCACACCGCTGCAGCCCCAGAACCTCACGGTAAAACGCGTCCATCTCCTCCACCTTGTCCGTCGAAAGGTTGATATGATGTAACTTCGGGGTCATCCTTCCACCTCATGCACTTCAATCACATTCCCATCGGGGTCATAAAAAAAGATCTGGTGCCACCCCGCCACCGCCCGGTTCTCCCAGTCGGAGTAAGGCACGCCTTTCGCCTCCAAATGCGCCTTGAATCCTGCCAGGTCATCGGTGCGAAACGCGATATGCCCGCGCGCCACCGGGTTCACCACCTGCCCCGTTGCCATCCCTGCCATCACATCGCGCTGCGCCAGATGGGTCTGGATATTGCCATCGGTGGTAAACGCCACATCCCCCGCATAACCCTGTTCCTTCTCCAGCACAGGCAGGCCGCTTGTCTCCCGCTCCTGCCCCATCACGCCTTGATAGAACCGATCCATTTCCGCGACCTTGGTCGTCGTCAGATTGATATGATGCAGCTTGAGTTTCACATGCGCCTCCTCTGGACGCTCACTCAACAACAGGCTTAATTGACTGCCAAGACCCAAATCGTGAGGCACCCCATGTCCGCCCCTATAAACACCTTCAAATCAGACCTCCTCACGGGCAAGCAAAGCTACGGCTGCTGGGCCGGATTTGCGGATCCTTACGCGACCGAGATCATGGGCACCGCAGGCTTCGACTGGCTGGTCATCGACGGCGAACACGCCCCCAACGATCTGCGCTCCATCACCGCGCAACTCCAGGCTCTGCACGCCAGTGCCACCCACGCAATCGTTCGCTTGCCTATGGGTGAAGACTGGCTGATCAAACAGGTCCTCGACGCAGGCGCCCAAACCCTCCTCATCCCCATGGTCGAAACCGCCGCAGAAGCAGAGGCGATGGTCCGCGCCACCCGCTACCCGCCCGAGGGAATCCGAGGCTCCGGCGCCGCCCTCGCCCGCGCCACGATGTTCTCCGCCATCCCTGACTACACCATCACCGCCAACGCCCAAATCTGCCTCTTGGTGCAGGTCGAAACCGTCAAAGGCCTCGACAACCTCGATGACATCCTCGCGGTAGACGGCGTCGACGGCGTCTTCATAGGCCCCTCGGACCTTGGCGCAGACATGGGCCACCCCGGCGACAGCCGCGCCACGCCCGTCCAAGACG
>JBCCNB010000063.1:0-9930 GCA_039026055.1 Pseudomonadota bacterium | reverse complement strand
GAGGGCGAGACGGCGGATGATGGCACACTGGCCGGCATGAACTTCTATGTCGAAGGGATTGAGGGCGAGATTCCGCAGTAAGCTCGTTTCAATCGGGCGCAGGACACCTGCGCCGCACGTCAAAGGCCCCGCCCCGTGCGGGGCCTTTTTTCATATCCGCAACTCTTGCGTGGGTGGGAGACGTTACACAAGCATGCGCCCCCCAGCGCGGCAGAATCCCGACATGCCGATCCGGGTGGGTTGGCTTTGGTAGGTGCAGCGAAGGGACGGGTTTGAGTCCAGGATGACCGGGGTAGGTTTGGCAGCAAGTGGCCGCTATGCGCAGGAAGCGGACTTTGCAAAGTCGAGCGCACAGCCCAAACCCGACACAACAGAAACGAAAATCTTGGTTGTTCACTTCCTAAACCGAACTTTCGGGTAGGCTGAGAGACAACCTAAATACCTAGATGTAGATCATCTATCCTGGGCCTTGCCCTGAATTCACTATTGCGCTTTGCTATGCTATCTAACTAGCCAGATCAAATGAACAAACTTGACGAGGGTTATGTGAGCGACAACAGCGTTGGAGTGACATACGCAATAGCCAAAAGTAAAGAAACCCTTGACGGCGAAGTGTTGACTAAGCTGAAAATTGAGAAAAATCACGTTTTTATGAGCGACTCAAATTCACGAGCGAGGGCAGCCAAGCTAGTTCGAAAAGGCGACAAGTTGGTTTATCTGAACGGCCTCAAACCTACGATCATTGAAGAGTACTTTCACAGAGTTACCGGATCGGAAACTGTCGTGTTTGATGGTTGAAACCCTTCAAGAGCGAGACGAAATCGACTGGCTCGTTTTGGGCTGCGAGCCAAATGGTGTGGGAGCGCTTTTGTTTGCAGGGTTTTATCAGGATGTTATCGATTTTGACGACGGGCTGAAGGACGGCTCTCCAAATGGTTTTGACTACGAACACAGTATGGCCCACGCCCTAAGCCGTAGGATATGGAACAAACTCATCGGTGAGTTGCTGTCAGATCAAGAGAAAGACCGCCTTGTAACTGCGGGTTTGGTACCCGTAGAAGAGCTAGAAGATTTCACTGCGGATGAGAAAGAAATAGTTTTACGAATCTTGGATGCAATCCAATCAATTGACCGCCCCCCACAACAAGCGTCCCTGATCGACCTCATGACCGTATCTTTCGCAAGTGTTAACTTGCCGCATGAGTTCATCCTGGAGGGCTATGTATTCGGCAAGCTGTCGTTCGAAGACTGTCAGACTAGGTATGATTTTAGCCTCCGAGGCTCCGTGATTTTGGGTTCTCTTACAATCAAGAACTGCGTTTTCGATGATGACGCGGATCTTTCCGACGTGAGGTTGCTCGGAGGAGGTGGAGTTCTTAACCTGTCCGGAAGTACCTTTAACGGCCTGACTGTGGTCGCAGATGCCACGATTTTGACGGAGGCCATTTTCGTTGGATCACGGTTCTTAGGTGTGACTTCATTTAGAGGTACGTCGTTTTATGATCGTGCTTTGTTTCATAACACTGTCTTTGGCAACGCAACCGACTTTGCGCATGTGAGATTTTATCGCGAAGCTCCCCATTTCTTTGGAGCGCAAGTCCATGAGGACACCAACTTCGCAGCAGTTCAATGGCCTACTTTTGGCAAGGGTATTGATGAGGTGCAAAATGTTAGATGCTACGAACGATTAAAGCTACTGATGGGCTCCCAGGGTAAGTTTAGACAAGAGCACGAGTTCCTGCGCCTCGAGATGAAAAGTCATGAAGCGGCTGAAGGCTGGATTGGGTCACTTCCGTCCAAGGTGTTCGGTCTATTTTCGAATTATGGTTGGTCATACCGTAGACCGCTATTTTTCCTGACGCTTTTAGGTTTGTTTGGTTACTTAGCATTTTCATCGATTATCTGCGACCCACAGTCAGCTCAGGACTTCATTCATGATCAGTGCCCGCGCAAGATGCTAGGTTTGAGTTTCTCCAATCTTTTTTCCTTCTTGGGCTTAAATCGGTCCATACTTAAGGAAGAAGCAGATCTCATTGCAGCCTCGAAAAACGCTGAAGGCATTGCTGTTGTTCAGTTCATACTTGGCCCAGTGTTTCTGTTCTTTTTTGGCTTGGCGCTCAGAAACCGTTTCCGGATGAAATGAGTTAGCTTACACAAGACCACTTTTGCAAAATATCGGCCTTGAAAGCTCTGGGCCACAAGAGTGCGTTTTTTCTGTGTCCACCTAGCTCAATTGCACTCATTTTTGAGGTTCTGGTGCGGCGCTTTGTCCGCGCTGAGGTCATCCAAGCGGGCCCGGATAATGTCTCCTTTGGGCTGGGAGCAGTCATTGGCCACGTGCAAGCAGACGTCCGCATTCTCCCGCCAACCAGCCCTTCACAGGTTGTTAACGAACACCATCGCACGCCCTGTTAACCCGGCATGCGGTGCACGCGCGGTGCACATGTTGTGCACGCCCGGTGTACGGGCTATGCACTGCCGTTTTGCCCTGAAAAACAGGCGTTAGCCCTCGATTCGCGACCCGGCGCTGCGCTGCCCGGGATACCTGTTGCGCGTACGGTCCGGGTTTACAGCGTCACCCAAGCTGCATTGCGCGCCGAAGACCGCACACAGGCATCAATGAACTGCACCCCCTTCAATCCATCCTGAATGGTTGGATACATCACCGCGCTGTCAGGCGGTGTGCCGTTGCGGTGGGCTTCAATCGCGTCTGCGGCCTCGGAATAAATATTGGCAAAGCCTTCCAGATACCCCTCGGGGTGCCCGGGGGGGATACGACTCATCCGCGCCGCGGCATCGCCGGCCCCAGCCCCGTTGCGGGTGATCTTGCGCGTGGGTTCTCCAAACGGTGTGACCCACAGATAGTTCGGATCCTCCTGTGCCCATTCAAGGCCCCCCTTGTCGCCGTAAACCCGGATACGCAATGCATTCTCATTGCCCGGCGCAACCTGAGAACACCAGAGCATCCCCTTGGCCCCGCCCTTGAACCGCAGCATCACATGCCCGTTGTCATCCACCTGACGGCCCGGAACAAAAGCGTCCAGATCCGCGGCCAGACTCTCCACCTCCAGTCCGGTGATGAAACGGGCCAGGTTGTGGGCATGGGTGCCGATGTCACCCGTGGATCCCCCGGCACCTGAACGCGCCGGATCGGTGCGCCACTCGGCCTGCTTGAAGGTCTCTTCCTGCGTGAGCCAATCCTGCGGATACTCGACCTGCACCACACGAATGGTGCCAATCTCGCCCGCCGCGACCATCTCGCGCGCGTGCCGGACCATCGGATAACCGGTGTAGTTGTGGGTTAGCACGAACAACGCATCCGAACTTTCGGCGGCCTTCACCAGCTTCTTTGCATCGGACAGGGTCGAGGTCAGCGGCTTGTCGCAGATCACGTGGATGCCGCGCTTCAAAAACTCGCGCGCAGCGGCATAGTGGACGTGGTTCGGGGTCACGATGGACACCGCCTCGATCCCGTCCTTCAGGCGCGCCTCACGGATCGCCATCGCTTTGAAATCGTCATAAATGCGCGGCAGTCCCAGCGCCTCTCCGGAGGCTTGCGCCTTTTCCGGCGTCGAGGACAACGCGCCCGCGACCAATTCGAACCGATCGTCTATGCGGGACGCAATGCGGTGCACCCCCCCGATAAAGGCGTCATTGCCGCCCCCCACCATACCCAACTTGATCCGCGCCATGTCTCTCTCCTTTAACGGCACTTGCGCACCGATCCAACTTCAGCTTGCCAAGAAAACTTTGCCCCATTGCCCGAAAGGCGGCTCTGCCGCCGAAAGGGGAGGGCCGCTTTCAACCAATCCCCAACATCGCCCGGTTCGCGGCTTCATCCGTGCCGCCATCGGCAAAATCGTCAAACGCACGCTCCGTCACCCGAATAATGTGATCAGACACAAACTGCGCACCCTCGCGCGCTCCGTCCTCGGGGTGCTTCAGACAGCATTCCCATTCCACGACGGCCCAGCCGTCGAAATCATTGGCTGCCATCTTGGAAAACACCGCGCCAAAATCGACCTGCCCGTCACCCAGGCTGCGGAAGCGCCCGGCACGGTCCACCCAGGGCTGGTAGCCAGAGTACACGCCCTGGCGCCCCGTCGGGTTGAACTCGGCATCCTTGACGTGGAACATCTTGATCCGGTCTTTGTAGATGTCGATGTTGTCGAGATAATCCAGGCATTGCAGCACGTAGTGACTGGGATCATAGAGCATGTTGCAGCGCGCGTGATTGTCGACCCGCTCCAGAAACATCTCGAAGGTCACACCATCGTGGAGATCTTCGCCGGGATGGATTTCGTAGCAAATGTTGACGTCATTGTCCTCGGCGTGGTCCAGAATGGGGCGCCAGCGGCGAGCCAATTCGTCAAAGGCCGTCTCGATCAGACCTGCAGGACGCTGCGGCCACGGGTACACATAGGGCCATGCGAGCGCGCCCGAGAACGAGACGTGGTTCCTAATACCCATGTTTGCCGAGGCTGAGATCGCCTTCATCACCTGATCCACAGCCCAGGCCTGGCGGGCCTTGGGATCTCCATGCACCGATGGATCAGCAAAGCCGTCAAATGCGGTGTCATAGGCGGGATGCACGGCAACCAACTGGCCCTGCAGGTGCGTTGACAACTCGGTGACCTCGACCCCGTTGGCCGCAGCCTGCCCTTTGAACTCATCGCAATAGGTCTTGCTCTCGGCCGCCTTGGCAAGATCGAACAGGCGGGCGTCCCAGCTTGGAACCTGCACGCCCTTGTAGCCGCAGTCGGCCGCCCATTTCGTGATTGCATCCCAGGAATTGAACGGCGCGTCGTCGCCCGCAAACTGCGCCAGAAACAGCGCCGGCCCCTTGATGGTTTTCATGAAAGATCCTCCCAGTTGATCGCCCCGCGCGGGGCTTGTTCCTTTTCTTGCCCTAGAAGGGCATGTTTTCCTTCAGATAAACATCGATGCGTATGCGTTCCTGCGCAAGATTGATCGGTGTCCGGTCACTGTTGGCACGCATGATGCGCACGGCAGAGCGGACCAGATGGCCTGCGTCCTGACTGATGACCGCATCAAATTCTCCGTTCGAAAGGGCACGGCGGGACAGATCGGTCAACTCATGGGCGACCACAATGGGGCGGTTTTCCTGCCGGTGTGCCGCAAAGTGGCGCAGCAACCCGTCATTGCCCGCTGCCGAGGAATAAATGCCAATGATGTCAGGCGTCTCGGCAAAGGTTTCAGGCAAAAGGCGTTGGATCAGATCCGGATCGTCGCGCCCCTCAAGCGAGGCCAGAACATCCAGATGCGGAAAGTCGCGGGCCATCACCTCGTCAAAGCCCAGACGGCGTTCAAGATGATCCCGCGCCAGCATCGACCCGGTCAGCACCAGAATCTTGCCGCAACGCTGCCCGATAAACCGCCCCAGCAACTGCCCCGCCGTACGCCCGGCTGCAATGTTGTCGACGCCCACGTAATTGTCGCGCTCAGAGCTGGGGATATCAGAGACCAGGGATACAACGGTGACCCCGTGCGATTTGAGTTGCGCGATCGAGTCCCGGACGGATGGCGTTTCGGGCCCGAAAATGGCAACGCCGTTCACTCTCTGCGGATCGATGGCATCTATGGCGGCGGCCAGCGCCATGGGGTCAAAGGCCGCCACGCGGACAAAAGACAGCTTTGTCCGGTCCTGTCGCACCCCCCGACCCAGCAGTTCGATTTGCGTTTCCAGCAGTGAAATGAATTCGTTCTGCGTGGCAGGCAGGATGAAGGTAAAATGATAGACCCGCCCCCGTGCCAGATTGGCGGCCGCCGCGTCGCGCACATAGCCCAGTTCGGCAATTGCGGCATTCACCTTGCGCACCGTCACCTCACGCACCCCGGGGCGCGCGTTCAATACCCTGTCCACGGTCGCAAGGCTGACCTCAGCGACACGGGCGATGTCGTTGATCGTAGGGTTGGAAAGGGTGTCGTCTGGGTGCTTCACTTGGGTCCTTTATGTGTTGTCACATGGCCTCTGCCAACCCTTCGAACAGGCGCGCGACGGCTTCGGCCCCCGGATCGTTGTGGCCCAGCAAGTTCTCTTCAGGCACATATGAAGCACGGCCAGCTTTGGCTTGCCCCATCGTCGAAGTCCCGTCCGCGCCCGTCCGGGCAGCGGCAGCGGCCGAAGATATTCCATCGGGCAGCGCCTCAAGGGCCGGCGCGAGTGCATCAATCATCGTGCGATCCCCCTTGGCAGCACCGCCGACCTGACTGATCCGATCCAAGCCCGCCTTCAGCGCCTTGGGCGTCGGTTTGCCACTGGCGCAGGCATCCCCTGTTGCCCCAAAGAAAATGGCGAGGATTACGCCCGAAGACCCACCCATCGTCTGGCTCAGCTCATTGCTGATCGCGCGAAACAACTGTGTGAGATCTGCAAGCGGCATCCGATCCAGCGCACCTTTCAGCGCACGCGCGGCTGTCGCAAGCGTACTGCCTGTGTCCCCATCGCCTGACTTGGCATCAAGGGTGTTCAGGTCGTCCTCGGCTGAAATCAGCAGATCACAGCACTGCGAAATAATGGCAGCGGTTTTGTCATTGGCAGACGGAATGGGTTGAATTGGGCTCAGCCCATCTGGAAGAGGCTGGACTTTGACCGGGGCGACATCCGTCATCCCGGGCCACGCAGCAAGCTCAACGAGAGCAGACAGCGGCGCAAGATTTGCATCATCCACAGGCAAGACAGAGACAGAAAATCCGTGCATGTCCAGCGAGGTCATCATCGGAGCAGGCCCAATGATATGTTTGATATTGCTGGCCTTAGGCGAAGTCGCAAGACAGTGCGCAAGGATCGACATCTCCAGCGGCGTGGTGGAGCCCAGATTATTCAGGATCGCCACATGCTCGCCGGTCTCAATTTTGGTGCTCAGCTTGTCCAGAACCATGTTCATGGCCGTTTCCGCGCTGTCCAACTCCACCTGTTCCACCCCGGCCTCGCCGTGAATGCCAAGGCCCAGTTCGGCCTTGCCCTCGGGAATGCGGTTTTCCTTGGCTGATCCGGGCACGGTGCAAGTATCAATCGACATCCCGATCGAAGACATGGCCGCAATCGTGCGATCCGCAGCCGCGCGAACGGTCGCCAAATCAGCCCCGTTTTCGGCCAAGTCGCCTGCGATCTTGTGCACAAACAGCGTCCCGGCCACGCCGCGCGGCTGCGGCAGGTGCGGCAACGCGATATCGTCGTCGACAATCACCATCTCGACCTCGAGCCCAAATGCGCGCGCACGTTCTGCCGCCAGACCAAAATTCAGACGATCCCCCGTGTAGTTCTTGACGATCAGAAGGCAGCCCGCTTTGCCAGTGACAGCCAGAATGCCAGCCAGCACCGCGTCCACCGAAGGCGATGCAAACACCTCACCGCAGACCGCCGCCGTCAACATGCCGCGCCCGACAAACCCCGCATGGGCCGGCTCGTGCCCCGATCCGCCGCCCGAGATCAGCGCCACTTTGGATTTGTCCCAATCGGCGCGGCAGACCACCTTGATATGCGGATAGCCATCCAGCCGGGTCAGCGCGCCGCCAGAGGTTTCCAGCAAGCCATCCACAGCGTCGGTAACAAGCGTGTCCTTGGCGTTGATAAACTGGCTCATATCACTGTCCTTCCTTACGAAATGCGTGCGCCATCGGCGTCAAAACACAATGGGTTCCTGGGCGCGATCTTGATGTGTGCACCGGGGGTATAGGTCGTGTGGGGGTCGGCAATAGTTGTGATGGCATGGCCCTTGAGCATCAGATGCAAGCGGGCCTGATCGCCCAGATGCTCGACGCGCTGCACTTCGGCCTCCTGCCCTTCGCCCTGCTGGATGTGTTCGGGGCGCATGCCGATCTGTGTCACGCCGTCCGGCATACCACCAAAGACATCCGCCGGTACGATGTTGATGCGGGGCAGTCCAAGGCGTGAGGCAACATAAAGACTGTTGGGGTTTTCATAAATCTCACGCGGGCTGCCATATTGCACCAGCCGCCCTTCGTTGAGCACGCCCACATGGGTGGCCATTGTCATCGCCTCAATCTGATCGTGCGTGACATAAAGCAAGGTCGCGCCAAGGTTCGCCTGAATCCGTTTCAATTCAACGCGCAGATCGGTGCGCAGCTTCGCATCCAGCGAACTCAGCGGCTCATCCATCAGGTAGATGGACGGGTCGCGCACCAACGCACGGCCGATCGAGACGCGCTGCATCTCACCGCCCGACAGGGCCGTGGCCTTGTTGTCGAGTTTGTGAGAAATCTGCAGAACACTGGCGACCTCGGCCACTTTGCGTTCAATCTCGTCCGCAGGTGTGTTCAAGATTGGCGACTTTAAAGGAAAAGCCAGATTGTCCCGCACACTCATGTGCGGATAAAGCGAATATTGCTGGAAGACCATCGCCACATCGCGTTGCGCCGGTGTCTCGCTGCCGACATTGCGCCCACCGATCCAGACCTCTCCCGCGTCGGCCTTTTCCAACCCGGAGATCAGGCGCAGGGTTGTCGTTTTGCCCGCGCCCGTTGGACCCAGCAACACGACAAATGCTCCGTCAGGAATGGTCATCGATACGTCCGCAATACCGACATCGTCGCCAAAGGATTTCGAAAGACCTTTCAGAACAACCTCAGACATGGGCCAGCACTTCGTTGTTGAGGTCAGAGCGCAGAGCCCGACCGCTGCCCTCGTCAAACAGGGTGATGGTCTTGGGGTTGAACCCAAGCCCGACCTTTTCGCCCACCTTGGCAACTTGTGCGCTGTCGATGCGCGCCTTCAACTCTCCATTGGGCGTGTCCAGCGTGATGATCTGCGTGGTGCCAAGATACTCCGAGGCCAAAACCTCGCCACGGTAGGCGCCACTGTCCGACAGCGTCACATGTTCAGGGCGCACCCCGAACACCAGCTTGCCCGAGGCACCCTGCCGCGTGCGCGGAACATGCATCACCTCACCGCCCAGTGTTACGCTTTCGGCCCCGTCGCCAACGGTCCCTTCAAAATGCAGAAAGTTCATCGAAGGTGAGCCGATGAAATCGGCCACAAACATGGTTGCGGGTTTGTCATAGATTTCCTGAGGCGTGCCGAACTGCTCGACCACAGCGTTGTTCATCACAACGATCTTGTCGCCCATCTGCATCGCCTCAAGCTGATCATGGGTGACGTAAACGGTGGTGGCGTTCATGCGGTCATGCAGGGCGCGCAATTCTTCCGACATATGCTCGCGGAATTCGGCATCGAGCGCACCCAGAGGCTCATCCATCATGAAGGCCTTGGGATCCCGCACGATGGCGCGGCCAAGCGCAACGCGCTGCCGGTCCCCGCCGGACAACCCGCCCACAGGGCGGTTCAAAATATCCTGAATGCCAAGGATTCCCGCAACTTCTTCCACCTTCGCCTTCACGTCCCTACGCGCCATCCCCTGAGACACCAGCGGATAGCTGAGGTTCCGGCGCACGTTCATATGCGGATAAAGCGCAAACATCTGAAACACGAAGGCAATGTCACGCTTGGATGGCGGCAACTGGCTGATCTCTTCGCCATCGAGATAAATCTCGCCTGATGTCGGCAACTCCAGCCCCGCAATCATGCGCAACGTGGTGGTCTTGCCGCAGCCCGAAGGGCCAAGCAGCATGAAGAACTCGCCATCCTCGATAGTGAAAGTGCTCTCCTTCACCGCGTTGAAGTCGCCAAAATCCTTTCGGATGTTCTTGATCTGGATCTGAGCCAAGTCGGCTACTCCTTAAAGTGGGAGACAACGATGAACATCACGGTGCCCACCAGAGTGACGATGAAGGAATAGGTGTAGAGCCACAGCACAAATGGCTGCATCAACATGAACACCCCAAGTCCGATGAGTATGGTGGCCAGCATCTCCCACGGGCCACGGCGCAGGCGCATCAATCCGTTCAGAAAATTGCTCATTTGCGCACCGCCCCAAATGTAATCCCGCG
>JBCCNB010000062.1:0-11051 GCA_039026055.1 Pseudomonadota bacterium | reverse complement strand
TGCTCATGGACAGGCTCACCCCATGACCCAATTCGACCGCATCGCCGCCTTCGCCATCGACCCACCAGAGATCCCCGAGACCGCCCTCCGCCACACCGCCACCCTGCTCATCGACACAATCGGCGTCGCCGCCGGGGCCACCCGCCTGCAGGTCGGCAAAATCGCCCGCGACTATGCTGCCACCATGCACCTCGCCACGCCCGGCAACTTCGCACCAATGCTCTTCGATGGCCGCGACGTCAGCCAACCCGGCGCCGCCTGGGCCCTCGCCACACAAATCGACAATCTGGACGGTCACGACGGGCTGATGGAAACCAAAGGCCACATAGGCTGCGCGGTTGTCCCCGCGCTTCTCGCCCTGTCTGAACGCTACGATCTCTCCGGCCCGCAAGCCCTCCGCGCCATGGCTATGGCTTACGAAATCGCCGCCCGCGCAGGCGTTTCCCTCCACGCCACCGTCTCAGACTACCACACGTCTGGGGCATGGAACGCCCTCGGCGTCGCCGCCCTCGCCTGCCATCTCGCCGGGACGGACGCAAACACCCTCGGCCAAGCCCTCGGCATCGCCGAATACCACGGCCCCCGCAGCCAAATGATGCGCGAAATCGACAATCCCACGATGCTCCATGACGGCTCCGGCATGGGCGCGCTTGTCGGTCTCAATGCCGCCTTCCTTGCGCAATCGGGCTTCACCGGCGCCCCCGCCATTACCGTGGAAGCCCCAGAGGTCGCGCAATACTGGCAAGACCTCGGCACCTGCTGGACCGTGCAGGACAACTACATCAAACCCTACCCCATCTGCCGCTGGACCCATGCCGCCATCGACGCCACCCGCAAACTGATGGAAGACCACGACCTGGACCACACCCAAATCGCCTCCGTCCACATCCGCACCTTCGCTGAGGCCGCCCGTCTCTTCCCCGCCATGCCCAGCAGCACGACCGAGGCGCAATACTCCATGCACTACGCCGTCGCCACCATGATCCGCCACGGAGAAGTCGCCCCCCGCCACGTCGAAGGCGCCGCGCTAAATGACCCAGAGATCGCCACTATAATCCCAAACATCACAGTCGAGGCCACAGACCACCACAGCGCCCTCTTCCCCGCCGAGCGTGTGTCCGATGTCGACATCACCCTACATGACGGCCGCACCCTCACCTCCGGCGACATCCGCGCCAGCGGCGGCCCGGGCACGTGGCGCACAGATGCGGAAGTGGAGGCGAAATTCCTCTCGTTCTGCGATGGCGTCCTCTCACATTCACGCGCCAAGGCCATCTGGAACATACGTAACCGTATGCTTGAGCCCGACAGCAAACTCTCTGACCTCACAACACTCCTGAAAGAGCCTCCAAACGCATGACCAAATCCACCCCCAAAGTCCTGATCCACAACGACAAACCCGACCGTTTCGCAGACATATTGCGCGAGTCCATCCCCAGCGCTGAGATCTTTACGCACAACAGCTATGACGGCATGGATGAGGCGCTAGAGACGGCCCGCCCGGACGTGCTCTACTCCATCCGCTTCGGCGGCACCTACGGTTTTCCAACTGATGCTGTGCTGGGAACATACGGACCCGAATGGATTTCCGTTGGCGGATCGGGCTGCGACCATCTGGGGACGTGGGAAACCTCCAAAACCACCGTCACCAACTCCGCAGGCGTCGCCTCTGACATGATGTCCGAATTCGCCTTCGGATGCGCACTCCACTTCACTCTCGATGTCCCCCAATTCCAAGCCGACAAGTCCGCCCGCCGGTGGGAATACCGCTATATGACACCCCTCAAGGGTAAAACCCTCCTGGTCGTGGGCCTAGGGAACACGGGCCAAGCCGTAGCTGCCAAAGGAAAAGCATTCGGCATGCACGTCCTAGGCACCCGCGCCCGCCCCGCGCCCATGGACAATGTCGATGAGGTCCACCCCGCCTCCGCCCTGCCCGATCTCTGGCCCCGCGCTGATATGATCGTGGTCAGCGTGCCCCTGCTCGACAGCACCAAATCTCTCATAAGCGCGCCCGATTTCACCGCCATGAAAGACACCGCCATCCTCATCGACGTCTCCCGCGGCGGCGTGATCGTCGGCGATGACCTTCTAACAGCCCTCCACACCGGCCAAATCGCCGCCGCCGGCCTCGACGTATTCGAACTCGAACCCCTACCCGAAGACAGCCCCTTCTGGGACGCGCCCAACACCATCATCTCGCCCCACAGTTCCGCCATCTATAGCGGCTGGGGGATGGCCTCTTTTGAAATGTTCATCGAGAACCTCAAACGGTGGCAGAAAGGTGAGCCCTTGGCAAACGTTGTAAACCCTGACCGAGGCTACTGACCCGCACAGCCGCCGCTTGGCGCTCAGTGAAACCCGTTATGCATCACTGGTTTTGTCGAAACGGGTCGCGGACATGCACCCAGCTGGGAATCGGGTATTTCACTCGCCTTTTCTGCACTAAAATCGACCAACACAGGCAGAATGCAGGGATCTGAAAAATGGCAGAAATTGACATTCTGATCTATGGCGCAACCGGCTTCACAGGCCGCCTCGTCACTGAATATCTGGGACGGAAATACCCTGATCGCTCTTGGGGTATCGCCGGGCGAAACAGGGAAAAACTCGCGGCCATCCGGGATGAGTTGGACCTGAAAAAAGACGTCCCACTTGTTATCGCAGATGCATCTGATCCGGCATCCATCGACGCGATGATACACCAAGCCAAAGTGATCATCACCACTGTCGGGCCCTACCAACTTTATGGAGAGCCATTGGTTGCCGCATGCGCCGCATCCGGAACAGACTACGTCGATCTGTGCGGAGAGCCGTCATTCATGTGGGACATGATTGAAAAATACCATGAACAGGCAAAAGCGTCAGGGGCACGGATCGTACATTCGTGCGGCTTTGACAGCGTTCCGTCAGACATGGGTGTGTATTTTCTTCAGCAAGAATCAAAACGCCGCTTCGGGGCACCGCTCAAGGACATCAAAGGCCGGTTGAGAAGTATGAAAGGGACCTTCTCCGGCGGTACCGCCGCGTCCGGAAAGGCGACGATGGCATCGGCGATGAAGAACCCGGACGTGATGCGAAAGCTTTCATCACCATTCGCTCTGACACCTGGGTTCAAAGGCCCGCAGCAACCCAACGGGAACACGCCCTACGAAGATGAGGCGTTCGGAACCTGGGTCGCCCCTTTCTTTATGGCGCCCGTGAATACGAAAAACGTGCATCGGTCGAATATGCTGCTGGGCCATCCCTACGGCAAAGACTTCACCTATGAGGAAATGATGTTCACCGGACCCGGCGAGAAAGGCGAAGCGATTGCGCGCCATATTGCCGGTGCAAATCCGCTTACAGGCCAGGACGACCTGAAACCAGGGGATGGACCATCTAGGGAAGAGCGCGAGAACGGCAGTTACGACTTCATGTTCTCAGGCCTTTCAGAACATGGCGATCGCATCACTGTTGGCGTCAAAGGCGACATGGATCCAGGCTATGGGTCGACATCCAAAATCATCTCCGAATGCGCGCTTTGTCTGCTCGAGGAAGCGGCCAATGCCCCGGGTGGCGTGCTGACACCAGCGGTCGCTTTCGGGCGCGCGATCATTGATCGAACACAAGCCAATGCCGGTCTGACCTTCGAAGTTGAACGCAGCTAACGCACCGCCATTTGAGCAGGCTTAACCGGTGTGATTACCATCCCGCTGATCACAACAGACTAACAGCTTTTCCGACACGCAGACATCTGCCTCTCCTAATAGATCACTGCACCGCCGCAAGTCCGCTTTGAGCCCAAACCTACCGAATTGCTGCGGTGTTGCGAAGGTCAAGTATTTTCGATTTAGGCACTATGTGCTATCTACTTTGGAATAATGGAAAACTGTTACGCACACGTTCTAGGCGATTGTTCAAACAAGCTTTCAAAGGAACACTACATTTCACAAGCGCTGCTTAAGCTTAGTGAACCCGACCCGGGCAGGGTCAAATTGGCTGGCGACTTCGCAAATGCCAAACCACGCGGGACACAGAATCTAGCCCAAAAACGAATGCTCTGCACACAGCACAACTCAGAGCTTTCGGCGGTCGATGCCGAAATGGTCAGCCTAGCTCAAGCCGTATACGAATGGGGGCGTTCTGATAGAAATCTAGCCGTCAGTGTTGATGGCACATTGCTGACACGATGGCTGTTCAAATTTGCTATCGGCCAGATGTGGGCGACAGTCGGTAAGGAATTGATACCGCAAGCGCTTCTTTCTAAGGACTGTTTGGAGTTTGTATTTGGCCGCGCCCCGTTGCCCATATGGTGTGGTTTTGAGGCTAGCGGACCAACTGAACACACGAGCAGCGTCGTAAACCAAAAAGAAGGTGCGCCGGCCTACATAACATCGATACTTCGGCAGCGAAATGGTGAGCCATGCGGATCACAAATTGCACTGTATCCATTGGAGTTCTTTGCCCTCTTTCGGCCAACAATAGCATCACAGTCCAGTTCTTTTCGCTTGGATGAGATTTATGTTGAGACCAAAGACCAATCGAAAATACTTTCGATCATCGTCGCGTGGCCTGAATCGACAGGTAGGTGCATGAGAATTACGACCAGTGGTCAATAATGGCGAACGCCTGCAAAAGCCGACGTTCACATAACCAGATCCGTTGGCAGCTTCGTCCCGCTTGGCAGCCGTTCGACGCAATATGAATTGACTATCACGCAGCGAACGACTGTTTTGAACCCAGAGTGCAGAATGCTGCGCAGTGTTCGAACGTCCGTTTCTCTTCAGTCAACCTTGAGCCTCAGTGTTCTAAATGAGTTGCGTGCTACACATACAAGCGGGTCGGCCTTTTTTACCTAGGAACGTGAAAGCGTGCCGCGGCGCACCGCATTATCGAGCAACTGTTCAGCCAACCGCCAGAGTGCTGGATACCCGACAAGATGTGGCTTCTTTAGCTCTTTCATCTGTTGAGCCGTGAGAGGAACATGTGTCTTCTCCGAACCACTCGGCCCCCAAACAAACAACATCGGATGCAGAGCATCAAGCGCCTTTGCGAACTTGGCTTCTGCGGTCTCGCGCGCCTCAAACTCCTGCCAAAGGGCAATCGTCGTTTCGTACTGTTCATCTGGAAGCAAACCGAACAGCTGTTCAGCAGCTTGGCTTTCTTTCTGAGATACACTTTTGGCATCGGACTCCAATTCCCAATGATCCCCGGCATGCACCTCGACCAGATCATGGACTATTAGAAGCTGGGTCACGTGCCCTATATTGACCTCTTTGGGCGCATATTCTGCAAATGTCATTGCAAGAAGGGTCAAGTGCCAACTGTGTTCTGCGGCGTTTTCCGTCGGGCACCGGACAATAACAGGTTTTTTCGTTCCACAGACTTCAATGCGTCAGCTTCAACCAAAAATTCGACTTGTGCGGCAAGACGAGGGTCAAAAAGGTCAGTGTTATATGTTTTTTTCATGTCGGGTTGCTCCGCAAGGCATGATCATACTCAAGATGCGATTGGGCCATCAGGACAGTGCACGCACTAAAAGCCGCTCTTGGCGCAACTGCAGCGAATTGGCGCTTTTTCCGCTTAGCGGACCCTAGAGGGCCGAAATCAAAGATGGTCCACCACCTTCAAATGCTGCGCCAGGCGGTCCACCTCGCCCAGATAGCGCAGCACCAACCGCGGATCACTGGGGGCTGCACTCACCCCCGCCGGGATCTCGCCCGCCAGCACGCTTTCAACGGCCAGGGACACCGGCACCGACACCAGTCGCGCCATCGCGGTGCCGGCCTCATCCCCCCACGCATCCATCACGAAGCTCTTATGCCAGACGACATCCTCGCCTCGCTCCGCCTTCAGTGACACACACAGCACCACGCGATCGGGCTCACCCTCATCATAGGCATTCTCCGCCCAGAACTGATCGGACATCTCCTTCAGCCGCGCCTCACCGCCCGCGCCTTGCAGCGTCTCCACCTCCGCAAACACATCCTTCCACGCCTCAGCCCAGCCGTTCAGCCGGAGCGTCCCACGCACGAACTCCTTCACCCGCCACGTGGGCGCGAACCCGTAATCCTCCATAAACGGCAGGCTGTCTCGATTGGGATAGACCTCAAACGTCTCAGGCTCCGGCAAGGGTGCTTCATAACTCGAAATCGCATCCCAGGGCCGCGCCACGTTCAACTCCTGAAATTTCTTGATCGACCGTGACGGCGACCGCAGCGCCTTCAGCACCCCCAACGGTGACCAACTGAACTTGTACCGAAACGGGTTGGGATGCTTCGGGATCCCCCCACAATAGGAAATGAAGCTCAGATCATTGACGTCGGAAAACGCATGCGCGCTGCGATATTCCCCCATCAGATGATGCGCCATCAGGTGATCGATCCCCGGATCCAGCCCGATCTCATTCACGCAGGCCACACCGCCCAACAGTGCTTTGCCATGCAGCGCCCGCATTTCTGCGGCGATATAGCTCGACGACACGAAATGCGCGCCTTTGTTAATGCACATCTCCGCCAGCGGCACATGCCAATCCCCGGGCAGCATCGACACCACGATATCGCCCTTGTCCGTCTCCGCCGAGATGCGATCAAAATCAAACGCCGCGATTTGCGAGGTCAGATCCCCAACCGCCTCTTCCGCCTTGGTCGTGGTCCGGTTCCAAACCTTCACATCGCGCCCGGCGCTCAGCAGCCGCCGCAGCCCCGGCACCGCAGAAAGCCCCGTCCCGCACCAATGGATTGTCATTTCACACCTCTTTCAGATGCGCCTCAAAGGTGGCGCGGGCGCGTCCCCACACGCCTGCGTCCAGATTGTCCAAGCACATCAGCGATGGCAAGAGTTGCTCTGAAAAATCAAGGGAGCTCTCTCGTGGAAGCAGCGAGGGCAGGTTATCAATCGCCATCACATCAAGCACCGGGTTTTGATGCACACGCACCACCGGCGCGTCCCAGGTGGTCGCCGCGGCATAGATCGGGATCGGGTTATAATCACTGTCCGGATCGCAGGCCACATCGCCGATGACGCTCAGTTTCCGTTTCGCCGCCAGCGCTGAGACCGGCACGAATTGCGGGGTGCCCGGTCGGGCCAGAATGCAATTGAAAAACAGATCATGGGCGAGGATTTCCGGAAACGGCCCGCCCGAGGCTGTCTCCTCCATATCCCACCGCGTGGGCGAGATCCCCATTGCCTCACACAGATCCGCCGCCCCCTTGCCCACACGCCCCAGCGCACCAATGACGATGGCCGAGGGCGTGCGACCGCCCATGTCCTCAGCCAGTTGCGCCAAAAGAGCATCCTTGTTGCGCCATGTGCTGACGGGCGGGCAAACCGCGCCCTTTGTCTGCGCCGCCCACGCCTTCAACGACACCGCCGCGCCCGCATAGCCCGCCCAATACCCAAAGGCCGCGACCCGGCGACCGTCTTCATCCACCAGATACTCCAAGTCATAAAGCGTGCCCCCGCCCGTCTTGAACCGCTTGAGCAAAGCCTGACCCGCATGCTGCCCCTTGAAGGCATGCCCAAACATGATGTGCTTGTGGGGCAGCGGCGTGCCATCTTCCGGCAGCTCCTTCAGGCCGAAGATGATCGCATCCTGCGGCGCTTCTGGCCAGCTGTTCTCCGCAGCCATCTCACATCCGACCCCGGCATAGTCCGTATCCGGCAAAATCCGAGTGGCACTTTCCTCAACAGTCACTCGGATGCCCACCGCCATCAGCTTGGCCACACCCTCCGGCGTGATCCCAACGCGTTCTTCATTTTCCCGTTGCTCCGCCCGTA
Source organism: Pseudomonadota bacterium (assembly GCA_039026055.1). Taxonomy (GTDB): domain Bacteria; phylum Pseudomonadota; class Alphaproteobacteria; order Rhodobacterales; family Rhodobacteraceae; genus Roseovarius. The sequence continues at coordinate 3,290 of JBCCNB010000062.1, read as the reverse complement.
CCCAAAGATGCGTCATGAGAACCCCTCAATTCATTCACATGCAGTAGTCACTTACCCCCCGCCCGGAATCAAGGGCGCAGCCCGCCGCGCGTTCGGCAGGCCCCCACCATGGCCTGGCGAAATGGCAATTGCAGCGCACCGCTCGAATGTTCAGCGGGAACCCAACAATAAATAACCGCCGTTCAAAACTCAGATCGCCAGACCGGGGCCAGCCAAACGCGCTCTGCCCCGCTTCCAATCACACATAGGTCCGCGCATGCGCCCGCTCCGGCCCGTCCAGATGCGGCGTCGCGTTAAACGCCCCCACCATCAGCGCCCCATGCACATGCTCCAACCGATGCACCGACGAATTCATGATCTGCAACATCACCTTCGACTGCCCCCCATGATCCAACCCCAGCGTATGCGTCATCGCCATCCCGATCACGCCCCCGGAGGTCACCAGCATCACCCGCCCCTTCGCCGCGCATTGCTCCTCAATGACCTCCGTCACCCGCTCAGCAAAACTCGCATACCGCTCCGCCACACTCTCCAACCGATCCGCCCGCCAATACTCCATCAGCTTCGGCAGATGATGCACATACTCCGATGTATGCTGCGGCTGCGCCACGCCATGCTCCACCTCCATCGCATGGGCCAAATCGAAATAGCTCATCTCATTGAGCCGCGCATCCCGCTCAGTGATCTCAAACCCCATCGCCTCCGCCGTCCCGACCTGACGATTGAGCGTGCCCGTAATGACCCGATCAAAATGCGGCGCCGTCGACTGCATATGCGCCCCCAGCCACGCCGCCTGCTGACGCCCAAGGTCAGACAAGCGGTCATAACTGATCTCATCGGTCGCCTCGCTATTGGCCTGCCCGTGCCGCACAAGAATGAGTTCTGCCAATGAAAGTCCCTCTCACGAATGTCCCCCGCTCTACCAACCCCAACTCCGGGTTAAAACCCCACCGTAGCACCTTCGTCAGGCCCCGGTCTGGCGATCCCGACCTTAGAACAGCAGCGCTTTATCGCTGGGTTCCCGGAGGACATTCGAGCGGCAGCCTGCAATTGCCAATTCGCCAGGCCTCGGAGGGGGCCTGTCGAAGGCGCGGCGCGCTACGCGCTTGATTCCGCGCCCCGCACCGCTCAACACATAGGATTACACTGGCCGCCCCCCGCCCTGCGTGCCATATCAGAACAAACGACCTCAGGAGCACCCCCATGACATTCGGCAAAGGCTGCCACCTGCACCTCATCGACGGCTCGGCCTTCATCTTTCGCGCCTATCACGCCCTGCCGCCGCTCACCCGCAAATCCGATGGCCTGCCCATCGGCGCGGTCTCGGGCTTCTGCAATATGCTCCACCGCTATGTCACCGATGACCACGGCTCCGACGCGCCCACCCACGTGGCCGTCATCTTCGACAAGGGCAGCCACACCTTTCGCAACGATCTCTACCCCGAATACAAAGCCAATCGGGAGGCGATGCCCGAAGACCTCCGCCCTCAAATCCCCCTCACCCGCACCGCGACCGAGGCCTTCAACATCGCCTGCAAGGAACTGGAAGGCTATGAGGCCGACGACATCATCGCCACCCTCGCCGTGCAGGCCCGCGACGCCGGCGGCCGCGTCACCATCATCTCGTCAGACAAGGACCTGATGCAGCTCGTCGGCGGCGGCGTCGAAATGCTCGACGCCATGAAGAACCGCCGCATCGATGTGGAAGGCGTGGAAGAAAAATTCGGCGTCCGCCCCGACCGCGTGGTCGACGTGCAGGCGCTGGCCGGTGACAGCGTCGACAACGTCCCCGGCGCCCCGGGCATCGGCATCAAAACCGCCGCCCTTCTGATCAACGAATTCGGCGACCTCGAAACCCTCCTCGACCGCGCTGAAGAAATCAAACAACCCAAACGCCGCGAGACCCTGATAGAAAAACGCGACCAGATTGAACTGTCAAAGAAACTGGTGACACTCGACACCCAAACCCCCCTCGACTTCACCCTCGACGATCTCGAAGTCCTCGACCCTGAGCCGGACAAACTCCTCACCTTCCTCGCCGAAATGGAATTCCGCACCCTCACCAAACGCATCGCCGACCAGTTCGAAGTTGAGGCCCCCGAGATAGCCGAGCCTGCCCCGCAAGGTGCGAACGAGGCCGCCCCCGAATGGCCCCCCATCAACCCCGACGCCTACACCAAAGTGGACACGATGGAGGCGCTCGACACCTGGATCGCCAAGATCAAACACCGCGGCTACGTCGCCATCGACACAGAAACCACATCGCTGAATGAAATGCAGGCCGACTTCGTCGGCATCTGCCTCGCCGTAGACCCCGGTGAGGCCTGCTACATCCCCCTCGCCCACACCGACGGCTCCGACGACCTCTTCAGCTCCGGCAAACTCGTCCCCGGTCAACTCGACCGCCAGGCCGTCCTCGACGCCCTCAAACCCATCCTCGAAGACGACGCCATCCTCAAAATCGGCCAGAACATGAAATACGACGCGAAGATCTTCGCCAATTACGGCCTGACCATCGCCCCCATCGACGACACCATGCTCATGTCCTACGCCCTCGATGCCGGAAACCACCGCCACGGCATGGATACTCTTTCAGATCTCTACCTCTCCCACACCCCCATCCCCATCAAAACCCTCCTCGGCTCCGGCAAATCCATGATCACCTTCGACAAGGTCCCGCTCGAGGACGCCACCAAATACGCCGCCGAGGACGCCGACATCACGCTCCGCCTCTGGCACCTCTTCAAACCCCGCCTCCACGCCACCCGCGTCACCCGCGTCTACGAAACCCTCGAACGCCCCCTCGTCCCCGTCCTCGCGCAAATGGAACGCCACGGCATCCTCGTCGACCGCGAAACCCTCTCCCGCATGTCAAACGCCTTCGCCCAGAAAATGGCCGGGCTGGAGGCCGAAATCCACGACCTCGCCGGCGAAACCTTCAACGTCGGCTCCCCCAAACAACTCGGCGAAATCCTCTTCGATAAAATGGGCATCGAAGGCGGCAAGCGCGGCAAAACCGGTGCCTACGCCACCGGCGCCGACGTGCTCGAAGACCTCGCGACCGAACATGACCTCCCCGCCCGCGTCCTCGACTGGCGGCAGCTTTCCAAACTCAAATCCACCTACACCGTCGCGCTGCAAGACCACATCGACCCCGACACAGGCCGCGTCCACACCTCCTACGTCCAGACAGGCGCCTCCACCGGGCGGCTCGCCTCCACCGATCCCAACCTGCAAAACATACCCATCCGTACGGAAGAGGGCCGCCGCATCCGCGAAGCCTTCGTGGC
>JBCCNB010000061.1:0-11084 GCA_039026055.1 Pseudomonadota bacterium | reverse complement strand
TGAGGAACCGCTTGCCCTTCTTGCCGCAAGGGTTGGCGCAGTCGAACACTGGATAGTGCTCTTCTTTCAGGTGCGGCGCTCCTTCCAACGTCATCGTTCCGCAAACATGGTCGTTCGCCGCGTCGATATCGGCCTTGGAGTAGCCTAGATGCGCCAGCATGTCGAAGGTCGGATCGACCAGCTTGGCCGCTGGAATGCCCAGCACTTGTGTGCAGAACTCCTCACCCAGCGTCCACTGGTTGAAGACGAAGCGAATGTCGAAAGCGGAACCGACAGCAGCATCCACTTTCTTCAGCTCTTCGGGGCCAAAGCCGTGACCCGCCAGCGAGGTGTGGTTGATCCCCGGCGCGTTGCCGATGGTGCCGTGGCCCACCGCGTAGCTGACGATCTCCTCAATATGGGCGGAGCCGTAGCCCAGCGTCTCAAGGGCAGCTGGTACCGACTGGTTGATGATCTTGAAGTAGCCACCACCGGCCAGCTTCTTGAACTTCACCAGGGCGAAGTCAGGCTCAATCCCGGTCGTATCGCAATCCATCACCAGCCCGATCGTGCCCGTGGGCGCAATCACCGTGGACTGCGCATTGCGATAGCCGTGCTTTTCACCCAGCTTCAGCGCCTCATCCCAGCTGGCCATCGCCAGTTCGATGAGTTTGCTGTCTGGACAGTTACTGTGGTCAAGCGGCACCGGTGCTACGGCCAGGAACTCATAACCTTCCGTTGCGCCATAAGCGGCGGTGCGGTGGTTCCGAATGACGCGCAGCATGTGCTCTTTGTTGCGGGCATAGGCCGGGAAGGCCCCCAATTCACCGGCAATCTCGGCAGACGTGGCATAAGCCACACCCGTCATGATCGCCGTCAGCGCACCACAAAGCGACCGACCCTCATCAGAGTCGTAGCCGTAGCCCATGTTCATCAGCAGACCGCCGATGTTCGCGTAGCCCAGCCCCAACGTGCGAGTGTCATAGCTGTTCTGCGCGATTTCCTTGGAGGGGAACTGCGCCATCAGCACGGAAATCTCCAGCGTCAGCGTCCAGAGCCGCGTAGCGTGCATGTAATCCTGCGCTGCAAACTGGCCATCCTCATAGAAAGTCAGCAGGTTCATGGACGCAAGGTTACACGCCGTGTCATCCAGGAACATGTATTCAGAACACGGGTTTGAGCCGCGAATTTGACCTTCTTCCGGGCAGGTGTGCCAGGAGTTGATCGTGTCGTGGAACTGGATCCCGGGATCGGCGCAAGCCCACGCCGCGTGGCCCACCTGTTCCCACAGATCGCGGGCCTTGATGGTCTTGGACACCGACCCGTCGGTGCGGTTCAGCAGCGCCCAATCCTCATCATTCTCAACCGCCTTCAGGAAGGCGTCCGTCACGCGGATCGAGTTGTTGGAGTTCTGGCCGGAGACAGAGGCATAGGCTTCGCTATCCCAGTCAGTATCGTAGGTCGGAAATTCGATGCTGTCATAACCCTGACGCGCATAGTCCAACACGCGCTTGATGTAGGTCTCTGGGATCGACACGGATTTCGCCGCGCGGATCGCCGTTTTCAGCGTCGCATTCTTGGCTGGATCGACCGCATCTTCCTGTGTGCCATCCCATTCGCGGATCGCGGCGAAGATATCGTTCAACTTGGCTTCGTGCATTTTGGAGCCGGCGACGATAGAGGCAACTTTCTGCTCCTCCTTCACCTTCCAGCTCACAAACTCCTCAATGTCGGGGTGGTCGGCGTCACAAATGACCATTTTGGCCGCGCGCCGCGTGGTACCACCGGATTTGATGGCACCCGCCGCCCGATCCCCGATTTTGAGGAAGCCCATGAGGCCAGAAGATTTGCCCCCACCAGAAAGGGCTTCCCCGTCGGCACGCAGGGAGGAGAAGTTCGTGCCGGTCCCGGATCCGTACTTAAAGAGCCGGGCTTCGCGCACCCACAGGTCCATGATCCCGCCGTCGCCCACCAGATCATCTGCGACAGACTGAATAAAACACGCATGGGGTTGCGGATGCTCGTAGGCGGAGGATGACTTGGTCAACTCGCCGCTTTCGAAATCCACGTAGTAGTGACCCTGGCTGGGGCCATCGATTCCATAGGCCCAGTGCAGGCCTGTGTTGAACCACTGGGGCGAGTTCGGCGCGGCCATCTGTTTGGCCAGCATGAAGCGCATCTCATCGTAGTAGGCGCGCGCATCACCCTCGTTGGTGAAGTAGCCGCCCTTCCAGCCCCAGTAGGCCCAGGCACCCGCCAAACGGTCGAATACCTGCTTGGAAGACGTCTCGCCCGTGGTTTCAGTTGATTTGGAAGCAGGGGCGGACCGCCACAGAAACTCGGGTACGCCCGCTTCCTTGACCTTCTTCAGTTTCACCGGCACGCCAGCTTTGCGGAAATACTTCTGAGCAATCACGTCGCTCGCGACCTGGCTCCAGCTTTTCGGCACTTCCACATTGTCGAGCTTGAAAACAATAGTGCCGTCTGGGTTACGAATTTCCGACGTCGTCGTTACGAACTCCAGATCGGCGTAGGCGTCCTGTCCTGCCTTGGTGAATTTTCTTTCAATTTTCATATGCTGAGCCCCGTATTTCAGCTGTGCGTTTCCGCTTTATAAACTGAGCCCGGAATTGCGTCCGAACCCTCCCAACAATTCGACAAATGTCGTCGACCGTTCCTCCGCCGCGTGTTTCCAAAGCGGAAGCAAATGTGTCGATCCTCAGTAAACGTGTGTTACGTGGGGTTGACCCTGCCTTGTCGACCGTCGCCACTATATGTTGTGTCGTATCGGCCGTGACCTACAAACTGACGTATTACGCCATACACCGTCAATTTGTTTTTTTGAAAACTTCCGGGAAAAAATCGTTGACGAATTGACTCGGGGATGGGCCATGACCGCCGCCGGTGATTCATCGAATTGTTACAATTCTCGGTTGCCCCGTTAACGAAGTCAGAAACTTCCTTAAAACCGGCAGGTTTATGGGCGTGTCCTGAAGCAAGGCACGATCAACTCTACACATTTCCACAACTTCCGCTGGGTCATGCCCCAGCGTCATCCGACCGCAAAAAAAAACTTTGCCAGGCGCTTTGCGGAAGTCGATTTTAGGCAATGTTGCGCTCAGACCACGGGTTTTGAGCAATGGAGGGCGACGTCCGCTGTACCAATCGGGTGGCACAAGATCATGTGTGAACCGTTTTCACGTGATTGGGAAAGTGGTCGGGGCGGCGAGATTCGAACTCACGACCCCCTGTACCCAAAACAGGTGCGCTACCAGACTGCGCCACGCCCCGGACCGTGCGCCCGTGTAGCGGGGATTTGCAGCATTGAAAAGGACTTCGTGGCCGCCATGCACGCATTCTTTAAAAGAATGCGGTCGAAGTCTTTTAAAGACTTCGATCCACCTCACTCACAAGGCCAGGCCGCAGCGCCCTGCTCTATCGCGGGATGGCGCAACTGATCGCCCGGGCCAATGCCAAAACGACCGGCGACCCCACCGTTCACTTCCAGGACATATTGGATATCACGCCCGCCGTTGATCAGGCGTTCCGACAGTGGCTCGGCATTTTCGTGAACTTTTTGGACCGTGCCCGTTTCATCGGCGAATATCATGTCGAGCGAGATAAGCGTGTTCTTCATCCAGAATCGCGCGGGCTGTGGTTCTTCATACACAAAGAGCATGCCTGCGCTTTGCGCCATGCTTTCGACATGCATTAATCCCTGAGATCGCTCCGCCGGTTCATCGGCCACATCCACTGTGAACTGCGCCTGGCCCCAACCGCCTTTGACTTGCACCGCGTCATCCCGACAAGCGGCCTCCGCCATGCTCGACAATGCGACCAGCACCGTGATCGCACAGATTAGTCCTCGTCGCTGATTGCACTTTCCCATCCGCAAACCTCCGTCGCCATGCGGCCACGCTTACCGTCTATGACGCGGATGGCAAGGGCTTCGCCGGATTGCAGATCTGCCATGCCGGATCGGCGCAGCACTTCGACGTGGATAAACACGTCCTCGCCCCGCCCGAATGTGTTGGCAAAACCAAAGCCTTTGGCTTTGTCGAACCATTTCACACGGGCAGGTTCCAGCGCCGCATCGCGTAGTGTGTCAAGGTCGATTTCATCCATACCCGCCAGCATATCGGCAGTGTCGATCTCAGGCGGGTCAATGGCGTAGACTTCGGTGGCCTGGATGCCCCGGGTAGTGCGTTGCACCTCAAGGTCGATGCCGGCCCCATCCGCAACGGAGCTTTGTCCGAAATTTCGCAAAACATTGGCATGCAGCAGAATGTCTGCCCCACCCTCATCGGTCACGACAAATCCGAACCCTTTTACGGGATCGAACCACTTCACTCGTCCGTACAGACGCTCCGGCTGACTGTTGTCTTGGTCGGTCACAGCTGGCATGTCCTATCTGCCCCACGCCGTACTAGACCCTGTTATCGCTGCCGCTACAAGAGAAAAAACAATTCTTTTTCAGGGCTTTGCATTTTGCGTAACGTGAATTTCGACCGAAAATCCCTCATGGGTTGAGTCGCGAAATTTCCCATTTACTTTCAACCGTTTTGCGACGCCACACAAACCGGTCATGCAGCCGATGCGCCCCGTCAGCCCAGAATTCGATCTCCACCGGTTCAATGCGAAACCCGCCCCAGAATGGCGGGCGTGCGGGATTAGGGCCTTTTGTGGCGGTGATTTTTGCCACCTCAGCCATCAGATAGGCGCGCGATTCAAGCGGTTGGGACTGCCGTGAGGCCCACGCCCCAAGGCGGCTTTTGAGGCTTCGCGTGGCGTAATACTCATCCGCCTCCGGGCCATCTTCCTTTACCACTTCCCCGCGAAACCGCAGCTGACGGCGCAGGGATTTCCAATGCAAAACTGCCGCGGCTTTGCCCGTCGCAGCAAGCTCCTGACCCTTTTGGGACTCGTAGTTTGTAAAAAACCAAAACCCCGTTTCGGTTATCCCTTTCAGCAGGACCATCCGTGCATTGGGCAGGCCATCACTGTTCACAGTCGACAAGGCCATGGCGTTTGGATCATTGATCTCGGCCCCTTCGGCCTCCGCCAGCCATTGGCGCGCGATCTCAAACGGGTTGTCGCCCGCGAAAATGCCGTCTCTCTTCATCGCGCCCTCCTGAAGCGAATTTCCATCTGCGGTGACCTAGGACAAGCCCCGCCAAGCGGCAAGCACCCCAGTGCCACTTTAACAGATTTATCGCAGAGCCGCGCAAAGCCTTGAAGCAAATACCTCGATTGTCTAAAGGAGGTCGATAATTCGGATGGGTCGAGGGTGAAGCATGGCGAACGGATTGATGGCGGGCAAGCGTGGTCTGATCATGGGGCTGGCCAATGACAAGTCGATCGCGTGGGGGATTGCCAAAGCCTGCGCCGATGAGGGCGCTGAACTGGCGTTTTCATACGTGGGTGAGGCGTTCAAAAAACGCGTAGAACCTTTGGCTGAACAGCTTGGTGTATCCCAGCTTTTCGACTGCGACGTGAGCGATGAGGCCTCCATTGACGCGTGTTTTGACGCCATTGAAAAGACCTGGGGCAAGATTGACTTTCTGGTCCATGCCATTGGGTTTTCGGACAAAACCGAACTGCGCGGTCGCTATGTCGACACCTCGCGCGGCAATTTCAACAACACAATGGATGTCTCCGTCTACTCCTTCACCGCTGTCGCTCAGCGCGCCGAAAGGATCATGCCAGACGGCGGTGCCCTGCTGACACTGACCTATTACGGCGCCGAACAGGTCATCCCCAACTACAATGTGATGGGCGTGGCAAAGGCAGCCCTTGAGGCATCCGTGATGTATCTGGCCGAGGATCTGGGCAAGAAGAACATCAGGGTCAATTCCATCTCTGCCGGGCCGATCAAGACGTTGGCCGCAAATGGCATCAGCGATTTTCGCTACATTCTGAAATGGAATGAGCTGAACTCCCCCCTACGCCGCAACGTGACGATCGAAGACGTTGGCAATTCCGCGCTCTTTCTGCTTTCGGATCTCGGCAGCGGCACCACCGGCGAAACCCTGCATGTAGATGCGGGATATCACATTGTCGGCATGAAAGCGGTCGACGCACCCGATATCGAAAAGAGCTGAGCCCATGGAGCTGGCGCATCTGCTTGCGTTCAACCTGGCCTTGCTGGCCGCCATTGCCAGCCCAGGTCCGTCGCTTCTTTATCTGGTGAAAACCACATTGACGAATGGCCGGTCCGCCGGTGTTGCGGCGGGCGCGGGCCTGGCCTTGATGGCGGCCCTTTGGACGCTGGCCGCGCTTTTGGGCCTCGATACCATTTTCACCCTGTTTCCATGGGCTTATGCGGTGCTGAAAGTGGCAGGTGCGGCATATCTGATCTGGATCGCGTTGCAGACATGGCGACACGCACGCGCACCCGTGCCGGAAAATGGCGCATCATCCTCCAGAGGCCAGGCGTTCTTGGCCGGGCTGATGATCAACCTCGCCAATCCGAAATCCGTCTTCTTCGCCGCCGCCGTGATCGTTGTGATCTTCCCGGCAGACCTCAACGGCACAGACAAATTTATCATATTTGCCAATCACCTGGCGGTTGAACTTATCGTGCAACCGGCACTTGCCATTCTGCTTTCAACCGGCGTGATCCGCGCCCGCTATCTCGCCCTCAAACCCGCCATCGACCGCACCGTCGCCATCATCCTCGGCGCGCTCGGTCTGCGCCTGCTCTTCGCCCGATAGGACACGACCATGACAGACCGCCTCCCCCATGAAAAAGGCTTTCATGTCAGCTGGGACCAGTTGCACCGTGACGCGCGCGCCTTGGCGTGGCGGTTGCAGAACGAAACGCCCGAAGACGGCTGGCGCGCTGTGATTGCGATCACGCGAGGCGGTATGGCCCCCGCCATGATCGTCGCCCGGGAGCTGAATATTCGCACTGTCGATACCATTTCCGTCAAATCCTACGACCATCAGAGCCAGAGCGAAGCCGTGGTGATCAAGGCCCCCGACGCCGAGGTTGTCGGCGATGGCGAAGGGGTTTTGATTGTTGACGATCTGGTGGATACCGGCCGCACGCTGGATGTGGTGAAAAAGCTGCTGCCAAAGGCCCATGTGGCCACGGTTTACGCCAAGCCTGAAGGCCATGACCGGGTGCAGACCTTTGTCACAGAGGTCAGCCAGGACACTTGGATCTTTTTTCCATGGGATCTGGCGCTGCAATATGTCGAACCCTACCGGGGCACGGCATGACAGGTTTGTCGCGCACAGCCCAAACATTCGCCCCGCCAGTGATGGCCGCGCGCCGGTGGCTCGATGGGGTGACGTTTTCGCCGGATCGACCGCTCATCAATGTCAGCCAGGCCGCCCCCGCCGATCCACCGCCCGAACCGCTACGCCAGGTCATCGCCGAGGCGGCTTTGAACACGCCCGAGGCGCATCTCTACGGCCCCGTCCTGGGCCTGCCTGAGCTGCGCGCCGAGATTGCCAGCCAGTGGCAGGATGCCTATGGCGGAGAAATCGCAGACACCCAAGTCGCCATCACCTCCGGCTGCAACCAGGCCTTTTGCGGCACGATCGCTGCAATTTGCAATCAAGGGGATGAGGTGATCCTTCCAACCCCCTGGTATTTCAATCATAAAATGTGGCTCGACATGGCGGGCATCGGCACTGTGCCGCTGTCCACTGGCACCGATCTGTTGCCAGACCCCGAAAAGGCGGCAGATCTCATCACGGACCGCACGCGCGCCATTGTGCTCGTCACCCCAAACAACCCGGGCGGCATCGAATATCCGGCGGAGCTTGTGACCGAATTCTATCGCCTCGCGCAGTCACGTGGCATCAGACTGATCATCGATGAAACATATCGCGATTTTGACGCGCGCAGCGGCGCACCCCATAGCCTGTTTCAGGATCCGGAATGGGCAAATACGCTGATCCACCTCTACTCTTTCTCGAAGGCGTTCCGCCTGACCGGTCACCGTGTTGGCGCTATAGTTGCGGATCATAACCTATTGATGGAAGTTGAGAAATTTCTCGATACCGTTGCCATCTGTCCCAACCAACTGGGCCAGATCGCGGCCCTCTGGGGCCTGCAAAACATGTCCCAATGGTGCGCAGGCGAACGGGACGAAATCCTCGACCGGCGCGCGGCCATCGAAGAATATTGGTCCGCTATGGCCAGCACCGGGTGGGACCTTCAGGGCTTGGGCGCATTCTTCGCCTATGTGCGCCACCCCTTCACCATGCCGTCTGACCAACTCGCCCCCGCGCTGGTGCGCGAGGCAGGCGTGCTTTTACTGCCCGGGACCATGTTCTACCCCGACGGCGACGCCCGCGCGCCCCATGAGCTGCGCATCGCCTTTGCCAATATCGACCGAAGCGGCATCAAAACCCTGTTTGAACGGCTGTCCGCCCTACCAGCAGGCCTTGCGAGCACGCCCGCCAACGCATAGACAATCCCGAACAGCGGTTTTCCAACGGGCGAGCGTGACATGAAAAAATCCAACCCGGTGATGTGGGTCCTGATGGGCCTTTTGATCGTGGCTCTTGGCGGCTTTGGTGCATCGAATTTTGGTGGTTCTATCCGGTCCATTGGCACGGTCGGTAATGTGGATATCGACGTACAGGATTACGCCAATGGCTTGCGTCAGGCCCTTCAGGCGGAAACCCAACGCCGGGGCGAACCGGTCAGCTTTGCCCGCGCACAAGATGATGGTCTGGATGAACAGGTGCTGGCGCAGTTGATCGCAGAGGCTGCCTTCGACGCAGAAGCGCAGGAACTGGGCCTTTCCGTCGGGGATGCGAACCTGCGCGATGAAATCCTGTCCATGCCGCAATTCCAAAGCATCAACGGCGAATTTGACCGTGACGTTTACACTTTTGGACTTGAAAACGCCGGGCTGACAGAAGGTCAATTCGAAGAAGACGTGCGTGCCGATACAGCCCGCTCCATCCTGCAGGCCGCCGTGATCGCGGGCATCTCTGCCCCACAAGCATATTCCGACACGGTGACTGAATATCTGGGGGAACGCCGCGATGTATCATGGTCACTTTTGGATCGCAGCGACATCACGACAGGTCTGCCGGTGGCCACAGATGCCGATTTGCAGGCATTTCACACCGATAATGCCGAGGATTTCACAATTCCGGAGGCCAAACGCCTCACCTATGCATGGGTGAACCCAACGATGCTGCTCGACAGCGTGGAGGTGGATGAAGACGCCCTGCGCGAGGCCTATGACGACGCCTTTGACGAATTCAACCTGCCCGAACGCCGCCTCGTGGAACGGTTGGTTTTCGGCACGGATGCCGACGGGGCCGCAGCCAAAGCTCGGATCGATGCTGGCGAGGTGACGTTTGAAGATGTTGTGACCGAGCGCGGGTTGGAGCTGCCGGATATCGACCTCGGCGATCTGGACCGTGACGCGTTGGGCGAAAATGCAGAGGCGATCTTTGCCGCTGATGTGGGCGGCGTTGTCGGCCCCCTGCCCAGCTCCCTTGGCCCCGCGCTTTTCCGCGTGAACGCAATTCTCAGCGCCCAGGAAACCAGCTTTGATGAGGCCAAGCCCATCCTGCGCGAAGAACTGGCCGCCGACCGCGCCCGTCGCGTGGTCAACCAGATGATCGATAGCGTCGATGACCTGCTGGCCGGTGGCGCGACCGTAGAAGACGTAGCGCAGGAGACGGATTTGGAACTGGGCACCATTGATTGGTTCCCGGGCGTGACCGATGACATTGCCCGCTACGGCGAATTTCGCACAGCCGCCGCCGCCATCACCGAAAACGACTTTCCCGAGGTGATGGATCTCGAAGACGGGGGAATTTTCGCCATGCGACTCGATGAAATTGTGCCCCCCACCCTGCAACCCTTCGACGAAGTGCGCGGTGCAGTGGAGGCCGCTTGGGCCGCCGACAGCGTGGTAAGCACCCTGCGGGAGACGGCAGAGCCGCTGATCGAGCGTTTGAACAATGGTGAAGGTTTTGAGGATGTCGGGCTACCGATCGACGGCGCGCAGGCGTTGACCCGCCGTTCGCTCGGCTCTGACACACCGCCGGAATTCATCGACATTGTCTTCGGGATGGAGGCGGGCGATGTGCGTCTCATCGATGGTGAAGGTCGCCTTTATGTCCTGAAACTGGATGAGGTGAGCCCGCCTGACCCCGAGGATGGCGATCTGGCCCAGCTGCGCCAGATCCTTGAAAATCAGGCGGCGGCGGGACTATCACAGGATATCTTCGCAATTGTCGCGGATGAGTTCCGCAACCGCGCGGGCGTTGATCTGGATTTCCAGGCGATCAACGCTGTGCATGCCAATTTCAACTAGGGAAAACGCGGGTGGAAATTACGCCGTCCTTTGAAGATTTCGCCCGCAGCTATGAGGCGGGCGAAAATCAGGTGGTCTACGCACGGCTTGCTGCCGACCTGGACACACCTGTATCGCTGATGCTGAAGCTGACAGGTGCGGCACGCGATGCCTTCGTGCTGGAATCGGTGACGGGCGGGGAAGTGCGCGGGCGCTACTCCATCATCGGGATGAAACCCGATCTGATCTGGCAGTGCCACGGCACATCTGCGCGGGTGAACCGAAACGCGAAGATCGACACGCAAACCTTTGAAGATGTAACAGAAGATCCGCTCACGTCTCTGCGCGGTCTGATCGCGGAAAGCCGCATTGATCTGCCTGCCGATCTGCCCGCCGCCAGTGCCGGGCTCTTTGGCTATCTGGGCTATGACATGATCCGTCTTGTCGAACATCTGCCGGATGTGAACCCCGATCCGCTGGGCCTGCCGGATGCTGTGATGCAGCGGCCCTCGGTCGTGGCTGTGCTGGACGGCGTGAAAGGCGATGTGACTGTTGTCGCACCGGCCTGGGTCTCCTCCGGGCTCTCGGCCCGCGCAGCTTACGCCCAAGCGGCAGAACGCGTGATGGACGCCGTGCGCGACCTAGACCGCGCGCTACCGCAAACGACCCGCACGCTGGGTGAGGCGGAAGAGGATGCGGCGCCCGTTTCCAACTTCACCCATGAAGGCTACAAGGCCGCGGTGGAAAAAGCCAAGGAATACATCAAAGCAGGCGACATCTATCAAGTGGTCCCCTCTCAGCGCTGGACGCAAAACTTCGTCCAGCCGC
>JBCCNB010000060.1:0-11311 GCA_039026055.1 Pseudomonadota bacterium | reverse complement strand
TATATATAATGAATTTCATTTTTTTTTTTTACTACACCATTTTCACACCCGTGTGGGGGGGGGCCGCTTCTCCCCGCGCCCCCACCACCCGGTCGCTTTCGCGGGCGTAAAGCAGCGGCAATACACGGTAGTGACAAGTGACGGAACCGTCCATCAGACCGTCAGGGATCGTGTCGCGCCCACCGCCCAAGGAATGGATCACCATGGGCAGCGCGACCTGATCGAGCCAGGGGTCAAGCGACTGACAAATCAGTTCTTTTGGCGGGTCATCGCGGATGGCGAGCGCGTAGTCGAGGAAGCGCTGGCCGAACATGTGCGGACAGGCGTAGAAGAAAAAGCCTGCATTGAAATAGAGATAGCGCCGCCAGAATTCATCCGGGTAGCTGGTGTCGAGCGAGCTTTCGAAATCGAGCCCGAATTTGTCATAGAGAGCGCCCCAGGTGCCGTTGTAGCCAGGGCCATAGAGCTGAATTTCGGGCCACGTGCCTTCGCGGCGCATCGATGCCGTGGGGCGTGCAAAATCGAAGGGGACTTTGGTGATCTCATCCAGGATCAGCGTGTCGGTGTCGAGGAAAAGAAACGGCTCGCCCTTGGGTAGGGCGAAGAGCGCCTCGATTTTATTGCCGTATGGGTAGCGTTCGCCGAAATGGCGGCTCTCAAACGGGATGATCTCGGCCTCAAGGCGTTCCAGCACCTCGCGGGCATCGCCTCGAATGCGCGGGTCACTTTTCCACAGTTTACCCGGCTGAGGTTCAGCAATGTAAAGCTTTCCATCAAAATCAGGGGAATTAAGCCGCAGCGAAGTTGCAAAAAGGATAGCTTCATATTGCAATCGTCCGGCCTGGCCGACGACCACGATATTGAAAGGGTTGCTTTTTTTAGCGGGCATGGCAGCCCCTCAATTCCTGCTCTTTGGTCTCGTTATAGGCCGCAAATGAGCCGCGCAATAGAGGCAATTGCGCTTATCATTCTCGCATGGGTGGTTATATTGTTGGCCAAACAGTGAACGAACGGGAGACGGGACATGGCGAATTTGGACGCACAGGTGCGCGAAAGCCAGGCACAGGTGGAAGAGGCACAGGCACGGATTGCAGCGCTGACCAGCCGGATTGAGACGGCGCGGGCCAAGATCAAGGGTGGTGAAGATGCCAGCTTGGATATTGAGAATGCGTCACTTGAAGACGTACAGGCCCATACAGAAGTCATGAACGCCAATATCGCGGAACTGATCATGGGGCTGGATGATGTGACGGCCGGGTTTTCCAAGGATTTCGATGAGATGCGGTCCAAGACCGGGTGGGAGAGCGTGGTCGGTATTTTCTCTTCCGCCAAGTCCGACAGCATGCGGCAGGATCGGATCCGGACGGCCAATATTGATGACAAATTGCAGGATCTGATTTCGAAATCGGACGTGATTGTGAACCTTCTGGAAGGCCAACTGAAGATGCTGGAAGAGCAGAAGGTGAAAGTGGAGGGTAACCTGACTGAGACGCTGGATGAGCGGGAGCTGACGGTGGGCGAGTTGGAGACGCTCCGCAGCGATATCTCTGGCATGGACCCGGAGATCATCCGGTTGGAGAACGCGATTTCCAATGAAACGGATGCTGCGGCGCGCACGAAGTTGGAGACAGAACTGGCGGAGATGAATGCCAAGTATAATGAAATGGTGCAGCAGGAGCAGGTGAAGCTCGCCAAATCGCAGACGCTGGAGCGGTATATCGAGAAGGGCAAGACCTGGGTGGACAGCCTGCAAAACCAGGCGGCGACGCAGATGGTGCTGATCAATAAGCTGCAGACGGATACGAAGCAGCGGGTGGTGCTGTATGATGCGCTGTCGAAATCTTTGAAGACCGCGCAGCAGCAGGACGTGGCGCACCGGATCAATGAGATCGGCGTAGAGACGGACAAAGAGGCGCAATCGGCCATGGCGGGGATTGGGGCCGCGACCAACAAGCAGATGGCGGATATGATGGAAAAGCACGAGGACCACATGGTGTTCGCCCGCGAGGTGCTGGAGGCGAAGGCCAAGGCGGATGAACGCTTCGCCCGGCGGTTCCAGAAGATCATCGAGAAGCATGACAAGAATTTGTATGGGGCGTGAACTTGGATCTGTTTGAGTTCTTCAATATTCCAACGCCATTCAATTGGTTTTGGTGGTGTGTATTGTTTGTCGTTTTCGCAGGTTGTGCTTTGCTGCTTGCCTTGAGTGTTGGGTTGCTTGGATGGCTGGTTTTGGCAGGCGTGGTTGTAGGGTTTGTATTTCTGGCCGTAGATCTTTGGAGCCTGAACAGCTGAGTTAGGGCGCGGAATCAAGGGCGTAGCCCGCCGCGCCTTCGCCTGGCCCCAACCCAGGGCCTGGCGAATTGGCAATTGCAGGGCTTCGCTCGGATGGAGTCCGGGAACCGAGAGATAAAACGCGGCTGTTCGAAACTTTGGATCGCCAGACCGGGGCCAGGCGAAGGCGCTCTGCTTGACGGCTTGATAGAGGTTTATTTTTAGCTAAATTAGCTGAAAAGTGGGGGTGCAACATGCGTGGATATTCCGCAACCGAACTGGCCAACAACACCGGCGATGTGCTTTTGACGGCGGCTGGGGAGCCGGTGGAGATCACTCGGCACGGCAAGCCCCGTTTCGTGTTGATGACGCTGGAGCGCTATGAAAAGCTGTTGGAACTGGCAGGCGGAGAGTTGCCCGAGCTTGACGACGCAAGCGATCTGGTCGCGGATTTGGATGCTGAATTGAATAATGTCTGAGAATGCGAACGCCACCGGATCAAATAGTGCCCCGGATCATGTGGGCCTGACCGACATGTTTGCCTCGCGGCGCTATTTCGCGAAATTCGGAAAGATCACGCGGCATCTGGAGCAGGTGGCGGCGGTGATGCAGGCCGATGGGCAGCTGAGTGCGCCTGAGATTGAGGTGTTGACGGGTTATGTGCGCGGGCTGGCGTATACATTCCGGGCGCTTTCCATGAAGTATCTGCTGGTGGGCCGGGATACGGGGCAGTTTTTTGGCTCACTCGCTATGGATGTGACGGAAAGCGGTTTTCCGGTCTTCAATGAACTGATGGTGATGGCCAATGACGCGCAACAGGCCGCGCGGCATTTGCAGAATATGCCGAATCCGGAGCAGATTAAGGCGCAGATGGTGGAGCAGATCATTGGCGACCGGGTGCTTCCCACAAGGCTGCAGTTTTCGCTGTCGCAGAGGCTTTACTATGAGGAACTGGTCAAAGGGCACCTTTTCTGGGCGCAAAATGACCCGCAGGCAGTGTGGCTCAAGGGGATCCAACCGAGGGTTACGTATCTGCTGCATTGGGCGGTTTATGACAGTCAGCTGAACCTGCCGACGGTGTATCTTCTGGAACTGGACGACAGCGGCGGTGGCAAGGGCTTGCCCATCGATGGGCGGCGCTGGCCTGAGGTGCAGGCGCATCTTATGGGGCAGGCGCTTGGGGGCTTGAAGCTATTGACGATTGCCAAGGGGTTTGATGAGGCCTTTGACGATCTGCATCCCAAGCGGCTGCGGCGGCTGCATTTGGGGCCGATGTATTCTCATGCGTTTACGCGGCAGAGCGGGCCCATTCGGACGGTGCTGGCCGAGGCGCGGGCCCCCGAGGGGCAGGATTGGGCGCTCGCGTGGACCGATGAGGTGCTAGAAAGCGAGCGGGTGGTGGAGACGAAATCGGGCTGGTTTGGGTCGGTGGAGCGGGAGGTCTTTGCACTTGATCCGTTTTCTGGCCGCGGGGCGGAAACGGGGGCGACGCGGATGGTGCGGTCTCTGATTTTGCCGGAGCGGCCGTATCAGGTGTTGGCGGAGAAGGCGCCGGCGGGGTTTGCCAGTGTCGACAAGTATGTCGTCGGGCAGTCCGGGCGGGTGCTGCGCTATTGAGTATTTTTAGAAAGATGAAGCGGGGGTGTGAGCGATGTCTTTGACGTCTGATCTGATGGAGTTGCGGGAGGACGATGTCGTCAAGCATTACCCGGCGGCCAACGCGATGTTGGAGGGGTTTGATCATGCACCCCGGGTCGGGAAGGCGCGCGATGTGGCGGAGGAGAAATCGACAGGTCTGGGCACACGGCGGCGGTTTCGGTCGACGACGCCGGGGCTGGTGACGCGGTCCACCGCGCGGGCGGATGGGGTGCATTTGGTGGCGACGGTCACCGCGGCGGATGAGGATGATCCGTTGGTGACGCCGTTGCAGGCGACAGTGTTGCATTCCTTGCGGCGGGCGCTGGCGATTGGGTTGGCTGTTGGGGAGGCGTTTGCGGAGGCGACAGTGCTGGCGGATTTGCGGCGGGCCAATTTGGCGGGGTCGTTGGAGGCAGGCCGGAAGGGGCAATTCACGGAGCTGATGGCGGCGGAGGCGCTGGCGGTTTCTCATGTGTTTGCAAATGCTTGCGCGTTTCTCTTGGCGCCGCATGGGTCCGAGGTGAGTGTGGATCTGGGCGATGTGGAGGAGGTTCTGACGGACAATGCCCAGTTGGCTCTACATGGCGCGTTGTGGGAGATGGAGCAGGACATTGCGACGCTGGCACCCGATGATGAGCGGTTGGTGGCGGTGGTTTCGGGGTTCTGTGAGTCGCTGATGGGCAAGCTGGCGCTGCGGGCGGGGAATGCGGCGCGGTTGGAGGCTTTCACGGGCAAGGCGTGGCGCGTTGAGGCGGATGATTTCACCATTCGCGGGTTTGAGACGAGTGCGGGGAAGAAGAGCACCAAGCTCACGATGAGTTTCAAAGAGCCGCATCAGGTGGTGGGCAATCACATTGCCAAATATCAGGCGCTGAAGCTGGCGAAGATGCTGATGGCCTATGATTTTGACCGGAAGTTGAACCCGTTTGAGGAACTGGGCGGGTTTATTTTCACTTTTATCGGCGATGGCAAGCCGGGGACGGGGAAGACGACGCTCATTCAGATGATGGCGGGGCTCATTAATGGCTATTGCGAGGTGGCGGGGTATCCGTTTCGCTATGCCAACCTGTCGACGGAGAGTATTGACTCGTATCAGGGCAAGAGTGCGCAGAACGCGAAGAGCTTTATCAACGGCGTGCTGGACCCGGGCGTGATTGGGTTTGGCACGATTGATGATATTGACCAGTTGGCGGGCAAGCGGGGGGACCGTCAGAGCTCTGCCGGGCAGTTGGAGATTACGGCTGTTCTGATGGAGAGTTTTTCGGGGGCGAATACGGTGGTGCGGGGGAATTGCACCTTTGGGATGTTCTCAAACTACCCTGAAAATGTGGATGATGCGCTGCGGCAGAGGGCGGGGGCGCGGTTTCTGGTGGACGGGCCTCAGACGCGGGAGGATTACATTGATATCCTCGCACTGCTGATGGGGAAGAACCATGACATTCCGCTTGGGAGCCATGAGTTATACGCCGCGCAGGAGATCAAGAAGGCTGTGACGGCGAGTTTTGAGAGCCACGGCAAGCCCCATGAGGAGGGGCTGTTGCGGGTTTATGAAAGGGTGGAGAAGGATCTTCGCGCGCTCGACACGATTGCCAAGCTGGGGACGTATCTGAAGGGCATTCAGGAGGCGGATGAGCGGTTCACGGGTCGCGCGATCAAGAACATCACGGATGCGGTGAAGGTGCGCGCGATGGATTTCGAGCTGCCCGATGAGTGGATGGAGGAGCCGGATCTGTTTTTGTTTAAGGGGTACGAGGAGAAGCGGGGGATGATCGAGGAGCTGCGCCAGCCCATCACGGTGGAGATGGTGGTGCAGGAGATCAACCGGTACGCGGATTCAGAGTTCCGGTATGCGGACAAGTCCGACGAGGCGGCGATTGAGGCGGCTGTGCGGGATATGGGGCGGATGGAAGAGGCGAAGAGGCGGTATTTGGAGGGGAAGGGGTGAGTGAACGGCGCAATAACGCAGCGGTTAAGCTCACTCGCCTGCAGGATCATGAGCCTAATTGATGGTCAGCACGTTTGTAGTGCTGCAGTCTTGTGGTCGCCGACGATAGATCACATTTCAAGCATGTATAGCCAAAGGATTGAGGAAAAGGCAGTCGAACATCAAGCAGGTATGAAGCAATGATTGCAATTGTCTTATTCATGTTACCGATCACGTCTGC
This sequence comes from Pseudomonadota bacterium, assembly GCA_039026055.1. GTDB lineage: Bacteria > Pseudomonadota > Alphaproteobacteria > Rhodobacterales > Rhodobacteraceae > Roseovarius. The sequence continues at coordinate 5,234 of JBCCNB010000060.1, read as the reverse complement.
TTTGCTGCTGAGCGCCGTCATTGGAGCAAAACAAAGCAGAAAAGGTCCCCTAGGGTCTCCCATGAGATTCCGACATTATTCAATCGGGTTGTCGTTCGTTTTTGCGGCTCAGTTTGCTTTTCTTGTTGCGCTTGGAGTTTTGACTTTTTTCGTCGGAGGGGGACAAAGCATCTTGCTTTCTGCGGTAATTGGAACGTTCTACAGTGCTATTGTGTTTTTGCCCGTCTATAGTTTTTGTTTTTTCACTTACCACCGATTTAAGGCATGAACTGGCTTGTCAAATTCGGTCCTACCCCATGCGACCTGGCTTTCGTTGCGTTTGAAAAGCGAGCATGTCGGTTAAGCCGAGTGTTTAAATTCCCGAGAAGTCTAGGCTACAGTTTCGCTGTTAATTTGGCGTGGAATCAAGGGCGTAGCCCGCCGCGCCTTCGCCTGGCCCCACCCATGGCCTGGCGAAATGGCAGTTGCAGGATGTCGTTCGGATGGAGTCCGGGAGTTGATGGATAAAGTGCGGCTGATCAGAGGTTTGGATCACCAGGCCGGGGCCAAGCGAAGGCGCTCTGTTTGGGGTGTTTGAGGGAGGTGTGATGTGATTTTGCTTTGTGTGACGGTTGGGTTGGCGCTGGTATTGGGGGCATTGATGCCGCTCAGGTGGGGTGTTTGGGGGCTCATTGGGGCAGTGGTTTTGCTTTTGGGGCTGCAGGTTGGCGTGCGGACGGCGATGGGGTTTGAGGGGGCCTCGATTGAGGAATCCTTGCTGCTGTTTAATGGGTCCTGGGGGGCGCTTGTGGGGTGGAATGTGCAGGTGTCGTATCGGGCGTTTGCGGGGCCGATGCTGGCGCTCGTGGTGCCGCTCGTCTGGCGGTATGCGCGGGGATGAGTGCGCTTTGGTGGATTGGGATGCCGCTTTTTGTGCTGGGCGGGGCGGCGATCTTGGTGCCGTTTGTGCTGATCCAGAGGGAGACGCGGTCGCATGGGCGGGTGGCGGTTGGGATCGGGCTTTCGGCAGGGGCGATGATCGCGCTGGGCATTCTGGTTTTTCTGATGTTTGATGACCGTGATCTGGGGGCCGGGTTGGAGGTCAATGGCGTGGGCGGCATGCTTGCCTTGGCGCTGGGCGGGTCGATCCGGAGTGCGCTTTTATGGGGGCCATTGTTGGCGCTTCATTGGTTTTATGCGGCGCAGCGGGTGGAGCGGCTCAGAGGAGAAGATAAGGTGCGGGACGGGGTGTGATGATGTTTGGCTTATGTGCCCGGCGCGGAATCAAGGGCGCAGCCCGCCGCGCCTTCGCCTGGCCCCACCCAGGGCCTGGCGAATTGGCAATTGCAGGATGTCGCTCGGATGGTCAGCGGGACCGAGGGATAAAGTTCTGCTGTTCGAAGTCTTGGATCGCCAGACCGGGGCCATGCGAAGGCGCTCCGTTGCGCTTGTTGGGGACGGTGTGATGGAGCGGCTCATTACCTCTGGCCTGATGTTTGGCAATCTGGTGCATGTGGCCTCGCCCGCGTTGGTGGAGCGGTATAATCGGGCATTGGAGCATCTGACCGGCAAGACCACGACCCTCACGGATTTCTACATTGATATTTCGGGTTATTCGCCGGAGGTGGGGCATGAGTTGGGGGATGCGCTTTACCTCAACCATCAAGGGGTCAATCGGCAGTTCATTTTGCTGACCACGGAGCAGAAGCGGGCGCCGCTCTTGGATGCGAAGTTTTCCACGTCGCGGTCTATTCTGCGGCAGTTCATCGATGCCAATGAGAGCGCGCTCTTTGCCTTGACCGCGCGGGATGCGGTGGCAGGCGAGTTGGTGAATTCTGTGTTTTCTCTCGACAGTCCGAAGCGGCTTTTTGATATCCGCACCATCAAGGTGGAGGCGGACACGACGAATGGGCGGATCCGTCGCGCCGAAGAGTTGGATGGCAAGGTAGAGCGCTTCCTCAATGAAGAGGACGCGTGGTTTGACGATGTGCTGATTGCTGAGATGGTCGAGTTGGCGGGAGAAACAGGGGATATTCTGCGCAACCCGGTGGATCTGGACGAGATGGCGTTCGAGCAGCGCAATTTCTGGACGGCGCATTTTGGCGGTTTGTATGTGTTTCAGGACCTGGAGCTGCCCGGCGTGATCGCGGTGGGGGACGCGCCGGAGGATGTGCCGGTTGATGACGTGATGGATTTGTCGGATCGCAACCGCGTCGCGAAATATCTGGACGTGAACGGTCTGGTGGAGTCGGTCGTGATGGCGCGGGGGATCGACGCGGCGGCGGTGCTGCGCCAGAAGATGGATTTCATTTTGGTGAATGCGCTGGCGGGCGAGGGCATTGAGCTTACCGGGCGGTCGAAGAGTGACATGCGGCGGTTGGCGCGTACCCACGCAGACAAACTGCCGGAGGAGTTTCATCTGCTGGGCGCGCTGGTCAACTGGGCGGAGAATGATGGGCCCTGGCCCACGATCCCAGCGGACAGCCCGGCCTATTTTTATACACTCAGGGCCTCTGATCATAAGGACGCTGATCTGGTCAACATGTTGCTGTCAGAGCTGGCGCCCAAAGACTTCAGGCAGCTTTTCATTTGTCACAAGGAGCTCTTTTATCAGCTCTACAATGGATGGACGGATGAGAAAAAGGATTACGTGGTCAGCTATCTGACGCGCGAATATCAGGTGGACAAACTGGGCGCCCGCGAGGCACTCTTTGGCCATGAACCGAGCATGGAGCAGGTGCCGAAATCCGATCTCGATGCGATGGTAAACTTGGTGGGGCCATGGGGCCCGGTAAATGGGGCCCGGTGAAGGGACGTTAGGGCATGGTGGCATTTGCGAGGCTTGCGATCTTTGGCTTTATCGCGCTGACGATCGTCTATTTCTGCCTGTCGCTTTATTCGCGGTCGGTCCGTAAGGCCAAGCTGGAGGATTGGTATGAAGAGGCAGGCCGCCCTGGGGATCGGGATGAATACATCGCGGCCGGTCTTCGGGAATACGAAGGCTCGCTCCGGCGCAAGTTGATCTGGGGCGTTTATATCGTGCCGGTGACGATCGTGATCGCGATCATCTATTTTACCAATTTCCATTGAGGGGCGGGTGATGGTCTACGTCAAATGGGGGATCCGGGTTCTACTGGTTCTGCTGACCCTGGCGGTCTTTCACTATACGCTGCCGCAGACCGATATCGTACGGGTCACTGATACCTATGAAAAGCGGATCGATTTCGGGGAGAACTCGATTTTTTGGGCGGCTCCGGACGTGGGCAATGATGAAACGCTTGCCAATCGCGATGTGTTCTTCATCCAGACGGTGTTCCCGAACGGCCGTGTGATGGTCTATCGCAATGAAGACACCGGCTGGGGCTGGCCACCCTATTTCAAGTTTGACACCTCGAACCTGCAAGCGGAGGCCTCGGACCTGAAATCGACCGTCGAGACGCCGAAATGGGTGGCGATCAAGCATTATGGCTGGCGCAATGAGTTCTATTCGATCTTTCCAAATGCCATTGCGGTCTGGGCCGTCAGCGGGCCTGATGCGACCAAGGCGATCCCTTGGGTCAATATCATCATCATCGTGGGTTTTCTGGTGGCGGTGCTGATGGTTTGGGCCATGTGGCGGCGATTCCGGGCCAAACGGATTGATCCGATGATGGACGGTATTGGTGAAGGGTTTGATGCGGCGGGCGATGCGGTGGCGGCGCGGCGCGGCCGGGTGCGGGCCTGGCTTGATACGTGGAAGCCAAAACACAAGCGGTGAATAAACCCGAAAAGCGCCGTGCACTGGACTTAACTTGAAAAAGGCCCGCCATGCGGTTCTGCATGGCGGGCCTTTCTTTGACGCTCACATCATGTATGCCCAGATCAGTTCTGAAGCGGGGCTGCGGATGTGAACTTGGGGATGGTGTTGGTGGAGGCGTCTTTGGCTTCGATGCCGCCCCAGTTGCCTTCGGCCAGCGTGATATTGCCGGGTACGTCTTCTTCCCAGAAGCCTACGACGTTCTTGGTGATGTTGAGATAGAGCTTGTCATCCACGATGCGCCACAGGTTGGGGTTTGCAGGCACCTTGCCGCCTTTGGATACGCCATAGGCGCAATGACCGTCATACTGGGGTGCATAGCGCGCCGGGTCGGCGAGGAAGGCATCGCGGTTTACCTCAGACGAGAAGGCGAAGGTTGCGCCATTGTATTCTGCGGTGATGGCGGCATTGCCTTTCACAGGTTCGGGCTGGGCCTGACCAATGGGGTTTTGTTCAAGGCTGAAATACGCAACCACGTCGTAGCCGGATACGGCATAGCCGGTCTCGTCAATGTATTGGGGCCCTGCAAAGGCGGCGCCTGTCAGCATGGCAAATGCGGCGGCGGAAGTGAGAAGGGATTTCATGGATGCGCTCCTGCGGTGTTGAATGATGCCGCACATATGGCGTCATGGACCGCGCAAAGATAGGGGCCTAACCATCCTGTGATCGCGTGGGCGGAAATTGTGAGAATTTGCAGCAAATCACCGCCAAACCAGTGGTGCGTCGGTTTTGTGCATTGTCACGTGGACTGACATTGTTGTTACTTTGGGCGCAGGTCTCTGGATGTAGGCCATCCAAACCCATTACTGTTAACGGCGTCACAAGGACCCTGTGGCCCCGAGTATTGACTGTCCTATGAAGAGAGGAACCAAGATGTCTATCGACCCCAAAAGTCTTGCCGTTGCCGGTGCCGTTGCAGCGGCACTGACAGCTTCTATGACCACCACTGTACAAGCGCAGGCCAAAGAGAAGTGCTTTGGCGTGTCTCTGGCAGGCGAAAATGATTGCGCTGCTGGCGCGGGCACGACCTGTGCTGCTACGTCCACCGTCGACTACCAGGGCAACGCCTGGACGCTGGTGGATGCAGGCACCTGCACGGAGATCGAGCTGCCCGCAATGGCGGATGGCACAGAGCGCAAGGGCTCACTGGAAGAGCTGGACCGCGATCTGCCGGCATAAGGTTTTAGCTGGCCCCGCAGCTGATGCGGGGCCAGACCACGCAAAGGAGATGTGACATGCTGGACGATACATCGCGCCACACGGATCTGCCGCTTGCCCCGGGTGTGGGCTATAAGGCCGATCATTTCACAGCTCTTCAGGAAGATCCGGGCACGGTGGCCTGGTTGGAAGTACATGCCGAGAATTACATGGGCGCAGGCGGACGCCCGATTTCGCAACTTGCGCATCTGGCCGAACGGTTCCCCATTTCCGTGCACGGTGTTGGTTTATCCATCGGTGG
>JBCCNB010000059.1:0-11318 GCA_039026055.1 Pseudomonadota bacterium | reverse complement strand
TGCGCGCGGGCCTGCCGTTGAGAGATATGGAGATGGTCCAGTTTCATCCCACGGGCCTTGTGGCGGGCGATCACAGCCGCATGACAGGAACCGTGTTGGAAGAGGGGCTTCGTGGCGCGGGCGGCCAGCTTCTCAATGCCGCCGGGCACCGTTTCATGTTTGATTATGATGACAAGGGCGAGCGGGCGACGCGTGATTTGGTCAGCCGCGGGATCTACGCCGAGATGCGGAAGATAAACGATCCTGGCCAGAAAGGAATGTACATCTCGATGGCGCATCTGGGGCCTGAGAACGTGCGCGCCAAGTTCAAGGGCATGGTCAAACGATGTGAGGACAGCGGCTTCGATCTCGCGGGCGGTTTGGTCGAGGTCGTTCCCACCGCACATTATTTTATGGGCGGCGTCGTAGTGGATATCGACACGCGCACTGCGCTGGAAGGGTTGTACGTGGCGGGCGAAGACGCGGGTGGTGCGCATGGTTCAAATCGTCTCGGCGGCAATGGAGTCGCCAATTCGACCGTCTATGGTGGCATCGCGGGGGACGTGATGGGGATGGACATCCGTGAAATGGGTGCGCTGCGTGATCCGGATGAAGAAGTCCTTCAAGCAGAAGTGGATCGGGCGCTCTATCCACTGCGACAGAAAACAGGGCAAGTGCACCCGCTTCGCCTGAAGCTGCAGGAAGCGATGTGGGAGGATGTTGGCGTCATGCGCACCGCCGCAGGGATGACGCGCGGACTGCAACGTATCGCAGACATCAGGTCTGAATTGATGCAAACCGGGGTGGATGGCGGCAATCTTGCTTTTAACCTCACATGGCACGACTGGCTCAACATGGCGAGCCTGTGCGAGATTTCCGAGGTGATCGCCCGGGCAGGCCTCGCGCGGGAAAACTCGCGCGGCGCCCACTACCGCGAGGATTTCCCGGACGAAGGCCCGATGGAAGACAGCTACTTTACCTGCGTTAAGGGGGCCGGTGCAGAGTTGTGCGTCGACCGGCAAGACGTTGAATTCTCGGTCGTTCGGCCGGGTGAAACTATACTGTCCGAAGGGGAACCCGAAACTCTGGTCGCCGCGCAATGATCCCCATCGACCTCGTTCACCAAACCGCCCTGGCGCTTATGGATAAGGCGGCCATCGAAATCCCTCAGGATTACCTTGATGGGCTCCGGGCAGCGGCGAAAACCGAGGACGGTGATCTGTCGTCCTTCGTTTTGCAGGCAATGCTGGAAAACTACGAGGCCGCCAAGGAAGACAGACGCGCGATGTGCGGCGATACTGGCGTGCCGCGCTGGTTCGTCAAGATGGGCAACGAGGCGCGGATTGAAGGCGGGCCCGTCGCGCTGGAGACGGCGCTGCGTCGCGCAACCGCCGAGGCCACCACCGGCGTGCCCCTCAGGCCCAACCGCGTGCACCCGCTCTGGCGGACGGATCACAACAACAATGTGGGCATCGGCGCGCCCGAAATTGAGTACGGCTTCGAGCCGGAAGGGGAGTGGATCGATCTCATCACCGTGCACAAGGGGGGCCTTTTCGGCACGGATTACCGCATGCTGTTCCCCTCGGACGGCATGGAAGGCATCAAGCGGTTCTACCTTGACAGCCTCGTCGCCTTTGGCAAACGCGGCCTTGCCTGCCAGCCAGCGATCATCGGCATCGGCCTTGGCGGTTCAAAAGACACCTGCATGGTGCTGGGCAAACGTGCAGCTGTCTTGCGCACGGTTGGCAGCCGGAATAGTGATCCGCTGATCGCGGAGATGGAGGATAAGTTCAAGGAGCTTGGCAATTCCATCGGTATGGGCGCGATGGGATTTGTTGGCAAAAACATGGTGATAGACTGCAATATTGAAGTTGGTTACTGCCATACCGGTGGCATGCAGATGTCCGTGCATGCCTTCTGTCTCTCTTCCCGTCGTGCGGTGGCACGAATTTGGCCGGACGGCCGGGTTGAGCACCGAACGGATCCCGACTGGTTCACCGACTACCAGCGCCGCGAGACTGTTGACTGGCAGCCAAGACGCGAGGCCGCCGAATGAGTATTCGCGAAGTCACCCTGTCGACCACGCCGACGGCCGAGGCACTGGCCGACGTGCGGCTGGGCGATATCGTCTACCTTGACGGACTGATCTACACCGCGCGCGAGGGCGTCTACATGCGCGCGCTGGAACAACAGGCAAACATTCCCATGGAGCTTCCGTCCGAGAGCGCAGCGAATTTTCATTGCTCACCCGCCGCGGTGATCCGCGACGACGGCTCGTTCGATCTGGGTGCGGTGACAGCGACGGCGAGCTTCCGCTTTGCCAAGTGGCTGCCAGAGTGGATGGCCAAGACCGGAGCGCGGCTGATCATCGGCAAGGGCGGCATGTCGAGCAAGGACTACAAAGAATACTTCGTGCCCAATGGCGCGATGTACCTGTCGACCGTGGGCTACGGGACCGGCGCGCTCTTGGGGCGTGGCGTTGAAAAAGTCGAAGCGGTGCATTGGCACGAAGAGCTTGGGATTGCGCAAGCCATGTGGGTGATCCGCGCGCGGCGGATGGGCCCGTTCATCGCCGCTTCCGATATGGACGGAAATTGCCTCTTTGAGCGCGAAAACGCCAAAATCGCGGAAAACCTCGAACGCGTCTACGAAGGCACCAAGCCTGCCGTCATGCGCCGTTATGGCGAGACCGACGACCGGTCGGACGAGATCATTGGTTAAAGGCCGTGCTGCTCCAACGCGCGGGCGACCGCAGGGCGCGCCCGCATCGCTTCCGTGTGCGCGGCCAGCTTTGGATAATGCGCCAGATTGACGCCTGTGGCGGCCATCCAGCGGTGTGCGAGGAAAACATAGGCGTCGCAGGCTGAGAAGTCGGCGCCAAGGACCCATGGCCCAGCCAAAAGATGTGTCTCGATGAAATCAGCGCCTTCGGCGATGTTCTTGGGCACCTTGGCCTGCATGGCGGCAACGGCATTCGCCTCGTCCGCCCATCGCCGGGCGCGCGCTTTGTGGGCGAACGCCACATGCAGTGTTGCCGCTAGGTAAAGGTTCACCGATTGTGCTTTGGCAAATGCAAAAGGCTCGATGGGCATGAGATTGTGTTCGGGGTGCGCATGCGAAAGGTAGGCGAGGATCGCGGGGTTTTCCGCCAGGGGGCCCTGCGGGGTCACGAGCGTGGGCAAACGTCCGCGCGGGTTCAGCTGCAGCATGTCTGGAGCTAGGTGCTCACCTTCCGGAATAGACAAGAAGTGTGTTTCGTAATTCGCACCGATCTCCTCCAACAGGATATGAGTTGCAAGGCCCGATGTGCCTTTTGCGAGATAGAGCTGATACATGAGGTGTTCCTAGTGCCGTTGTCGTGAATTTAAGTGAGGGTGCGCACCAGCAGTAAGGCACCCGATGCAAAACATAGCGCAACAAGCAGGCGCGAGAACATCCGGTCTGAAAGCCGATGGAACACCGATATGCCAATTTGCGCGGCCAACAGGGCGGCAGGGACGGCGATTGCCAGCCGCAGCAGCGTCTCGCGGTGGTATGCGCCTTCCCAAATCAGCAGAGTGGTTGTCACACCGAGGATCGTGACGTTGAAGGGCTGTAAAACCGCACGCGTTTCCGCCTTGGGCCAGCCACGTAGGGCGCACCACATGGTGGGAAAGGCCCCCGACAGTGACGCGGCGCCTCCCATCACGCCACCGGAGAAACCAACGGCGCAATCCGTCAGTGGTCGCCGTTTCGCAATGCTGGGCAGCTTTTTCAAAAACGAGAAATAGCCGCCGTACGCCATCAAAAAAAGCGCGATAACCAGCTTTAACGTATCTGCCTGAACTATTTTCAGCAGCGTAATGCCCAAAGGTACGCCAACAAGTCCTGGGATCAGAAACCGCGCCAGTCGTGCGGGATTGTCGCGCAGGGCCTGGCGCACAACCCAAACGCCCTGCAGCCCGTTCGTTACGGAAAGAATCGCCGTTATGGCAACAGCTTCGATGGGCGTCATGATGGTCAGAAGAAAGCCTAAAGCAAACAGCGCCACGCCGAAGCCTGCAAGCCCATTGACGAACCCTCCGGCAGCCGCACCGGCCAATATGACCGCACCTTCCTGCGGTGATATCACAAAGTTGGCTCCGCTTGACGCACCGACCGGGCCTTCACAACTTCAAGACAAATCCGGTGGACTTCGCGTAACGTGGCCATCCGCGCGCTGTCGCGGTGGTGCACCAGACCCAGCTTGCGCACCGGTGCACCTGACCCCAGCGGCAAACGTTTGAGTGGTAGCGGATTTATGGGCTGCACGCAGCTTTCGGGCATCAGCGAGACGCCGAGGTTGGCATGAACCATGCTCGAGATCGCCTCCATCCCATCTAGCTCCATCGTCTCGTTGACCTTGATCCCGCGTGTCTGCAGCCAACTTTCGATCATGTGGCCAACAACCGCGGCCCGATTGAAGCGAATGAAGGGCCGATCACGCAACAGCCTGTAGGGGTCGTTGCTTTTCGTTTCGAGTGCGGCCAACAGCTGCACCGGTTCTTGGGCCACTTCCAGAAAGGAGAGCTCCGGCGCCAGCATTTGAGGCCGGGTGATCAGCGCCACGTCCAAAGCGCCGCGTTCGACTTGTGTGACCAGGTGGTGGCTCAGGCCCGGGTAGACACGCACGTGCACATCTGGATAAGCGCCTTTAAGAAGCGAGATGACTGCTGGCACGAGCGCCGTCAAGGTTGTGGGCAGAGCGCCAAGCGCAATGTCGCCATGCAGTCCGGCATCCCCAAGGACGGACGGCAGCAATTCGTCATAGGCTCTGACCACCTCGCGTGCCCGCGCAACCACAGCGCGGCCTGTCGGGGTCAGTTCGGGTGTGCGTTTGCTGCGATCGAAGATCTGTACACCCCATTGTTCTTCGAGGGCACGCATCTGCTGGCTCACCGCGGCGTGCGTGACACAGAGGGCATCCGCCGCCGCACTGAACGTCTCGTGATCATGGACGGCAAGGAGCGTGCGCAGGGTGCGGATGGACAGGCGACAGCCCCTTTTCGTTAGCTTGACTTACGAAGTCTGTAATCGTTTATTGCTTCTATTAAGCTTCACTTAACGATACTTTTTGTCAAGCAAGAGACGGCGAGGTTGCAACGCTCGCCTGCGTTTGATCACACTTGGAGGAAACAATGAAATTTAAGCAATTTAGCGCCGCCTTGGCCCTTGGTGCCGGCGTAGCCACAGCCGGTTTCGCAGAATATCCCGAGCGCCCGATCAACATGGTCATCCCTTATGGTGCAGGTGGAGCCACCGACATCTCGGCGCGTACGATTGCTGAGCCGTTGGGCGAAGCTGTCGGTGGCACATTGGTGATGGCAAACGTGACCGGAGCAGGCGGTGCGACAGGTTCTGTTGCTGTTCAAAACGCAAAGGGCGATGGCTACACAATGCTCTTTGCGCGGGTTGGATCCCATTCGGTGAACCCTGCTATGAAGGCCACGCTGCCCTACACGCTTGATGATTTTCGTTTCGTTACAGTGTACGAGATAAATCCCGTCGCTTGTGCGGTGAGCCCGAGTTCCGGCATTGCGTCGATGGATGATCTGATTGCCAAGGTGGAGGAGGGTGGCGTGACCTATTCCTCTTCGGGCGTGGGGTCTCTGCTGCATCTCGCTGCCGTTTTCGTTCTGTCCGAGTTTGGCGTGGAAGAGCCCCTGACCAAGACAACGCATATTCCCCAAAAAGGCGGCGGCGCGGCAGCAACGGCCGTTCTGAATGGCACAGCGACGTTCCTGTGTACGAACTCTTCTGCATTGGCGAGCTTTATTGCCAACGACCAGCTTGTACCCTTGATGGTGACGACACCTGAGCCAGTCGCCGGATTCGACGCGCCCACAGCAGCGGACCTTGGCAAGCCGGCTTTGCACCAGCTGGTGGGCTGGACCGGTATCGCCGGTCCTGATGACTTGCCGGATGACGTTGCCGAAAAATGGGGTGCCTGGATGGCAGAAGCGACGCAGGATGAAAAGTTCCTCGAACAGATGACAGCCCGCGGATCGGTCATAGAACTGATGGATCCGGTCAAAGCGAACGAATTCATCCAAGGCCAGTACGAAACCTTCCGGAAACTTGTTGACGAACTGGGCATGCGCATCGAAGGCTAGGCTGCGCGCTGGCGGACTGCGCGCCGGGGCACGGCTCCGGCGCGCTTTCTATTTGCCGTATTGTCCGGGGGTAAGACCATGACCGACCGCAGCCTTCAGATGCAACTCGGCCTCGGTGCGCTGATTTTTTCGGCGTTCCTGATAGTCTACGCCATCCCGGCCTGGGTGTCTTCTCCCAGCAATGTGGGCAATGTCGTGTTGTCGCCGCTGTTCTGGCCCTACGCTCTGGCGGGCTTCCTGGCGCTTACAGGAGCGGGGCTGTTGCTGGCAGCACTGCGGACCGATCCGGGCGGCGACCTGCTCAACAGACCCTCTGACGAGCCTGTTGCCGCCTACATCCGTCTCGGTGCAATGGCGGTTCTGATGGGCGTGACGATGGTTTTGTTGCCCCGTTTGGGAATGGTTCTGACATCGATGCTGTTGTTCGTAGCAACTGCGTTTTTAGTGCGGACGCGCCACCCTGTTGCAGCCCTGATCTGTGCGGTTGTGATTCCGCTCGTGCTTTATGCCTTTTTTGCACACGTGGCGGGCGTTGCTGTTCCGCAGGGTAATTTCTTGAGGTTGCCATGAGCTTTCTCGACAGCCTTGCCGCCGGGCTCAGTCTTGTTGGCAATGTTGAGTCTTTCCTAGCGCTCTTTGTGGGCGTCGTGATTGGCGTTATTGGTGGCGCCATTCCTGGTATGTCCGCTACAATGGCGGTCGCCCTTACGCTGCCTTTCACCTTCGCCCTGCAGCCCATCACGGGCATTTTACTTCTTCTTGGCGTCTATAAGGGCGGCATTTTTGGCGGGTCGATCCCCGCGATCCTAATCAAGACACCGGGCACGCCTGCATCCTCAGCGACCATCCTTGATGGCTATCCGATGGCCGAACGCGGCGAGGCAGGACGCGCGCTTGGTATGGCGCTCTGGGCCTCTTGCACCGCGGATCTGATTTCGAACCTGTCGCTGATCCTTTTCGCCGGATGGCTGGCGTCCTTCGCGCTCAGCTTTGGGCCGCCCGAATTTTTCACGCTGATCCTTTTCTCGTTGACTATCATCGCGGGCGTATCCGGTGACAGCCTGCTGCGGGGTGCGCTTTCAGCGCTGCTGGGCCTGCTGCTTGCAACGGTGGGTCTCGACCTCGTTTACGGCACAAACCGTTTTACCTTTGGCGATCCCAACATGATGGGTGGCCTGAATTTCATTGCCGTTCTGATCGGGCTTTTTGCGATCCCGGAAATCATTGCGATGGTCTGGAGCCCGACCGCGCACGTGGGCACAGCGCGAAGCCTCGGGAAGAACTGGGTGAGCTTTGCCGACTACCGCAAAAGCTTCAAGTCCATCGTGCGGGGGAGTTTCATTGGCGTTTTTCTGGGCTCGATCCCCGGAATTGGCGCAGCCCCATCGGCATTCCTGAGCTATTCAGAAGCGCGACGCACATCGAAAAACCGGGAGAACTTTGGCAGGGGCGAGATCGAAGGTGTCGCTGCTTCTGAAGCCGGCAACAATGGTGTGGCGGGGGCGACGCTGATCCCGCTGCTGGCCCTTGGTGTGCCGGGAGATGTCATCACCGCGATCATCATCGGCGCTTTCATGATCCACGGTCTGCAGCCCGGCCCGATGATGTTCATCCTGAACGTCGATATCATCTATGGCCTTTTCATCGGACTGATCGTTAGCTCAGTCTTTCTCTTTTTCGTCGGTACGCTGGCCATCAAAGGCTTCAAGTTCGTGGCCGACGTGCCGAAGCGCATTCTGATCCCGGCGGTGCTGGTGCTCTGCATCTATGGTGTTTTTGCTGTGAACAACAACATATTCGATGTGGGCGTTATGTTCGCAATGGGCTGGGTTGGCTTTGCCATGCTGCGCTTTCATGTCCCCGCTGCTCCTTTCCTGATCGCCTTTATTCTGGGACCGTTGCTGGAGGATAATTTCCGCCAGTCGATGCTCATGTCCGGCAGTGACCCCGCGATTTTGTTCCGTGGGCCGATCACCTGGTTCTTCTGGACGGTGACCGCCATCACAATCTTTGCCATCGCGCGGGCCGGCGTGCGCGCCATGCGGACAGGCGGAACCATCGTGCGCTAGCCCTGAGCGCCTGTTTTAGCCTTTCACGCCGGCTTTACGGGGTGAAGAAGAAATTGTGATTTGTCACACCGGCTTGATCGGGCGAATACTGCACAAGGGTCGGGTTGCGCGCGCCGACCAAACTTGAAGATGTAATTATGCGAGCAACGCAATGACGCCCCATGCCGTAGCCAGCCTTTCCAGCCTGCCCGACCGCGAGCGGCAATATGCGCTTGTCGCCGAGGTTGATCTTGTACTTGTACGTTTCGACAGTGAAGTCTCTGTTTTTTATGGCCGGTGCTTGCATCGGGGTGCCCTGATGGCGGACGGGTTCGTGCGCGGCCGCAACCTGATTTGCGGGGTGCACGATTGGGATTACCGGCTCGACAGTGGCGTGTCGGAATATGCAAATGACGAGATCTTGCCGAAGTTTCGCTCTTGGATCGAAGACGAACAGGTCTTTGTCGACGCCGACCAGATCTCGACTTGGGCTTATCAGAACCCACAGCCCTATAATCGCGAGGCCTATTTGGGGCTTTATGCCGATCCAAGTCATGGTGACACCGGCGAGCCCTACACAGGACTCATACAGGCCTATGCGCGGGATGGTCTTTCAAAAACCGGGCACCACGGACGCGTGGACGCGATGGGCGTTTTGCGAGCGGAACTGCCGGATTGGGACGACATTCAAATTCTGACGGCCCAACTGGCCAAACCGCCGCTGCTGGACGAAGAGCCTGTGGACACCGGTGTGGTGATTGGTCCCAATGCGCAAAAGCCCTTACGGCTCGACATCCCGCTTTTCGTGTCCGACATGTCGTTCGGCGCGCTATCTGAGCCGGCAAAAATCGCGCTGGCTCGCGGAGCTGAGATAGCGGGTACCGGTATTTGCTCCGGCGAGGGTGGTATGCTGCCCGAAGAACAAGAAGCCAACAGCCGCTATTTTTATGAAATGGCGTCTGCCCGGTTCGGGTTTTCCTGGGACAAGGTCGCGCGCGTGCAGGCGTTTCATTTCAAGGGCGGGCAGGGGGCCAAGACGGGTACGGGTGGCCATTTGCCCGGCGCAAAGGTCAACGGGCGCATCGCCGAGGTCCGTAGTTTGGAAGAAGGGACCGACGCAATATCTCCAGCGCGTTTCCCGGACTGGACCGATCCGCTGCAGATCAAGGACTTCGCGGACGAAGTACGCGACCGCACGGGCGGCATCCCCGTGGGCTACAAGCTCTCCGCCCAGCACATCGAAAAGGACATTGATGCGGCTCTAAAGGTCGGTGTCGATTACATCATTCTGGATGGACGTGGCGGCGGCACCGGGGCGGCCCCCATCATTTACCGCGATAATGTATCGGTGCCTACAATTCCGGCGCTGGGGCGTGCGCGCGCGCACCTTGACCGGCTCGACCGGCGCGACGTAAGCCTTGTGATCACCGGAGGCCTGCGTAAGCCCGCTGATTTCATTAAGGCGATGGCATTGGGGGCTGATGCGATCGCCCTGTCAAATGCTGCCATGCAGGCGGTGGGGTGCATTGCGATGCGCGCCTGTCACACGAACAATTGTCCCGTGGGCATCGCCACCACCAAACCCAGTCTGACCAGCCGCATAGTGGTCGAAAAGTCCGCCAAGCAATTGGCGAATTTCTTTTCAGCCTCCGTGGAGCTCATGCAGGTCATGGCGCGCGCCTGCGGCCATAACCATCTCTCAAAATTCAATCATGATGATCTGACAACCTGGAAAAAGGAGATGGCGCAGATCTCTGGCGTGACGTTCGGGGGCGCTGCTTAAGGATGGCGGAAACGATAGTTCTCATGGTGCAAGTCTGGCTCTACTTGGGGGCCGCAGTGGCCGTGGTGTTTCTGGGCTGGGGGATCGACAGGATCGACGAGGACGCGCGGGGCGCTTACATTTTTCGGGTGTTGATGTTCCCAGGTGTGATGGTGATCTGGCCGCTGGTGCTTTGGCGCTGGCGTATTCTGGCGACCGGGCGTGACGTTTGGCAGCGTCGCTATGCGCCCCCTAGACAAGCACATTTCATGGTGGCGATCGTGCTGACCGTGCTCGTCTGCCTGACCATTGTTCTGGGCCTGAGCCTGCGGCCATCCTGGCCTGCAGACATCGCGCCAGAGCAGCTATCGGCGGCGGAAGAGGTACAATGAGCGTCAAGTACATTCCTGTTCAGTGGAACCGCAACAAGTGGATCTATGACGCCGTCATGCTCGCGGGAGTGGCAGCATTTCTCTATATCTTCCTGAATGTCACGCCCGGCTTGCTGAGCCATGAGCGCCCGATCAACCCGGCCATCCACAATGCGCGCGCCTTTGGGGCCTGCGCCTTCGTGATGATGACAGTAATCCTGTGCATCGGGCCGCTGGCACGGCTGAACCCGATCTTCCTGCCGCTGCTTTACAACCGGCGGCATTTCGGCGTGATGACGCTTTTCGTGGCCACGACCCACGCAACCTTCATCGTGAACTGGTATTTCGCGTTCTCTCCGACGAACAAATATGCCGCGGCGTTGTCGTCCAACACCAGCTTCGGGCAGCTCGCCGGTTTTCCGTTCGAGGCACTGGGAATATTTGCTCTTCTGGTGCTGTTGATCCTCGCGGTGACCAGTCACGATTTCTGGATGAAATTCCTAACGCCGCCCGTCTGGAAGAGCCTGCACTACCTCATCTATCCAGCTTATGCCGCCGTGGTGGGGCACGTATGCTTCGGGATTTTGCAAGATCAGCAGAACCACGCCGTTACAGTGATTTTTCTGGGCGGTGCCTTGCTGGTGGTCGGGCTGCATCTGGCCGCGGCCGTAAAGGAGAGACGGCACGATGCAAGTGCGCCACCTGCGACGGCACGATGGGTGGATCTGTGTGACATCTCGGAAATGCGCGACGGATTTGCCAAGATCCAACTGCTCAGTAGCGGTGATCGCGTGGCTGTCTATCTGCACGATGGACGCCTGAGCGCGATTTCGAATGCCTGTGCGCATCAGAACGGACCTTTGGGTGAAGGACGCATCATCGACTGTCTAGTGACCTGTCCGTGGCATGGTTTTCAATACGATGTAACAAACGGGCGATCGCCAGCCCCATTCACCGAAAAAGTGCCAACCTATGATGTGCGCCTGAGCGGCGCACGTGTGGAAGTGCGCAGCGAGGCGCATCCGCC
>JBCCNB010000058.1:0-11624 GCA_039026055.1 Pseudomonadota bacterium | reverse complement strand
TGCGATGCGAACTGGCGTGCCGATCAGCTTCTCTGACGGGCATGGTAATCCGCTGGGCATCTTGGAACCTGCCCCACAGGCAGGGGATGCGACTATGACCGCGTGGATGCCGAGGGCAAAAAATTCGGCGATGAGTTGAAGCGCATCGGTTGGGTCGGTGACGAAGAGGTCGGCGCGCGCAAGATGCACGCGATGTTTGAGCTGCATATCGAACAGGGTCCCATTCTGGAGGCCGAAGAAAAGGACGTCGGCGTTGTGACCCATGGCCAGGGCCTGCGCTGGATCGAATGCACGGTGACGGGGAAGGAAAGCCATACCGGCTCCACGCCCATGGCGATGCGCAAGAATGCGGGGCGGGGTTTGGCGCTGATCACTGAGCTGGTTCATGAGATCGCGATGAAGAACCAGCCCAACGCGGTGGGCGCGATCGGCCATATCGACGTCTATCCCAATTCCCGCAACATCATCCCCGGCAAGGTCGTATTCACAGTCGACATGCGCACGCATCTGCTGGACAAGCTGAACGCCATGGTGGCCGAATTTGACGAACGCGCGCCGAAGCTTTGCGAAGAGATCGGGGTCAGCTTTGAAAGCCATATCGTGGGTCAGTTCGACCCGCCCGCGTTTGACGAAGGATGCGTTACTGCCGTGCGGGATGCAGCCGAGGAATTGGGCTATAGCCACATGGATATCGTCTCAGGCGCGGGGCATGATGCCTGCTGGATCAATGACGTGGCCCCAACGGCGATGATCATGTGCCCTTGCGTGGACGGGCTCAGCCATAATGAGTCGGAAGACATCAGCAAGGAATGGGCGCAGGCTGGGACAGATGTTCTGTTGCATGCAGTTCTGAACACAGCGGAGATTGTGGAGTGATCTTGCGATCGGGACAAAATGGCTATGCTCTGGCGCATGTCCCAATCGTGGTATGGGTTGGTTTGGCCACATGGTTTCTGTGGAACTTGGACCCCAAGTTCGGCGGCCCTTATGGCTGGTCGGTTTTCATCAGGATTGACTTTTGGATTCTCGCAATTCTGCCCTCAATTCACTACGCGGCGGTGATCTACGCCCTTCGATTTCGATGGCGAAAGCTCTGTGCCGGTGATCCTACCTACCAGCATCTCGAGGCGCTGGCTGGCCCCATTTTGTTTCTGGTGGCTGGCGGGTTTTTGTACGCTTTTGGCGTCCACGAAGATGTCACCTACCTGTTGCAGACCTGGCTTAGGGACGTCGGCGTAGGACCCGGATCGGCCAATACACTGACTTATCTCGCCCCGCTTTACCTCGCGCTTTTTTTTCTCACCGTCTCAGTGTCCGGGCGGGCCTGGATCATCGCAGCGGGGATATTCTTTGGACTCGGTTTGCTGACCACGATCCTTCATACCACTCTGACCCACAGAGAGGTTTCGGAAGTTGAGGGCGGGCGGCTTCATTCGCATGTAACGCCCCTTTGGGTGCAATTTTTGTCAACCACACTCAGTTTCGTGGTGATTGCCCTGCACCTTGCAGCCCTCGTCTATACCATTCTACATCTCATCTTCTGGAGCCTCTCTTGGACACTGCCAGTCCGGAGGTCAGATAATCTTCCCCCTGTTCAGGAGAAAGCATGACTACAGTTATCAAAAACGGAACCGTCGTCACCCATGATCTGACCTACAAGGCCGATGTGCTGATCGACAAAGGCCGGATCATCGAGATCGGAGAGAACCTTAAGGGCGATGAAGATCTGGACGCCACCGGCTGCTACGTCATGCCCGGCGGTATCGACCCCCATGTGCATCTGGAGATGCCGTTTATGGGAACCTACTCCTCCGACAACTTTGAGTCCGGCACGCGGGCCGCGCTGTCAGGGGGTACCACGATGGTTGTTGATTTCTGCCTGCCCAACCAGGGCGAAAGCCTGCTCGATGCGATCAAGCGGTGGGATAATAAATCGACTCAGGCCAATTGTGATTACTCCTTCCACATGGCTGTCACCTGGTGGGGCGAACAGGTCTTCAATGACATGAAAACGGTCGTGCAGGATCGGGGCATCAACACGTTCAAGCATTTCCTCGCCTACAAAGGCGCGTTGATGGTGAATGATGATGAGTTGTTTTCAAGCTTCAGTCGTCTGTCCGAACTGGGCGCGACGGCGTTGGTGCATGCCGAGAACGGCGATGTTGTCGCTGAAATGACGGCCAAGCTTTTGGCGGAAGGCAACACCGGCCCTGAGGCGCATGCCTATTCCCGGCCCAGCCAGGTTGAAGGCGAGGCCACGAACCGGGCGATCATGATTGCCGACATGGCGGGCGTGCCGCTGTACGTGGTGCATGTGTCCTGCGAAGAGGCGCATGAGGCGATCCGGCGGGCGCGTCAGAACGGCAAGCGCGTGTGGGGGGAGCCGCTCATTCAGCATCTGACATTGGATGAGAGCGAGTATTTCCACGAAGACTGGGATCACGCCGCGCGCCGGGTCATGTCACCCCCTTTCCGCAACAAGAAGCATCAGGAGAGCCTCTGGAACGGTCTGATGTCGGGGTCTTTGAGCGTGGTGGCGACGGATCATTGCGCCTTTACCACGGAGCAGAAACGTTATGGTGTGGGTGATTTTTCTAAGATCCCGAACGGGACCGGTGGGTTGGAAGATCGTCTGCCGATGCTGTGGACCCATGGCGTTGCGACAGGTCGTCTGACGCCCAATGAGTTTGTCGCGATGACCTCTACCAACATCGCGAAGATCCTGAATTGTTACCCGCGCAAAGGCGCCGTTCAGGTGGGGGCGGATGCGGATCTGGTGGTGTGGGACCCGGAGAAGGAAAAGAACATTACCGCCGATACGCAGCAATCGGCCATCGACTATAACGTGTTCGAAGGTCATCACGTCAAAGGCCTGCCGCGCTTCACGCTGACCCGGGGGCATGTGGCCATCCATGATGGTGAGGTCCGCACCCAGCAGGGTCATGGCAAGTTTGTTGAGCGCCCCGCGAATGGGACGGTCAACAAGGCCCTGTCGCAGTGGAAAGACCTGACCGCGCCGCAGCCCGTCATCCGCACCGGTATTCCGGCGACCGGGGTGTAGAGCGCTGGACAGGTCCAAAAGAAACAAATCAGAATGACGATCGACCCTGTGATATCGGCCAAAGGGCTTTCATTGACGTTTCAGACGAATGATGGCCCGGTGCATGCCCTCAGCGACGTATCCCTCGACATTAAGAAGGGTGAGTTTGTCTCATTCATCGGGCCGTCTGGCTGCGGGAAGACCACCTTTTTGCGCGTGATGGCTGATCTTGAGCAACCCACCGGCGGGGAGATCACGGTCAACGGAACGTCGCCTCGCGAAGCCCGGTTGAACCGCGCCTATGGCTATGTGTTTCAAGCGGCCGGGCTATACCCCTGGCGCACGATTGGCGGGAATATCCGGCTGCCGCTGGAGATCATGGGGTATGACAAGGTGGATCAGGAAGAGCGCGTCGCACGGGTGCTGGACATGGTGGACCTGGCCGGGTTTGAAAAGAAGTTTCCCTGGCAGTTGTCCGGCGGGATGCAGCAGCGGGCCAGCATCGCTCGGGCCTTAGCGTTTGATGCTGACATATTGCTCATGGATGAACCCTTTGGTGCCCTTGATGAGATCGTACGCGATCACCTTAATGAACAATTGCTGACCCTCTGGGCCAAGACCGAAAAGACCATAGGCTTTGTCACGCACTCCATTCCTGAGGCGGTTTTTCTGTCCACCAAGATCGTTGTCATGTCGCCGCGACCGGGACGCGTCACTGATGTCATCGACAGCCCCCTACCCGCTGAGCGCCCCCTTGAGATCAGAGATACGCCCGAGTTTCTGGACGTTGCCCACCGGGTGCGCGAGGGGCTTCGGGCGGGGCATTCCTATGATTGAGTTGGTATAGTGCGCAACCTGCTTCCCATACTGACGGTCCTTCTGGCGCTTCTTGCCCTGTGGTGGCTCGCTGTCGCGCCCATGAATGTCCGGCCTGCCCTTGATATTGCCGAACGCGCAGGCGCCGAGATCCTGCCCGCAGGCTCTGTTGAACGTCGGGACGTGCCTGTCTGGCGTCTGATGGTCAACAACGCGGATCATGTCGCGCGCGGGTATGATCTTGATCGTCCCAGGCTGCCGACGCCCGCGCAGGTGGGTCAGGAAATTTGGAAAACGACCGGAGCCATGGTTCTGAAAGGGCGCGCATTTTCGAAACGGTCACTGATTTATCATGGCTGGATCACGTTGCAGTCCACGTTCTGGGGGTTCCTGCTTGGCACGTCGCTGGGCATTCTTGGGGCTGTCGCAATTGTCTACAGTCGCGTGGTCGATATGAGCCTGCTGCCTTGGGCCATCATCAGCCAGACCATTCCCATCGTGGCGCTGGCCCCGATGATCATCGTGTTGTCCAATCAAGTCGGAATTGATGGCCGCACATTTCCGAAGGCGATCATTTCCGCTTACTTGTGCTACTTCCCGGTGCTTGTCTCCATGGTGAAAGGCCTGCGATCGCCCGCATCCTCTGAGTTGGACCTGTTAAAAACCTACAATGCCGGAGGGTTTCAGAGCTTTTTGAAACTGCGCCTGCCGGCCAGCGTGCCCTACCTGTTTACGGCGCTGAAGGTGGGGATAGCGGCGGCGCTGGTGGGCACCATCGTTGGTGAACTTCCGACCGGCGCGATCAGCGGTCTGGGCGCGCGAATCCTGATCGGGGATCAGTTTGGCACCCCCCTCGCCATTTGGTCCGCGCTGTTCTGTGCGGCCGTTCTGGCAGGTGCGCTTGTGACATTGCTCGACCTCACCCAACGCGTGACACTTCGCCGAATGGGGTTCCAGCAATGACTTGGATTGTCGGGGCATTGGTGTTTTGGGGCGCGGCTTGGGCCGTAAATGCCCGCTTGGCCAATTCCCGGATCGCAGGCAACCGCACGGTGCGCATCGCCATACCCCTGCTTTTCGGACTGACGATCCTTGTGCTGTGGGAAGGTTTGGTGCGGGGTCTGAGCATCAGCCAGGTTATCTTGCCAGCCCCAAGCCAGATCATGACGGTCTTCGCAGAATCCACTGACATCCTATGGGTCGATTTCGTTCAAACGGTTGTCAAAGGTGCGTTGCGCGGGTTTGCGATCGGTGCCGTTGCCGCGTTCGCCGTCGCGATATTGATTGATCGAAGCCCGTTTCTGACACGTGGTCTGTTGCCCATCGGGAACTTCGTCGCAGCACTGCCCATTGTCGGCATCGCGCCTATTCTGGTGAACTGGTTTGGGTTTGACTGGCAATCCAAGGCCGCTGTGGTTGTGGTGATGGTGTTCTTTCCAATTCTGGTCAACACGGTGCAGGGCTTGCGCGAAACCGACAAGATGCAACGCGATCTGATGCAGACCTACGCGGCCAGTTATGGCCAAACATTAATCAAATTGCGGTTGCCAGCGGCCATGCCGTTCATTTTCAATGGCCTTAAGATCGCCACCACCCTAGCGTTGATCGGGGCGATCGTGGCTGAATACTTTGGCTCACCCACGCGGGGAATGGGGTTCCGCATCTCAACGGGCGTGGGTAGTCTGGCGATAGATCTGGTCTGGGCAGAGATTTTCGTTTCGGCCCTGGTGGGGAGCGCATTTTACGGTCTGGTCGCATGGACAGAAAAGCGGATGACCTTCTGGCATCCATCGCAAAGAGGTTGAGCAAAAAACCCAACTGAACGAACCAACAGAAGAGGAATTGTCATGAAACTGAAAGCAACATTTGGCGCAGCTGCGCTTTCGCTGATGGCCGGGGGGGCCATG
The DNA here is from genome assembly GCA_039026055.1 of Pseudomonadota bacterium. Taxonomy (GTDB): domain Bacteria; phylum Pseudomonadota; class Alphaproteobacteria; order Rhodobacterales; family Rhodobacteraceae; genus Roseovarius. The sequence continues at coordinate 5,861 of JBCCNB010000058.1, read as the reverse complement.
GCCGCCGATGATGTCACGCTGCAGCTGAAATGGGTCACGCAGGCCCAGTTCGCAGGTTACTATGTGGCATTGGAGAACGGGTACTACTCGGACGAAGATCTCAATGTGACGATCAAGCCGGGCGGCCCTGATATTGCTCCTACACAGGTCCTGGCAGGGGGTGGTGCCGATGTCACGGTGGACTGGATGCCATCGGCCTTGGCCGCACGGGAAAAAGGCCTGCCAATGGTCAACATCGCGCAGCCGTTCAAATCATCCGGCATGATGTTGACTTGCCGGAAGGACGCAGGGGTTTCGACCACCGATGACTTCGCGGGCAAGACACTGGGCGTTTGGTTCTTCGGAAACGAATTCCCGTTCCTGAGCTGGATGTCTCAGCTGGGTCTCAGCACGGATGGTGGGGACGACGGTGTGGAGGTGCTCAAACAGGGCTTCAACGTCGATCCCATTCTCAACGGGCAAGCGGCCTGTGTCTCCACCATGACGTATAACGAGTACTGGCAGGTCATCGACGCAGGTCTGACGCCAGAGGATCTGGTGACGTTCAAGTACGAAGAACAGGGCGTCGCGACCCTCGAAGATGGCCTTTACGTGCTGGAAGAGAACCTTGAAGACGCCGCTTTCAAAGACAAAATGGTGCGCTTTGTGCGGGCGTCGATGAAGGGTTGGAAATGGGCGGAAGAGAACCCGGAAGACGCCGCTATGATCGTTCTGGATTACGACGAGACCGGTGCGCAAACAGAAGCGCATCAGGTGCGGATGATGGGTGAGATCGCCAAGCTGACGGCAGGATCCAACGGCGCTCTGGTCGAGGCAGACTATCAGCGCACGGTCGACAGCCTTTTGGCCGGCGGGTCAGACCCTGTGATCACGAAAGAGCCCGAAGGGGCTTGGACACACGTGGTGACGGACACGGCCCTTAACTAAGATAATGGTCTCGGGGGCGGATGGTTCCCGGGACCATACACACTCTGCCGGATCGTCGTTTTCAGAACACGTCGGAGCATTCCCTGACGCGGTCATCGATTTTGAGATTTTAACGCCATGCAGCAACAGCCCGGCAGATGCTGAGGCCGCTCGGCGCCACATGCGGCAAACCGTATCCGATCAATGCCAAAGCAGCGCCCGGCATCGGCAAGTTTGATATGGCGGAGAGACAGGGATTCGAACCCTGGAGACGGTTTCCCGCCTACACACTTTCCAGGCGTGCGCCTTCGACCACTCGGCCACCTCTCCGGTGCGGGCCTTGTATCCCCCGCGCGCCCGTCAGTTCAAGGGGATTTTTAGCCGTCCAGATGCAGATAGACGCGACGGTTCTGGCGGCCTTTCTTTTCGACCTTGCCGAGGCGGACAATGCCGATCTCACCCGTGCGGGCCACATGGGTGCCGCCGCAAGGCTGGAGGTCCACCTGGGTTGCGCCCTCCTCGCCGATGCGGATAAGCCGAATGTGCCCCGAGCCGCGCGGGGGTTGCACAGACATGGTTTTGACAAGGCCGGGATTGGCGTCCAATTCGGCGTCGGTGATCCAGCTCTCTGTCACCGGCAGATCGCGCGTTATGAGGTCATTGAGCGCGGCTTCAAGGGAGGGTTTGTCCTCTGGCGCCTCGGGCATGTCGAAATCGAGCCGACCGCGGGTTTCCGAGATAGAACCACCTGTCACCGGCAGGGGTATCACCACAGACAGCAAATGCAGCGCGGTGTGCACGCGCATGTGGGCGTGCCGGCGCGACCAGTCGAGGGTTTGCTGAATTTCAGTGCCTTCAGGGGGCAACGCGATGGGCTCAGATGGCACAAGGGCAAACTGGCCGCCTTCAGCCTTCACGGTCGTGGCGATGTCCACGGCCCCGCCATCCCACGAGATGCGCCCGCTGTCCCCCGGTTGCCCGCCGCCCGTGGCATAAAAGACCGAGGCATCGACCAACAGCCCGCCTTCTGGTGTTTGGCCCGTCACGCGGGCTGTGGCCGTACGGGCGTAAGGATCATCGTAGAACAGTGTTGTGGTCATCGGCCTTCTCCATCGCCGCTGGCCTCTCCATCCTGTGACATCGCATCAAGATCGTCTTCAGTGATGTGGGTGGTCGTTGGGTCAGCAGTGGGTGCGCCGTCGCTTGGCGCGTCGCCGGTCAGCGCCTCCGGATTGCGAATCCAGATGTCGCGCTGGGCGAACGGGATCTCGATGCCTTCCTCCATGAAGCGCCGGGCGATTTCATGGTTCATATCGGACCGCGCGGACAGCACGTAGTTCACATCCCGCAAGATCGCGCGAATCTCAAAATCAAGGCTATCGGCACCAAAGCCCTGAAACACGATGAAGGGCGGTGTCGACAAAAGCACCATGGGATGGTCGCGGGCAACTTCCGAAAGGATTTTTTCAACCTTGCGGGGGTCCGTGCCATAGGCCACGCCGACGGGCACAATCACACGCCCCACGGTGTTGCCATGGGTGTAGTTGGTCACACGACCCGACACGAAATCGGAATTGGGCACGATGACGTCAGAGCGGTCGAAAGTTTCAATCACGGTGGAGCGCACGGAAATCTTGCGCACGGTGCCATGAATGCCGCCCACTTCGATCCAGTCGCCGATGGAGATTGGCCGTTCGATCAGCAGGATGATGCCTGAGACGAAGTTCGACACAATGGTTTGCAGACCAAAACCGATGCCCACAGACAATGCACCGGCGACAATGGCGATAGAGCTCAGATCAATCCCCGCGCTGGTGATGGCCACCACGGCCGCCAGGAAAATCCCCACATAGCCAAGGCCTGACACAATCGCGACCCGGCCGCCCGGATCAATCTTGGTTTTGGGCAGGACGGTGTTTCGCAGCACCCCCTGCAACACGCGCGTGGCCGTATAGCCGATGACAAAGACAATCGCGAAGGTAAAGAACACCGCAGGCGACAAGCGCAGACCGCCGATGTCAAAGCCGTTGATCAACTGGCCCCAGGCCTCTGCCAAATCCGTGGGGCGGGCACCCCAGATCAGGGCAAAGATCGGCAAGCTGGCCAGCACCATGGTGAAACCGATCAGAATCGGCACAAGGCTTTCGCCAGCATCCTCCCGGTTGCCGGTGATCAGGACGTATACCTCAATCACCACGCGCTGAAGGATCACAAGGGCCGCCAAAAGCTGCAATGACAAGAGCGCGGGGAACAAAGCGAATTGCGCCAGCTTGAAATACCCAACCGCAGCCAGGATTGGCGAGGCCACAGACAGGATCATCAGCCCCATGACCATCAAACGCATCAGCCGGGTGCGATAGCTTTCTTCTTCATCGCTTACGGCCTCATTGATGCAATGCGCCTTCAAAAGCTGCGCGATGCGCATCAACATCAACGCCGCAATGAGAAGCAGCGGAAACAGCAAGGTGACGCGCCCGGCATCGGGCCAGCCGCCGGTCGTCGAAAAGTTATCCAGCAGAAATTGCAGCCCCGCGACCAGCCCCATGCAGGCCCCAAACCAACGCCCTGCGCGACGCTGGGCTTCATTAAGGTTGAGCGGAAGGGAACGGGCCTCCACCGCTGGGAAGATGCGAGAGGCAAGCCAGCGCGCAAAGAGGAAAATGAAGGCCGCAGGCAAAACAAGTTGCAGCGCCTGATCCACGCGCAACCCAACCAGCCCGGTGGCATAAACCGCGCGCACCAGAAGGAAAATCCCGAAAAGCGGTAGAATGAGTGAGCCGATGGACAGTACAAATCCGGCGATCCACCGTCCGGCCCCAGGGTCATCGCCCAGCACGCTTTCCGACATTGACCGGCTCCAGCGTCGTCCGCGGACCACCAAAACCAGACCGGCCAGCACAAGGAAAACCACCAGTGGCAGACTTTCCTTGGTTTCCTGTTGCTGGATTTCATTGGCCCATGCGGCCACAAATTCGCCACGCAGATGTTCGCTAGAAAGGCTTAGCACTCGCAGCGCAAGCCACCAATTGGCCGGGTTCAGCGGGGACGGGCCAAATTCCAACAGTTCTTCGGCCTGACGATCGCGGATGATTTTGTCGATGGCGCGCACCAGACCATCGGCACGGCTAAAGGCGACTTCTGCGGCCAGAACAGGGGCTTGAAGCTCCTGCAGCCTGTCATTTAGTGCCGCACGTTCCGCGGCAACGCTTTCGCTTTCTGTGCCGCTTTCGGGTGCTGGGCCAAGTGCGTTCAGCTGACGCTGCACTGTTGCGATGGTCCGGGCGTTGGTTTCTTGTGCGTCAAGGAAACGGTCACGCCAGTCGACCAATTCTTCGCGCAAAATCTCAAAGGCCGGGGTGGAGGCGCGGGCATTGGCCACGGCCTCATCAGCGCGGGTGGCGAGACGATCCCATGTTGCAAGATCCTCTTGGCTAAGCGCGATGTCCTGGGCCTGGGCAAAACCGGGCGCAACCGTCAGCGGCGCGAGACCGAGCCAGAAAAGAACAAAGACGCGCGCAAGCAGGCGGATCATTCGGTGAAGACCTCCGGGATGTCGCCGGGATCAGCTTCCAGCCAGGCAGGGACCGGCAGGCCCTTTTCGCGCAGGAAGCTGGGGTTAAAGAGTTTGGATTGATACCGCGTGCCGTAATCGCAAAGGATCGTGACAATCGTATGCCCCGGCCCCATCTCGCGCGCCATGGCCATCGCCCCGCCCACATTGATGCCCGACGACCCGCCGAGGCAGTGACCTTCGTGTTGCAGCAGGTCAAAGACGATGGGCAAGGCCACATCATCAGGGATCTGGTACATCATGTCGGGCGTGAAGCCTTCGAGGTTCGCGGTGATGCGCCCCTGCCCGATCCCTTCGGTGATGGAGCTGCCCTCGGCGGCGGCCTTGCCATCGCGCAAAAGCGTGTACATGCCAGAGCCCATGGGATCGGCAAGCGCGACTTTCACGCCTTTGGGTTGGAGTGCGGCCCCCACACCCGCCAGAGTGCCGCCTGACCCCACAGCGCAGACAAAGCCGTCGACCTTACCGCCGGTCTGTTCCCAGATTTCCGGACCGGTCATGTCGATATGCGCCTGACGGTTGGCAACATTGTCGAACTGGTTGGCCCAGATCGCGCCGTTGTTGTTCAAGCGCGCCATTTCTTCGGCCAGACGGCCCGAGTAGCGGACATAGTTGTTGGGGTTCGAATATGGCACAGCGGGCACTTCCACCAGTTCCGCGCCTGCCAGTCGGATCATGTCTTTCTTTTCCTGGCTTTGGGTCTCGGGGATCACGATGACGGTTTTGAAGCCCATTGAGGCCCCTACCAGCGCCAGACCAATGCCAGTATTGCCAGCCGTACCTTCCACAATCGTACCACCGGGGCGCAGATCGCCACGCGCGATGGCGTCTCGAATGATGAAAAGGGCCGCGCGGTCCTTGACCGATTGACCGGGGTTGAGGAATTCAGCCTTGCCGTAGATGTCACATCCGGTTTCCTCGGACGCTTTTTTCAGCCGGATAAGAGGTGTGTTTCCAACGGCCTGAGCCAGATCATCAGCGACGCGCATGGGTGTGCCCCCCCGTATTTCAGTTGCCTCTGTTCTAGGGCCCAAGGCCAAAGACCTCAAGCAGATGCGCGCAATCTGGGACGTTCGCGTTCGAGCCAGAGCAGTAGCAGGATCATCGGGCCGATATTGGCCTCTCCGGTGGTCAAAAGGCCCATGGCCGCGTCAAAAGACAGAACATGGGTGCGGATGTCTTCCTGTTCGGTTTCCAAACCACCCAAGCCCGCAGCATCGTCGGGCAAATCAGTGAGCGCGATATAGCAATGGTAGTATTCTGTGGACGCGCCGGGGGAAAAGTAGTGCGAACTGACATGTTCGAGTTGGTGCAGCCTCAGCCCCGCTTCCTCCTGACATTCACGGCGTGCGGCCTCTTGCACGCTTTCGCCCGCGTCGACGCG
>JBCCNB010000057.1:0-11649 GCA_039026055.1 Pseudomonadota bacterium | reverse complement strand
TTGGACGCCTGATCGGGGATCTTCACCTTTTCGAGGAAGTGCATCGCGGTTTCCTCGGCCTCTTTTTTCGGCGTCTTGCGGACCCAAATCGGAGCGAGGGTGCAGTTCTCAAGGATCGTCAGATGCGGGAAGAGGTTGAAGTGCTGGAAGCACATGCCGACCTCAGACCGGATCGTATCGATGTTCTTGATGTCGGAACTCAGATGCGTGCCATCGACGACGATCTTGCCTTGCTGGTGTTCCTCCAACGCGTTGATGCAGCGGATCAGCGTGGATTTGCCGGAGCCCGAGGGCCCCGCAATCACGATCCGTTCGCCGCGATAGACGGTCAGGTCGATGTCCCGCAGAACGTGGAACGTGCCGTACCACTTGTTCATGTTCTCGATCTGGATGGCGATCTCATCGGAGACCTGCATTTGTGCAGCTTCAGCCATGGTGTGATCCTTTCTTAACGGTGGTCGGTGGCGAGCTCACGCTCCAACCACTGTGAGTATTGAGAGATGGCGTAGCAGACGATGAAGAAGACCATCGCAGCGAAGAGGTAGACCTCCCAATAGATGCTGATCCAGTCGGTCGACTGCTGAATGGGGCCACGGATCATGCCGACGATGTCGAACATGGAAATCACCGACACCAGCGTGGTGTCTTTGAACAGCCCCACAGCCACGTTCACGATCCCCGGGATGGAGATCTTGAGCGCCTGCGGCAGGATGATGAGGCGCGTGGCCTGGGTGTAGTTGAGGCCCAGGCTGTCGGCCGCTTCATACTGACCCTTTGGCAGGGCGGCGAGGCCACCCCGGATCACCTCAGCGATATAGGCCGAGGAGAACATGGTGATCATGATGATCACCCGCAGGATAAGGTCAAAGTTCGATTGCGGGGGCATGAAGTACGCGAGCATCACGTTCGCCACGAAGAGCAATGTGATGAGCGGCACGCCCCGGACGAACTCGATGAAGACGACACAGACGCCCTTGATAAGCGGCATGTTGGATTGACGGCCCAGCGCCAGCACGATGCCCAGCGGGATCGAGAGCGACACACAGACGGTGCCAAGGATCATGCAGAGCATGTAACCGCCCATATCACGCGATGGCACGGCCTGAAGCTCAAGCGGGACCACCGAGTTGAGCGCGCCGGAGATGGGACCCAGAAGATAGGCCAGCATGATGTAGATGGCGGCCACGGAGGTCACCACCGTCACCAGCCCGCCGCCTTCAGCATCGCTATAGATCGCGTAGCCCACGAAGATGCCCATCGGGATGAAGAATACGAACATAAAGACGGAGGCGGCTTTGAACACCAGACCGGCGATCAGGGTCAAAGCAGACCCGGTACCGACGGAATTGGAAATGAACCAAAGCTCTTTCGCACCAAGGAACAGCAGATACGCAAGACCGGCGGCGGCGGCAAAGCCGACAATGGCCGCAAGAATGGTGCGCATGCCGACATCGAGACTTTCCACCACGCGGAAGACGACAAAGGTGGCGATGATCGACGCAAGAATAACCAGCGGCACCCAGAGCGATCCGCCCCAGACCAGCCAGAAGGCGATGAAGGGGTAGAGCGCTGTAAAGATCAGGCCCTTTCGAGGGATGTATTTATAGAACAGCGCGGGGGCGGCGGCCACGAGGAGAAGCACGAAGGCCAGTGTGGGGCGCCAGTATTCTGTGGCCGGGTATTTGAAGCCAAACAGCAGGTGATCCCAACGGTCGACCAGCACGGCGAAACATGCACCTGTCGATTTGCCGGCTGCTGTGAGGATATCGCGGCATTCGCGGATGGAGCCGGCATCCCAGACCCCGTTGTAGAACCATGGGAAGGCGAACATGACGAAGCGACCGATGAAGTAGATCGCGAGGATGGTCATGATCGTGTTGAACCAACCGTTGAACAGGTTCTGGCGCATCCACTTGATCAGACCCGTTTCAGAGGCGGGTGGTGGAAGTTCGGGGAGCGTGTCGTGACGGACAAACGCTGGTGTTTTTGGACCGTTTGCCATGATCAGCGCTCCTTCAGTTTCATGCGGTTGTTAAAGACGTTCATCACAGCTGAGATCAGCAGCGAGACCGTCAGGTAGAAGAGCATCAGAAGCAGGATCGTTTCAATCGCGCGACCTGTCTGTAGCAAGGTGATACCGCCCAATGTGCCCGTCACATCCATGTAGCCCACCGCGATGGCGAGCGAGGAGTTCTTGGTGATGTTGAGATACTGAGAAATGAGCGGCGGGATGATCACGCGCAGGGCCTGCGGCAGGATCACAAGGCTCATGATCAGGTTGGAGCGCAGGCCAAGGGAGGCCGCCGCTTCGGTCTGACCTTTGGAGATGGCCATAATGCCGGCGCGGACGTTTTCCGCGATGAAGGCGCCGGTGTAGATCGCGAGGGCGAACCAGAGCGCAATCAGGGAACCACGGATCTGCATGCCGCCTTGGAAATTGAAGCCTTTGAGCGCGGGAATGTCCCAAGTGAGGCCCAGGAACGCCAGAACCGCACCGACTGGCACGATCCATATGGCGAGATTGATGTACCAGGTGGTGGGGCGATTGCCCGTCTCCTCCTGTGTCTTAGAAGCCCAAGCGTTCACGCGGCCCACGGCGAACCATGACAGCAGGAGCGCGGCAATGACCAGAAGCCAGTCAAGACCGCTGCTGCCGACGGGCACCTCTTCGGAGGCACCAAAGCTGTTGGTGAATTGGGGTGCAGGAGCAAAGATGCCGCGGTTGGTGACAGCGACGGTGTCGAAGGCGGTCATGGACGCGGTTGGCGTGTCCCCCCGAAATTCACGCGGCCCCGGTAGAGCATTGATCATGATCGAGAAGATGATCAGGATCCAGATCAGTACCGGCACATTGCGGAAGATTTCCACGTAGAAGCTCATGACCTTGGAAACGATCCAGTTGTTGGAGAGGCGCAGGACGCCTGCAATGACACCAAAGAGCGTGGCCGTGACACAGGCCAAGAATGCCACGATGAGCGTATTCAGAAGGCCGACAATGGCCGCGCGGCCATGGCTTGATTGTGACGAGTACTCGATAGGCCGCTGGTTGATATCATATCCCGCCGGTTCCCCGAGGAAGGCGTAGGAAATGTTCAAACCGGCCTCTGCCAGGTTGCGCACCAGATTGCCACCAACAAACGCCATGAAGGCGATGATGGCCACAAGGGCGATGAATTGGAATGTCAGCGATCGGTATCGCGTGTCATTGAGCAGCATACCGAGCTTAAACGAGCTTGATTGCGTCCCTACCTGAGGGTCGGTGATCGTCGCCATGTGGGGCGCCCCCTGTCAACTTTTGGCTTTTAGCCTTAAGGCTATATTAATGCACGCGTCGTGGTGCTACGCCAAATTTTTTTTTGAGATGTGTCCACTGGATGGAAAAAGGGCGCGGAAATTCCGCGCCCTTGTCCAATTATGCTTAACGGAACGGCGGCGAGTAGATCAGACCACCTTCGTAGTACTGAGCGTTCAGACCACGTGCCAGACCGATCGGCGTGGATTCACCGATGTTACGGTCGAAGATCTCACCGTAGTTGCCTTCAACGCCGATGGCGCGCTTGGCCCACTCAGCGTCCAGACCGAGCATCGCACCCAGGTCACCTTCGGTGCCGAGCAGACGGTTGATTTCCGGGTTGTTGGAACCGCCACCCATTTCAGCCAGATTGGCAGAGTTCACACCCAGCTCTTCCGCTGTGATCAGAGCGTTCAACGTCCAGCGGACGATGTCAGCCCATTCGTTGTCGCCGTGGCGTACAAGCGGGCCGAGCGGCTCTTTGGAAACCACTTCGGGCCTGATCACGTGATCATCCGGTGTCTCAAAGTTGGCACGCTGAGCGGCCAGAGCGGAACGGTCCGTGGTGTAAACGTCGCATGCGCCAGCATTGTACTGCTGAACGGCTTCAGCGCCGGTTTCCACAGGCACGGGCTCGTAGCTGATGTTGTTGGAGCGGAAGAAGTCCGCCAGATTCAGCTCGGTTGTCGTACCGGTCTGGATGCAGACAGTTGCGCCATCAAGCTCGGTGGCAGATGTCACGCCCAGATCAGCAGGCACCATGAAGCCCTGACCGTCGTAGTAGTTCACGCCGGTGAATTCGAACTTCAGATCAACATCACGAGAGAACGTCCATGTGGTGTTACGCGCCAGCATGTCGATCTCGCCGGAGGCCAGAGCGGTAAAGCGTGTCTTACCGGTTGTGGGTACAAACTCCACAGCCGTGGAATCGCTCAGAACAGCAGCAGCCACCGCGCGGCACACAGCCACGTCAAAGCCCTGCCATACGCCGTTTGCGTCCGGCTCAGCAAAGCCAGGCACACCGGTGGTCACGCCACAGTTCAGTTTGCCGCGCGCTTTGACATCGTCCAGCGTGCCCGCAGCAGCGGCGCCAGCCGTCAGAGCAGTCGCGAGACCGGCAGCAGACAGTGCGCCCAGAATTACGGATTTTTTCATTTTTACCTCTTCCTGATTGGATGCCTCTTTTACGAGGCCATTTAGGCAGCCCCGGGCGGGGCCAAGTTGCTGTTTTCAGGGTTCCCCTGCAGTAACACCCGGCACAATGGAAAGATTCACCCCGTAGTTCAAGCCCGGATGACTAAAAATTAGGACAAATTCCGAGGGTTTTCCACATGACTGCCTAAAAAGTCGAAACTAATCTTGGTTAACACAAAGATTGTAGAAGGCTTTGGCGGCGACGAACTGATTCCGTTTGGCGGCGGCCATTTTGGTGGCCTCTTCATCTTCGCCCCATTGTTCTTCCTGCCAGATCTCATCGATGCGGGATATCTTCCAGAGGGTATCGATATCATCGTGGTCGCGCAGCGCAGCAAAGCCGATGATCAGAGACCCAGAGAGGCCCACGAGATCATGAAAAGCGGTCAGGGTAAACGGGTCCATAGCATGGACTTCTCGGGATAGTTTTGCCAGATCATCAGGATTTTGCGGTTTCGGCATAAGACCAGTGGTTGGGATCAGTTGGGCACCAAATGTCCTGTCGGCCCATTCTAATAGTGGATCCCAGGCCGCCGACTGGCGATTCACAAGATCGTCCGGACTGTCGGCGCGATAGCAAAGCAAATCACTGTCCCCATAAGCGGCGATCAAGTCTGCCACCTCCGCGTGTTGCTGCGCCACCTTGTCGATCGCGGCATTGGCGGCTCGGGTGACGGGCATGGTGTGAGGGTTCACTTCCTCTTCCTGCGCGTCCCATTCCGCCGCAACCGCATCTGCCATAGCGCGCGTTGGCATGATCAGTGCGCGTTTGGCGGGCGTTTTGACGGCGCGATCATCAAGCGTGACGGTGTAGCCGCCTTCGACCTCTGTTGCTTTGGCCGCTTTCCAGAACCGTTTGCTTTTCCAAGCGCTCATGCAGCGGTTTCCCAATGGGTGGACAAGATGGCGGGCAATTCGCGCATATCATCAAGGATCGCAACCGCGTCTGTCAGCAGCGCTGGCGCGTGATAGCCCCAGGACACACCGATGAAAGGCATGCCTGCGGCGGTGGCCATATTCATATCGAAAACCGTGTCGCCAACCATGATGGCCTGATGGGCGTCCAGGCCGGTTTCGCTGAGAGCTGAGAGCAGCATGGCGGGATGGGGTTTGGACGGGTGATGATCGCTCACCTGCTGGGTGACAAACATGCGCTCTAGCCCGTGGCCTTCGAGCAGCTTGTCGAGGCCCCGACGGGATTTGCCGGTGGCGACGCCAAGCAACATCTGAGGCTGGTTGTGCAACTGATCTAGGGTTTCGCGCACATGCGGGTAGAGGGGGGAACTTTCAGCCGCACCCACCTTGGCGCGCAGGGCGACATAGGCGTCTTTGTACCAGTCCACCATATTGGTGTGTGTATGAGCGGGAAGGTCAGGCGCGAGACGAGGGATTGCCACCTCAAGCGAGAGGCCAACAATACCGAGGATATCGGCGCGGCTGGGTGGCGGCGCACCTGCGCGGTCAAAGGCACTGGCCATAGCAGCAAGGATGTCAGCCTGGCTGTCGACCAGGGTGCCGTCGACGTCGAAGATGACGAGTCTGAGATCAGTCATATGCTGTCCTCGAACGGGTCCTCGGGGGCATCTTCCGGGCGCCACTGGAAGGTGTCCCACGTGCGGGCCATATGGTCAGGCAGCGGCGCAGTCAGGTGGACGCGCGCGCCAGTGACAGGGTGCTCAAAGGTGAGCGACCGGGCGTGGAGATGGAGTTTGCGGCTGATCTCCCCGCCCAGTTGCGCGCCCCATCCATCGCCTAGATTTTCCTGACCGGACCCGCCGTATTTACCGTCCCCCACAATGGGATGGCCCAGTTCTGCCATATGGGCGCGCAGCTGATGGGTGCGACCTGTTACGGGCACGAGGGCGGCCCAGGCGGTGCGGGTGCCGGCATTTTCCATAACGGCAAAATCGGTGGTGGCGTGTTTGGCGCCCGGGCGACTTGCCACCTCATCCGGATGCAGGCAGAGCATCTTTTCCCCTTCCCCGCCTTTGCCATGGCCGGGCGCCTTCACAAGGCCGAATTTCACGGTGCCCATACGCGGAGAAGGCACGCCAGCGAGGGCGGCCCAATAGATTTTACGCGTGTTCCGGTGACGGAACGCAGCGGTCAGCGCGCGGGCCATTTGCGCGGTACGGGCCATAAGCAGGACGCCCGACGTGTCTTTGTCGAGGCGGTGAACCAGGCGGGGGTCGCTGTCCATCCCAAACCGCAGCGCCTCTCCCAGCCCATCCACGTGACGACGTTGTTTGGAACCGCCCTGCACCGGCAAACCGGAAGGTTTGTTGATCGCGATGATATGACTATCGCGGTAGATGATAGTGCTTCGGATCATCTCAGCGTCTGTGTCAGACACCCGGGGCTTGACGGTTTCCCTAGGCGCATCGCCGGGATCGGGCAGCGGCGGCACGCGCACGCTTTGGCCCGTCTCCAGCCGGGTGGAGGCCTTCACCCGGCTGCCATCGACGCGCAGTTGCCCTTTGCGGCACATCTTTTCAATGCGGCCCTGCCCGACATGGGGGAACAACCGCCTGAGCCAGCGATCAAGCCGTTGATCCGCATCCTCTGCGGTCACTGTCAGCGTCTGAACACCAGTCATTGGGTCAGCGCCCGAGTGACCAGAACCCCGGCGACAATGGCCAGGATGGACAGAAGGACCGAGGCCGCGACATAGGTGACCGCAAGCCCGGTTTGGCCACGTTCATAGAGGGTGAACGCATCAAGCGAAAACGCCGAGAAGGTGGTAAACCCGCCAAGCATGCCCGTCATCAGAAAGGGCGCGGCCTTCATCCCGCCTTTCTGGGCCAAGACCACAACCAGAACACCCATCAGAAAAGACCCAACCACATTGACGGTAAGTGTGCCCCAGGGAAAGCCCGGGCCCATCAGCCGCATGGCCCCCACCGAGGTGAGGTAGCGCGCGGATGCCCCGATGGCCCCACCAAGGGCGACGTGAAGAAGGGTGCCTAACATGGCGGGGATGTCGCGCGGGGGAGGGAACTTGTCAAGCGGAGGGCCGCACGCGGGTCAGGTGGCGCTTGCCTCAACCGGGTCCCATTGCACGAACGTAATATGTTCAGAATGGCTCCGGACGCGGGGGCGCAGGCGCTGGGTGTTTTGGCAAGGGGCCTTCTTGTTTGGCACACGGAGTGCTGCGGTTTCGTCAAGACCGTGCTGATTATGGGTGCGGCGCATGTGATCTTCCAGCACGCAGGGTTCTACATCTTGCAGCAGGGCATTGGTCGCAAAAAGCAACTCCCCCGAGGCACCATGCACGGAAATCTTCGCCTCAGCATACATGGCGATGGCACCCATCATGTCGTCATATTCCCCCAGCGCATTGGACAAGCAGAGATGGGAATGCCGAAACCCAGCCTCCGTCAGCATCTTTTCAACCTGACCAGCCGCGTTTTGCAGGATAACATGATCCATTTCCGACCAGAGCCGCGTCGCGGTTGTCACAGCGCAGATCGCACCGACTGACTCAGCATTTTCATCACGCAGCGGTTTGCCCAGGTATCCCACGACTTTGCCTTCGGCGACAAAGGGGCGTTTCAGCATCTCCTTCACCGTTCTGGCGTCATCAAGCGTGAGGGGTTCATTGCGCGCAGCAGTGATCGCACACACCGTATCAGAGGCAAGCTGCACGCGTTCTTCCACGTCCGTGGGGTCCAGAACAGAGGCCCCCAGCGAAAATAGATTGTTAGTGTTGGCGAGGCTGATGAACACGCAATCACAGTTCATTTTGACCGTCAGCTCGCGCGCCAACGTGTCCGATTTCGCGATGAGATCGTCTTGGATCGCTTCAAAAGTTTCTGCTGTCATCAGCGCTTTACCTTCTTGTTTCTGGGCGCTTTACCGTCGGTTTTGACCGTCTCCAAAAGGTCTACCGATGGAAAGACCCATCACGTTTTCCTCGCGCTTAAGTAGATGATTGATTTACTATATGAATGAATCAAGGCGTTTGATGCGGAAAATACATGAAGAATATCGATATATTCTCGTTAGACGGGAAATTGATGCAGGTTTTTCTCACAGTTTTCGAGGAGAAATCCGTGACCCGCGCAGCCGAGCGTCTGGATTGCAGCCAGTCTGCCGTCAGTCACAGTCTTGACCGGCTTCGAAAGTGCATTGGCGATCCGCTTTTCGTGAAAAACGGACGCACTATCGCCGCGACACCAGTTGCCACTTCGATCGCGCCAAAGGTGACGGATGTTCTGATCTCCATGCAAGGACTGGCGCTACAAGGGGACTACGTGCCGGAGGAGGACAATTCCACGTTCACGATCGCGGCCAACCTGATTGAGCACATGTCAATCCTCAGCCACATCCACCGGGATTTGCGGCGACGACATCCCGGCCTTTCACTGGGTATGGTTGAGCTTGGCGCGCGAACCAATGCTTTGCCCGTGCTGGAAAAGGGACTGGCGGATGTGGCGATCACCATCGCGCTTGGTCAGCACCCGATGGAGCTTTTGGTGGAGCGTTTCTATCAAGATGATGTGCGGTGTTTCTATGACCCGGTGACCGGATCCGCCCCAACCAGCCCGGAGGATTACTATGCCGCGCGCCATGCGGTGGTGGATTTCGGGGGCAATACCAAAAGCGTCGTCGATTCTGCCCTCGATAACACCGGAACGTCGCGAGGGATTCTTCTGCGCGCGGCCAACTCCTATGCCTTGGCTAAGCTGGTGAAGGGAACGGATTTGCTGATCACCATGCCAAGGCGGCTGGGCCGAACAGTGTTCAAGGATCTGGCCAGTTGCAAACCGCCGATTGCTTTGCCGGCCGTATCCTACGATCTGGTGTGTCATCGTCGCGTGCACTCCACTCCGCGACATGAATGGTTCATCGATGCAATGCGCGCGGCGGCACAGGATTTCAGGCAAAGCCCGGATCTGGAATAAGGGGCTTCAGGACAGGTGCTGATCCGATGGCGGTTTGTCTTTGGTCGTGGTCCGAAGAACACTTTGGGGCTGTTGGTTTACATGTGTTAGCAATAAACCCGCGGCCAAACCTGTCGGAGACCTGACCATGACCGATCCAAAGCCCTTCCTGCGCCGCCTGTTTGACCGCGCGGTAGAGGTGGCCGACCCGATGCAGAGCCTCGCACAGCACCTGCCGGAGCGTCCATCAGGCAGGTTGGTTGTGATTGGCGCGGGCAAGGCCAGCGCACGGATGGCCGAGGCGGTGGAGGCGGTGTACGGCCCTTGCGAGGGCTTGGTGATCACTCGGTACGGCTACGGGCGGCCCTGTGAGGGCATCGAGATCGTGGAGGCCGCGCATCCGGTGCCCGATCAAGCAGGATTGCAAGCCACGTCGCGGATGTTGGAATTGGTCGAAGGACTGGGCCGGGGCGACATGGTGTTGGCGTTGATTTCGGGCGGTGCATCGGCCTTGTTGGTGCAGCCAGCAGGGGGGATCACGCTGGCAGAGAAACAGGCGGTGAATTCTGCGCTGCTGGCCTCTGGCGCGCCGATCGGCAAGATGAACGTGGTGCGCAAGCATTTGAGTGAAGTGAAGGGCGGGCAGTTGGCCGCCGCCGCGCATCCTGCGGATATGCTGGCATTGATGATCTCGGACGTGCCCGGGGATGATCCGGCCATGATCGGATCAGGTCCCACGGTGGGGGATGCGAGCACCCAGGGCGATGTGCGTGAGATACTCAAGACGCATGGGATTGAGGTGCCGGGGTCTGTGCTGGAGGTACTGGACGGCGGCCGTCGCGTGGTCTTGCCGGATGATCCGAAACTGAGCCGGGTTGAGAATGTGATCTATGCCGCGCCCTCGCAGTCTTTGCAGGCGGCGGCAAAGATGGCAGAAGCCGAGGGTGTGGAGGCACGTGTTCTGGGTGACGCACTGGAAGGTGAGGCACGGGACGTGGCGCGAGAGCAGGCGCAGACGGCGGTGGCTGTGCAGGCGTCGCTCGCACCGGGTGCCAAGCCGGTTTTGCTGTTGTCGGGTGGGGAGTTGACCGTCACACGGCGCGGTGATGGGATTGGCGGGCCCAATGCGGAGTATGCGCTGGCGCTGGCGGTTGCCTTGCAGGGCGCGGAAGGCATCCATGCGATTGCCTGCGACACGGATGGTGTGGACGGCGCGGCAGAGGTGGCCGGAGCGATGATTGGGCCTGGCACTTTGGCAGGCGCGGCGGAAGATCCGCATGCGGCGCTGGATCGCAATGATGCCCATGGGTTCTTTGGGCGCAATGGTGGGCAGGTTGTGACCGGCCCGACGCTGACCAATGTGAATGATTTCCGGGCGATCCTGATTGAACCTAGGGGGTGACATGCTGAGACGTGCTGTTGTGATCGGTATGCTGGTATTGCCCGGCGTGGTGTTCGCCGATGAGATGACGGATCCTGTGGATCTGCAGATGACGGCCCCGCAGATTGAGGCGCTTTTGACGGGCAACACGATCCGGGGCTCTTGGAACGGCGATGGGTACACGCAGTTTTTCGATGCGAATGGTTTGACCGTCTATTTCCCGGACGGCGGCCGCCCGGATCAGGGGAAATGGCGAGTGAGTGCGGACACTGATCAATATGAAAGCTGGTGGGAGCGGACGAATTGGACGGGCTACACCATCATGGTCACGAATGACGGGTTCGCCTGGGTGTCCCGCGGAGAATTGCAGCCCTTTGAGGTGTTTGAAGGCAAGCAAGTCACTTGGTGACAGGTGCCGCTTCGTCCGCCCTTCGGGCAGTCTCTGCGGCGCTACTGGTAGCCGCGCTACGCGCGGGGCTGAAGGTAGCGCGCCTGCGGCGCGTTTTTTAGTCTCTGAGGGCTGGGAGGCCGACTCCGGTGGCTTCGAACCCGCCATCGACGGCGATGGTTTGGCCTGTGACGTAGCTGGCCGCAGGCGAACAGAGGAAGGTGATGACAGAGGCAATCTCATCCTCTGAACCGTAGCGGTTGAGGGGGATTGCGTCGTGGTAGGCGGCGATGATGTCTGGCGTGTGGACGGCCATGGCGAGTTTGGTGCGCACGGGGCCCGGGCAGACGCAATTTGCGCGGATGCCTTTTTCGCCGAGCTCTACGGCCTGTTGTTGGGTGAGCGCGATGACGCCCGCCTTGGACGTGCCGTAAGCGACGCGTAGGGTAGAAGCGCGCAGGCCGGAGATTGAGGCGATGTTGACGATGGAGCCTTGGGTGGTGGCGAGGGC
>JBCCNB010000056.1:0-12300 GCA_039026055.1 Pseudomonadota bacterium | reverse complement strand
GCAGGTGAACGGCAAAGACTTCCAGATCATCGAGCCTCTCAACTCCCGCCTGATGGCGCAGGGTGCGGGTGCGAACGTGAAAGGCATCTTTGGCTCCACCAACTGGCACTGGTCGCTGCCCGACGCAGGAACGCAGGCATTCGTCAAGTCGTTCGGCGAAAAGTACGGCCGTCCGCCGTCGCAGGCCGCGCACACCTGCTACGTTCAGGCCCTGCTTTACGCAGACGCTGTGGAACGTGCCGGTTCGTTTAACCCATGTGCGGTTGTCGAAGCACTCGAAGGCTTCGAATTCGACGGCATGGGCAACGGTAAGACGCTCTATCGCGCTGACGACCACCAGTGCTTCAAAGACGTGCTGGTTGTGAAGGGTAAAGAAAACCCTGACAGCGACTTCGACCTTCTCGAAATCGTTGAGGTCACCCCGGTTGAGCAAGTGACCTACGCGCCGGACCATCCCCAGATGGGTGGCGCCGAAGCACAGCTGGGCGATTGTAACCCCGGCGCCTAAGGCCAAACCAAAACCAAACGGGTGGGCATACACATGCCCACCCCACCCGCGCCACCCGTGACGCGGTGTCTTCAGACGTGAGGGGCACTCCGATGGAAGCCATTATTCTTCAAGTTTTAAACGGCCTCGATAAGGGCTCGGCTTATGCGCTCATTGCGCTCGGGCTGACGCTGATCTTCGGCACGCTGGGTGTGGTGAACTTCGCCCACGGCGCGCTGTTTATGATCGGCGCGTTTTGTGCGGTCACATTGAGCCGCATTCTGACACTTTCCCGCGAAGTGATCGATGAAACCCGGACGGACTTCCTCGGCAATCCGCTCAAGGTCGATATCCCTTACGTCTACTATTTTTTCGGAGAAGCGACCGGTGCATCGATCATCAACTGGTCGGTTCCATTGGCGATCTTGTTTGCAATCCCCATCATGATGCTGATCGGCGTTGTGATGGAGCGCGGCCTGATCAAGCATTTCTACAAGCGCCCCCATGCCGACCAAATCCTTGTGACCTTTGGTCTGGCCATCGTGCTGCAGGAGATCATCAAGTATTTCTACGGCGCCAACCCGATCCCGACGCCCGCGCCTGACGCATTCCAGGGCTCGTTCGATTTCGGTGCCATGCTGGGCTTTGACCCCAACCTGATCATCTATCCTTACTGGCGGATTATCTACTTTACCTTCGCGATGATCCTGATCGGGGCAGTATTCGCCTTCCTGCAATTCACCACCTTCGGAATGGTCGTGCGGGCCGGAATGGCGGATCGCGAAACTGTGGGCCTGCTGGGTATCAATATCGACAAGCGTTTCACCATCATGTTTGGCCTTGCGGCAGCCGTGGCGGGGCTTGCCGGGGTGATGTACACGCCCATCAATTCGCCCAACTACCACATGGGCATGGATTTTCTTGTGATCTCCTTCGTTGTGGTTGTTGTCGGCGGCATGGGGTCCCTGCCAGGTGCCGTCCTTGCAGGCTTCGTTCTGGGCATCTTGGAAAGCTTTGCGTCCATGCGTGAAGTGCTGGCGATCCTGCCCGGTCTCAACCAGATAATCATCTACCTCGTGGCCATCGTCATTCTGTTGACGCTACCGCGTGGCTTGATGGGCAAAAAAGGCGTGATGGAGGACTAATCGATGCTCGGACTAGACAGAAAAGACTTCCGGCTAATGAGTTTCGTGGTCGTACTGACCCTTCTCGCGCCGTTCATCCTAAACCCCTTTCCCGAGGGATCAGGGCTGGCGCAGTTCAATGCGGGCTACCCGGATCTGATGCAGCGTTTTGTGATCTTCGGGATCTTCGCCATCGGGTTTAACATCCTGTTTGGCCTCACCGGCTACCTGTCCTTTGGCCACGCGGCCTTCCTTGGGGTGGGCTCCTATGGCGCGATCTGGATGATGAAACTGGTCACTTTGAACGTGATCCCGGCAATCATCGCAGGTGTCATTGTGGCCGGTATCTTTGCCGTGGCGGTGGGCTATGTCTCTCTACGACGGTCGGGCATCTACTTCTCGATCCTGACGCTGGCCTTCGCGCAGATGTCTTATGCGTTGGCCTATTCCGTGCTGACCCCTCTCACAGGGGGTGAGACAGGCCTGCAGATCAAACCGACCGATCAGCCGATCCTGTCGAACCTCGCCGAAGGAGAAATTGGTCGCGCCAACCTGTTCGGCATGGACATGCGGCAGAGCTTTGAGCTCAACATTGGCGATTGGCTATTCACCTTCAACGCGGGTTACTACATCGCCGCGATTGTGATGCTGATCAGCTTCTACCTGTCGATCCGCATCTTCCGGTCACCCTTTGGCGTCATGCTGCGGGCGGTGAAATCCAACCAGACGCGGATGTACTACACCGGTCTCAACGCCCGTCCCTACACTTTGGCGGCTTTCGTCATCTCCGGCATGTATGCCGGTCTGGCAGGCGGTTTGCTGGTGGCGATGGACACGCAGGTGGGCCCCGAGCGGATGTTCTGGACAGCCTCTGGTGAGGTGGTTCTGATGACGATCCTCGGCGGTGCCGGGACGCTGATCGGGCCGGTCCTCGGCGCAGGTGCGATCAAGTACATGGAAAACATCCTCAGCAAGATCAACAAAGACATTCTTTATGAATGGTTCGCCTTCCTGCCCGACGGGCTGACGGACTTCCTGGTCACAATTGTCTACCCCTTCGTGGGCAAAGGCTGGCACCTGACCCTTGGTCTGATCTTCATGGGTGTGGTGATCTTCCTGCCCGGTGGCCTTGTCGAAGGCGGCCAGCGTCTGGCCCGTCTCTTCGGTCGCGGCAAAGGCAAAGAAGCCGATGCCCCTTCATCCACCCCGGCAGAATAAGGAGCGAACAAGATGGGAATTCTTGAAGTCAAGAACGTCAACAAGCGCTTCGGCGGTCTGCAGGCCCTGGGCGATGTGAACCTCTCTGTGAAAGAGCAAACGGTGCATGCCATCATCGGGCCCAATGGCGCGGGCAAGTCCACCCTGCTCAACTGCCTCATCGGCAAACTGATCCCCGACACCGGATCAGTGAGCTTCGATGGGCAATCCGTGCTGGGACGCAAGCCTTTTGAGATCAACCAGATGGGCATCAGCCGCGTGTTCCAGACGCCAGAGATCTTCACCGATCTCACCGTCATGGAAAACATGATGATCCCGATCTTTGCCGCCCGCGATGGCGCCTTCCGGATGCATGCCATTGGGCACGCAGACAATGAAAAGGACGTCATCACCACGGCCGAGGAGATGCTGGACAGTCTTGGCATGCTCGACAAGCGCAACATGCACGCAGGTGCCATGTCTCGCGGCGATAAGCGACGGTTGGAGATTGGCATGTGCCTGTCTCAGAACCCGCGCCTCTTGCTGCTGGACGAACCAACCGCTGGCATGGCGCGCGCCGATACCAACAACACAATCGACCTCTTGAAGCAAATCAAGGATGAGCGCGACATCACAATCGCCATCATCGAACACGATATGCACGTGGTTTTCTCTCTGGCGGAACGCATCACCGTTCTGGCCCAGGGCAGCCCGCTGGTCGAAGATACGCCCGATAACATCAAGGGCCACCCCAAGGTGCGCGAAGCGTATCTGGGCGAAAGCGTGTAAGGGAGCAGGAAAATGAACGTCAAACCCGACTTCAACAAAGGCAAGAATTACGCCGAAACCGCGCCTGCTTATCTCTCCGTCTGGGACATGCAAAGCTACTACGGCGAAAGCTACATCGTGCAGGGCATTTCCTTCAACGTGCACGAGGGTGAAATCCTGGCCCTGCTGGGCCGCAATGGCGCGGGCAAGACCACGACGCTGCGCTCCATCGCGCGGATGGACGATCCGCAAGTCACCCATGGGGAAATCTGGCTCGATCATCAACCGCTCCACAACATGGCCAGCTATCAGGCCTCTCAGGCCGGAATTGGCCTTGTGCAGGAAGACCGGTCCATCATCCCCGGCCTGACGGTGGAGGAAAATCTGCAACTGGCGCAAATCGCCCCGCCGATTGGCTGGTCTTTGGATCGGCTCTATGAACTCTTCCCGCGCCTGGCAGAACGCCGCAAGCAGGAAGGTGTGACTTTGTCGGGCGGTGAACAACAGATGCTTGCCGTTGCCCGGGCCCTTGCCCGTGACATCAAGGTACTGCTTCTGGACGAACCCTATGAAGGCCTCGCGCCGGTGATCGTGGACGAGATCGAAAAGACGCTCAGCGTCATCAAGGAGCAGGGCATCACCACGGTGATCGTGGAACAGAACGCCGTACGCGCGCTCGAACTGGCCGACCGCGCCGTGATCCTCGACACCGGCAGCATTGTCTTTGACGGCTCCGCCGAAGAGGTTTTGCAAAACGAAGAACTGCGCGCCGAATACTTGGCCATCTAAAGCCTGCCTCCCCTGCGGGCCACTCGGACCGTGGGGCAATTAAAAGACCAAACGGGACATAAATTCGCATGCCTGACACCTACCCCCCCGCAAAATCCATCACCGATAACGCGCTCATCAATGAAGCGAAGTATGATGAGATGTATGCCGCATCCGTGGCCGATCCCGATACGTTTTGGTCCGAACAAGCCAAGCGCATCGACTGGATGAAACCCTTCACGAAAGTGAAGGATGTCAGCTACGAATTCGGCAATGTCTCGATCAAATGGTACGAAGACGGAACCCTGAACGTAGCCGCGAACTGCGTGGATCGCCATGTGGCCACCCGTGGCAACCAAACAGCTATCATCTGGGAACCTGACAACCCCGATGATGAAGCGCAGCACATCACCTACGCTGAGCTGTCGGAAAATGTGAACAAGCTCGCCAATGTCTACAAAGGACTTGGCATCGGCAAAGGCGACCGGATCGTCCTCTACATGCCGATGATCCCGGAAGCGGCCTACGCCATGCTGGCCTGCGCCCGGATCGGCGCCATCCACTCCATCGTTTTCGCGGGTTTCTCGCCCGAGGCGCTGGCGGCCCGCGTTCAGGGGTGCGAAGCTGCACTGGTGGTGACCGCCGACGAAGCCCCTCGTGGCGGCCGCGCGACACCTCTTAAAGCCAATGTGGACAAAGCACTGGCCATATCCGGCGATGTAAAGACCCTCGTCGTGGGTCGCACAGGCGCTGATGTCCCGATGAAAGACGGCCGCGATTTCGCCTATGGACCGCTGATTGCAGAAGCCTCCGCCGACTGCCCGCCAGAGGAAATGAACGCCGAAGACCCACTCTTCATTCTCTACACGTCCGGCTCCACAGGAGCGCCCAAAGGCGTGGTGCACACGACCGGTGGCTACCTCGTCTATGCAGCCATGACGCAGGAGATTACCTTCGACTACCATGACGGCGACATCTACTGGTGCACAGCCGATGTGGGCTGGGTCACCGGCCACAGCTACATTGTCTACGGGCCACTCGCCAACGGCGCCACCACGCTCATGTTCGAAGGCGTGCCAACCTACCCCGATGCGTCCCGCTTCTGGCAGGTCTGCGAAAAGCACAAGGTGAACCAGTTCTACACCGCCCCCACCGCCATCCGGGCCCTGATGGGCCAGGGCAATGCATTTGTCGAAAAATGCGATCTCAGCGCGCTGAAACTTCTCGGCACCGTGGGTGAACCCATCAACCCCGAGGCTTGGACTTGGTACAATGACGTGGTGGGCGGCGGGTGTTGCCCCATCGTCGACACCTGGTGGCAGACCGAAACAGGCGGCCACCTGATGACGCCCCTGCCCGGCGCACACGCCACGAAACCAGGATCTGCCATGAAGCCTTTCTTCGGCGTGGAACCCGTTGTGCTCGAACCCGCTTCCGGCGAAGTGATCGAAGGCAACGGCGTCGAAGGCGTGCTCTGCATCCGCGACAGCTGGCCGGGCCAGATGCGCACCGTCTGGGGCGATCACGAACGGTTCGAAAAGACCTATTTCTCAGACTACAAAGGCTACTACTTCACAGGCGACGGTTGCCGCCGTGATGAGGATGGCGATTACTGGATCACCGGTCGCGTCGACGATGTGATCAACGTCTCCGGCCACCGCATGGGCACGGCAGAGGTGGAAAGCGCGCTGGTCGCTCACCCGAAAGTTTCGGAATCCGCAGTTGTCGGCTATCCGCATGAGATCAAGGGCCAAGGCATCTACTGCTACGTGACGCTGATGTCCGGCGAAGAATACACCGAGGACCTGAGAAAGGAACTGCGCAACTGGGTCCGCCAGGAAATCGGGCCCATCGCCTCACCCGATTTGATCCAATGGGCCCCAGGCCTGCCGAAAACACGCTCTGGCAAGATCATGCGCCGCATCCTGCGCAAGATCGCTGAAAACGACTACGGCGCGCTCGGTGATACCTCCACACTTGCGGAACCTGCGGTGGTCGACGACCTAATCGAAAACCGCATGAACCGCGACTGATCCAAAAAGGGGGCCGAGCGCAGCGAGGCCCCCTTTTTCACGCGGCGCGCAGCGCCGCCACCAGCAGCCACAAACCTGCCTCGAGCGAGACGCGACCGAAGGAAGCGGCGAGCGCCCAATTGCGACATTTCCGCCCTGAAATCCCAGTCGCAAACAAACAAGACACCCCGCCGCAGGCCACGCTACCCTGCCACGCATGTCCATCACAGCCGCCCATTCGCACGCACCCTCGCGTACGCTCACCGGCATTGCCTGTGTCGTCATCGGCATGTGCTTTTTCGCCGTCCAGGACGCGCTGATGAAGGAATACCTGCCCTCCTACCCGATCTGGCTGCTGCTCTTCATGCGCTCCTGCATGGCCGTGGTGTTTCTAACGCCGCTCATCCTTCTCATCGGCGGGTTCAAAATGCTGCGCACCCGCCTGATCGGCCTGCACGCCCTGCGCGGCGCGCTCTTTGCGGTGGGATTTGCCATCTTCTACATGGCCTTCCCCTTCATGGGTCTGGCCGAAGCCACCACCATCTTCTTCTCCGCCCCACTGATCATCGCGCTTATGGCCGTGCTTTTCTTGGGCGAACGCATCGGCCCCCACCGCATTGGCGCGCTGGTCCTTGGCTTTCTGGGCGTTCTCATTGCGATCAATCCCACCGGAGGCGTTTTCACATGGATCTCGGTGCTGCCATTGATTTCCGCGGTGCTCTACGCCGCCTCCCAGATCCTCGCGCGTAAAATCGGCGACCGGGAATCGAGCCTTACCGTCGGGCTTTACACCCTGATATGGTCCGGCCCCGTGGTGCTCATTATGGGCTTTATCCTCAATCAGATTTTCACCTTCACGCCTGAATTTTCCCACATGGAATGGACCTTCCCAACCGTACCTCTGTCCCATGTCGTGGGGCTGACCTGTCTTGGGGTGTCTGGCCTCACCGGCTACGTGTTGCTGTCGCGCGCCTATCAGGTCGCCGAACCCTCCAAAATCTCGCTCTTCGACTACAGCTACCTGCCGATCGCCACCGCGATCGCCTGGGTAATCTGGACCGAATTGCCGCCCATGAACACCGTGATCGGCATGGTTCTCGTGATCCTGAGCGGTGTCTATATCGGCATCCGCGAGATGCGCATGGATGCACACCAGGATGACCCGGCCCCGGTGTCCGAGACCTTGATCGCGCCCGGCAACCCCCTTCCGGGACAGACCCAATCCGACATGACCACTGGCGAAGATCTGCCCAGCTGACAT
This sequence comes from Pseudomonadota bacterium, assembly GCA_039026055.1. GTDB lineage: Bacteria > Pseudomonadota > Alphaproteobacteria > Rhodobacterales > Rhodobacteraceae > Roseovarius. The sequence goes on along the minus strand of JBCCNB010000056.1, from coordinate 4,683 downwards.
ATCCCAAACGGCAAGCTTTCGCTAAGCAAACCCCCGCTTATTCCAGCACGCGCGCCCTCTGCCTAATCTGCAGGCCACAGCACTTTAAGAAAGGCAGCAGCATGCGCAGGCATTTTGTGAAACCCACTTTCCTCGCCCTTCCCATCGTTTTGGCCGGATGCCTGAGCGAGACAGAACAACAGCAATTGGGCGGTGCCGCCATCGGCGCGGGCTCTGGCTTTATCGCGGGTACATTGTTGGGCTTCGGAAGCGGCTGGGTCGCCGTCACCACGCTGGCCGGTGCCGCCGCGGGTACCCTGATCGCGACCAACCGGGCCCGCAACGAATGCGCCTATGCGGACGGCAGCGGCGGATACATCACCCGATCCTGCTGAAGCCAAAAAGTTTTAAAAACTTTTCGCCAACGCCGTTGGCATTTTCGCGTGCGAAAATGCCACCCGTGACGATGGTTTCGCTTAGCTCAGCCGACTGACAATCACGGTCACTTCCGGCTTCTTGCCGATCTCTGCCATCGCAGTCTGTCGCACCACACGGCGCATGCCTTCTTCAATTTTGTCGTCATCGGTCAGTGTTTTGTCGCCCGCGCGTCCGATGAACTGGCTGAGGTCCTCTTCCAGCACGTCCACCAATGGTGCCCGGCTGCTGCCTTCCTCCGCGAGGCCCATCACCTCGCACCAGGGCTCGCCAAGCGGTTCGTCATCTTCATCGAGAATGAGGTTCACCGTCACATGCCCGTTGAGCGCCATTCGAATGCGATCCCGCACGATACCATCCATCGCACCGACCTGCACATGACCGTCGAGATAAACGCGCCCGGTTTCCACATATTCGGCCACCGACGCACCGCCTGCCGTCAGCTCAATCATCGTCCCATTGGGGGCCAGCACCGCGTCGAACTGCCCTTGCTTGGCCAGCTTCACATGTTCGCGCAAATGGCGGTGTTCGCCATGCATCGGGATCACGATCCTCGGACGCACCATCTGATGCAGCCGCTGCAGATCGGGGCGGTTGGCGTGGCCAGACACGTGATACCGGCCAGAACTGTCATCGACGACGTCCACGCCCATCTCACTGAATTGATTGATGATCCGGTTCACGCCGCGCTCATTGCCGGGAATGGTCTTGGACGAAAACAAGAACAGATCGCCCGATTTTAATTCCATCCCGTTGTATTTGCCGTTGGCCAACTGCGCCGACGCCGCGCGCCGTTCACCCTGTGACCCGGTCACAATCAGCGCGAGGTTCTCCCGCGGAATGCTGCGCGCATCCTCTATGGTCACCGTCTTAGGAAAACCGGTCAGAACGCCCGTTTCGACAGAGGCCTCAATCATCCGCCGCATCGCGCGCCCCATAAGGCACACCGACCGGCCCGCACGGTCCGCCGCCTCTGCCAGTGTCTTCACCCGCGCCACATTCGAGGCAAAGGTCGTGGCCACGAACATGCCCTTGGCGCCCGCGATCAGGCTTTCAATCTCGGGCCCCAGCGTGCCCTCGGATCGCCCGGGATGGTCATTGAATACATTGGTGCTGTCACACATCAGCGCCAGCACGCCGGGATCAGACAGACCGCTCCAGACCTCTTCATCGAAGGCCTCCCCGACCACAGGATTGGGATCTATCTTGAAATCGCCGGAATGCACCACGCGGCCTGCGGGCGTGTCGATCACCAGACCGGAGCTTTCTGGGATGGAATGGGAAATCGGCACGAAACCCACCTTGAAAGGACCGACTTCCACCACTTCAGGCAAGGGGCTGACCGTCAAGACGGCTCGCTCGGGGTGGCCGCGATCATCCATCTTGCGCCGCGCGATATTGGCGGTGAAGGCGCGGGCATAAATCGGCGCGCCCAGTTTGTCGTAGTAATGCGCCACTGCGCCCACATGATCCTCATGGGCATGGGTCACAAAAACGGCCTCCAGCCGATCCTTGCGCTCTTCCAGCCACGAAATATCAGGAAAGATCAGATCGACCCCCGGCGTGCCATCCATATCCGGGAAAGCCACCCCCAGATCGACCAGAATGAACCGCTCTTTATCCGGCGCACCCACGCCATACACATAGGCATTCATGCCAATTTCACCCGCCCCACCCAGGGGCAGATACACCACTCTTTTGTCGCTCATGATCTGCTCTTTAGCCTTTCACATTATGGGCATGAATCACGGTCAGCCCATGCATCGTCAAATCGTCTTCGATCGTATCGAAGAGCATGTCACCTTGCGCAAAAAGCGGCGCAAGCCCGCCAGTTCCGATCACGCGCATGGGGCGGTCATGTTCGCCTTTGATGCGCGCGCATATCTCGTTCACGAGGCCCACATAGCCCCAAAACACCCCCGACTGCATGCAATCGACCGTGTTGGTGCCGATCACCTGCTGGGGCTTTGTCACATCCACATGGGGAAGTGCTGCGGTCGCCGACCCAAGCGCTTCCAACGATAGGTTCACACCGGGCGCAATCACCCCGCCCACATAGGCGCCATCCGCGGCCACCACATCAAAGGTCGTGGCGGTGCCAAAATCCACCACGATCAGATCACCACCATGGCGATCATAGGCACCAGCGGAATTCACCAGCCGGTCCGGACCGACGATGGTGCCCTCATCTACACGCGGCTCCACCGGCAAGGCGCAATCAGGCTTGCCTACTACCCATGGACGGCACCCAAAAAACCGATCCGTGAAGACGCGCAGGTTAAAAACCACGCGCGGCACGGTGGACGAAATAATCACATCCGTGATGTCCACATCCAGCCCGTAATGCTGCACCAGCGTGGAATACCACGTGAAATAAGCGTCCGCCGTGCGCGCGTGATGTGTCGAGGTGCGCAACGTGCACAGAAATTCCGACCCGTCCCAGATCGAGAAAACCGTGTTGGTGTTGCCGCAATCGATAGCCAGAAGCATACCGCGTCCCCTAGAAAAACACATCAGCAGCCGGGATCGCCTGCCGCCCTTGGCGCGTCTTTAGAACAAGTTGACCACGCTCGTCCACCGTCTCGAAAGAGCCCGACACCTCGGTCTTGCCTGTGCGCGCTGTGATGACCTCCCCCAACTTTGCCGCGCGCATGAGCCACGCCTCTCTTACAGGCGCAAACCCGTATGTGACGAACTGATGCTCCCAGCCTGCATAAGCGTTTGCCAGATGATCCAGAAACACCTCCTGCCCGATATCCACACCTGTTTCCGACAGAACCGAGACCGGCCGCAGGGCACCCGGCTCCACCTCCTGTGAACCGGGGGCCGCTACGAGGTTGACCCCGATCCCGATGATCACATGACCCGCGCCCGCGCCCATTCCGGCGCTTTCCAGCAGGATCCCGGCCAGCTTCCCACCATTCAGCAACACGTCATTTGGCCATTTGAGCGCGAAATTCTCCGCCCGTCCCGTCACCGCCACCAACGCATCAAACAGCGCAAGCGATGTCACGAAAGACCGCAGTGCCACTTGCTCTGCCCGCTCATCCACACGCAAAACCAGGGATGCCGCAAAATTGCCCTCCGGCATCGCCCAGGCCCGTCCGCGCCGCCCGCGCGCCGCCGTCTGCCGGGTCGCCATGATCCAGGTCGGCCCTGCCAGATCGGTCAAAACACGCGCCGCTTGCGCATTGGTGCTGTCCACCTCCGCCAACACGTGCCGCCCATAGCCCTCGGGCCAGACTGCCCCGGTCATATCCCTTGTTTCACTTTGCCAAAAATACTCCCGCCGGAGGCGCCCCAGGTTTCAGTCAAGCGCATCCTCATACCCCAACACCAAAGCCTCGACGCTCGCTGCAGTCCTTTCCGTGATCAGCCCCGGAAAGAGGCCGAGATACACGACCGCGCCAAACAGGGCGGCAAAACAGCAAAACTCCCGCCGATCCAGATCTCCCAGCTCCTTCAGGCTTTGCTTGATCAACGGGCCAAAGATAACCCGTTTGATGACGCTCAAAAGCGCGGCCGCTACTATCAGCAAACCGAAAAATGCCATCGCGGCCAGCACCGGTTTGGCCTCAAAGACACCCACCATGGTCAGGAACAGCCCCACAAACCCCGACGTCCCCGGCACGCCCAGGCTCGCCATGATGAAAATCAGCGCGGCAAAGGCCAGCACCGGCATTTTGGCCGCGACCCCGCCGAACGCGGCGATATCCGTGCTGTTCACCCGATCCGTTAGTACGACCATCACAAACAAAAGCGCAGTCATGGAAATGCCATGGCTTACCATCATGAAGATCGCGCCATCCACGCCCTGCGGCATCGCAGAGAAAATCCCGAGCAGGATGAACCCCATTTGCGCGATGCCAGCGTAGGTGATCAAGCGCTTCAGGTCACTGGACACCAATGCCACCATCGCCGCATAGAGGATCATGAAACCCGCGAGCCACATCAGGATCGGTGCGAGCATCGCGGCGCCTTCGGGAAACATCGGGATCACGAAGCGCAAAATCCCATACGCGCCGATTTTCGTCAGTAGCGCAGCCGACACCATCGCCATTGCGGCCGGCACAAGCGCCTGCACCCCTGCCATCCAGACATGACCCGGCCAAACCGGCAGCTTCACTGCAAAGCTCAGCAAGAAGGCCAGCGCCATCCAAAGCGGTGAGATGCCTTCGCTGAACTGATGGCTCATCAGCGCTTCGATATCGGTGGTGCTGGCGTCAAACGTCATCACCGTCATCGCCACCAGCATGGCCACGGCACCCG
>JBCCNB010000055.1:0-13309 GCA_039026055.1 Pseudomonadota bacterium | reverse complement strand
TGGTGATGCCGGGCGACAACCTGAAGTTCGAGGTTGAACTGATCGCCCCCATCGCGATGGAAGACGGCCTGCGCTTCGCCATCCGCGAAGGTGGCCGGACTGTGGGGTCCGGTGTGGTCGCGAAGATCATTGAGTAATTGATCAAAATATCAGCAAAAGGGCGCCCAATCGGGCGCCCTTTTCATTTGAGCGCTGACAGAAATCCTTCTGTCACGTCATCAACAGGGATCATGAATTCGATTTCTATCTGTTCCAGTCGCACATCCTGCGCCGCTGCCAACTGACCCACCAGGGGTGTCATCTGGAGCTCGGTTCCATCAAGCAGCTGCATCCGGACGGGCACCAAGGCTGGTGCCTCATCCCTACCAGTGATCTGCGCGGGAATATGATCGAATAGACCTTGGCGTTTCGCCGCTTGAAAGGCCTCGCGCACATCCGCGTCACCTGCCGCCGCGCGCTGCAGGCGAAAATAGAACCCTATGCTGGCCTCCTCCCAATTTATGAAGGCGTTGCGGAATTCCGGTGAGAGCATGAGGGTGAGCAAGTTGGTCTCCTCATTGCGAAAACCCACTCCGAACCCGGCAAACAGACGCTGTGCAGATGTGTTCGCCCTCAGGACCACCCATTCAGAATTCAGCGCGAAGGCCGGGAAGGGCCAATGGGCCAGGACGCGGGTTTCAATCAAGTCCAACGCCGTGGTCATTTCTACAGAGTCCATAGCACGATCTGGATAGGGGTTGGCAAATCCCGATGCTGTGAACAGCGCCCCGCGTTGGGCCGCGCTCAAATTCAGTTCGACCACCAGGCGCTGAAGAAAGTCCAATGTGATCCGCGACCGGCCCGTTTCCAGAAATGAGATGTGACGCTGCGTGCTGGCCAGACGGGTGGCCAGCGCAAGCTGGCTGAGGCCAAGCACCTCTCTCATGCCGCGCAGGGCGGACCCGAATGTATTCCCAGAATTCATAGCGGTCATTCCCTTCAAAGGAATTGGTTTCATTCCTTTCAGAGCTTAGCTCTGCACCAGAAAATACGCAAAGGAGTGAGCGATGGTGTTCTGGATACTGGCCGGGATCGGGGCCTATTTGGTCAATGTGTATCTTGCTGGGTGGATGCTTTTCGCGCGCATCGGCCCGGTGGCTTACATGGGGCCGCGTGATAGCTTGCCAGAGGACGGCGTGTACCGCGCGCGGGCTGTCAAATCGGCGGCGAATTTTCTGGAAAACCTACCCATTTTTCTAGCTTTGGGTGTGCTGACCCTGGTGGTGGATGGCGCGGATCAGGCCATGGCGATTTTGGGCGCGCAGATATTTGTCCTTTCGCGGCTGGTTTACATGGCTGTTTATGTCAGTGGCGCGCCCTTCATTCGCTCCGTCGTGTTTACGGTGGGAATGGCCGGTCTCTTCCTCATGGGCTACGCGCTGTTCTAGGCGATCCCCCCTTGAGCCCAAGCCTGGTTCTGCCCAGTATGCGGCAAACCAAGCCAACGGGAACCGTGCATGTCCGCTTCAAAACCAAACGCGCAAGAGTGGACGTCGACAGGGCTCAAGGTAGGTGATTTGACCAAGGGCGGTGACATCTTTGCGCAGACCCCTTGGGACGCGTTCACCGCCGAGACCCTCGGGCAGGCGGCCCTCGTTCCAACCATGCTCAACGTCAAGGAGCAATCCTTCTACGTCTGGCTGGGCCGCGACTGGGCTTCGGGGGCCGGGGCGATCGTCGATCTGGGTTCGTTCGCCGGGGGATCAGCAGCCTGCCTTGCAGAAGGCGTGGCGCAAGCCAAGCGCGCGCAGGTGGTTGTTGGCTATGACAAGTTCGGCCTGCAGGATTATCCGGGCTTCAAGGACCGCTGCGCGAACTACTGGTCTGTGCCGCCCGCGAGCCAATCCAAATTTGATCCGCCAGAGATGCCCGAAAGCGTGCCAAATGACCTTTTGCCATTGGCGGAGCTTTTCCTGTCACCCTGGGGCGACGGCATTCAGCTGCACAAAGGCCAGATTGAGGAGGTGACCTGGGACGCGGGGCCCATCGAGGTATTGGTTATGGATGCCTCCAAGACAGCTGCGACGATGGACCGGATGAGTGCCACATTCTTTCCCCATCTGATCCCGGGTCGGTCCATCGTAGTGCAGCAGGATTTCCTGTGGTGGCAACAGCCCTGGATCGCCGCGCAGATGGCGCTTTTGACCGAATATTTCACACCCGTTGCCTACGTGCCGCGCTACTCGGTCTCCTACCTCTGCACCAAAACGCCCCCCTCCAAGATGCTGCAGGACCTGCAGGTGGCGCAGATGCGCGATGGCCAAATCATCGCCGCTATTCGAGAGGCCAAGACCCAATTGCAAGCCTTCGACATCGAACGCCCCTTGCGCCGCCTAATCAAGGCTGTGCGCGCCAATCCGGGGGAGCGGAAGGCTTACAAGATGCAAAAGCCGGCCAAGTAACCGGGCTGGGAAATCGATCCGCCGCTTTTTCATTCGAGGCTTGAAATCCGCCACGCGATTCCGTAACCCTCCGGCCACCGTAGGGGTATAGCTCAGCTGGTAGAGCGACGGTCTCCAAAACCGTAGGTCGCGGGTTCGAACCCTGCTGCCCCTGCCAAATCTTCCGACCAGACCCTCTAAGCCGTTTATCTTCCTGCCGCCCCGAGGTGCCGTGTCTGTCATTTTTGTGGCCGCGATTCCCCTTAGGCACTGGGAATCAAATGCCACGCCGATGGTCTCGCCGGTCGTTTTGCGAACAATCCTGTCGGAGATTTTTGATTGTAAACCAAGCATCTACAACAAAGGCTAAAATCTTACTAAAATGCGGCGAAACCCGGGCCCGCCACATTCTCGCCACATTCCACCTCGATTTTGTCATGAAGTGTCAGACGCTGCTGTCTGATCGCCAAGTTTGTTCGGGGTGTCCTGTGTGTCTGGGATGCTCGCCTGTTGTGGTATTTTGCGAGGCTGCCATGTCGTTCAATCACTATCTGCCGGGTAAAACTAACCCGCACCTGCCCCATGATGGGGTTGAAATTCAAAGGATACCCGCATCGGCGGAGGACATCGAACTTGCCAAAAGCGATGCCGATGATCTGGTGCGCCAACTGATGGACGGGGATTTACCATTGCCGCAGACCAAAGCGGAGCTTCAGGCCATCACACGTCCCGTGTCGAAACCTCTCTCAAAACCCCTGTCGCAGCACGCGATGTTTCGGACGGCTGAACCCGTAACGGCCGCGCCTTCCACGACCTCCTCCGCGTCCCCTTCCGTCAAAGTGGTTGAACATGCCGCCACTAACGACCCTGTTGTAGACACCGCGCCGCAGCCTGCGCGTCAACAGGATGACCGCCCCATCGAACTGCGTGAGGACGAGCTGGTAAAACAGGTGCTGAAAGATGCGTTTCCGCCCCTGACTGACCAAGAGGAGATGAAAGCGAACCGCGGTTGGTCTAGTATAAAGGCGAAAGCCGAGGCCGCGGGCGATGGACTGTCCCGGAAGGTGCTGATCGGTGCCGGGCTCATGGCGGCCATCATCTGTGTGATCTGGCCGTTTCAAGTCTTGATGGCGGGCATTCTTGCCCTGATCTTTTTCCTCGCCAGCATGCAGTTGATGCGGGTGGCGTTTTTTGCGCGCATCTTCAAATGGGTCTGGCGCCGCTATGCTGCGCGGTCGCCTGAACGGGCAGAGCGCATTCGCGCTACGGCTGACACCGTGGCCAGTGCAGTCGAGCAAGTGCTGGACTACCTGCCGGGTGCTTTGGCAGATCGTCTTGCCCTACCGGATTTCTCCAAACCGATCACGCCCAACCGCGGGTAAGCTTCAGGTTTTTGAGCAACGCCGCCCCTTACATGGGGCGGCGTTGTTCTTGATGGCGCTTGAATTTGGCGCGGGCTGCGCGTATCTCGATCCAGAGCAGAAAACGCAACGGCATTTGGCCCTAGGAACCGCATATGGCAAACCCGCTTCAATTTATCCAACAGGTCCGCACCGAAGTCAGCAAAGTGGTCTGGCCCACGCGGCGTGAGGTGACTCTGACGACGATCATGGTTTTCATCATGGCGACGTTGACGGCAATTTTCTTTGCCCTGGTGGATCTGCTCATTCGCGGCGGGTTGCAGCAGGTGCTGGGCATCTTTGGCTAAGCAGCCTACGCAGAAATCGCCTTGATTTCACCCTTGATCGGCGATAGGTGGTCCAAATCCCAAGATGACAGGCGCGCAACGACCAGGTGGCGCGCCCGTTTTTTATCTGGGGCTTGGATTAACATCTGGTCGTCGATAACGATCAGGCAGCAAGGAACTGGGTCAGACATGGCAAAGCGGTGGTATTCGGTCAGTGTGCTCTCGAACTTTGAAAAGAAGATCGCAGAACAGATCCGGCAATCGGTGACCGATCAGGGCCTTGAAGAAGAGATCGACGAGGTTCTGGTGCCCACAGAAGAAGTGATCGAGGTGCGTCGTGGCAAGAAAGTCACCGCCGAGCGCCGCTTCATGCCGGGCTATGTGCTGGTTCATATGGAGATGTCCGATCAGGGCTATCACCTGATCAACTCGATCAACAAGGTCACCGGTTTCCTCGGCCCCCAGGGCCGTCCGATGCCCATGCGCGACGCCGAAGTGAACACGATCCTCAACCGCGTGCAGGAAGGCGAAGAAGCGCCCAAGCTTCTGATCAGCTTTGATGTGGGTGAGAAGGTCAAGGTCAATGACGGCCCGTTCGAAGACTTCGACGGCATGGTCGAGGAAGTGGACGAAGACAACCAGCGCCTGAAGGTAACGGTATCGATCTTTGGCCGCGAAACGCCGGTGGAACTGGAATATACGCAGGTCACCAAGCAGAGCTGAGCTCTGCGGGGTGCTCATCGCCGGTGTTCGGACGCCCTCTCTGGTGCTTTACAGTTGACGCCGGATCGCTCAAACTAACCCTATATAAACAGTCGCCCATTGCCGGGAAAGACTGGCGTTGTTTGAGGCCTTGATTGGGCGAAAGGGGCACCCTGTGCGGGGGCAAACCATCCGGGATCGGCTGCTCGATCCCATGCAATACGATCACTTTCTGGAAAGCTTCAGCGCCGTGGCACCGCTTGCCCCGGCGGGTGATGATGCACGTCTGGAACAGGCCGCGTTGGGTGAGCTGCAAGACAGCCTGAGCAAAAATAATGTGTTTTCAACGCTCAAGGACTGCGCCGAGGGCTATCCGCAGCCCTGTTTGGTTGTGTCCGATCTGGGGCTGATTATGGCGCTCAATCGTCCGGCCCATATCGCTTTTGATCTGGATGTGTCCGACCACATAGACCGCTGCGGGATCGAAGCGCAGGATGCGGTGACGATTTCACAACGCGTCGCGCAGGCCGTTGCAGAAGACCATGACGGTCATCAAACCTTCTTCTGTCGCGCCTATTACAAGGATGTGCAGCGGCCCATCCTGCTTGCCATCGTGCCACACTTCGACCCGAATTTCGATCAGCGATCGGCGTTGATTTTCTTCATCGATATCGGCTGGGATGAGGCGATCAGCCGGTTTCTGGCCCGTGCCTACAATCTGTCGCAGGCCGAACAGGAGATCCTTGAGCTGTTCATTCTGGGCAATTCGCTGGAACAGATCACGGATATCCGGGGACGATCTTATCAAACGGTGCGCACGCAATTCTATGCCGCACTCGCCAAATGCGGGATGTCCAGCCAGGTCGATCTGGTGCGGGAGGTCGTGGCGGGTGCCATGTTCCAAAGCTTTGTGCCCAAGGTCGCCAATGCCGCCAAACACCCCCACCGCCGCGAGTTGCACATGCTGCGCCCCGGCGGGCGTTCGGTTGAGGTGGTTGTGTCAGGTGACCCTGCAGGCGCGCCCATCTTAATGCTGTCTGGCATTGGGCCACAGAAATTTCCGCCGCAGCGGACCAAGAAGTTCAAAGAAGCGGGGTTTTGCATCTACTCCATCTCGCCACCCGGGTTGGGCTACACCGACCCCGAGGCGGAGGGCGCGGATCGTATCACTTGTCTGGCCTCGGATGTGGCCGCCTTGATGGATCAGCTGGGCGTCGCCTCCGCACCCTTCGTGTGTTTTGCGTCCAACCTGCTCATGACGGTGCGTTTGGCGGCTAAAATCCCAGACCGTATGACACGCATTCAGACTTGGATCACCATCCCGCCCGCGCGGTTCCGCACCAAGTCAGAGGCCAAGGAGACGCCCAACGCTATTTCGGCCATGGGCAATGCGTCGATGATCTCACCCGGGATGAAAAAGCTGGTCACGCAATCCAGCCTGCGCGCTTGGGCGATCCTTGGCACGCGGAAGATGGCGAAGTTTCAGGCCCGGTCAGAACCGGCGATTGCAGAGAAATTGCTGGTGCCGGATACGATTGATTCCATCGATGAAGGGTTCAAATCGGCCATCCGGCAGGGCTTTACCAAAACCGTGGTGCGGGACGCCGAAGCGGTGCATTCCGATTGGTATGACGACGCAGCAGCCTGCCCCGTGCCGATCCATATTGTGCACGGCCTGCACGACAAAACCAACAGCATCGAGGGGCTGCGCCGGTTCGCCGCCGCGTTCCCGGATCAGATCACGTTGGATGAAATCACGGATGGCGGCGGGTTTCTGCATGTCACCCATGAAGACCTGCATGTGGACTACCTCAAGACCCTAGCGCGCTGAAAACATTTGGATTCCGGCGCAGTTTACCACAGCTGTTGTATGGCGGTATGTGCGCAATCGGCGTATCCACGCCATGTATTTTATGAGGTAACGGGCGTATTTTGCCAAAGCCACCGGTGCGCCAAGTGCGTGCCGGTGGTGCTTGGGGACAAAAGTATTTGGCCTGATCCGTGGTCGACAGGCACCTGTGTGAAGGATCGAGTGATATGACGCCCCAAGAGCCTGCAAAACGGCATGAAATTCAGCTTGAGCCGCAGGATGTGGTCCCGGGGCGTAACTATGTTAATCCCTATGACGCCGCGCAGGAAACCAGATCGATCTGGCAGTACATTCTGTCTGCATTAAAGGCCCGATTGCGCTGGCCGAGAGGGTTGCATTAGCCAGACATTCCTTTTAAAGCCCGTCCATCGCTCAAATGGGCGAAACGTGGGAGGCGGTCGCTACGCGTAGCGGCACCGGACCACGGGCAAACCTGTCCCGCCATCGCGATGGCGTGGATGCTGAAAAAGGAGAAGGTCTTATGGCCAAGAAGCTTGCTGGCACGATGAAACTGCAAGTGCCCGCCGGGCAAGCCAACCCGTCCCCGCCTGTGGGGCCGGCGCTGGGTCAGCGCGGCATCAACATCATGGAATTCTGCAAGGCGTTCAACGCCAAGACGCAGGATATGGAACCGGGCGCGCCATGCCCGACCGTGATCACCTACTATCAGGACAAGTCCTTTGAAATGGACATCAAGACGCCGCCTGCGTCTTACTACCTGCGAAAGGCCGCCAAGCTGAAATCCGGAGCGACCAACCCGGGCCGTGAAACCGTGGCAACCGTGACAGCCAAACAGCTGCGCGAAATTGCTGAGGCGAAGTGGAAAGATCTCAACGCAAACGATGTGGAAGCCGCCATGAAGATCATTCAGGGCTCTGCGCGTTCCATGGGCATCGAGGTGAAGTAAGATGGCAAAAATAGGAAAACGTACCCGCGCCGCACGCGAAGCCTTTGCAGGCAAATCGGATGTGTCCGTGGAAGAGGCCGTGGCTCTGGTCAAGGGCAACGCCAAAGCGAAATTCGACGAAACCGTTGAAATCGCGATGAACTTGGGCGTCGATGTGCGTCACGCCGATCAGATGGTCCGTGGTGTTGTCGGTCTGCCCAACGGCACCGGCAAGGACGTCCGCGTGGCTGTCTTCGCCCGTGGCCCCAAAGCCGAAGAGGCGCAAGCCGCTGGCGCGGACATCGTCGGCGCAGAGGATCTGATGGAAACCGTCCAGGGCGGCACCATCGAATTCGATCGCTGCATCGCCACGCCCGACATGATGCCCATCGTGGGCCGTCTGGGTAAGGTCCTTGGCCCCCGCAACCTGATGCCGAACCCCAAAGTGGGCACGGTGACGATCGATGTGGCTGACGCCGTCAAAGCCGCCAAGGGCGGTGAAGTGCAGTTCAAGGCCGTCAAAGGCGGCATCGTGCACGCGGGCGTAGGCAAAGCCTCTTTCGATGAGGCCAAGCTGGTCGAAAACGTACGTGCCTTCGTGTCCGCCGTCGCCAAAGCCAAGCCAACGGGCGTCAAAGGTGCTTACATGAAGAAGATCTCGCTCACCTCGACCATGGGTCCGGGTGTCTCCATCGCGGTGGACAACGCCGTCACGGAGTGATCTTCACTTATCGCATCTTGGAAAAGCCCTGCCGTGCGCGGGGCTTTTTCATTTGGGCGTGTCTCTTGTTGAAACACACATTGCTGACTGGAAGACAGAGACAGTTTCCAAGCTTTGCCGCGTGTGTCAAAGAGCGTTAGTTTTGGCCTATGATTTACCTAGGAATTCCATCCGGATCGCCGTTCCAGTGGGTGATGTTGGCCATACTTCTTGTTGGCTTTGGCATCGGAATGGTGTTTGGGGCTGGGTTTTTATCCGACTTGGAGGCTGGCAAAACTGGTTTCTTAGCCACTTGATTGCAGTCTTGGCTGTTGGCGTGGTCTGGGCGATTTACTTCCCGATTTCCCTTACGTTGTTGATGATCGCTATGTCGACCGCAGGCCTTTAGTTCCTGCTTTTCGACCGACACTGTCTGATTGCCCAATTCGAAGGCCATCAACCGCGACAAAACTTACCCTACGTCAACTTTACGTCCTCACGGGCTTATCACGGTTTCGTGAACAGGCCCTACTGCTCTGATTAGGGCAAAGGACATAGATATGATTCGAAGAAGAGATTTTCTGAAACGGGGGGCCAGTTTCGCAGCGCTGCCCGTGATTGGAGCGGCGGCTGGATGCGCCGCCCCCATTACTTCACCGCAATCCTACATCAACGGCGTTGTCGCGCAGGATAGGGTGTCGCCCGTGTTCCACTGGACGGACGTGATGCTGCAAGCCATCCGCAATCAGGCAATCACGCCGCCACCCGCCACGCGCGTTTTTGCCATGGCACATGTGGCCGGTTTCAACGCCGTGAATTCCATCGAAGGTGGGTTCATGCCGACGCTCAACATCGGCCCGGCCCCTGCTGGAGCGGATCCGGCGGCGGCCTACGGCGCGGCTGTGGCCACAGCGCTCAATGACGGGCTCAGGGCCTCATTTGCCCCTGATCTGTCGCGCTACCTTTCTGACCTGCCTGACAATGGCGGTAAATCTGAAGGCGTGGCCTGGGGCCGCGCGGTGGGGGCGGCGCTCAACCGCTCGCGCTATCAGGACGGGGCAGAGCCATCGCGATCCGAGGAATACCTTGGCCGTTATCCGCGGCGTGGCGATAACCTCAAATGGTCGCCTACGGAGCCGTTTTATCGTGCCGGCTCTCCGGGGCCGCGCTTTGGCACTTTTGCCCGTGGTCTGTTGCCCGGTTGGGGCGCGGTGCGTCCGTGGTAGATGACATCGGCAGGTCAGTTCCTCGTGGTGGATTTCCCCGAAGAACACACCAAGGAATTCGCCCGCCAGCTGGAAAAGATCCGCGTGCTTGGTGGCTCTGACAGCCCCATTCGCACCGCAGATGAGCGTCAGATCGCGTTTTTCTGGGAAGACGGCCCCCGACGCGTCACCCCGCCCGGCCACTGGCAGATCATCGCGATGGATATCCTGCAACGCCAGCACATGTCGCTCAACCAGCAGGCCCATGCCTTTGCGATGCTGAGCTCATCCCAGGCGGATGCGGCGATCACCACATGGCATTCCAAATACGTACATGACGTGGTCCGCCCTGAAACCTACATCCGGCAACGCGCCTCAGGAGCGAATTACAAGCCGGGTTGGAACACGCTCATCCCCACGCCGGGCTTCCCGGCCTATACCTCCGGGCACAGCTGCTTCAGCGCGGTGTCCGCGCGGATGATCTGCAACATCATCGGCCGCGACCGGATCCATTTCTCATCAGAGAGCCCGGATTTGGTGAACTGGCCGGCCGAACTCACCGGTGTGCGACGGTCGTGGAACAGCCTCTGGGCGGCTGCGGAAGAGGGCGGTGCCAGCCGGGAATTCGGCGGCATCCATTGGGAATCTGACAATACCCAAGGCCTCCGCGCGGGCAAATTGCTTGCTGATTTTACCTTCCGCAAACTCAACAGAAAGCACGGCTGATATGACACAGTTTTCGATCTCCCGTGTTTTCAAAAACACGGCTCTCGCCATCGCCGCGCTTGCGGCAGGTGCCGTTTCAACATCCGGCTCCGCGCGAGCCCAAGCCACAGGTCAAACCGGGCTTTTGGGCTATGATGATTTGTCCTTCTTCGAGGAAGGCCTGGCCACCGATCTGGGCGGGGCCGTTCTGCGGTTCAATTTCCTGCTCGATCAGGCCTATATCGACAACCCGCCCCCTGGCGCGGATGACTGGAACACCACGCTTCAGTTTTCGACCGCCATTCGGGGCGAGCTGTCCAATGGGTGGTTCACCGGAGTGGCCTACACGGGCATTTTCGACACCGACGATTTGAACGGCAATGATCGCCATCTCTATTCGGTCTTTGTTGATGCGCCTTGGGGCAAACTGAGCCTGGGCCGCGTGACCGGGTTGCTGGAAAACACCGTGGCGCGGCGCAATCGGGTGGGCAATGCCACGTTAGCTGCCGGTCGTGGCCTTGGTACGCTCAATGAAACCGGCCTGCATTACGTGCGCGCGGTCAATGCCTATGAAATCCACTTGGCGATTGACGAAGAGGGCGACGCACAAGCCGGGCTGTTCTTTGAAGCCCCCATTGGCACGGGCGCGCACACCTTCGGCATCCGGGGCGGAACGGGCAAAGTGCAGCACCGCACGCCCGCTGCAGGCACCGGCGACATCGAAGAGCTGGCAGGCTTTTACGGCTACACGCTTGGCTCGCTCAGTGTTGGCGCGGAACTTGGGATGCAGGACATATCTCTGACCGGGGCACTGGCCAGCATGTCACAGCGTTACGCCTCGCTTGGCACCAATTACAAGGTTGGCCGCACGTCTCTGTCGGCAGAGCTTGGTTGGAGCCGGTTCATGGCCACAACAAGCCGCTCTGCTGGGCTTGGCTTCCGCTATGATATTGCGCGTGGGTTTTCGGGCAATCTGGGCTTGAACTATATCGACGCAGGCGCGACCGATACGTGGCGCATCCCGGTTTCGATCCGCTACGAGTTCTGAAAACGCGGATATGCATCTGAAAAAGAAAGGCCCCGTCCCATGCGGGGCCTTTTTCATGCTGCGTCGCGTTCAGGATATGCAGTCAAGCCGTCCTCACGCGACAGACCTCGTTCCAGAATACGCCGCGCGACACGGGCCTCATAGGCCCGCAGCATTGGACGCGCTGTCGGAAACGGGGAGGGCGCATCGTCCTGCGACAACGATGGATAAAGCGCAGACAAACGCGCGCGCCCAAGTGCCGTCAGCCATTTGCGCGAAGCGGGGCCGGGAAAGAACGTCTCCGTTTCCGCGCCTTCGGCAAAGATGATGTCATGTCCATCGACCATGATATGGAAATACTCCACGACCTGTCGTTCCACACGCTCAATGCCCGGTAGCCCTACCAGATGCCTCGCACGCACGAACGCTTCTGGCGTTTCAAAATGAAGGTCCAACTGGCAGTCGCGCAGCAACATGGCGTGCTGCGGTGACACGGTCAAATCGCGGGCTGGCAGGCCGCCTCCCAAGGCCCCGCGCGCAATTAGCACCGGCCAACGCTTCTGCGCAGGTCTGAATATCGCTTGATGATCCAGCCATACGATCCTGCGCACACCGCCATGCGTCACGACGCGGTCGCCCACTGCAAGCGTCTCCACCGCGCGGGGGCCCATGGGGGTGTCAATCAAGGTGCCACGCCCGAAACATGGGATATCCGCATAAGGCGTGCCGCCCCCGTCATTTTTGAACTCAATGTCATATACCACACCGGGGATCACTGGACCGGTTGCTACGATTAGCGTCAGATCGCCTGCGTTCTCTGATGGCCCCACCGCGACAAACAGCAGATCCACCGCTGGGCCTCCCCCTTGCGGCGTCGCGGTCAGGGTGAATTCAACCTCCAACAATGATCCATCCGTCAATGTGATATTGGTACCATCCGCAGCCGTGACCGTTTCATCCCCCACAAGGAACTGATTGGGCGCCCCGGGGTTTGGATCATCCTGAAATCCGTCATCGAATTCCGGGTCATCATCATCAACCACAACGCTGAACTGCTGCGCGCCCGATGCAAGCTCCGCTGTCGCGTTGTTGGGCAGAGTGAACGGCCCGTTTTGCGATGGGTCGAGCTGCCCGTTGTCATTCAGAAACGTAAAATCCTGAAACAACAGCGCAGTGATCACACCTCCATTTGGCATGCGTATTCCCCCCTTTTGGTCGCGCTGGCCCATCAATGGCAGTAAGGCAGTGCGTGGGTTGTGAGCAGATTTGTGCGTTAACCAAAGCGGCAGCGGGCCAACACAACCTAAAGAATATTAAAACCTGAATGATTCGCATATTGGGGCTGCCAAGGGCCCGTAAAGACGACCCTTTTCTGGGGCAACCCACGCCCAAGCGGGGCGCAGAGTCACTGCTGAAGGAAGGCTGAATGCAAGCACGGGCCGCGGGGCATTCGCGCTTTCGGACGTTGCAAATGCTCAGGAAAATAAAGGCTTTGCCGGTGCCAAACGAATGCCCAACAGACGCATCAGCCAAGCACAAAGCCTGAAATCTCCGGGCTGGCGCAGTAAGTGCAAAAATCCGCCCATCGTGGGCAAAGTGAGATGCCTGAGCAAATTTTTGCTAAGGCCAAAGCCGGGAAAGGCGCGTTTCGGCTGAGGCTTTACCGTTGGGTATGGCGAGCAAAAACATAGTTCTGCGTGAAGTTTTTGCTTCACATCTCACCCAAATGCCGGTACCTGCCCTGTGTCCGGTGGACCTACTCCATCGAACACATCGTCCAAGACGGTGGGTGCGGCCATCCGGTTCGCTTAATTCCCTGCCTGAGACGGGATAGACATGATCAGTTTACAAGCCGCCATGTCGCGCGGCTTTCGGCGATCTGGCACCCCCGTAAAAAGGACTGTAACCGCCGGTGCATCCGCACCTGCGTAAATGAGCCGGGGTCAGGCTTTGTTCGGGCCCCACAAATTGGAGTGAAACTGTGGATAGAGCCCAGAAAGAGAAAGTGGTCGAGGAACTCGGCCAGATCTTCGAAAGCTCTGGCGTCGTCGTGGTCTCCCACTACGAGGGTCTGACAGTTGCTGAGATGCAGGATCTTCGGGCGCGC
>JBCCNB010000054.1:0-15201 GCA_039026055.1 Pseudomonadota bacterium | reverse complement strand
GTCTAAAGAGTATTGGGCCAACCTGATCGCGCTGGCCGAAAAGCACGATTTCAAGATTTTCGCGGATGAGTGCTATTCTGAGATTTATCGCGATGCCGAGCCGGTGGGTGCGTTGACCGTGGCGCATGAGGTGGGTGCGGACCCGGAGCGTGTGGTGCTGTTCAATTCGCTGTCGAAGCGGTCGAACCTGCCGGGGCTTCGGTCAGGCCTTGTGGCTACCGGGCCGGAAAGCATTGCGCGGATGAAGACACTGCGGAACTACGCGGGCAGTCCGTTGCCCATGCCGTTGCAGCGCGTGGCGGAAAAGGTCTGGGCCGAAGAAAGCCACGTGGTGGAAAATCGCGCGCTTTACCAGGAGAAATACGCGCTGGCCGATGAGATCCTGGGTAATGTGCCGGGTTTTCAGGGGCCGGAGGCGGGGTTCTTCCTATGGCTGCCCGTTGAAGATGGCGAGGCGGCGGCATTGAGGCTTTGGACCGAGACAGGCGTGCGGGTTTTGCCCGGCAGCTATCTGGGTCGTGACGGTGAGGGTGAAAACCCCGGTAAGACATACATCCGGGCTGCGTTGGTGGCCCCAAAAGATCAAACGGCAGATGGGCTGACGGCCCTTCGAGACTGTTTGTACGCATGACAAGGACGAGGCGAGACATGGCATATCAGACACGCGGACGCGATCCACTGCTGGACAGTTCAATGACGCAAGCCATTGAAAAACGGGGCAAAGAGCTGTTTGGCCTTGTCCTGTTGTGTCTGGCGGCGATTGCGGGTGCGATGGCCTTTTCTTACCATCCCGATGATCCCAGCTGGATGTCGGCGACGGACGCGCCGGTCAACAACCTGATGGGGCAGGCGGGCGCATCGGTTGCGGCCACAGTCTTCATGGTGATCGGCTGGGCGGCGGCGGGCTTTGCCGTGCTTTTGGCGGTTTGGGGTCTGCGGTTCACGTTCCATGATGGCACCGACCGCGCGCTGAGCCGATTGATTTTTGCACCCATTTGGCTGGCGATCCTGTCGCTTTATGGCTCTTCCATGACGCCTGGTCCGGTGTGGGCAGCGGCGCACAGCTATGGGCTGGGTGGGCTGTTTGGTGATACGGTTTTGGCCGCGCTCATTGGGGTCTTGCCCTTTGGCACGGCCTTTGGCCTGAAGTTCCTTTCCTTCGGTTTGGGGCTTGCGGCCTTGGTTGTGGGCCTCTTTGTCTCTGGCGCCACACGGGATGATGTGACGCGCGCGCTGAAATTTGGTCTGGTCGGCGTGATCATGACCTATGCAGGTCTTCGCGCGGCACTTGGCCTTGGCGCGAAAGGGGCTGTGTCGGCGTCCATGGGGCTGTCCTCAGGGATATCGGCGGGCGTTCAAGGGCAGATGCGCAAGCGTGCTGAACGCCGTGAAGCAGCCGCGTTGGAGCAAGAGAACCACGCTGGAATCGTCGTAGAGGAGCCGCCGCTGCAGCGCCGTGTGGCGCGTGTTGTGGTGGATGAGCCTACCGAGGCCAGCGTGACGCCGCAGCCTTTCGTCAAGGAAAAGACCGGGCTTCTGGCACGTATGCCGTCGCTTATTCGCCGCCCGGATCCGGAGCCTGAGGCGGAGCTGGTCACCCAAGAATTTGTGGGCGATGTGCCTGAGGCGTCCTCGCCTGACAGTGTGCGCGACAAGATTGCTGCGGCGATCCGCAATCGCAACCCGCGTACGGAGCCCGAAGTGGCACAGGTCCCCGAGGACAAGCCGCTGACCAAAGGTCGTGGTCGTGGCCCCGATCCGTTGGTGCTGAACACCGGCGCGAATTTGCCGCCGGAACCGCCGCTGACGGCGGGTCAGATGCACATTCCTGCCGCCCCTGCGTGGGACGAGGATGCGCCGCTTGTGGATGATATGCCGGACGACATCCCCGAAATCGTACCCGAAATGCCTGCGGCCTATGCCGATGCGCCCATCCCCGTGGCTGAGCCGCGCAAGGTGGTGCAGCATACGACGCGCAAAGCGCCTGCACCCTCCGCCCAAGCCAAGGCTGAGGCGCAACCCGCCCTGCAATTCGAAGAACGCCCCCGCCCGGCGTTTGAATTGCCGGAACTGAGCCTTTTGACCAATCCGGTCACGATCCAGCGCCATCATCTGAGCGATGATGCGTTGGAGGAAAACGCGCGGATGCTGGAAAACGTGCTGGATGATTACGGCGTGAAAGGGGAGATCGTGTCGGTCCGCCCTGGCCCCGTGGTCACGATGTATGAGTTGGAACCGGCCCCCGGTTTGAAGGCGAGCCGTGTGATCGGTCTGGCCGATGATATCGCGCGGTCGATGAGTGCATTGTCGGCGCGTGTGTCTACCGTGCCGGGTCGGTCGGTGATCGGGATCGAGCTGCCCAATGACAACCGCGAAATGGTCGTGCTGCGTGAATTGCTGTCGACCCGAGATTTCGGGGATAGCAACCAGCGTCTGCCGTTGGCATTGGGCAAGGATATTGGTGGCGATCCTGTGGTGTCGAACCTTGCCAAGATGCCCCACCTGCTGATTGCGGGGACAACCGGTTCGGGTAAGTCGGTGGCGATCAACACGATGATTCTGAGCCTGCTGTACAAGCTGACGCCGGAAGATTGCCGGTTGATCATGATCGATCCCAAGATGCTGGAACTGTCGGTTTACGATGGCATTCCGCACCTGCTGAGCCCCGTTGTGACCGACCCCAAAAAGGCGGTTGTGGCGCTCAAGTGGGTCGTGGCGGAGATGGAAGAACGCTATCGCAAGATGTCCAAGATGGGCGTGCGTAACATTGATGGCTTCAACAGCCGGGTGGAGGATGCCCTGTCGAAGGGCGAGATGTTCTCCCGCACCGTGCAGACTGGTTTTGATGATGAGACGGGTGAGCCGGTGTTTGAGACGGATGAATTCGCACCTGAAAAAATGCCCTATATCGTCGTGATCGTCGATGAAATGGCCGATCTGATGATGGTCGCGGGCAAGGAGATTGAGGCCTGCATCCAGCGTCTGGCGCAGATGGCGCGGGCGTCGGGCATTCACTTGATCATGGCGACGCAGCGCCCGTCGGTTGATGTGATCACCGGCACGATCAAGGCAAACTTCCCCACGCGGATTTCGTTCCAGGTGACCAGCAAGGTCGATAGCCGGACCATTCTGGGTGAGATGGGGGCCGAACAGCTTCTGGGCATGGGTGACATGCTTTACATGGCGGGTGGGGGTAAGATCACCCGCTGTCACGGGCCGTTTGTATCCGATGAAGAAGTGGAAGAGGTTGTGAACCACCTTAAGGCCTATGGCCCGCCGGAATACGTGGGTGGTGTGCAGGACGGGCCGGAAGAGGCGAGTGCTAGCAACATCGACGCGGTTCTGGGTCTGGGTGGTAACACCGATGGCGAAGATGCGCTTTATGATCAGGCAGTGCAGATCGCGATCACGGATCGAAAGTGTTCGACGTCTTACATCCAGCGGAAACTGGCCATCGGCTACAACAAGGCGGCACGTCTTGTCGAACAGATGGAAGATGAAGGCGTGGTCAGTGCAGCCAACCATGTGGGCAAGCGCGAGATTTTGGTGCCGGAACAATAGGGCAGCAATCCGCGCACGGATACGTGAAGATGGGTGTAATCCCGCTGTTAAATGACTAGGTCGGTTTTATGAAAAACGTATCGCGCCTTATCGGCACCGCGCTTGCCACTGCCGTGCTTTCCCTTCCTGCCATGGCAGACAAACTGTCACTGTCGGAGATTTCGCAGTACTTAAACGGGTTCTCCGCCGCGTCGGGGCAATTCACCCAGATCAATGATGATGGAACGATCAGCACGGGCAATATTTTCCTCAAACGTCCAGGCAAGGTGCGGTTTGAATACAACCCGCCCGAAGACATGCTGGTGGTGGCAGACGGGTCGCGCGTAGGTGTGGTGGATGGCAAGTCCAATACCGGGCCAGAGGCCTATCCGCTGGGCCGCACGCCGCTCAAGATCATCCTGGCGCGCAACGTGGATTTTTCGCGCGAACGGATGGTGACGGGCCATGCCAGCGATGGCACCTCTACAACCGTTCAGGCGCAGGACCCGGATAACCCCGAATATGGCAGTATTGAACTGGTTTTCACCGGCGACCCGGTGGAGCTGCGCCAGTGGGTGATCAATGACGGATCTGGCGCGCGGACCACTGTGGTTCTGGGGAATTTGGAAACAGGTGTTCGGCTGGACGATGAAACCTTTGTCATTCCAGGGCTTGAGGCCCGAGAGGTTGATCGCTAGAGCGAGGCGCGCCCGTCACCAAGCGACGGGCGCGCGTTTTTTTAAAGTCTGCGACAACTTCTAAGCTGCGCGGCATAGTTATCCGCCCGCGCGGCCGTTTTATCCGCCACACCCAGAAGCCAAGGCTTGCTGCGATAGGACCCGCGCTTATAGCCGTTACGACCCTCATGGTAGGCCAGATACTGGTTGCGCGTGTCGTGCATTGAGATACCCAAACGCTCATTGGTCTCGGCCATGTACCAGCCAATGAAATCGGTGGCATCGCGAATGTCGTCGCGTCGCGCGCCCCGGCTGCGGGTGTCTTCTTTGTATTCTTCCCACGTGCCATCGAGCGCCTGAGAATACCCGTAGGCGGACGAAATCCGACCCATTGGGATCACACCCAATGTCCAGCGGAAGGGTGTGCGCGCATCGCTATCAAATTTGCTTTCCTGATAGATTGTCGCCATCTGAACGGGAATCGGCACGCCCCATTTACGCTCTGCTTGTCGCATGGCGCGGTGATAATGCGGCTTTTGATCCAAGATTGTGCACGCGTTATCCAGAGATTTGGACGGCAAGTCCCCGCCGCGCCCACCGCAAGACGCAACCAATATCACCAGAATCATAGCGCGAAGAGTTCTGCTCATCTGCCTCTCGCTCTTATATTTTTTTCTGATATTACCCGATTTTAGAGGGTTAGGAAATGACAAATCTGCAAGGGGCTTTGTCACAGTGGCGTCCACAGACTGTTTCCGCAAAAAGCCTGCCCACCCGTTGGACAAACCCTGCTTGATCGCATTAAAATTGGGCGGTAGGTGGTAAGGCTATGTATTCGACACGGGCGAAATATCATTTGGGTCAGGTGGTGCGTCATCGCAAACACCCCTTCCGGGGTGTTATCTTTGACGTGGACCCGGAATTTTCTAACACTGAGGAATGGTACGAGTCCCTGCCGGAAGAAAGCCGTCCGTCAAAGGAGCAGCCGTTCTATCATCTGCTGGCCGAAAACGATCAGAGCTATTACGTGGCTTATGTCAGCGAACAAAACCTGATTGCGGATTATTCAGGCGAACCGGTGGGCCACCCGGATATTCCGGACCTTTTCGGCCCGTTTGAGGACGGCCAATATCCGCTGCATTTTCAGCTGAACTGAGTTCAATACCCGAGCGCACAGCCATCTTTGCGCGGGTCACTTGCGCCTTCCAGCAGCCCATCATCCCGGATCATGATTGACTGCGCGCCGCCCAGAGGGCGTTCGCGCATCACGACGTTATGGCCCATGGCAGATAGCTCCGCGCGCACGGCGTCAGAATAGCCTTGCTCGATCTGCAATTCACCCTGTTCGGCAAAGCAGCGGGGTGCGTCGATGGCGTCCTGCGGCGTCATGCCGTAATCCTCGATGTTGGTGACAAACCGCGCGTGCCCGGTGGATTGATACTGCCCGCCCATCACGCCGAACGCGTTCATCACGCGGCCCTGCTGGCGCAGGATGCCCGGAATGATCGTATGCATCGGACGCTTGCCCGGCCCGATCTCATTGGGGTGGCCCGGGGTGAGGTTGAAGGCCGCGCCGCGATTGTGCAGCAGAATGCCGAACTTTTCCGATGCGATGCCCGATCCGAAGCCGTGGAAGATGGAATAGATCATCGACACGGCCATGCGGTCGCGATCCACGGTGATGATGTTGATGGTGTCCTTGTGGAAGGCTTCCGTTAGCGGGGCGGGATCGCCCATCGCCTTCGAAGGATCAACCAGGGCCGCCAGTTTATCGGCGGTGTCCTGAGACAACAAAAACTCAACCCGTGCGGTATGATCAGGATCGGCAATGATCCGATTTCGAGCGTCATAGGCCAGCTTAGTCACTTCCGCTTCGATATGAGCGCGTGCGGATCCAAGCGGGTCCATGGACGCAAGATCGAAATGCTTGAGCATGTTGAGCATGAGGATCGCCGCCGCGCCTTGGCCATTCGGCGGATGTTCCAACAGTTCGACGCTCTTGTAGGTGCCTGACACTGGGGCGGTCGGCGTTCCTTCGGTTGTGGCAAAGTCATCTGCGTCATGTACACCGCCAATGTCGTGCAAGGTGGCCAACATGTCGTCAGCCACCTCACCCGAATAGAACGCATCGCGCCCGTCCTTTGCCACGCGGCGCAGAACCTCCGCCTGGCCCGGCGCGCGGAACACATCCCCTATGCCCATTGGTTCGCCATTTTTGGAAAAATGCGTCACTCCGTGCCCACTCAGACACTGGCCGTCAACGGGCCAATCATGCGCCACGCGCGGAGCCACCGGAATGCCTTCTTCCGCATAGCGGATTGCCGGCGCAAGCACCGCGTCGATCCCCAGTTTGCCGTGTGTCTCGCTCAAGCGGCAAAAGCCGTCAATCGCACCCGGTATTGTCACGGCTTCCGGCCCGTTCGTGGGCACCACATCATGTCCTGCGTCTCGAATTTTGTCCGCGCTGATCGCACGGGGCGCGCGGCCCGATCCATTGAAGCCCTGCACGTCATGGCTGCCGCCCGTATTGAAGAGCGCGAAGCAATCCCCGCCGATGCCGGTCATTTGCGGTTCACACAGCCCAAGGATCACGGCCCCTGCAATGGCCGCGTCCATCGCGTTGCCGCCCCGTTCCATGACATCCACGGCCACTTTCGCCGCCAGCGGGTGGGATGTTGCGCACATGCCATTTGCGGCCAATACCTGCGACCGACCGGGGAGGTGAAAATTACGCATGTCAGAGAGCTTTCGTTCGTTTGTCTTGGACGGCAATCTAGCATGCAGCGCGGGATTGGCCACAGCGTGAAACGCGATATGGCTCACCATTTCGTGGGTCGAATGCGTTTGATTTTGGGGGGTATGAACCTCGGCGCCGCGTACTGGGTGGGGGCTGTTAAACGCGACGCCGAGGGAAGCTATATGCAGCTACAGATATCGGTATGACGTCGCATTCAGGCGTAACTTCGCAAGGAATAAGGCAAGAATGTGATATCTGATCACAGCGCTTGAATTCGTGTAACAAAAAAGGGCGGTAGCGCGGGCCCACCTGCACATAATTGGTTGGGTCCAACGGCGCACGAAAACGCATGCAGATTCATTCCTACATCCGGCTCAGAGAGCGTTTGCCGCCTCCTCCGAACAACTTGAAGAGCGCGCAGCATGGGGCGCGCGCAATGAAACAGACTTGGCGTTCTGCAAAAAGTTTTAACCGATGCCCGCGCGTCGAATGTCAAAGGTCAAACGCGTGCAATTGCCGAGACCAAGCCGTTCATGAAACAACTGATCCACCTGCGATCGGATTATGAACCAACCGAACCCGCCCTCTGGCAGATCCTCAAAATCCACATCCATGCTTGGCGGCTTTCCTTCCGGAACCTCTCCGCCGGGCATCGGATCACCCTTATCCATGACTTCGACAAGCAAGTCGTTGCCGCGCATTTCGATGGCACAGCGCACTTCGCCTTCGCCCCGATCCTGATAGGCATGCTCGGCGATGTTATTGAACAATTCCGCCAGAACGATTTCAACCCGTCCGATCAAATCGCCGCTTAATCCGTCCCTCATCATAGCGTCAGTGATCTGACCCAGCACTTTCCGCGTGGACAGATTGTCTGCCTGAAACTGCGCTTTGAACAGGCGTGATGACCCGTTGTTCAGGGACCTTTCGGTTGATACGCCATCCATGCTCACTGGCGGTGACCTGCTTCCGCGCCTGTTGCCGCTTCGATATCTTTGTAAATGTTGAAAACTGTGTCCATGCGCGTCAGGCGAAACACCTTGTCCACATCCGGGTTGAGCGCAGCCAGATCCATTTTCCGACCCTGACCGAGATGCTTCATCGAGGACACGATGGCGCCAAGCCCGCTTGAATCCACGAAGCGCACATTGCCGAGGTCAAGCACCACCCGGTCAGGCCCTTCCGTCGTGGCGGCGCGCACGGCATCCTTGAATTGAATGGCGCTGGCGGCATCAATGCGGTCGGCCAAGGGTGTCAGCACCCGCGCCTGTTCTGTTTCTTTGCTGTCGAGTTCCATTTGGTGTTCACCCTCCGTATGATTTACCGCAGACTAGGGTGAATTTCTTACGATTCCGTATGCAAAGGGCCGCCGGGAAGGTGACATGAGAAATGTGGTGATCGCGGGTGCCGCACGGACCCCCATGGGTGGGTTTCAAGGGGACTTTGATGGGGTAGAGGCTTCGCATCTCGGTGGGGTGGCGATCAAGGCTGCGTTGGATAATGCCGGGATGGCCACCGTGGAGGAGGTGTTGATGGGTTGCGTCTTGCCCGCAGGTCAGGGTCAGGCCCCCGCGCGGCAGGCGGGTTTTCACGCTGGCCTGTCCGAGGATGTACCCGCGACGACACTCAATAAAATGTGCGGCTCCGGCATGAAGGCGGCCATGATCGCTTTTGACCAGATTGCTTTGGGCCAGGCTGATGCGATCATCGCAGGTGGGATGGAGAGCATGTCAAATGCGCCCTACCTGCTGCAAAAGATGCGCGGAGGCGCACGGATCGGCCATGGGGAGGTCAAGGACCACATGTTCCTCGACGGGTTGGAGGATGCTTATGACAAGGGCCGCCTGATGGGCACATTTGCCGAAGACTGCGCCCAGAAGTTCCAATTCACGCGTGAGGCGCAGGATGAGTACGCGATCGCATCGCTCGAAGGGGCGCTGTCGGCACAGAACTCCGGTGCTTTTGAGGACGAGATTGCACCGGTCACCTTTCAGACCCGCAAGGGCGAAGTGACGATCACGAAAGATGAACAACCCGGCAAAGCGCGGCCCGAAAAGATACCGCATCTGAAACCTGCCTTCCGCAAGGATGGCACTGTGACGCCGGCAAATTCTTCCTCTATATCTGACGGTGCTGCCGCGTTGGTGCTGACCTCAGAAGACGCGACCATCTCGCCAAGGGCGCGTATACTGGGCCATGCAAGCCACGCCCAAGCCCCAGGTTGGTTCACCACCGCGCCTGTGCCTGCCGCGCAAAAATTGCTCGACCGGATTGGTTGGTCCAAAGACGATGTGGACCTTTGGGAAGTGAATGAAGCCTTCGCTGTGGTGCCCATGGCGTTCATGCACGAAATGGGCCTGCCGCGCGATAAGGTGAACGTGAACGGCGGGGCCTGTGCGCTGGGTCATCCCATCGGAGCCAGCGGTGCCCGCATCATGGTCACGCTTCTCAACGCTTTGGAAAAACGCAATCTCAAGCGCGGCGTGGCGGCCATCTGCATCGGTGGCGGAGAAGGCACCGCCATCGCCATTGAACGCCTCTAGCGTTTCTTCTGGCCAAAAACATCCCGGGGGGTTTGGGGGGCTGGCCCCCTATCCGACTGACATGAAAATAGATTACGCATCCATCCAAAAAACCATCGCGGCGCTGACGGAAAGCGAAACCGATGAGGTTGCCCTGATGGCCACGGTTGCCTGCGAATTACACCACGCAGATGATCGTTTCGATTGGACCGGCTTTTACCGTGTGACGGAGCCGGGTCTTCTCAAGGTCGGCCCATATCAGGGCGGGCATGGCTGTCTGCATATCCCATTTGATCGGGGTGTCTGCGGGGCGGCCGCGCGCACGGGTGAAGTTCAATTGGTGGATGATGTGGATGACTTTCCAGGCCATATCGCCTGCGCTAGCACCACCCGGTCCGAGATCGTTGTGCCCGTGATCAATGCCGCAAACTTGCTGATCGCGGTTCTTGATATCGATAGCGATCAACCTGCGGCCTTTGACGCGTGCGATGCAGAAGGCCTGACCGGAATTCTGCGTCAGGTTTTCAGCGCTGGTTAAACAGGGGCCACTCGGGCTTCGAACAGCCTTTGTTTTTTGCGAAAATCCCGGGCGGCGCCAATCCTCGCACTACTTAAATCCGGCAGATGCCCTTCGTTTCGGCCTCGTCCCAGGGCAATATGACCGTCTCCGGGATCCTCAGATCGCCCAGGGGAAATGCGCCTCGCAGCATCGTGGCAAGGCGCTCTGTCCGCGGGGCTGCTGGGTCGAGCGCTTTGCAGCAGATGTATTCTTCAACGATGGACGCCTGCTGTTCGTAACCATAGTCCAAGAACCGCGCACTGGTGTTGAGATCGAAGAGATAGGGATCGTCAGAGCGGGTGTGTTCGGAGGCCGATTTGATCGGTGTATAGCCTGTGGCCGCACGGTTCTGCCATTGCCAGACATGGGTGATTTCATGGGCAAAGAGCATCACGTGAAAAAGGCTCATGGCTTGCGGGTATTCGGGCAGGAAGTTGGGTTCGTACCAATCGCGGGCGTAGAACACATCGTTATAGAGCACGAGCGCTGCAGGGGAGACAGTGACGATTTCTTCCTCCCGCTCCGGCAGGATGCGTTCGCGGCAGGCAAGGCGGGGGCGTTTTTGACGCTTGAATGTGGTCTCGCCGACCAGTGCGCCATTTCGGACGCGGATGCGAGTGACGTCGATTGTGTCCCCATGTATCTGTTTGGCAAAGCTTTTTTCCTCCGACGTCAGAGGCCGTGCGCAAGCGGAGAGGAGGATGAGAGCGATGAGAAGGCTGATGCGCATGAGTGGAGGTTAGCAAGCCCTTGAGCGGTGCGGTAGGGCGATTTTGACACATCGTAATTGACTGGCGCGGGCGGGCGGTGTCCCATCTTCTTGACGCAAGGAGGAGGGGACTATGCCGCGCATTTATGACTTCAGCCGCAAGCCGGCGGAACGGAATTTTACGGTCAAGGATTTGCAGAATTTGAAGGGGTCGGGGACGAAGCTTTCGATGGCTAACCCTGCGAACCGTGAGGAAATTCTGGCCTGTTTGGAGGCGGGGATTGATCTGTTTGTGGTGGGGACTGAGCAGATGGAGGAGGTGCGGGAATTGGCGCCTACGATCTTCACCGGGGCAGGGTCCAGTTGGTCTCAGTTCGGGTCGGATGATGAGATCGTCGCCCACGCCTATGACGCGATGCGGCGGGGGGCGGATATGTACTATACGCTGCGGTCCTATGACGTGATGGAGCGGATGGCGCGGGATGGGATTCCGGTGCAGTCGCATATTGGCCTCATACCCACTTTTTCCCATTATTGCGGGAGGTTACGGGCGTTTGGGCGCAAGGCCGAGGAGGCGATGCAGATTTGGGAGACGCTCAAGCGCATGGAGGATGTGGGGGTCTTCGCGGTGGAGGCGGAGTGCATTGCGGAGGAGGTGCTGGAGGCCGTCAATGAGAAGACCAAAGTGGTGACCTTCTCGCTGGGCTCGGGCAATGCGGGGGACGCAGTTTTCTCTTTTGTGGCTGACATTTGCGGGGAGGCGAGTGAGGAGGATACGCCGCCGAAACATGCCTACGCCTTTGGGAATGTGGGGCGGTTGCACCGGCAGATTCATGAAGAGCGCGTGGCCGCGCTGGGGGCGTTTCATAGCGAGGTGCGGAAGGGGGCGTTTCCTTATGCGTCGACCAATATCGGGATGCATGACGGGGAGAAGGAGACGTTTTTGGAGGCGCTCGACAAGTGGACGCCGACCCACCAGTGAGGGGCGAAAAGGCGCGTCTGTATCACGTCGGTATTGCGTCGGTATTACGTCGGTGCGGCCGCTCGGGGTTTTCCTTGCCCGGTTGATCGGGCAGGGTGGCCGGGTCGAAACATAAAACTGGAGGGACAGATGGGGTTTTGGAATTTCTGGAAGAAGGATGAGGATGAGGCGCCGGAAGCGGAGGCCCTGAAGAAGGAAGTGGAAGAGCTGGGGCTGAACATGGCCGGGCTCGACCTGGAGGTTGAGGGGGATGTGGTGAAGGTCTCTGGCACCGCTGCGGATCAGGAAACGAAAGAGAAGATCCTGATGGCCGTGGGCAACGCGGCGGGTGTCGCTGGGGTTGAGGACAATGCGGGCGGCGATGACCCGGTGTTTCACGAGGTGGTCAGCGGCGATACGCTTTGGGCGATTGCGCAGAAGGCGCTGGGCGATGGATCGCGCTATCCGGAGATTTTTGAGGCCAACAAGCCGATGCTGAGTGACCCGGACAAGATCTACCCGGGACAGCGGTTGCGGATCCCTCAGTGAGGGATTGATAGGGGTGGGGTGGAACCCCACCTTACGTCTTGGGGCGACGGGCTGGGCTTTAGTTGCAGGTGATGGTGAGGCCGTCTTGCAAGGTGCAGTCCGCATCGTCGTTTTGGTCCAGCAGTTGTTTTACCGCGTCACCTTCCGCGCCGTTCGGGAGGATGTGGGCGCCTGAGCCCCTGAGGTAGTCGGCCAGGTCTTCTTCTTCCGGCAGGAAGTAGACGGATTCTATGTCAAACAGATGGCTGACGTAGCTGGCCCAGAGCGGGCCAGAGGCAAAGAGGACGGTGAAGATGATGATCCCTGTCCAGAAGGTGAGCCGTTTGTCCGGGCGCAGCCGGTTTTTCTTTTGGGCGCTGTGGAATGGTTTGTCGTAGTCTTGGTAAGTGGTGATCAGGGCGTTCCGCGCAGGCGTGGGTTGCTCCGCATCGGGGGTGAAGCTCTCTTCGATCAGCGTTTGTTCGTTGCAGAGTTTCCCCGCCGCCTTCCACATCCCGCCCATCAGGAACCGCGCGGCGATGGCGAGGAACGGGGCCACCCACAGGATGTGATGGGTGATCGCGCCATCGGCGCCGTAGAACAGCGAGAACACAGCGCCGATGGTCAGGAGGAACCCGCGCGACATGGCATCCATGCGTGCGTGGATTTGGCCGATGCTTTGATGCAGCTGGTTGTATTCTTCGAGAAGAAGCTGGTCGTAACGTTCTGCCTTGCCGGTCAGCAGGTTTTTGAGATGGGTGT
Organism: Pseudomonadota bacterium; assembly: GCA_039026055.1. Lineage (GTDB taxonomy): Bacteria > Pseudomonadota > Alphaproteobacteria > Rhodobacterales > Rhodobacteraceae > Roseovarius. Next base: position 2,206 of record JBCCNB010000054.1, on the reverse strand, counting down.
TTTGGTCGTTGTCGAGATCGATGGTGATCTTTTGCGTCTTGTCTGTGCCGTCGATGGTGAATGTGGCGGTCAGGCCGGTGTCCCCGGTCATGGTGTGGGTCCTCGAAATCAGGTTTGCGGCTAAATGGCTATGATTTCGGAGTGTACAGGATTTGGGGCGCGCGGGCATCCGCCGCATTAAAGAGTTGTGCTTTCACTGGTGTGCAGGGGCGCGGAATCAAGGCCGAAGGCCGCCCCCCGGACTGGCGATTGGGTTGGGTTAGGGCTGCTTTGGGTCTGTCGTCCGGGTTTGGGGGGATAAAGCGCGTTGCTCGGAGGTTGGATCGCCACTCCGCGGCCTCATGGGACTACAACTAAATCGTGTCTAGTAATCAGAGACACATTTCGGAGTTATCCCGACCGCCAAAACAGGACAACCTCCGTTGCGTCCAGCGTCGAGGCGATAGAGTAACTTTCCCATCCATGTCGTGGATGCGCCGTATTTTTTGTAGACTTCTTCAGACCCTTCGGAACCATCCTTATTCAAAACGCGTCCCAAGCTTCTGAAGAACGCATTATCCAGAGAACTGCCGCGTGTCAGGATCACACCTACGTCGATTGCCCCAGAGTCGTAAAACGCTGAAAACGCGTAGAGGTCTCTGTCGTAGGTTTGGTCTTTACTATTCCACTCCAAATCAAGCGCCACTTTCCCTTTCACGAAGTCAATGCGGTGCCCGTCCAAGTAGCCTTCGCGAACGTATTCGGAAATGACCTCGTTCGTTCGCTTCGCATGAAGCAGCTTTACGTGAAGGTCGCCAGAGATACGCGATTCAACCCATTCGTCATCGAAGAGATCATCCACATATTTGGCAATCTCACTTTTGCTACCGCCTGGCGACCGTATCATCGAAGTTGTGATTTCGAACTGCCTGAGTGCCTCCAAGATTTCTGCAAAATGATCCGGAAGTCCGTTTGCCAGAATGCTTGCGGCATTTCGGTAACTGAAAACCTCGTACTTTTCGAGAATTTCGGAGGGGAAAACCCGCTCTAATGCTTCATGCGCATCAGCAATCTGGCCATCACTTACGTCAATATCCGACACTATTCGGCGGCTACGCTGGAATTATATTTGTAAGTATCCCAAGTCGGTTTGTAGTCATCATCTGCCTGATTTCCCCAAACCGTCCAGTTATCTCTTTTCCCGCGGCCGAACAGTTCAAGATACGGACCCCAGCTGCAGGACTCGATGATGTCATACTGTTCATCGGGCTTACGGGAATGTTCTCTTTTCCGCGTGCCGAACAGATTTACCTGACGTCTTCCCGGTGCAAGCGTGCGGGCATTCTTGCCTTTTACGCCGAACAGAATGATCTCAGTCACGTTGCGGAAGTAGAATCCGACCCCTCGTCCGTCTGAACCGCCATCCTTGCGAACTTTGTGCCAGATGATGTTGGACTTGTACTCGAATCCCCATGCGTCGAGGACCTTGAGGCCATCCGGCAAAAGGGCGTTGGGAACCCAAAGGTAGCAGTGCGCGGTATCTTCCAAATGATCGGTCACAGGAAGGTTGCAGATGTCTTCGAGGTCAAGCGTTTGATATCGCGCAAGTCTCTTATGTTCAGGAGCAACTTTCCCGGTTCTATTTGTAAAGCGCCAAGGCGGGTCCGCCATCACGGTTGCGAATTTTTGCCCGCTTAAAAACTGTCTGAGGTCTCTTGAGGCTTCGTGTTCCATGTCGCTTCCCATGCCGCTTTGTGCTGTATGTAGAACAAAAGAGGATCGATATATCAATATTTAGTTAAAATCAAACATCCAACTCCTCCACGAACCGCGCGTTTTCCTGGATGTACTGGAACCGCAGTTCGGGTTTCTTGCCCATCAGACGCTCCACCAGATCACCTGTCTCGCCGGGTTCGTCCTCGTCGATGGTGACGCGGATCAACTTACGGGTGGCGGGGTCCATGGTGGTTTCTTTGAGGTCCTTGGCGTCCATCTCTCCCAGCCCCTTGAAGCGGGAGACGTCGATTTTGCCTTTTCCGCCGAGGCCCTTTTCCAGCCAGGCGTCGCGTTCGGCCTCGTCTAGGCAGTACACCCGCTTCGCGCCCTGGGTGAGGCGGTAGAGGGGCGGGCAGGCGAGGTAGAGGTGGCCTGCGTCGATCATGGGGCGCATTTGGGTGAAGAAGAAGGTCATGAGCAGGGACGCGATATGGGCGCCGTCGACATCGGC
>JBCCNB010000053.1:0-17374 GCA_039026055.1 Pseudomonadota bacterium | reverse complement strand
GTGACGCACAGCGTGGATGTCAGCATCAACCACGCGCCCCGTTTCGACAATGCACGCGCTGCCGGGGGCGAAGAGAACATCCCCGATGTGATCCAGTTCCAGACCCTGCACGATTTCAACTACTACATGGAGCAAGGTCTTCTTGATGCCTACAAGCCCGCCAATTGGGACAAGGTCTATCCCGACCATAAAGACCCGCATGGTCGCTGGACTGGCCTTTATGGGGTGACATTCAGCAACTATGTCAATCTTGACATGGTGGACCCTGAGAATCCGCCGCGGGACGCGCTGGACTATCTGGACCCGTCGCTGAAAGGCCAGATCATCCTGACCTACCCGCATGATGATGATGCCGTGCTCTACCAGTTCTGGAACCTCAAAGAAGCCTATGGGTGGGGCTATCTTGAAAAACTGGTTGCGCAGGAGCCCGTTTGGACACGCGGCACCGCGATGCCCTACCACGCCGTCAATAATGGTTGGTACGCTGCAAGCTTCACAACCTTCTGGGCGTTTGAAAATTTCCCCGGGTTGAATACGGAATTTATGCTGCCCGAAGAGGATTACTTTCTGACCTGGTTTCAATCCGCGGGCATTCCCACGCAGGCTAAGAACAAAGCCGCCGCAAAGCTCTATCTCAACTGGATGTTGTCCGAGGACTTTCAGGGCACCTGGCTGCAATTTCCGGTCCGTATGGATATCGAAGCCCCTGGGGACTACGGCTCTGTCCTGCGTCACAATACGTCGCCGGGGGACTTCCACCGTTGGATGCTAAAGCGCCCGCTGGTCGAACGGTTCCGCGATCAAATGCGCCAATTGATTGGCCCGGCGCATGGACCTGAAGCCATTGATCTGGATTATACTGTCAAACCGGAGTGAGTTTTAGAATGCGTGTTGGGCCGAGAAGCGGCCCGACACACTCACTTGGGACATTGACCCATGAACAAGGAGGGCCAGATGTGTCTCGCTCAGCCGCCGTGCGCTGGCCTTTAAGCGTTGGCTTCGCGGATCTTATCGGCGGCGTCTTTGTCGAAGGCCACGCCATTGTCCGCGAAAAGCTGATCAAGCTCGGATGACAGGGTCATTTCCGTGATGATGTCGCAGCCGCCCACGAATTCGCCGTTGACGTAAAGCTGTGGGATTGTGGGCCAGTCGGAATAGTCCTTGATGCCCTGGCGCACGGCATCATCGGCCAGCACGTTAACATCCTGATAGTCGACGCCCATGTAGTTCAGAACCCCGGCCACACGGCTGGAAAACCCGCATTGGGGCATGGATTTGGTCCCTTTCATGAAGAGCACGACAGAATTGCCCTTCACTGTCTCTTCGATCTGGGATTTCGCGGCCTCGATGGCGTCACTCATGATTTCTTCTTTCCAAAGCTGGCGCGCCTCATTCGGGCGCTTTGGTTGTCAGGGCGAGGGCGTGCAGATCACCTGCGGGCCCATCCATCTTGCCTTTGAGCGCCGCATAGACGGCGCGTTGCTGCTGGACACGGTTCATGCCGGCAAAAGAGGCATCGATCACCTCAGCCGCGTAGTGATTTCCGTCGCCCGCCAGATCCGTGATGGTGATCTCGGCATCGGGGAAGGTCTCGCGGATGAGATCTTCGATTTCCTCGGGTTGCATCGGCATTGGTGGGTGTCCTTTGGTTCTGTCCCAGATTTAAGGCGCTTTGCGAAGCGCCGCAAGCGTCAGGGTTGCAGCAGCGTGACGCCGTCGCGGTCTGCCAGCCGGGCGATGTCGCGTTTGTAGCTTCGCTCAAGGGTGGCGCGTTCGTCGTCCGACCATGGGTTGAAGGCGGTCTCCGGCCCGGTTTTGGGAAAACGGGCGCGGGCCTCCTGCACGGTGGCTTTGTCGCGGGTGTCTTGTGCTTGGAACCAGTCGGCTGCTCTTTGAGACAACCCCGCGCGCCGGATTTGCGGGTCGGGGTTGATGGCCTGGTCAGCACCTTGTTTCAGGAGGTGGGCGTAGAGCCTCGTACCCAGTGCGCCGAAATCCTCATAGCGCCAAAGGGTCAGTTTAAGGGAGGGGCAGGTGGTCAGGATGCGGTCCACCAGTCTGGTCCAGTTTTTGTCGGTCGGGTCGAAGCCTGCTGTGAAACTTTCGAAGTTGTCATAGCGCCCATGATGGAGGCTTTCAGACCAACAGGATGGCAGGAAGGTGGCGGGGTTGCGGGTGGCGATGGCGAGTTCGATGTCGTGACCTTCGAAGAGTTGCAAAAGGCGCGCGACGCGGGTGTGGGCCCAGGGATACAGCTTCTTTCGTCGCATCAGCATCTTGCGGTCGGTGCCGCCCAGGATGTTTTCATCCATCAGCGCAATCGTGTCGGAGTTGCGCCCAAAGTGTTTGAGAAATCCGTCTGCGCCCGCGCGCACCACCTCTGCGGTCATTCCATCGCGCAGAAGTTGGGAAAATGGGGTCAGGTCTTTCCGCATGGTCTTGGGGCCGATGACAGCAATACCAAGGTCGCTCAGCGCGGGTGCAGAGCCGAGCAGGGAATGCTGAATGTGGCTCGACGCTGTTTTATGCGCGCCTGCGAGGATGACCAGCCGGGTCATTGGGGTTCAGCCCAGATGCCGCTCAAAGCTGGATCGGAATATGTGGGACAGCTCGTCCAGCGGTGCTTTGGAGCCACCCAGCGATACGGTTTGTCCCGTAAACTTACCGACTGACTGGAGTGTCACGCCCGCGCGGCCCGCTTCCATCATCAGAGCTTCGGCCTGATCGAAGCTGCATGCAATGAGGTAGCGCGCTTGGTCTTCGCCAAAGAGTGTCCCCATGTCGGCGCTGTCGAGGCAGACGCCGACGCCGCCCGTTTCCGCCATTTCAAACGCGGCCATTGCCATGCCGCCATCCGAAACATCAGTGCAGGCGCGGATATATTGTGCGTTGTCGCGGATGAAGTCGCCGTTACGTTTCTCAGTGCCGAGGTCGACCGTGGGGGCTGCGCCCTCAGATCGGTTGAAAACCTCGGCCAGAAGTGCGGATTGGCCCAGATGGCCCCCGCATTCGCCGACCATCAGCAGGACGTGACCTTCGCGGACTTGGCCGGTGATGGCGTCATCGGGGTTTTTGATCAGGCCCACCGCACCGATGGTCGGTGTGGGTAGGATCGCGGAGCCGTCTGTTTCGTTGTAGAGCGACACGTTGCCCGACACGATGGGCATGTCGAGGGCCGCGACTGCCTCGCCGATCCCGCGGATGGCGGCGACGAATTGGCCCATGATGCCCGGCTTTTCGGGGTTGCCGAAATTGAGGTTGTCGGTGCTGGCAAGTGGCACCGAGCCCACGGCGGTGAGGTTGCGATAGGCCTCTGCTACCGCCTGTTTGCCGCCCTCATAGGGGTTGGCAAAGACGTAGCGGGGGGTGACGTCGGAGGTGAAGGCCAGAAGTTTTTCGGTGCCGTGCACGCGGATGAGGCCTGCGCCAAGCCCCGGCGTGCGGGCGCTGTCGGCCATGACCATGGTGTCGTATTGTTCGTAGACCCATTGCTTGGCGGAATAGTTGGGGGAGGAGATGAGCGCCTTGAGGCCTTCGATCGGGTCCACGGACACAACATCACCCTCCAACGCGGCGGCGGGCACGGGTTCATCCCAGGGCCGGTCATATTCCGGCGCGGAACCAGAGAGCGTGGCGAGCGGCAAGTCGGCTTTCACCTCGTTGCCATGCATCACGAGGAAGCGATCCTCGGCGATGGTCTCGCCGACGATGGCGAAATCAAGGTCCCATTTTTCGAACACGGCGCGGGCCTCGGCTTCAAGGTCTGGTTTGAGGACCATGAGCATGCGTTCTTGAGACTCGGAGAGCATCATCTCGTAGGCGGTCATGTTCTCTTCGCGCTGGGGAACCTGATCAAGGTTGAGCTGAACGCCAAGCCCGCCTTTGTCGCCCATTTCCACGGCAGAACAGGTGAGGCCCGCCGCGCCCATGTCCTGAATTGAAATGACCGCTCCGGTGCGCATCAACTCCTGACAGGCCTCCATCAGGCGTTTTTCCGTGAAGGGGTCACCAACTTGAACAGTAGGGCGCTTTTCTTCGATGCTCTCATCGAATTCGGCCGAGGCCATCGTGGCCCCGCCCACGCCGTCGCGGCCGGTTTTGGCTCCGAGATAGACCACCGGCATGCCCACGCCGGAGGCGGCGGAGTAGAAGATCTTGTCGGCGTCCGCGAGGCCCGCCGCAAAGGCGTTCACAAGGCAGTTGCCGTTATAGGCCGGGTCAAACCGTACCTCGCCGCCCGCGCAAGGCACGCCGAACGCGTTGCCGTAGCCGCCGATGCCCGCGACCACGCCATGGACCAGTTGCTTGGTTTTGGGATGGTCCGGCGCGCCGAAGCTCAGCGAATTCATCGAGGCGATGGGCCGCGCGCCCATGGTGAAGACGTCGCGCAGGATGCCGCCCACACCGGTGGCTGCACCTTGGTAGGGTTCGATGTAGCTGGGGTGGTTGTGGCTTTCCATTTTGAAGATCACGGCCTGGCCATCGCCGATGTCCACCACGCCCGCGTTTTCACCGGGTCCGCAGATCACTTGCGGGCCATCCTTTGGCAGGGTGCGCAACCATTTCTTGGAGGATTTGTAGGAGCAGTGTTCGTTCCACATGGCGGAGAAAATGCCGAGCTCGGTGAAGCTGGGTTCACGGCCGATGATCTCCAGAATGCGGTCATATTCGTCGGGCTTCAGCCCATGGCTTTCTATAAGGTCTGGCGTGATGGCCGGTTCCTGCATCTGTCCCTGTCCCCCGATAGGTGTCTGCTCACGGTTCGTTTAGGCGATTGGGGCGCGATGGGGAAGGGGGCATGCTTGACGGGGCGCATGGTTTTGCCATTGTGGCGACAACGACAAGGAGCGGCCGTATGCAGATCACCGAAAACCCATGGCGCGGGCAGGGGTTGCCAGACGATGTGTTGCACGATGTACCCTGGGCGAGCGAGGCTGCCCGCAGGGCGGAAGAGCGGGTCGCCTCTCATCTTATCGCGGGTGAAACGCCTTTGGTGGCGGCAAGTGGCCTGGGCTGCGAAACCTGGGTCAAGGATGAACGCGGGCGCATGGGGATGGGCAGCTTCAAGGCGCTGGGCGCGGCCTATGTGATCGCCTGCGATGCGATGGAGACTGGTGCGGACGATATGTCCACCGCGCTGGTGGGCTATACCTATGCCACGGCCAGTGCCGGCAACCATGGGCTGTCGCTGGCCTTCGGGGCTGCGCGGTTCGGGGCTGAGGCGGTTGTTTTCATTGCCAATACCGTGCCGGAAAGCTTTGCCGATCGGCTGCGCAGCCATGGGGCCACCGTTGTCCGGCAGGGGGAGATCTATGAAGAATCCATGGATGCCGCGATGCACACCTCCCGCGAAAAAGGCTGGACGCTTTTGTCGGACAGTTCCTGGGCGGGGTACTATGAACGGCCGCACAGGTTGATGGAGGGGTATCTGGTCATGGCGGCGGAGGCGGCGCGCCAGATGCCAGCACCGCCCACGCATATTTTCCTGCAGGCCGGTGTCGGTGGATTGGCTTGCGCCTGTGCTTTGCATTTCAGAGAGGTTTGGGGCCCAAGTGAAGATGGAGGCCCTAAAATCATCGTGGTGGAGCCGGACCGGGCCCCTGCGCTGGAGGCCAGCGTGCGGGCGGGCAAGCCTGTTGAGACGACGGGGGCGGTTTCGGCCATGGGGCGGCTGGATTGCAAGGTGCCATCGTTTATTGCCCTCAAACAGTTGGCGCGGGATGCGGATCAGTTCGCGTTGATCAGTGAGGACGAGGCGCAGGCGATCCTTGCACCATTGGCCGCACAGGATCTGGCCAGCACGCCGTCGGGGGCGGCGGGGATTGCGTGCCTGAAGGAAATGGGCCTGGGAGACGGCGATCGCGCGCTGTGTATCCTCAGTGAAAAGGCCGACGGGTGAGCGAAGGGTTCCCGGACGCGGAATACGCTGCCCGTACAGCACGGGCGCAAAAGGGGTTGGCGCAGCTCGGCGCGGGGGCGCTGCTGCTGACGAACGAGGCTGACATTCGCTATTTCACAGGCTTTCTGACCCGGTTTTGGGAGAGCCCGAGCCGGTCCTGGTTTTTGATTGTGCCAGCGACCGGCAAACCGATTGCTGTGATCCCCTCGATTGGTGAGGCGCTGATGGCCTCTACCTGGATCGATGACATTCGCACCTGGCCCGCGCCGCGGCCCGATGATGACGGGGTGAGCCTCTTGCGCGCAGCCTTGCAGGAGGTGGGCGGCCCGGTGGCGATCCCAATGGGGTATGAGACGCATCTGCGCATGCCGATGGCGGATTTTGAGCGGGTTCGCGCGGGGCTGGAGGTGGTGGAAGATGCGGGCCTCATGGCGTCTTTGCGCGCGATCAAGTCCCCGTTGGAAGTGGCCCGCATCGCAGAGACCTGTGCGCTCGCCGGGCGGGCGTTTGACCGGATGGGAGAGATCGCACGGGTCGGAGTGCCCCTGGCGCAGGTGTTTCGCGACTTTCAAAAACTGCTTCTGGAAGAGGGCGCGGATTGGGTGCCCTATTTGGCGGGCGGTGTGGGGCCTGCGGGCTATGGGGATGTGATTTCACCTGCGACGGATGCGCCGTTGGCGGAAGGCGACGTGCTGATGCTGGATACGGGCGCGATCCGGGGTGGGTATTTTTGCGATTATGACCGGAATTTTGCGATTGGATGGGCCGGTGCAGAGGCCCGAGCAGGGCATGCGCGGATCATTGAGGCGACGACTGCGGGGTTTGAGGCAGCGCGGCCGGGCGCGCTGGCGCTGGATGTGTGGCAGGCGATGGCGGGGATCGTTGGGCGCGGGGATGGCGCTGGGCGGATGGGGCATGGTTTGGGGATGCAGTTGACCGAAGGGCTGTCATTGACGGCGGAGGATAAGAGTGTGTTGCGGCCGGGCATGGTAATCACGTTGGAACCTTATGTTGAGACAGCGGAGGGCAGCCTGATGGTGCATGAGGAGAACATTGTGATCATGGAAGACGGGGCGAAGGCGCTGACACGGTTTAGTGGGGCAACATTGCCGGTCTTGAGCTAGGGCGCGGAATCAAGGGCGTAGCCCGCCGCGCCTTCGCCTGGCCCCACCCAGGGCCTGGCGAATTGGCAATTGAAGGCTGTCGATCGGATGTTGTCCGGGACCGGATGGATAAAGCGCCGCTGTTAAGAGGTCGGGATCGCCAGACCGGGGCCAGGCGAAGGCGCTTTGTCACACGGCTATTTGGAGGAGCGGCAGCATGCGGCCTGGGATGGCGCCCGACGGGGCCTCACCCACACGAACGGCGCCCATATGTTCGTAGAACGGAGCCGCGCCCGGGTCGGCTTCAATCATAAGTCGGGATGCACCGTGCGCCCGCGCCGTGGACATACACCAGTCAAACAGCACCCGCCCGCAGCCCGTCCCCATGAAGGTCGGTTCGACGAAAAAGCGGTCAATCTCCATATCATCGGGATCGCCGGCCAGCTGCGCCATCCCGGCCAGAACACCTGCTGCTTCGGCGACAACCATCAGATCACCTTCCAGATCAGCTTCTGTCAGCGTGAGCACGGGCACGCAGGCTTTCATGAAGGCCGCGTCATAGCCCCAATGCGCTTTGGACCGCAGACAGAGCTGCGTCAGGTCAGCTAGATCATTGACCGTTGCGGCGCGGATTTGGACATGTCTCTTCATGGGGCCACTATAGTGCCAAAAAAAAGGCCGAGCACTAAGCTCGGCCGAAGTCCAACAGGGAGGTATGAAAAACGCGTGTGCGCTTTCCATGCTTCCGAACTAGGCCTGCGTTTTGAGTCGTTCAAGGAAAAACATGCTGCGCTTGCAACAACCCCGCTATGTGTTGCATGCATATCTCATGGGCATGTAGCCCAATTTTTCATCCATCTGATTGATTTTGCAGCTGTTTTCGATAACTCACAATTTCTTCTTGAACGAAATCTCGGAACGCGGCGATCCGTTGTGAGTGCCGCAATTCCGACGGGTACGCCAGAAATACGGGGACATCGGAGCTTTCGATTTCGGGCAGAATGCGGATCAATTGCGGGAAATCTCGGCTCACGTAATTGGGCAGAACGCCGATGCCAAGATTTTCCAGAACGCTTTGCAAGACACCGAAATAATTGTTCACCGTCAGCAGTATAGGGATTTCATAGGTCATGATTTCCTGCACCAGCGTCGCGCCCGCGGCGACCTGCGTGGAGCGAGGATTTTGGCAGATGACGCGATGCTTGGTCAGATCTTCGGGGCGTTTGGGTGCGTCATGGGTGGCCAGATAATCGCGGGTGGCGAACAGGCACATATTGACGCTCATCAGCTTCTTGCGGATGAGATCGGCCTGGCTGGGTTCCTTCATGCGGATCGCAACGTCAGCCTCCCGCATGGGAAGGTCGAGCACGCGTTCTTCCAGCATCAGATCGATGTTGAGTTCGGGGTACTTCTCAAAAAGTTTGGGCAGGCGCGGGGCAAGCCACAGGGTGCCGAAGCCGATGGTGGTGGTGACGCGCAATTCGCCGAACACCTCTTCTTCGCTGTCGCGGATGCGCGCGGTGGCGGTATCCAGGCGCTTGGCCATGGCGCGGGTTGCATCAAAAAGCAGCTCACCCTGTTCGGTCAGGATCAGCCCGCGGGCGTGGCGGTGAAACAGCGTTGAATTGAGCGATTCCTCCAGCGCGCGGATCTGGCGGGAGATGGCGGATTGCGACAGGTGCAACTGATCGCCCGCATGGGTCAGGCTGCCCGCATCCGCTACGGCGTGAAAAATGCGCAGCTTGTCCCAATCCATATCCGTGCCCCTTCACCTTGGGATGAGGCATAGCAGATATTGGAGGGCAGTACAGTAGGGTCGCCGCGTTCCGGGCTTGGGTTTACGGGTGCCGGGTGCCTACGCTTGAAAATTAAGCGCGACAGAGCTGTGAATTTACATCCTCGTTGCAATTCCTTTACACGCTATCTGCAAAGATGAACCGAGAAATCGAAGTCCACTCAGGCCCCGACCATGCAGCATAAAAGCCACTCTCGTAACGGCGCCCGCGACATAAGCTATGCCCACTCCGCCCAGACGCGGGGTGGGCGGGCTGTGATCCGGACGATGGAAAATCTGACAGGCCGAATTCGGCTGATCAAACGCGCTGAAGGTTATGAACGGGATGTGGCTGAGGGTCAGGATTTCTGGCAGGTGATGGTCGAACGCTATGGGTTGACGCTTGATGTGGCGCGCGGCTCGCTCGATGCTATTCCCCGCAATGGGCCGTTGGTTTTAATCGCCAACCACCCTTACGGCATTTTGGATGGGCTGATGATGGGCCATATCCTAAGCCAGACGCGCGGGGATTTCCGCATTTTGGCCAATTCGGTGTTTCAAAAGGCCAAGGATGTGAACCGCGTGGTCCTTCCCGTCAGTTTTGATGATACCAAAGAGGCGGTGAAGCTGAACCTGCAAACGCGCAAGGCGTCATTGGATTATCTGGGGCAGGGTGGCGCGATTGGCATTTTCCCAGGTGGCGGGGTCAGCACGGCAGCCAAACCGTTGGCGCGCCCGCTGGATCCGGGCTGGCGCAGTTTTACCGCTAAGATGGTGGCGAAATCGGACGCGACGGTGGTCCCGCTTTTCTTTGAAGGGGCCAATAGTCGACTGTGGCAGATCGCAAGCCATTTGCATGTCACGCTGCGCATGGCGCTTTACATCAACGAATTCGGCAAGCGGGTGGACACGCCCGTGCGCGTGCATGTGGGTGATCCGATCGCGCGTGCCGCGCTGGAGCCCCGCGTGAAAGACCCCAAATCCCTCATGGCTTTCCTGCGCGAAAAGACCTATGAGCTGTCCCCGAGCCCCGTGGCACCCGGTGCGGTCGGGTTTGAGTTCTGAGATAAAAGATCATGGCAGTTGGTATTTTCGATAGTGGCCTTGGCGGGTTGACGGTTCTGGATGCGGTAACAAAAACGCTTCCGGATCAGTCGTTTGTGTACTTCGCAGACCATGAAAATGCGCCCTACGGGGTGCGGACCTCCGATGATATTTATCAGCTGACAAAAGCCCATGTGGAAACGCTGTGGGATCGGGGTTGTGATCTTGTGATCCTGGCTTGCAACACCGCCTCTGCCGCCGCTCTGCGTCGGATGCAAGAAAGCGGCGTGCCGGAGGGCAAGCGCGTTTTGGGTGTGTTTGTGCCGATGATCGAGGCGCTGACGGAGCGGCAATGGGGCGACAATTCCCCGCCGCGTGAGGTTGCGATGAAGCATGTGGCGCTCTTTGCCACGCCTGCGACGGTGGCGAGCCGTGCCTTTCAGCGGGAACTGGCCTTTCGGGCCATTGGCGTGGACGTCGAGGCACAGGCCTGTGGCGGTGTTGTCGACGCGATTGAGGATGGGGACATGATCCTGGCTGAGGCGCTGGTGCGGTCCCATGTGGAAGCGCTGAAGCGTAAGATGCCTGAGCCGCAAGCAGCTGTTCTGGGTTGCACGCATTACCCGCTGTTGCAGGATGTATTTCAGGATGCGCTGGGCGCGGATGTGAAAGTGTATTCCCAAGCCGCCTTGGTCGCTGACAGTTTGGCCGATTACCTGACGCGCCACCCGCAGATGGGCAGGGACACAGGGCCAATTGAGTATTTGACGACGGGTGAGCCCGCGCGCGTATCGGATCGTGCCACGCAGTTCTTGCGACGACAGATCACGTTTTCTGCCGCCTGACAGGAGCGGGTGCGCATTGCGATGCGCAGCTTTTCCACCTAAATCCCACAAGACTCATGAAAGAGGTCTGACATGACCCATAAAATCGCCATTCTGGGCGCCTCTGGTTACACCGGCGCCGAACTTATCCGGCTCATTGCCACCCATCCGGGGTTGGAGATTGTCGCCCTTGGGGCCAATTCCAAGGCAGGGCAGAGCATGGCCCAGGTGTTTCCGCATCTGCGCCATCTGGACCTGCCCGCGCTGGTGACGATTGATGAGATTGATTTTTCCGGCATTGATCTGTGCTTTTGCGCGCTGCCCCATGCGACGAGCCAGGCGGTGATCAAGGCGCTGCCGAAGGATTTGAAAATCGTCGATCTGAGTGCGGATTTCCGGCTGGAGGACGCCGAGGAATACGCCCGTTGGTACGGTGGCCAACATGACGCGTTGGAGTGTCAGGCAGAAGCCGTTTACGGCCTGACAGAGTTTTACCGTGAGGAAATCCGGGGCGCGCGGCTTGTTGCTGGGACCGGTTGCAATGCAGCGACGGGGCAATATGCGCTGCGGCCGCTCATTGCGGACGGCGTGATTGATCTTGATGAGATCATCATCGACCTGAAAACAGGCGTCAGCGGGGCCGGGCGGGCGTTGAAGGAAAACCTGCTTCATGCAGAGCTGTCCGAGGGCGCGCATGCCTACGCCGCGGGCGGCACGCATCGGCATCTGGCGGAGTTTGATCAGGAGTTTTCCAAGATCGCGGGCCGTCCTGTGACGGTACAGTTCACGCCACATTTATTGCCTGCAAACAGGGGCATACTGGGCACTGTTTATGTAAAAGGCACGGCGCAGGCGGTGCATGCCAGCCTTGCCAAGGCCTATGCCGATGAGCCATTCATGGAGGTGTTGCCCATGGGTGAGCACCCCAGCACGCGGCATATCCGGGGCAGCAATTTCTGCCATCTGGGGGTCGTGAGCGACCGCATTCAGGGCCGCGCAATCGTGATCACAGCACTCGATAACTTGACCAAAGGCTCCAGCGGTCAAGCTTTACAAAATGCCAACCTGATGCTGGGATATGATGAAACAGAAGGGTTAATGCAGGCACCTCTATTTCCCTAAGGGATAACGGCGACCCACATGAAAACGCTTAAAAAACAGCGACGAATACAGATCCTCGTCATCACCGCGGTGGCGATGCTGGGGTCTTTTGTGTTGTTTTATTTCGCGTTTGGGGCGGGGATAAACTACTTCCGCTCCCCCAGTCAGGTGATCGCGGAACCGCCGCCCGCATCAGAGGTGTTTCGCATCGGCGGGCTGGTTGAGGACGGATCCTTGATCCGAGGCGAAGGCGAAGAGATCAGCTTTCGCGTGACCGATGGCGGCGCGAGCGTGCCGGTGACATATGTGGGTATTCTGCCGGATCTGTTTTCTGAAAACGAGGGCATGGTGGGGTTGGGCACCTATGAGGCGGGCGTCTTTCGGGCGACTGAAATTCTAGCGCGTCATGATGAGACCTATATGCCGCGCGAGGTTGTCGATGCTTTGAAGGAACAGGGTGTCTACAAAGAGCCTGACAGCTGAGAAGGTACGCGTTCTTTTAAAGGACGTACGGCGACCTTTTCGAGATTTTGATGGGTCAGGATCCCTGGCTCTGCGCGGCTTTGAACGCTTTGATTTTTTTCGACAACAGGTCACGGGCCTTGATATTGGCGCGCCGCACGCGGAGCGAGGTCAAAAACGCCTCTTCTGCGGTCTGCGATGTGGCGCCCAGCACGCCCACCAGTTCCGAGATCACGCTTTCGTCGCCTGTGGCATCGACATATTCGATGACCTTGAGCGCCAGATCGTCGGCCAGATCCTCAGTGACACCCATCAGAACACATCCTTCATTAGCGTGTTGTCTCTGTCAGGCGGCGTTTGACGTACGTTGTAACGTTGTCAATCATAGTGTCCATGTGTGGTTCTTCGAAGAAATGCCCAGAGCCTTCGATTTCGTCATGGGTGATAGTGATGCCCGGCTGTTCGTGCAGCTTGTTCACGAGCGACAATGTGTCTGTGGGTGGGGCCACGCGGTCTGCACTGCCATTGATGATCAAACCCGAAGACGGGCAAGGGGCGAGGAAGGAAAAATCGTACATGTTCGCGGGCGGAGAGACCGAGATGAATCCCGTGATCTCCGGCCGGCGCATCAAAAGCTGCATGCCGATCCAGGCGCCGAACGAAAAGCCCGCGACCCAGCAATGTTTTGAATTGTTGTTCATCGATTGCAGGTAGTCCAGCGCGGAGGCGGCATCCGAAAGTTCGCCCACGCCCTGATCATATTCGCCCTGAGACCGCCCCACACCACGGAAATTGAACCGCAGCACGGTGAAGCCCATGTTGTAGAACGCATAATGGAGGTTGTAGACCACCTTGTTGTTCATCGTGCCGCCAAATTGTGGGTGCGGGTGCAAGATGATGGCGATGGGGGCGTCTTTTTCCCGTTGGGGGTGATAGCGACCTTCAAGCCGGCCTTCTGGGCCGGGGAAAATAACCTCAGGCATTTATATGCGCTTCCTTCGTTGTCCCTGCCTGAGTGTAGTTGACGAAACCAGTTGGGTAACTTAGAATAATTCTAAGAAGTGATCGCCCTCAGGTAGCAGTGCAAATAGGCATTCCAGCGGGTTTGGTCAATCAATTCGCGTGAGGGTGATCCATGAAACTCAGCACGAAAGGCCGATACGCCATGGTGGCGCTTGCCGATATCGCCTTGCAGGGCGGTATGCCGGAGGGCGGCAGCCTTATTGCGTTGAGTGAAATTTCCAAACGGCAGAGCATTTCACTTCCCTATCTGGAGCAGCTTTTCGTGAAGCTGCGGCGTGCAGACCTCGTGATGTCCGTGCGTGGACCGGGCGGGGGGTACAAGCTTGCAAAGACGCCCTCCGACATACGCATCTGCGACGTGCTGGAGGCGGTGGACGAGACCTTTGATGCGCTGCACATGGGGGCGGGGGCCTCTGGCGGCTCAAGCGGGTCGCGCGCGCAATCCATGACCAACAGATTGTGGGAGGGGCTGAGCGCGCATGTTTACGTGTTTTTGCATCAGACGCGGCTGTCAGATGTGATTGAGAATGCGCTTGTGCCGTGCCCGGCTGTGCCGTCGCTCTTTCAGGTGGTGGATGATGTGTGAGTTGGTGGTCCGTGCGACATGGGGGCTCTGTCCCCATCTGGGCTTCGCCCGTGCCAGCCTTAAACGCGACACTGTCGCGTTTGCAAGACGGCTGTCACCCCCCGGGATGTTTCCAGCCAGAAGAAGCACTGGGTGGCGCGCATGAGCCGCGTTTATCTTGACTATAACGCGACGGCGCCATTGAGGCCGGAGGCGCGGGCGGCGATGGAGGCGGCGATGGATGTCGTCGGCAACCCGTCCTCTGTGCATGGTGAAGGGCGCGCCGCGAAAGGCCTGGTAGAGCGGGCACGGGCGCAGGTGGCGGCGGGTGTTGGATGTCAGCCGCAGGAGGTTGTGTTCACCTCCGGTGCGACGGAAGCCGCGCGGGTGCTTGCGGATTGGCCGGGCGCGGTTGAGGTGGAGCCAACGGCGCATGATGCGGTCTTTGCCCATGGGCGCGATGCTGATGGACCTGCGATTTACGCGATGGGGCTGGCCAATTCCGAAACCGGTGTGCTGAGCGAGCCGCCGGGCAGCGGCGAGCGGGCGATTTTGTTGGATATCACGCAAGCGCTGGGCCGCGTGCCTTTTTCCTTTTCCTGGAGTGTAGCCGATCTGGCGATCTGTTCGGCGCATAAGTTGGGCGGGCCCAAAGGTGTGGGCGCTCTCATTGTCAAACAGGGGGTGGATATCCCTGCGCTGTCTCTGGGCGGAGGGCAGGAGATGGGCCGGCGGTCTGGCACCGAAAACATCATTGGAATCGCAGGTTTTGGGGCCGCGGTTGAAGCGGCGATGCTTGATCTGGAAGAGGGTGCGTGGGCCCGGGTTGAGAAACTTAGAAATATTCTAGAAACAATCCTTGTGGATTTGGGCGCGGGGCCTATTTTTGTAGGGAAGGACATGTCGCGCCTGCCCAACACGACTTGCATGATCGCGCCTGGCTGGAAGGGTGAGACGCAGGTGATGGCCATGGATCTGGCAGGCTTTGCTGTATCGGCTGGATCGGCCTGTTCCAGCGGCAAAGTCAAGGCGAGCCGGGTCTTGGCCGCCATGGGATTTGACGACACGCATGCGGCCAGCGCCATCCGCGTGTCGCTGGGCCCGGACACAACAGAAGAGAGTATCACGCGCTTCGCAGAGACGTGGGCGCGGCACTACGACAAGCACCGAGCCAGGGCCGCATGAGCGCCCGAGCAGAGACAGGAAGGAGAGAGGTATGACACCTCCCACAGATACAAGCGCACAACTGACCGTCAAAGAGGGTGTGGATCAGGAAACCGTCGACGCGGTGGCCGATATCAGCACGTATAAATACGGCTGGGACACCGATATCGAGATGGAATATGCGCCAAAGGGCCTGACGCCGGATATCGTGCGTTTGATCTCTGAAAAGAATGACGAGCCCGATTGGATGACCCAGTGGCGGCTCGATGCCTATGCCCATTGGCTGACCAAGGAAGAACCCGATTGGGCGATGATCGATTACCCGGAGATCGATTTTCAGGATCAGTACTACTATGCCCGCCCCAAGAGCATGGAGGTGAAGCCGAAGTCTTTGGACGAAGTCGACCCAAAGCTGCTTGAGACCTATGAGAAGCTGGGCATTCCGCTGAAGGAGCAGATGATCCTTGCCGGCGTTGAAGGGGCCGAAAACGCGCCGGCTGAGGGTCGCAAGGTGGCCGTGGATGCGGTGTTTGATTCTGTGTCCGTTGGGACGACCTTTCAGGAGGAACTGAAGAAGGCGGGCGTTATCTTCTGTTCCATCTCCGAGGCCATTCGTGAACATCCCGATCTGGTGCGCAAATACCTGGGCACCGTGGTGCCGGTGAGCGACAACTATTACGCGACGCTGAACACCGCTGTCTTCTCGGACGGGTCGTTTGTTTACGTGCCGCCTGGCGTGCGCTGCCCAATGGAGCTTTCCACCTATTTCCGGATCAACGCCGAGAACACCGGCCAGTTTGAACGCACACTGATCATTGCCGACAAAGGCTCATACGTGAGCTACCTCGAAGGCTGCACCGCGCCGCAGCGGGACACCGCGCAGCTGCACGCGGCCGTGGTAGAGATCATCGTCGAGGAAGACGCCGAGGTAAAATATTCCACCGTGCAGAACTGGTTCCCGGGCAATGAAGACGGCTCTGGCGGGATCTACAACTTCGTCACCAAGCGCGCCGATTGCCGGGGCGACCGGGCGAAGGTGATGTGGACGCAGGTGGAGACGGGGTCGTCCGTGACGTGGAAATATCCCAGCTGCATCCTGCGCGGGGATGACAGCCAAGGCGAGTTCTACTCGATCGCAATCACCAACAACTATCAGCAGGCTGATACCGGGACAAAAATGGTGCATCTGGGCAAGAACACCCGGTCGCGGATCGTCTCTAAAGGCATCAGCGCGGGCAAGGCCCAGAATACCTATCGCGGGCTGGTGAGCATGGCGCCACGGGCGAAGGATTCGCGGAACTATACGCAGTGCGACAGCCTTCTCATTGGCGACAAATGCGGGGCGCACACGGTGCCGTACATTGAGGTGAAGAACAATTCATCGCGGGTAGAGCATGAGGCGACGACATCGAAGGTGGATGACGACCAGATGTTCTATTGCCGCCAGCGCGGCATGGATGAGGAAGAGGCCGTGGCGCTGGTGGTGAACGGGTTCTGCAAGGACGTCCTGCAGGCGCTGCCGATGGAGTTTGCCATGGAGGCGCAGCAGCTGGTGGCGATTTCGTTGGAGGGGTCTGTGGGGTAATGCGGCTTCGGTCCGACAGCGATCACAAGCATCCATGGATGGTTAAGGGCGTTGGCCGCGTTTACGTTGACGAAGCTACATCCAAGCTTTTGAAGTGGGGCATGATTGGTTGGGCCGCTTCGTTACTTCCCAGTGCTTGGACTGCGTCACTGATTTTACCGGAAGATAGCCCCGTGTTTCTCGCCCTGATCGGCGGTATCAGTTTCTTTGGGTGGATGTTTGGCGTTGTGTTTGCCGCCGTCCTTTCACAACGTTCAGGAAATGACGAGACCTAAATGAACATCACCATCCAATTCATCGAAGCGACCTGAGGGATAGGCTGTATGCCCAAGCCGGGTGAAAGTATGGAAAACAGATACTTGACTGCGATGAACACTGTTCGGGCGCAGCAGTTCTGGGCGACTTGGCCGATAGTTGCTTTCGTGTGTATTTTCATCGCGCTGCGCGTGGCGTTTGACTACCTTGGTGGGTCATTTGCATCAATGATGGCGCTGGCCGGAGCCATCTGCGCCATGATCTTCGTCCGCTGGCTCAAGTCCCGTAACACGCGCGCCAAGGCCCGCCGTGCCATAGCCCTGCGTCAGCAGTTGAGTGCGCTGGAGCAACAGGAAACTGCGCTGCGGATCAAAGAGGCGCGTCGGGCTGGGAAATTTGATAAATGGGAGGCGGGGTCTTAATCACCGCCCCAATGAGCAAGAGCAGAAACGGGACAGAACCAAGATGAACACACATTTGCGCGACAAGACGATGCGGCGCCTCAACCATTCGGATGATGGCGCGCATATGGTGCTTTTGGGCACGATGCGGATTGCCAGGCACAAGGTGGAAGG
>JBCCNB010000052.1:0-20280 GCA_039026055.1 Pseudomonadota bacterium | reverse complement strand
GTCTTGCACATGAACCGGCGCGGAAATGACGGCGCAGGGGATGCCCAGACGTTTGCCGATATGGCGTTCCATCTGGGTGCCCAGGATCATTTCAGGGCTCAGCGCCTCGATGCGTTCTTCAACTTCGAGGTAATCCTCGGTGATCAGTGCCTCGACATTAAAGTCCTTGGCAAGGCGCCTGATAGACCGCGCCATTTCACGGTTGTAGCAGCCAAGACCCACGACTTCGAAACCCATCTCATCACGGGCAACTCGCGCAGCTGCTGCGACATGGGTGCCATCGCCGAACACAAAGACGCCGCCGCGGCTCGTGTCGCCCGCGATGAAATGGGCTTCGAAGTCGTAGGTCTTGGCTGCTACAACCGTGAAATGGCGCGCCCGATCAGACGCTTGGCCAAGGACTTTAATGTCGAAGCCCTGATCACCGAAGACTATCTGGAAGTCGAGGCCGAAATCGAGCGCCTCGCGCCCGAAATGATCCTCGGCACGCAAATGGAACGCCACATCGGCAAACGCCTCGGCATCCCCTGCGCCGTCATCTCCGCCCCGGTCCACGTCCAGGATTTCCCAGCGCGATATTCACCCCAAATGGGCATCGAAGGTGCCAACGTTCTATTCGACACATGGGTCCACCCGCTGGTCATGGGGCTGGAAGAACACCTCCTCCACATGTTCCGCGAAGATTTCGAATTCAACGACTCTGCCGGCCCCTCCCATCACGGCCACTCCGGCGCGCAGGCGGAACCAGAAGAGGTGCGCCAGCCTGAAAGCACCGAAGACACGCCTGAGTCGTCTTTCAGCATCGTCTGGCTCGAAGACGCCGAACGCGAGCTTAAAAAAATCCCCTTCTTCGTGCGCGGCAAAGCCCGCCGCAATACGGAAACCTTCGCCAATGGCAAAGGCCTGACGGAAATCAGCGTCGACACACTCTACGAGGCAAAGGCCCATTATGCGCGGTGACACGATCATAAATAACCGCGCTTACCGCGTCGTGATCCTGACACTGGACAGCCACGCCGCTGGCCCCTGTCACCGTGTGGCCCCGCGCCTGGAACGCGATTTCCCAGGGCTGGAACTCACCGTCCATGCCGCCGCCGAATGGGGCGAATGCCCCGAGGCACTGGAACACGCCAAGGACGCCATTGAGAAAGCCGACATCGTCGTCACCAACCTGCTCTTCCTCGAAGAGCATATCAAAGCGATCCTCCCCACCCTTGAGGCCCGCCGCGACCAGTGCGACGCCATGGTGGGCATCATCGCCGACGCGCAAATCGTGAAGCTCACCCGTATGGGCACGCTGGATATGTCCGCGCCCGAAACGGCCACCCGCAAGCTCCTGAAAAAACTGCGCGGTTCCTCCAAGCCCAGCAGCGACGATGGCGCCAAAAAAATGCGCATGCTCAGACGCTTGCCGCGCATTCTTCGCCTCATCCCAGGCAAGGCTCAAGACCTGCGCGCCTGGTTCCTCATGATGCAATACTGGCTTGGCGCCTCGGACGAAAACATCGAAGCCATGATCCGCTTCATGATTTCCCGTTACTGCCGTCACGAGGCCTGGCGCGGGGTCAAAGCCGCCGCCCCTCTGGATTACCCCGACACCGGCCTCTACCATCCCGATCTGCCGGACCGCATTACCGTCGACGCCGACGACCTACCCCACAAAAAAGGTGCTGCCACCGTCGGCCTCCTGATGATGCGCTCCTATGTGCTCTCCTCCGACACCGCACACTATGACGCTGTCATCCGCGCCCTCGAATCCCGCGGCCTCAACGTCCTGCCTGCCTTCGCCGGCGGCCTCGACGGCCGCCCCGCGATTGACACTTTTTTCCAAGACAAATCCGGCCCCAAAATCGACGCGCTCCTGTCCCTCACCGGCTTCTCCCTCGTTGGGGGACCTGCCTATAACGACAATGACGCCGCCGTCACGGTGCTCAAAGCGCTCGACGTCCCCTACATCGCCGCGCACCCGCTGGAATTCCAGACGATTGAGCAATGGCAAGCCTCCTCCCAAGGCCTGGGCCCCATCGAAACCACAATGCTCATCGCGCTGCCGGAACTCGACGGCGCAACAACCCCCACCGTCTTCGCCGGTCGCCACGGGCCGGATGCGGCAAATACCAGCGATATCAAAGCTATGGCGCCCGCTCTTGAACGAGTCGAGGTGCTCGCCGATCGCGTGGCCAAGCAAGCCCATCTCCACCGCTCCGCGCGCCATGACCGCAACGTGGCAATCATCCTCTACGGCTTCCCACCCAATGCGGGTGCGGCTGGCACCGCCGCCTATCTCAACGTCTTCGCCTCGCTCCACAACACGCTGCAGGCCATGCACAAGGCGGGCTACGACATCGATCCACCCGGCACCGTCGAAGAGCTGCGCGAGGCCGTGCTCGGCGGAAATGCCAAACAGTTGGGCCAAGAGGCCAATGTCCACGCCCGCGTCAGCGCCGATCAGATTGTTGAGCACACCCCGTGGCTGTCGGAGATTGAAGACACCTGGGGCCCCGCGCCCGGAAAACACCAATCCGATGGGCGCGATGTCTTCGTTCTGGGCCGTCAATTCGGTAAGGTTTTCATAGGCCTACAGCCCGCTTTTGGTTTCGAAGGCGATCCTATGCGCCTTCTGTTTGAACGGGGCTTTGCCCCCACCCATGCGTTCACCCAATTCTACCTCTGGCTCCGGCACAGCTTCCGTGCGGACGTGGCGTTGCATTTCGGTATGCACGGCGCGCTCGAATTCATGCCGGGCAAGCAGGCTGGGCTGGGCGACGCGTGCTGGCCCGATCGGCTGATTGGCGATTTGCCCAATGTCTACCTTTACGCCTCCAACAACCCCTCAGAGGCGACATTGGCCAAGCGACGCACCAATGCCGTGACGGTCAGCCACCTTACACCACCGCTGGCGACTTCCGGCCTATATCGCGGGTTGTCCGAGCTGAAAGACAGCCTTACCCGCTGGCGCGAAACCGCCCCCGATGCATCCGAACGCGCCGAGATCGAAACCCTGATTGCAGAACAAGCCGAGGCCGTCGATCTGGCCGGTCACGCACCAGAGGACCTCTGGCTAAAACTACTGGAAACCGAAGACGCGCTGATCCCCGATGGCCTCCACATCGTGGGCCAACCCATGGATGTGGCTGCGCGCGGCGAATACCTCGACATCCTGCCTGACGCCGATGCTTCAACTCACGCTCGCGTCGAACAACTTCTCAGCCAAGACAATGAGATACCGGCCCTTCTTCACGCACTCGATGCCCGCTTCACGCCACCCGTGCCGGGCGGCGACCTGATCCGGTCGCTCGACATCCTGCCCACCGGCCGCAACATCCACGCCTTCGATCCCTTCCGCATGCCAACCGTGTTTGCCTGCCGCGAAGGCGCGCGACAGGCTGATCTGTTGCTGGCCACCCATGACACCACGCCGCGCACCGTGGCGCTGGTCCTCTGGGGCTCCGACAACATCAAATCCGACGGCGCACCGCTCGCGCAGGCCCTCGCCCTCATGGGCGCAAAACCCCGCTTCGACAGCTTCGGGCGGCTGTGCGGCGCGGACCTCATTCCGTTATCTGAACTGAACCGCCCCCGCATCGACGTGATCATGACGCTCTCGGGCATTTTCCGCGATCTGCTGCCCTTGCAAACCAAACTTCTGGCCGAAGCCGCCTACAAGGCCGCGACCGCAGATGAGCCGCTGGATCAAAACTTCATCCGCGCTCACGCGTTGACCTATGCAGAGGAAACGGGCTGCAACATAGAAACCGCCGCATTGCGGGTTTTCTCAAACGCTGAAGGGGCTTACGGGTCGAACGTCAACCAGATGGTCGATGCCTCCGCCTTCGATGACGAAGACGAATTGGCCGATGCTTATATGGCGCGGAAAAGCTTTGCCTATGGAATGAACGGCAAGGCCGAACAGAATGACGCGCTTCTCAACACCGCCCTCAAAGACGTTGATATCGCTTATCAAAATCTGGAATCAGTCGAGCTGGGCGTCACCACCGTTGATCACTATTTCGACACGCTTGGCGGCATCTCCCGTGCCGTCAAACGCGCGCGCGGCGGGCAGGAGGCGGCGATCTACATCTCCGACACCACCCGCGGCGCGGGCAAAATCCGCACGCTCAGCGATCAGGTTGCCTTAGAAACCCGCTCACGACAGCTGAACCCGAAATTCCATGAAGCGCTGCTCAAACACGGTGCCGAAGGTGTCCGCCAAATCGAAAGCACCGTCACCAATACGATGGGCTGGTCGGCCACCACCGGACAGGTGGAACCGTGGGTGTATCAACGCATTTCAGAGACGTTCGTGCTTGATGAAGACATGCGCGCGCGGCTCACAGAACTGAACCCGGCCGCCTCCTCCCGCATGGCGAACCGCCTGCTGGAGGCGCACGATCGCGCCTATTGGCAGCCTGATGAGGCCACACTTGAGGCGCTCCGCGAGGCGGCCGAGGCCATCGAGGATCAGATGGAAGGGATCGCAGCAGAATGATGAACGCAATGAAACAGACCCGTTTCGGAAGAGAGGTGCCATGAGCCCGCGTGATGATGTTCCCACATTGGGGCGGCCCACTTTGGGCGCACCCGCTCTGAAAAGAGGCCAGGACGGCGAAGGATCCGTGCAGGTGCATCAAGATGCGTCCGCAAAGATTGAAGGCGCAAAGGTTTTTTCTGTTTACGGCAAGGGCGGGATCGGCAAATCGACGACGTCCTCGAACCTGTCAGCCGCGTTTTCTACGCTCGGCAAACGGGTGCTGCAAATCGGGTGTGACCCCAAGCATGACAGCACCTTCACCCTGACCGGCAAGCTACAGGAAACCGTGATCGACATCCTCAAGGAGGTCGATTTCCACCCCGAGGAACTGCGGCCTGAGGATTTCGTCACCGAAGGCTTTGGCGGCGTGCAATGCGTGGAAGCCGGCGGCCCGCCTGCAGGCACAGGCTGCGGTGGCTATGTCGTAGGCCAGACAGTGAAACTCTTGAAACAGCACCACATGCTGGACGATACCGATGTGGTGATCTTTGATGTGCTCGGCGACGTGGTTTGCGGTGGGTTTGCGGCCCCTCTCCAGCATGCCGACCGGGCGCTGATCGTCACGGCCAACGACTTCGACAGCATCTACGCCATGAACCGCATCATCGCCGCCGTCAGCGCCAAATCGGTGAACTACAAGGTGCGGCTGGCGGGCTGTGTGGCCAACCGGTCCCGCGAAACCGATGAGGTGGATCGGTACTGCGACACCGTGGGCTTCAAGCGCATCGCGCATATGCCCGATGTGGATGCGATCCGGCGCTCACGCCTGAAGAAAAAGACGCTGTTTGAGATGGATGATGAAGAAGACATCGTCCGCTGCCGCGCTGAATACGTCCGACTGGCCGAAACGCTTTGGGCGGGCACCGATCCGCTGGCGCCTGCGCCGCTGGAAGACCGCGATATCTTTGAACTGCTCGGATTCGATTGAGGTTTGACTGAATGAGTTACGACCGCACACTGGCCTCTGTCGAGACGTATTTCGACAAGACCGCGACCCGCACGTGGGAGCGGCTGACCAGTGATGCGCCCGTATCCCGGATACGTCAGACCGTGCGCGAAGGCCGCGATGCCATGCGCGCCCAGCTTCTGTCGCGCCTGCCGCAGGACCTTCACGGGGTCCGCGTTCTGGATGCTGGTTGCGGGGCGGGTCAAATGACCACTGAACTGGCGGCAAAAGGCGCCGATGTCGTGGCAGTAGATATCTCCCCTTCCCTGATTGAGATCGCCTGCAAACGCCTGCCCGCCAAGCTGGAAAAACGCGTGACCTTCCATACTGGCGATATGCTGAGCGAGCGTTTGGGCCGCTTTGACCATGTGATCGCCATGGACAGCCTGATCTATTACAACTCCGATGATCTGGCCGCTGCGCTGGATGGCCTAGCCACCCGCACGCGGGACAGCATCGTCTTCACGGTAGCTCCCCGGACGCCGATGCTCATGGCCATGTGGCGGATCGGGCAGTTGTTTCCGCGCTCTGATCGTTCGCCCACCATGGTCCCGCACACCGCGGCTGGCATCGCCCATGCGCTTCGCAACGCGCGCAGTGCCGCGCATCTCAGACCACTCGAACGTGTCACATCCGGCTTTTACATTTCTCAGGCGATGGAGGTCAGTCCGTGATCCTCCGCGTGAAGGATATCAAGCGCTTCTCGGCCACCATGCTGCCTTTCGCCGATGCAGCCTCCGAAGGCCTACCGATGCGCCAACTCTTGCGGCTGTCGCTCTTCCAGGTCTCGGTTGGCACGGCCACCGTGATGCTGCTGGGCACGCTCAACCGCGTCATGATCGTGGAACTTTCCGTACCCGCCACCATCGTGGCCGCGATGATCGCGCTGCCGGTGCTGATCGCTCCCTTCCGCACGCTTCTGGGCTTCCGGTCTGATACCTATCGCAGCGCCATTGGCTGGAAACGCATTCCTTACCTGTGGTTCGGCTCGCTCTGGCAGATGGGTGGCTTGGCGATCATGCCCTTCGCGCTTTTGGTTCTGTCTGGTCAGCAAGTTGTCGGCCCCAGCTGGGCCGGTGAAGTGCTGGCCGCCATCGCCTTCCTGATGACGGGGCTTGGCATCCACATGACACAAACCGCTGGACTTGCGCTGGCCACTGACCGGGCGGATGAAGAGACACGTCCCCGCGTCGTGGCGCTGCTTTACGTTATGTTCCTTGTGGGCATGGGCATTTCTTCAATCATCATCGGCTGGCTCCTTCGCGATTTCGACGAATTCACCCTGATCCGCGTGGTCCAAGGCGCAGCGCTCTTGGGCATTTGCCTCAACCTAGTGGCGCTCTGGAAGCAGGAAAAAGTCCGGCCCATGTCAAAGGCCGAACGTGCCGCACCGCGCCCCTCTTTCCGCGACGCATGGAACGATCTGATGGCGGGCGGAGACGCCGGGCGGCTGCTGGCCGTGGCTTTCCTGGGCACCATGGCGTTCAACATGCAGGATGTGCTTTTGGAGCCCTATGGCGGGGAAGTGCTTGGCCTATCCGTTTCGTCGACGACGCTGCTGACGGCGATCTGGGCCACGGGTGCGTTGATCGGATTTATCCTTGCCGGTCGCCGCCTCTCAGGCGGCAAAAACCCCTTCCGCATTGCCGCCACAGGGATCCTGATTGGCATTGCAGCATTCTCGACCGTGATTTTCGCGGCCCCCATGAATTCGGGCGTCATCTTCTTTGCAGGTGCTGGGCTCATTGGTTTTGGCGGCGGGCTATTTGCCGTCGCAACCCTGACAGCCGCCATGACTTTGCCGATGAAAGGCTCAGCCGGGCACGGCCTCGCTCTAGGGGCATGGGGCGCGGCGACAGCCACTGCAGCGGGCCTCGCCATCGCGTTCGGCGGGGGCTTGCGCGACGCGGTCACCTCACTCACATCCACCGGACTTTTCGGTCAGACGCTGGATCCGGTCACCACCGGCTATTCCTTTGTCTACCACACAGAGATCGGGCTTTTGTTCGTCACCCTGATGATCCTCGGACCATTGGTGCGAACACGCCCATACGCGCCCAAACCACCAAAACGGGAGGCGGCACGGATCGGCTTGGCCGACTTCCCCACATGACCCCCGCCGACACCCTGGAAAGGACACTGTCATGAGCAATGAATTCTTTGCCAATTTCGATTTGGCCGCGCTGGCGATCTGGGCCTTTTGGCTCTTCTTTGCGCTGCTCGTCTACTACCTGCAACGCGAAAACATGCGCGAAGGCTATCCACTTGAGGATGATGACGGCAATGAGGCGGCCAACCAGGGCCCCTTCCCCGTCCCCTCCGACAAAACCTTTATCATGCCGCACGGCCAAGGCACCAAAGCGGTTCCCTCTCAGCAGACGCCAGAACGCGCAAATCTGCCGCTGGAACGCATGGGCTCCGGCACGGGCTACCCCTTCATGCCCACGGGCGATCCGATGGCGGACGGTGTAGGGCCAGCATCATGGGCCCCACGCAAGGACAAGCCGGAGCTTGATGGCCATGGCCACCCCAAGATCGGGCCTCTGTCGGCCAACAAGGAATTCGCGTTTTCCTGCGGGTTTGATCCGCGCGGGATGCGCGTTTTTGGCGGTGATAAAACGCAAGTGGGTGTCTGCACCGACATGTGGATTGACGCCCCCGAACAGGTTGTCCGCTACATCGAGATCGAACTCAATGACGGCAGCAAGCGCCTCGCGCCCATGACGCTGTGCAAAATGAGCCGCCTCGGCGTGATGATCAAATCGCTCTACAGCCACCAGTTTCCTGGCGTGCCTCAGACGAAATCCATGAAGCAGATCACGCTGCTCGAGGAGGACAAGATCGTCGGCTACTACGGCGGCGGCAACCTCTATGCGACGCAGAAACGCTTTGAACCGCTGATCGGATAAGCGCCTATCCGAGCCAGCCAGCAACGGGAGCTGTAACGATGAAAAACGACGATCCAGACTTCAAGTTCGAACCCACGCTCGGCTTGCCTGAACACCTGCCCGAGGGCGAAGAGGTGCTGTGGCAAGGTCGCCCTGATTGGTGGGTGCTTGCAAAGGAAGCGCTCATCGTGCGTTGGGTCATCGGGTACTTCATCTTGCTGGCGGCCTGGCGTGTGGGATCGTTGCTGGATAAGGCGCCCTTCACCACCGTGGTCACAGCCGGAATACCCTTTCTGGCCTGTGGCGCGGTGGCGGCCGGGATTTTGATGGGCATGGCCTATGTGCTCGCGCGGACCACCGTTTACACCATCACCAACCGGCGGGTGGTGATGCGCATCGGGGCCGCGTTGACCATCACGCTGAACCTGCCCTTCAAACAGATCAGGAATGCCGAACTTGATCTGCGCAAAGCGGGCACGGGAACGATCGCTCTTGATTTAGATCAACGCACACGGCTGAGCTATCTGGTCTGCTGGCCCCATGTGCGGCCCTGGAACATCCGTCAAACAAAACCCGCTCTGCGTTGCATCCGCGATGCCCGCAAGGTGGGTGAGCTTTTGGCCGAGGTGGCGGAGGCCGAACTGGCCCGCCCCCAGATCAAGCGCGTCGCACCAGACACAACGGCCACACCGGTCCAAAGCCCTGTGGCGGCCGAATGAGATGAAACCCGTCTTTCCGCATATCACGCCCCGCTGCATCGCGCCTGATGCAAAACGGGCCTCGCGGGCGGACACAAAACCAGCCAGCCGCAAACGCATTTGCGTCGGCGGCAGCAACTAAAACAGGAAAGGAGGCCAAAATGGGATGGCTTACAAAAGAGATTGAACGGGCGCCCTGCACCGTCGAAATCTCCCACAAATTCGAAAGCCTGCACGCACATGTGCGGTTCAACAATGGCGCCGTCGTCTATCCGGGCGATGAGGTCACGGTCCAGGGGCCGGAGATCATGGCCCCCTTCGGTGAGATCGTCACCGAGGACCGCGAAGCCATCATCGTCCGCGCCAGCAAGCTCGAACAGCTCTGGACGCGCCTGACCGGTGATTTTGAGTTCATGGAACTCTGCGAATTTTCCTTCTCTGAGGAGGTGACGCTATGAATATTCAGTCCAAGAATACGATGGCCAAACACACCGCCGACGCGACCACAGTCGAAGAAGGCCTCGCCATCGCGGAAGAACAGGACCGCATCTACAATGATGAAATGGCCACCCAAACGGCCATGGCCAACACGCTGCTGACGCCGCGCTTCTACACCACTGACTTTGATGAGCTTGATGCGATCGATGTCTCCGGTATTCGCGAAGAATGGGACCGGCTGATTGCGCAAATGGTGTCTGACCCTAACAAGGGCCATTTCAAGAAGAACGCGGACTGGGACAAAGTCGATTGGGAGGGGATGGATCCTGACCTGAAGAAGGAATTCATCGACTTCCTGATCTCCTCCTGCACGGCGGAATTTTCGGGCTGCGTGCTCTACAAGGAAATGAAGCGGCGCGGCAACAACAAGGACATCACGCAGCTTTTCCAGCTGATGGCCCGCGATGAGGCCCGCCACGCCGGTTTCATCAACGACGCCCTGCGCGAAGCTGGCCTGCGCGTGAACCTTGGGTTCCTGACGCAGAAGAAGAAATACACCTACTTCCGGCCGAAGTTCATCTACTACGCAACGTACCTGTCGGAAAAGATCGGCTACGCGCGCTACATCACCATCTTCCGGCATTTGCAGGCCAACCCGGAACATCGCTTCCACCCGATCTTCAAGTGGTTCGAAGAGTGGTGCAATGATGAGTTCAGCCATGGCGAAGCCTTTGCCCTGCTGATGAAGACCGACCCGAAACTTACAGCTGGGCGCAATGTCTACTGGATCAAGTTCTTCCTGACAGCCGTCTACGCCACCATGTATGTGCGCGATCATCAGCGGCCGGTCTTCCACAAGGCGCTGGGCGTGGATCCCGACTGGTACGCCCATGAGGTCTACACCAAAACCTCAGAGCTCACCCGTCAGATCTTCCCCATCGTTCTGGATATTGAGCATCGCAACTGGCAGCCGCTGTTGGTGGCACTGCAAAAGGCCAATGCCGATCTCGCCGACGCGGAAGATCAAAAGGGGCCCATGGGCATGATCAAACGGGCCTCAGCGCGCGCGCGCGCAGGCATGTGCTTTGTCCGTTTGCTGATGATCCCCGCGATCAAAAACGAGGTCCCTGCCGAGACAAGTCTGGAGCCTTGCTACTGATGATCGGCTTGCGCGCATATTCTCGGTACGGAGCGGGGGGCCAGCCCCCTACGTCGAAACCCTCGGGTTTCGACGCTCCCCCCGGGATATTTATGGCAAAAAGAAAGGCAGGCCGAACATGATGTCTGTCTGGATCGCCGGGCTTGTTGCCGTGTTCCTGTGGTGGTTCTCCACGGGCGCGATCCTCGTACTGGTGCGCCATGCCGATAAGCGTGGGGCAAAGGCACGGATGGCCGCGTTGCTGGGCACCCTGCCTTTGCTGGGCGTGGGCATCTGGGGCTTTTCCGAGACCTTGCACCTAACGAGTGTATGGGGCGCCTACGGGGCCTTCCTGTCGGCACTGGCGATCTGGGGCTGGGCGGAGATTTCGTTCCTGACGGGCGCGATCACCGGTCCCAACGGCCGCGCCTGTCCGCCAGACGTGGCAGAACGCGACCGCTTCTGGCTCGCCTGGGGCACCATCGCCTATCACGAATTGCTGCTGACGGTGCTCTTCGGCGCGATCTGGATCTACGGCGCGGACGCCGCCAACAGCGTGGCCATCCTTACCTTCTCACTGCTCTACTTTGCCCGCATCTCAGCCAAGCTGAACCTCTACATGGGCGTGCGCAAGATCAACGCCGAGTTCTTCCCCGGCGTGCTCGACCACCTGCCCAGCCATTTTCGCATCGCCCGGCTCAACTGGGTGTTCCCCATCTCGGTCACGCTGCTCAGCTGGGTGTCTGCCATCTGGTTCCACGGGCTGATCTACGCCGCCACACCGGGCGAGGCCGTGGGCCAGACGCTGCTTTTCGCGATCACGTTGCTCGCACTTCTCGAACACTGGCTGATGGTGCTTCCCCTACCAGATGCCGAACTCTGGCGCTGGATGCTGCCAGACCCACAAGACAAGACAAACAAGACCACAAGACCGGAGGGACCCAATGGATTTTGATGCCATGTTCAACACACAGCTCGACGCCCTGAGGGAAGAAGGCAACTATCGCATTTTTGCGGAACTGGAGCGCCGCTGTGGCCAGTTCCCAAAAGCGCGCAGCTACGATGATGACGCCCCCGACGAGGTCACGGTCTGGTGTTCCAACGACTATCTCGGAATGGGCCAGAATGGGATCGTGCGCGAGGCCATGAAGGCGGCCATCGACAGCTGCGGCGCGGGCGCGGGCGGTACGCGCAACATCTCCGGCACCAACCACCAGCATGTGAAGCTGGAACGCGAACTGGCCGACCTCCACGGCAAGGAAAGCGCGCTGCTCTTCACCTCCGGCTACGTGTCGAATTGGGCGGCTCTCTCCACGCTGGGGTCGCGCCTGCCCGACGCGGTGATCCTGTCGGATGCCCTCAACCACGCCTCCATGATCGAAGGCATCCGCCACGCGCGCTGCCAGAAAACCATCTGGAAACACAATGACCCCGAAGACCTCGATCGCAAGCTGGCGGCCCTCCCTGCCAACACCACCAAGATCGTGGCCTTCGAGAGCGTCTATTCCATGGATGGCGACATCTGCCCGATGCAGGAAATCGTGGAAGTGGCCGAGAAACACGGCGCCATGACCTATCTCGATGAGGTCCACGCGGTGGGGCTCTATGGCCAACGCGGCGGCGGTGTGTCGGAACGCGAAGGACTGGCCGACCGGATCACGCTCATCGAAGGCACGCTGGGCAAGGCATTCGGCTGCATGGGCGGCTACATCACCGGCTCCACCGCGCTGTGTGATTTCATCCGTTCCTTCGCCAGCGGCTTCATCTTCACCACCGCCCTGCCCCCGGCCGTGGCGGCCGCCGCACAAGCCTCCATCGCGCATCTCAAGGTAAGCCAGAACGAGCGGTTCCAACAACGCCGCCAGGTGGCCAAACTGCGCAAGATGCTGGACCGGGCGGGCATCCCCCATCTGGACAATCCCAGCCACATCATCCCGGTGATGATCAAGGATCCGGTCAAATGTCGCCAGATCTCCGACATCCTGATGCGCGACTATGGGATCTATGTGCAGCCCATCAACTACCCCACCGTGCCCAAAGGCACCGAACGGCTGCGCTTTACCCCGGGGCCGCTGCATTCAGATGCTGATATCGAACGTCTGGTCGGCGCGCTTGAGGTGCTTTGGAAGCAATGTGCGTTGGCGCACGCAGTGGCCTAAGGCCCGGCTTGGGACATGTAACTGGGTGTTCGGGAAGAGGCAAAATCCTCCCAAACCCCATTGCATTACGGGTGCAGAAAAAGACGACTTCGAGTCGAGAGTTCCCGGTGCTGCACACCGCGCGACTGGCTGCTATCGGTCATCGAGCGCCATCACGCCCTCATATGCAGATGACGCGTCATTAAGGTGTTTCACCGCAGCTTGTCGTTCATCCGCAGAATACTCCGCGGCAATCCGTTCGATCTCTTTAGCGACGCCTAAATAGATTGGACCAAGCGTCTCAAACAGGTAGCTTGTTGGATGAACGATGATCCCTCGTCTGTCGTTCGGGTCGCGCTCGCGTTTGGCTAGGTTTGCTTTTTCCAAACGGTCGAGCAAAGTCGTCACAGACCCAGTGGTCAAACCTAATTCGGCCGCGATCTTGCTCGGCTTGGCAGGTGCTTCTGCCAGCATGTTCAAACATCGTAGATCGTTCCGGCTGACCCCAACGGTATTGGCGGCCTTCGTATCCAGGCGGTCAATGCACGCGTACAACCGACGGCAAGCCGCGACGAGGTCTTGAGGCGTTGCTTCTTCGAAAGATGACATCGGTGCGATCCATTTAGCTTGACAATCAAGTTACTTGATTTAAATCATTGCCCAAGTGAGACCTGAACGCAAGAACCGTGGAGACTGAAATGGAATTCCTGCTTTGTATTCTACTGGGTTTGATCGCTCTTGTTGCGGTTTTATCGGCTATCGCGCCCGCTCGGGTAGAGTACACCGAGCAGATCATCGTCGATGCACCTGTTGCGCACGTCTACGACGATATACGTCTCCAAGAGCATCTGATGCGGTGGTCAGCGTGGCCGAAAGAGACCAAATCAACCTGTACCGTCGAGGGCTCGGATGGCGAGACTGGTACCAAAACAGTGTTCTTCACCAAGGGTAAACGCATCGGGCATCAGGAAGTTGTGCATCTCAAAGAGAACGAAGAAGTCGTGCTCACGCTTGTCGGCCCAGGGCCTCCACATAAGCCAAAACTGAAGTTCGAACTTCGCCCCGAGGGGCATGGCAGCACCTGCGTGATGGCCCATTTCATCAACGAACTGCCGCGCCCGTTCAATGCGATCTGGAAATTCGCAGGCCTCACGAAATGGACCCGAGAAATGCACCGCAAGGACCTCGCCGGTCTCAAAGCGTTCTCAGAGCCGCCGCATCGCGACATGAACGGTGAGGTGGTGGGCCGTCCACCGAAAGGCGAAAACCCTTACGAGCACAATAAGCAGGCGGACTGACAGTCGTATGAGTTACTTCACCCATGAATTTGTTGACGAGATTGCCCGGCATGGCGTTGGGATGTCGCGGGTGATCACCTACAAAGTTCTTTTTCTGCCGCCACGTTTTGAGACCGAACTGCCCTTCCGGACCTACCCTCGCTTACGGGTAGAGGGTGAAATCGCCGATGTCCCAGTGCGAGGCGCATGGATGCCAGTAGGCGACGGACGGCGGTATTTCATTGTTTCGCCCGATATCAAGGCCAACACCGGTCTAGACGTCGGCGATGAGGTCGAAATGCGGTTCCGGGTGGATGATCAGAATTACGTCGATGTGCCTGGTGCTTTACAAGCGGCCTTGAACTCAGACGATGTAGCTTCGGCGCAATGGGACAAACTCACAGCCGGAAAGAAACGGATGTTCACCAACCACGTCTTCTCCGCAAAGACCTCTCCAACCGAACAGCGTCGCGTGGACGAAGCAATGGTGGCGATCAAAGAAGGGATCACCCTGCGCGATCTTCAAAAACGGACGAGATAGGTTCCGCCCGCCAGGAAAGATGTCATTGGCACAGGCCTTCTGAACGACAGTAAAGCCCGCGTTGCCAGCAACTGATTGCCCAGGCGACTTGGCAAACACTTTCGGTGTACTCAGGATTTCCAATCGCTGAGGCAACAAAAAACCGGGCCCAAAGCCCGGTTCTTTTTTTGTTGTGGGCGACGCCGCCGCCGCCCACAACCTTGTCAGGAGCATTGGTTTACTCGGCCGCTGCAGCGCGGCTATCGGCTGCATTCTCAAACCAGTTGACGCCATTGGACAGAACCACCAGGTGGATCATCGCCGCCAAAAGGAAGAGGAAGACACCCTGTGCAACAAACACACGGCGCGGATCGAACACGAGCCAAATCTTGTAGAATTTAGACATGCATCAATCCCCCTATGAGAACCAAGGCGCCCAGATGTAGGTCGCGATATGGGCGACCAGCGCAATCAGTACAAAGAGCCACATTCCGCTCAAATATACCGAGTGCAGCTCCTGGGCTTGCTCGTCGGTGAGACCTGTCATCGACAGGTCGGTGTTATCAGCCATAAACTTTCCTCCGGAACGTTCCGCTGACACCGCGCACCCCGCGGCTGGGACCAAAGCCGCCTTCATGGCGCCTCCGGCGTCTGACCACCCCGATGGGCAGCAGGTGGTGTCTCGGCAAGCCCGTCACTTAGGCCGAGAAAATCAGGGGCGTGATCCGGTCCGCCTCCGCCCAGGCGCGGGCGATGGGGCCGCGCACATCAAGGCTGCGCTTGCGGATCACATGAGAGATGTACCGCTCAGTGGCGAACGGGATCGCAAGGATGAAGATCAGCGTGAAATACACGTGGAATTCCGCTGTCCTCTTGCGGCCAGTCCGCTCTTCGCGCGGCAGGTTGGATGTCATGTCAGTCATGTCTGAGCTCTCCCAGGTTCAGAGTCTTCAATTACTTCGTCGCGTAGGGCTACGGGCGATAGGGCTTTCACGGTCTCCAGCACGACCCGCTCTGCCCCGCCGCGCAGGGCGGCGTCTTCTGCGGCATCGCGCAGGGTCTTGGCGGCGGAAATCCGTGTGAGAACGGGGTGCGAGGCAACGATCCGGTCCAGCTCCTTCTGCGCATCGGCGTCCCAGGGGAAGTTGCGCTTGAGCGGGGATGGCGTCGCGGCTGCCGCATCCATCTCGGAGGCCAGCGGCAGAATGTGGAACAGCGCATCAAAGAGCCCGTTGCAGATCTCTTGCAGCAGGTACGTCGCACCCGCATAGCCCATCATCGGGGTTCCAGTCGCGCGCCGGATGGCAGCGCCGGGGAAACTGGCTGGGATGAACGCAGGTGACGGCCCACGTCCGGCCTTCATCTCCGCCATGTACATCTTCTCGTTGATCGACCCCATCATGATGAGCGGGCGATGCTGGTTCATCAGTTTGCGCACTTCATCATTGTTGGTCTTGGTGCCTGCACAACGCGCGACGGCAAAGGCGCAGGGCAGGCCCAGATCACCTTCAAGGTAGTTACGCACGCCTCGGGCATAGGTCTCATTCGCCACGATCCCGAAATTGGCGGTGGCAAAGAAATCCTGCGTGACCGAGCGCCACAGATCCCAAACGGGTTTGATCGTCGAATGCTTCTCCCGCTCAATGAAGGGCTCAGGGTCAAGGCCCAACAGCTCACCCAGCTTGCGCAGGAATTTCGTCGTGCTGTCGACGCCAATGGGCGCTTGCAGGAAGGGCTTTTCCAGCACCTCGCAGAGCCCACGGCCAAATTCGCGATACATGCAGACATTTACATCCGCATTCACCAGATCCCGCATCTCCGCCAAATGCGCGCCCAGCGGCATCACCATATTGACCTCGGCCCCGATCCCTTCGATCAGGCGGCGCATTTCATGCAGGTCCGAGGGCATGTTGAATGTGCCATACATCGGCCCAAGGATATTCACCCGAGGCTTTGCCCCCTCGGGCCGTTTCTTCTCACGCGGCATCTTGCCCTTGGTCATGCCGAACTCGGTGAACAGCCAGGTCATCGACCGGTCAGCTGCTTCCCACTGATCCTCATCAATGGTGCGCGGCAGGAAGCGTTGGATGTTGGTGCCCTGCGGCGTCACCCCGCCGCCGATCATCTCGGCAATAGACCCTGTCACCACAACAGCCGGCAGTGCAGGATCAAGCGTTCCCCAAGCCCGCTTCATCGCGCCCTCGGTGCCTTCGCGGCCCAGTTCCTCTTCGCCCAATCCCGTCACCACGATCGGCAACTCGTGAGGCGGCAGCGCATCGGTGTAATGCAGCACCGACGTCACCGGCAGGTTCTCACAGCCCACCGGCCCGTCAATCACCACCTGCAAGCCTTTGACAGCACAGAAGGCATAAACCGCCCCCCAATAACCGCCCGCCCGATCATGATCCTGGATCAGCATGACACGCCTCCCCAAACCGAAGATGAGCCAGCTTCTTTTTGGCCAAAAATACTCATTCCACTGTCGCGGTCGGCGCGAACACCGGCACCGACGCAATACCGACGTGATACCGGCGTAATACCGACGTTGGTTTTCGGGGCAGATATGAGGGCCAAACCGCGCATCAGATCATCTCCTGCGCTTGCTCGGCTTTCTTGGCCTTTTCCATCTTCTTGATGTTCATCTCGCGGAATTCCGGCCGCAAATTCGGGTCGCCTTCCCAGACACCGGCCGTATCCTTCGCGCCCACACCTTCGAAGAATTCGCGCATCGTATCCATGCGCTCTTTGCCCGCGATGGCCGCGTTGATCACATCCGCCAAGGACCCCGCCCCGGCAGGTCCCATCAGCGGACGCGCGGAGATAAGGTTCGTGAAGTAAAGACTTGGAATTGCGAGCTGTTTTGCCTCTTGCACCACCGGGGTTGTCCCAATGGCCAGGTCCGGTTTGATATCCCGCATCGCATTGCAGTCATCTTCCAGCGACGCCCGGAAATTGACTTCAACCCCTTTCGATTTCAGCCATTCGGCGTCATCTGCCGACCAATCCGACTTGGCACAGGCCGAACCGACATACCGAACATCCGCCCCGCTCTCGATCAAAAGCCGGGCCACGATCAACTCGGAGCCTTCGTAGCCGCTCATCGTCACGGTGCCTTTAATGGGCTTGGCCTCCAACGCGCCAGAGATCCCCGGCAGGAACGTATTCTGAGCCGCAGCCACTTTATCTGCAGCAATTCCAAAAACATCGCCGATGTTCTTCAACCACTCAGCGGTGCCGTCATAGCCCACTGGCGCGGAGCCAACGATGGGCTTACCCGCCGCCTCAAACTCCCGCACCGCAGCGGTATAGAACGGATGGATCGCCGCCACCGCGCCGCAATCGAGCGCCGAATAAAGCTCTCTCCACTCACGACACGGGACCACCGGACCCGGAGCAAGCCCCAGTGGAGCAAGCATCTGCCCGATCATCATTGGATCTGCCGGGAACATCTCGCCGAGCAAGGTCACGGTCGGCAAATCACTCGACATGCCCAAAGGTGCCGCCACCGGCCCCGCCGCGATCTCCTGGCGGGCGTAGTTGAGCATCGCCCCGGCCAACACATCCTTGGCCTCCGCATGCGTCGGAATGCCAAAGCCCGGCACGTCGATACCGACGATTCGCACGCCGTTGATCTCATCGGGAAGCAGACGAAGCGGCACACCGGACGCGGTCGGAACACACAGGTTCGTCACCACGATCGCATCATAATTGGCCGGGTCCGCCAATTCATGCACCGACTCGCGGATGTCTTCAAAAAGCTTACCAGTTACAAGGGTTTCCGAGCTGAAAGGTACGTAGCCCACCGACCGCCGCGCCCCGTAGAAATGGCTCACAAACGTCAGCCCATAGACGCAGCAAGCCGACCCGGACAAGACCGTCGCCACTCGTTTCATCCGCAGGCCCACACGCAAACTGCCAAAGGCGGGACACATGCTTTGGGGTTTATCGTGTGGGCCCTGCGGGTAGTCGCGCGCGTACTGGTCGAGCAATTCGCTCTGACCGGCCATGCGCGCGGCTGTCTCCATCTCGGATCCCGAATGGCATCCAAGTGTTCCTTCTCCGACGGGTACGTCGCCTTCTGGGCGTGGATCGCCCTTCAGCACCGTGACCTCGGCGGTGTCGTCATATTTCACCTCTTCCGGGGCCGCGGGACCACCGACAGGACCTCTGTCACCCTTGGCACGCAGCACCGGAACGGGGCCGTCCGCGTCAGTCGCGCTGCCCTTTGCCTTCAGGACCGGCACCGCGGAGGTGTCATCATATGGAATGTCGTCTTTCATTCCGTCACTTCACTCATTCTGAGGTATTCAAAATATCGTCCATCAGGCGCGCAATCTGATCAGGGCGCGCCGCAGAAAGCATGGCGCGGATGATCACGAGATCGGCTATGCTCAGTCCCTCACGCATCGTCGTAGATGACCTCCAGGCTCACCTTCGGTTTGGAATTCTTGCCGCGCATGTCCTCATCCGTGGCAGGCACCAATTCGAAACCCGCGCCCGTCTCGGACCCGTCAAAGAGATCCAGCAAACCGTCCTGCGACAGCGGCGTCGGCCGGACCGGCGGTGCCTCAGACACCTGATCGGCGAGGCCGGCAAACAGATCGCCCCATTGCGATTTTGACGTGCCCACAATCTGGTAATTCGCTGATTTCTTGCGCAAATCATCGTCCTGTGGAATCGACGCCAGGATCGGAATACCCGCTGCACCCGCAAAGGCCTGCGCCTCCCCGGAATTGTCGTCCTTGTTCACGACCAATCCGGCCACACCCACATTGCCGCCCAGCTTGCGGAAATATTCCACCGCCGAGCAAACGTTGTTGGCCACGTAAAGCGATTGCAGGTCGTTGGAGGCGACCAGGATCACCTTCTGCGCCATATCCCGCGCAATCGGCAGGCCGAAGCCGCCGCAGACCACGTCACCCAGGAAGTCGAGCAGCACATAGTCGAAATCCCAATCATGGAAGCCCAGTTTTTCAAGCAATTCAAAGCCATGGATGATCCCACGTCCGCCACAGCCCCGACCCACTTCCGGACCGCCAAGCTCCATCGCGAAGACACCGCCGCGCTTGAAGCACACATCGCCAATCTTCACCGGCTCACCGGCCAGGTTTTTCTTCGTCGAGGTTTCAATGATCGTCGGGCAGGCCTTGCCGCCGAAGAGCAGCGAGGTGGTATCCGACTTCGGGTCACACCCGATCAGCAACACCCGCTTACCCTGCTCCGCCATCATATGGCTGAGATTGGCAAGCGTGAAGCTTTTGCCGATGCCGCCCTTGCCATAGATCGCGATGATCTGGGTCTTCTTGGTTGGCTCCTCGGTGACCAGATCAGCGAGGTCCTCACCCGCTTCATCGCGCAAGCGTTGATCAAAGTCTTTCAGGTTGGGGACATCGTCCTTCACGCCGCTTCCTTCCAATTGAGTATCATCTTGAGGCAGGTCGGATCGCTGAAGGCGGTCCGATAGGCCTCTGGTGCATCTGTAGCGGCTGCCTCATGAGTGATGAGACCGGCCAGCGACAGCGCACCGCTGTCGAGTAGGGCGCGTGTTTGAAGAAGATCATCGCGGGTCCATTCAGCGGCAATGCGCATGCGGACCTCCTTGATGAAGGCAGGGGGAAACGCGAAATTCAGGTCTTCGGCGTAAAACCCGGCCAAAACGATCTCTCCACCCTTCCCGATGCGGGTGATCAGATCATTGAGAATGTT
>JBCCNB010000051.1:0-20980 GCA_039026055.1 Pseudomonadota bacterium | reverse complement strand
GTCCTTTCCCATGCGCGCCGTGCCCATGATGTGCCAGCCGGTATTCCGTACGGGCCCGAAGACGAAGCTGCGACGCGCGCCGGCTGTGGCCAGAACTTCCCGCGCGCGGGTCATGCCGTGGTTGAGCAATTTGCGGCTGTTGTCACTTAGTGCGTAGTTCACGCGCAAGCCTGGTGTGCCAAAACGGTCGGGTCGGTCCAGCATCAACTCCACGCGGTTGTCTGGCTCTGGCAGGTCTTCGCACACGATGGCGATGACCATTTGTTTGCGGAAAAGCGCTTCGAAATCATCGTAGACGCGGGTCCCGAATTTCAATTTGCGGCGGCTATGGGCGCCAAGCGCGCTTTCGGCAGGGCCCGGCATGCGCAAGGCCTGCATCATGTAGCCAAGGTCGTGATCAGCATCATGGGCACGGTAGAATTGGTGGGAATGGAACAGACAGCCTTGCGGGCGCGTGTCGATGTCGAATGTCTCGTCAAAGACACCTTCCACATAGCCCAGCGGGTGCAGCATCAGGTTGCGGCCGACCTGATCGGAGGAATTGCACAGGCCTTTGGGATGCGCCGCGGAGGCAGAGTTAAGCAGGATGCGTGGGGTGCCAAGGGCGCTGCCAGCAAGCACGATGTGGCGGGCGCGCAGCTCAAACCCGCGCCGGTCTTTGTCAAAGCAGGCGAGCCCCATGGCGCGGTCGCCCTGCGTCAAGACATGGGATACGGCGGTGTCGGGCAAAAGCGTCAGCCCTGCGGCTTCGGCCTTGGGCAGATAGGTAAGGTCAGCGCTGGATTTGGTCCAGTCTGGGCCTGCCGGGTCAGGGTTTGGTAAGGTGGCGCCGAATGACGGCCACCAATGCCAGCCATGGTCGTTGAAGGCTTGCGCCAGACGGCTGCCTGCTTGACCAAGGGGCACGGGCGGGTGCGTGTTTTCAATTTCTGGATAGGCCGGGTCCCCCGACAGGCCAGAGACGCCGTTTTCCTGTTCATTCAAATCAAAATAGGGCCGCAGCGTGTCGTAAGTGATGGGCCAGTCTTCGCCCACGCCGTGATCTGTTTTGGTGCGAAAATCCGGCGGGCGAAAGCGCGGGAAATGGGCAGAGTAGATGAGCGTCGAGCCACCAACGCCATTGTAGTTGCAGACCGCGATGGGTGACGCGCTGTCATCCACCGGATAATCGCCCGCGTGTGTACGGGTTCCTGCCGCGGGGTTCGCCTTTTTGACCTTGTGCCATTCCCAGTTGGAATAGGACGCAGGCAGGGTATCCGGATCGACCCGGGGACCGCGTTCTACGCAGGCCACCTTGAACCCTTTGGTACAAAGCCGCCAGGCGACGGCGGCCCCGGTGGCCCCGCTGCCCACAACTATGACGTCGAAGTCGCTCATTTCTTCGGCAGGAACTGCTCTAGGATGTCAGGGATGGTGATCAGCATCTTGGCCTCACAGGCCACTTCGCCATTGGTGGTGCCTGTCGCGTGCCCTTTGCAGATGCCGCGGCGCCAACTATCGATATAGGCCTCAATGTAAAGCGTCTCACCCGGCAGTACTTCCTTTTTGAACCGCACGGTGTGTTCCAGTGCATGGGTCACACTGCCCTTCAGCCCTTCTTGCGTGGTCACGGCCACGGTCAGCATTTGCGCCATCGCTTCGAGTTGCAGCGCACCGGGCATGTTGGGCGCGCCGGGGAAATGCATTGGGAAATACCATTCGTTGTTGGTCAGGTTCTTGTGGCCCTTTGCGTATTTGCCGGGCTCCACCTCGGCCACGCCGTCGATCATCAGGAAGGGGAACCGGTTGGGTTGGTATTCCTTGAGTTCCTCGGCGTTGAGCGAAAATGGCATGGGCGGGGTCCTTTGTTGCGTGCTTGGGCGGCCTTAGCCCACCTCTACCCGCCGTGATAATAGGCTGAGCGTGTCTTTTCCATCCCAATGCAGCCCGATATCGAGCGCGCGTCCCATGGGCACGATGCGGTCAGGGCGGCAGCCGGTGGGTTTGAGGGCCGTGAAGACGTCGTGAGGGTCGAGGCCGGAGACGGTGAGGGTTTGTTCG
Source organism: Pseudomonadota bacterium (assembly GCA_039026055.1). Classification (GTDB taxonomy): domain Bacteria; phylum Pseudomonadota; class Alphaproteobacteria; order Rhodobacterales; family Rhodobacteraceae; genus Roseovarius. The sequence continues at coordinate 18,940 of JBCCNB010000051.1, read as the reverse complement.
TTGTCGCGCAGGTAGGAGGCGATTTGGGCGGGGCTGTCCACATCCAGTTCCACGAACATGCCGAACCGCAGAGGGAGATCGCGCAGGCCATCATCGGGGCTGAGCCAGACGTCTTGGCGCGTGTGGTCCAGCGCGATGGGCCGGTCCAGCGTGTCGGCCATGTGCATGACATTGAGCATCTTGTCGATCTTGGCAACGGGATCGAGTTGGTAGGTGTTCTGGGTCAGTTTCGTCAGCGTGTCCCAGAAGAGCGCTTTGGCTTTTTCTATCCCAGCTGAGGTGCCGTGCCAGAAAACGATGCCTGGTGAGGAGCAGGCGTTTTGATCCACGAGAAAGCTGTCGTTGAAAAACGCTGTGGCCAGTGCGACGCGCTCTTTATCGGGCAGCGACAGATAGTGAGCGGCGTCGATCAGGGCCGACGAGACGCGGTCGGGGAAGTAAAGCTCCACGCAAGCGGGGCGTTTGGGCAGGGCGCGGAATTGGGAGGCTGTGGCATCTCCGCCCCAAACCACCAATGCGTGGGTCTGTTTGATGAGCGCATTCAGGCGAGGGCTGTCGCGTTCAGACTGGATGAAGGCGACTTTATATTTGAGGTTTTGGAAGTCAGGCAGCACCGCGTCGACGGCCTCCACCAGCAGCGCGCTTTGATCGAAGATGCGGCTGGGCAGGCGGACGATGTTGGAATTGCCGGACAGCAGGCCCATCACCCATGAGAAAGCGAAATTTACGGGGATATTGGAGGGGGCGATGTGGATCGCGGTGCCCCAGCCGAAGCGATGCGATGCTTTGGGCAGTGCGGAGAGCGCGCGGGTGGCGTTAGCCTTGCGGCAGAAATAGGCAAATGTCGCCAGATCGGGATAAGCGCGGGCGGCCTTGTCGGTGAGCAGGCGCTTGGACAGCGCATTTAGAAAAGCCACCGGCTGTGGGTCATCACAGGGTCGGGATGTGCCGAAGGCGAAATGGTCGAGCCCTGCGCCGCTCTCAAAGGTTTTGGCGTCAACGATAGGCATCGCTGCACCCCCTGATTTCGGCCTTGGGCAGTCGGCCTTCGATCTCCACGATGGTGCCTGTGCGCCCGCAGGGGCAATCCGTGCCCGGATAGACGCGGCCCATATCTTCAGTGAGCACCGAATGGCCCGGATAGCTTTCTTGAATGGTGGAAAAGACCTGAATGAGGCCGGTCTCTCCGGGGCCTAGCACCGCGTGCGTATGTGGGTCGCGGACGATAACGTCTGATTGCGGCCCGGCGTGCAGGCGGCCCTCTTCGCATTCGATGTAGATGGTGCCGGTCTGTTCGATCATGCCGTAGTAGTTGTGGACGCGGGTGCAGCCTGTGGTCTCTGCCAGCCGTGCTTTGAAGGTGGCGTTGTCGACCTTGCGATCTTCCAGCTTTTTCCAGCCGCCGCCGTGGAGGATGAAGGCGTTTGAGAGGTCGAGTTTTTCGCCTGATGTGGCCAGCTCTTCGAAGAGCGCGGTCCAGATCAGGAAGGTGAAGCCAAAGACGAAGATGGGTTTGCCCGCGTGCTCTTCCAGAAAGGCGCGTGTGCGCGGGAGATCCAGTTTAAGATCATCGTTTAGCGCGAAGGCGCGCCCACGGGAGAAGAGCGAGAAACCGTTCACTCCAGCGGTGCGGGCCGAAAAGCTGAGGCGGTCTTTGACCGTGCTTTCAGTGTCGATGACCAGCATGGGAAAGCGGCCTTTGCCGAAATGATCGGCGAAACTGGCGGTCAAAGCCCGGGTCTGGCGCTGGGCGGTGAGTTTGTCGAGGATGATTGTGGACTGCGCACCCGACGTGCCTGAGGAGCGCATGGTTTTGAACACATCAGCCTCAGGGATGCTTTGCAGTTTGAAAGACTTGAAGGCACGGGCGGGGAGGTAGGGTACCTGGCTCAAATCCTCGGCCTCATCCTTTCCAAACATGGATTGGACGTAATCGGCATATGGTTTGCAATGCGCCCGGTGATGGCGTGTCAGGGCGTTGAGATCATCCAGTATCATCTACAGAAAACGCTCTTCCAGTGCAGTGTAATCGGGCTTGCCAGAGGAATTCAGAGAAAGCTCTTCCACCGCTTTTATCTTCACCGAAGAGGAATGTACCGTGAAATTCTCCTTGAGCGTCTCCGCGATGCGCGCCTCCGCCTCGCCTGTGTGGCAGATGACCAGCAGGTTGTCGCGGCCAATAGCGCGGCAGTCGATGTCTTGGGCTTTGAGGATGCTTTCGACGTGATCGAGGCTGACCGACTGGCCCTGCAGCTTCACGAAGCGGGCACGGCGGCCGATGATGTGGATGATGCCGTCGTCGTCGATGCAGACATGATCACCGGTGTGCAGGCGGCCCATCAGTTCGTCGCCTTTGGCCAGATCGGCGCGGTTTTGCGCATAGCCCATGCAGACATTGGGACCGGAGTAGAGCAGTTCACCTTCGCCTGTGGGCGCGCCGGTTTCCGCGATGCAGGCCGTGCCGATGGAGAGCGGGCGGCCCACGGCGCCTAGTTTTTCCTCTGCCATTTCAGGGGGCAGGTAGGCGATGCGGGGGGCGGCCTCGGTCTGGCCATACATTGTGAAATATTGCACGTCGGCAGAGGCAAAAAGCGTGACAAACTGCTTGGTGATGCGTGGGTCGAGGCGACCGCCCGCTTGGGTCACGCAGCGCAAGTTCGCCATGACCGCGTCGGGGATTTTCATCCGGCGCATGATTTCGAAAATGAACGGAACACCGGCGATGTCGGTGATATTCGCCTCTTCGACGAACGCCCAGAAATCGCGGTCGAGAACGGATTTTTGAGTGAGGACGAAGGTCGCACGCGCCTCCATCACGCTGTGCAGCACGGAGAGGCCGTAGGAATAGTGCAGCGGCAACAGGGCTGCGGCGCGGACATCGGGCGTCATGGAGAGATAGCGGCAGATTTCCTCGGTGCAGCTTTGCACATTGGCGGCGGTCAGGCGGACCGTTTTGGGGTCGCCAGTGGAGCCGGAGGTCGGCAGCAGAAGGCAGAGGTTTTGATGGAGTGGTGTATCTTCGCGGTTGGCTGCGGCCCAGAGTTGCGAGGTGCCGGTGCGTGTGTGGGCGTGCCAGCCCTCTGACGGTTCGAAGGATGCAGGCGCGAAGAGGTAGTCGGGCCTGTATTCTGACAGGATACGGGAAAGCGCACCCGGTTTCGTCTCGGCATCTATCAGCAGGGGCACATGGCCCGCGCGCAGTGCGCCGATATAGGCCAGCACGGTGTCGATGTTCCGGTCACACAGGATCAAAGCGACGCCGCGTATGGTGCCTGCATAGAGTAAGTCTGCTTGATCGAAGGCCTGGCCGTAGGTGAGGGTTGTGCTGTCCTCAGTCAGGAAATTCTTGCCATCCTCGGACGGGGTTCGGGTTTGCCAGAACATGGGGTGGCCTGTGGTCTATTCCTGCCCGGGCAACATATCACTGCCGCGGGTCGTGTCACAAGCTTTGCGCGAGGGCCGCGAAATCTTTCACAGATTTCGGTCGCATTCTTTCAAAGAATGCGTGGCTCAGAATTCCACACCGTATTTTTCGAGCGTCTTAAGGCCGGTATTGTAGGAACCGAAATCGACGATGTCGTCCATTTCAAGCATGATGTCGAATTCGTCTTCCAGTGCCGCCATCAGCGCCATGTGTCCGACCGAATCCCAAGCGGTGATGCTTTGATACTCTAGGCTGTCGTTCAGATCGTCCTTCGTGATCTCGAAGGTCTCGATGAACGCCTCATCATATTTTTCGCGGTTCGACATGCGCGCGGTCCTATTTGAACACTTTTTTATCTTCGTTGCGGCGCATGGGCCGGGCCGGATCGCCCAGTGCGATCACGCCGTCGGGGATGTCCCGATGCACGACAGAGCCCATGCCAATGATGGATTCTGACCCAAGCGTCAAGCCTTCCTTCACCAAGGCGCCCATACCCACATAGGTCCCTTTTCCAACCCGGGTTCCACCGCCCAGATTGACCTGGGAGGAGATAACCGCGCCAGGTTCGACGGCTACGTCATGGCCTATGATGGCCTGCGTGTTCACGGCGACATTGCGGCCTACAAAGGCGCGGGCCTGGATCGAAGCAAAGGGGGCGATGATCGCACCGTCCTCGATGGTGGCGCTGTCTGACACGAAGGCGAGTGGGGAGATGATGGTGGCGAGTTTCAGGCCATGGGCTTCGATCTTATCGAGCATCGCCGCGCGGGCAGATGGTTCGCCGACAGCGATCGTGATCGGCGCACCGGGCGCGCAATCGGCGAGGTTGCGGACGGGCAGGCCATTGATGTTCGGGGCGGATGCTGTGTCTTCAACGAGGGTAATCTGGTGATGGTCTTCTGCGCCTGCGGTGATGGCGGCGGACAGGATGTCGGCGGTTTCCACGCCCAGCCCTCCGGCACCGTAGATGTACCAAGGTGTCATGGTTCAGGCTCCCGCAAGCTTGTCACGCATGAAGGCCAGGATGCCCGCCGCATCGAGCGCATTCCGTTCCAGAAGGAAAGGGTAATTTCCCGTCTCCACATAGCGGTCGCCGATGCCATGGCACTGAATGCGGCTCGCGTGCTCGTGATGTTCGTTGACGTGATCGAGGATCGCGCTGCCAAGCCCGCCGATGCGGGTGTGTTCTTCGATGACGAAAATGCGCTTGGCCCCAAGCGCCGTCGCGATGGCGTCGGCATCGAGCGGTTTGATCGTGTGCATGTTGAGAATGCCCACATCCAACCCGTCTTCAGCCAGCGCGTCGGCGGCCTTCAGACAATGGCCTAGGGTGGTGCCTGCTGAGATGATAACTGTGTCTTGTGGGGGACGCAGCCAGATGGCTTTGCCAATCTGATAGTCATAGGGCTCGGTGTAGACTACGGGCGCATTCACGGCCCCGGTGAGGCGGATATAGACGGGGCTGTCAAAGCCCACGCAGGCCTCCAGTACCTGATAGATCTCGGCGCAGTCGGCGGGGGATATGATGGTAAGGCCGGGGATCGTGCGCATGACAGCCACGTCTTCGAGGCCGTAATGAGAATTGCCCAGAAACCCCATGGCAAGCCCGCTGCCAAGTGCCACCAGTTTTACCGGCTCGCGCATATAGCCCATATTCATGCGCACCTGTTCGCTGGCCCGCATGGAGGCAAAAGGCGCGAAGGTGGAGGCGAAGACATCAAACCCCATGCGCGCCAGACCGGCAGAGACGCCCACCATGTTTTGTTCTGCGATCCCGGTGTTGATGAATTGATCAGGATACTCTTTGGAAAACCGATCAAGACCGGAGGACCGCCCCAAATCGGCTGAGAGCGCCAGTACGTTTGGGTTTTCCGCAGCAATGGCCGACAGCGCCTGACCGTAAGTGGCGCGGATCCCGATGCGCGACCACATGCGCGCATTGCGTTTGGATATCTCAATCATGGTTGGCCCCGCCCATTTCGGCCTCGATTTCTTCGAGGACCTTGGCGGTTATGCGGTTGTGGTGCCAATCATTGTTGGCCTCCATGAAGGAGATGCCTTTGCCCTTGGTGGTGTGGGCGACGATCACATGGGGCCCTTGGTCGCCCTTGAACGCAGAGTCCATCGAGGCCGTAATCGCGGCTTCGTCATGGCCATCGACCTCTGCCACATGCCAGCCGAAGCCGCGCCAGACATCGGCAATGTTGGGCCCGCGCGTGTACATGGTGTTTTCGCCGTCATTGCGAAAGCCGTTCACGTCCACCATGGCGACCAGATTGGTGATGCCCAACTCACTGGCCAGTGCTGCACTTTCCCAGACAGAGCCTTCGTTGCATTCCCCATCGCCCATCATCACCGCGACGCGCCGGTCCTGACCACGCTTTTGCATGCCGATGGCGACGCCGAGACCGTAAGACAGGCCCTGACCCAGAGAGCCATTGGAACTTTCGATGCCAAGCGGGATTTTCTTGATCGGATGCGCGATCAGATCGCTGTCATTGGTCTGAAAGGTGCGCAGCTTGTCGCGGTCGAAATAGCCGAAAAGATGCAGCACCACGAGATAGCCCAGTACCGCGTGGCCTTTGGACAGGATGAAGATATCGCGGTCTTCCCAATCTGGTTGATCGGGGCGGTGCCGCAAGAACCCTCCGAATAGCACGCTCAACAGTTCGATCATCGAAAGTGCGCCGCCCAGATGAGCCGATTCTCCGCATTCGGCAGCGGTTTCGACGATCAGGCGGCGAGCCTCATGGGGATTGATCGGTGTGTTTGTAATCATCTGTCAGCTACCCATGACCTGCTTTAGGCCAGCGTAGACCGTTTCCATCAGGCGATTGCGGTCGCCTTCGGGCATGAAAGAGCGCATGGGCAAGATGGCCGCACGATCCGAAAGATCCTTGGAATTTGTGCAGGCATCCATCTGAGCGTAATCAGGGTAGTCGCCGAGGCTTGGCGCGTAGTACCGTCGCAACTCGATGTCTTGGGCGCTCATGGCAGCCAGCAAAGCAAGAGAGCTTTGTTTGTCGGGCATAATGATCGGGAAACACTGCCACGGCCCGGCCGAGACATCGAGGCAGTAGATCAGGTCGCGAAAGTCATCGAGCGCGGCCATCCATTCCGCTGCCATTTTCTGGCGTGCTGCGATACGGTCGTCGATCGTGTCAGCAACGGCGAGCCCTACGGCGGCTGCGACCTCTGACATTTTTCCGTTGATGCCCCAGTACGGTTGATCCGAGCGGGGCACCGTGGCCGGAGCGGAAATTCCGAAGTTCATGGCGGCCTTCACGGCGTTCACATGATCTGGATGGGTGATGATCAAACCACCTTCGCCCACCCCAAATACCTTTGTAGTGTGGAGCGAAAAGATTTCATCAACGTCGTGGCCCAGTTCCATCCCTATATCCGTACCGCGCGCAACACCGAGGCCTGCAGCGTTATCGATAATGAGGCGCGCGCCGCGGTCGCGGCAGACTTGCGCGTGGTCGCGAAAATCGCGTGTTACGCCATAAGGCGCAACGACATAGGCGGCCTTTGCCCCTGTTTCATCCAGCGCAGCGGCCAGCGTTTCAGCAGTCGTGGTGCCGGTGCAGGGGTCCACATCCATGATGAAGGGCTGACAGGCCGCGCCGAGAATGGCCCCTGCTGTGGCCTGGAAGGTGAAGGCGGGGCAGGGCACATGGCCTGAGACACGATGGGCGATCAGGGCAGCGCTCAGCGCGGATGTCGCGCTAGAGGCGGTGACGAAAGCCTCGCCCGCGCTGCCATATTTTTCCATCAGCCGCGCTTCTAACTTCCGGGTGATGGGGCCGAAATTAGAGTGCCAATTTTGATCTTTTGTTTCAGCGAGATAGGGAAGCCAAGCGTCGGTTTCCGGCATCTCCGGCCAGACAGCTCTGATCGTTTGATTTATCAATTTTCTCCGCCCGTCCCGCGCGCCCACATAACCCGAGACCTTCTACTCAAGTGACGCAGATTTGCCAAGGGTCACGGGGCTGGCCATCATGGCGCTTGTTCTTGCGCGGCTGCCACACTATCAGACAGGGCTAATGCAATCCGATGTAGGCCGAATTTCCGTTCTGGACCGGCCTTTGTTAATCGGTCTGGACAGGACATGGTATTTGAAGATCGCCTTCCTTGATAACGCCCTGCGCAAGCTGCGTGGCAAACGAAAAGTCACGCCGACAAAGGTTCTGTTTGACACCCTTTCGGGTTTCGGACTGAAGGCCGATCACATCGTGGATGTTGGGGCAAATCACGGCGATTGGACCCGGGAGGCGCTGCAACACTACCCTCAGGCGCGCGTCACGATGTTTGAGCCGCAAAAGAAGCTTGCAGAGTATCACATCGATCTGGCGGGTAACCCTAAGATTGATCTGCATTATTGCGGGCTTGGGGACCGCGACGGCACTCAAACCTTCACCTTGCATGACCGCGATGACAGCAGTTCGTTTGTCTATTCCGAAGAAGAGGCGCGCGATCACGGTTATACGCAGATCGAGATTGATATACGCAAGCTCGATACCGTGTTGAAGAGCAGCGCCTTTGGCGCGCCGCAGATCGTAAAGATCGATGCGGAAGGCTTTGATTTGCAGGTGCTAAAAGGCGCAAATCAGACGTTGAAAACGGCTGAGGTTGTTTTGGTAGAGGCGGCTGTGTGCAACCCGACCTATGACAACACCGTGCTGGAGGTGGTGAAGGCGATGGACAAACTGGGCATGACGCTCTGGTCCATCACCGATCTCAACCGCACGCCAAATCGCAAGATCTTGTGGCTTATTGAAGCGGTTTTCGTGCCCAAGGGCGGGATGCTGCACCGCGCCGCTCAGACCTATGATTGATTTTATGTTGCGATGACGGGCGATCTAAGAGACGCGCGTTACGCGGCTGATGAACCTGTGAAGGTGTCTATCGCTACGGTGGCGTACAATCATGAGGGATGTTTGCGACAATGTCTCGATAGCCTTCTTGATCAGGTCTGCGCGTTTCGGGTGGAGATTATCGTGCATGATGATGCCTCCACCGATGCGACGGCGGATGTCATCGGGGAATATGAGGCGGCCTATCCGGATATCGTGCGGGGCATTTTTCAAAACGAAAACCAGTTCTCCAAGGGGGTAAACCCTCAGTATAATTATGTTTTTCCCAAAGCGCGGGGGGAATACATCGCTGTTTGCGACGGGGATGATTACTGGTGTGATCCGCTGAAATTGGCCCGTCAGGTTGAGGCGCTAGATGAAAACCCCGATGTGGCCGTCACATATGGCCGGGTCAAAGCAGACACTGAAGAGGGCATCGTGGAGCCCTATCGCAACGGTCTGGAACGGGACGTGACGGCGCTGGAGTTGAAGAAGGGAATGCCGATCAACACATCGACAGCGTGCTACCGCAACATCTTCCCCGCGCCGCCACCATTTTTGAAATACGCACCGATGGGCGATATGACGGTCTGGGCCGCCCTTGGCCATCATGGGCGGGGGATGTTCCTGCCGCAGATTGCGCCGTCGGGGTATCGCATTCACAGCGCGGGCATGTTTTCCACCAAACCGCAGAGTGCCAAGCGTTTCGCGGGCGCCATGACGCTGCTTGCTATGGCCGCCTATCACAACGACCAAGGCGACAAGGCTGGGATGCGGGCCTGTATCAAACGGCTTTTGGGGCTTTTGGTCGAACTCAACGGCGTTGGCCCGTCGCTGGGCGAGGCCATGCGCAAATCGATCAGCGTCGGGTTGAAGCGGCTCAGGTTCAAATAGGTTGGTAGGCCCGGCAGGAGTAGGAAGTTAGCACGGTTTCGGTAATTTGCTTTGGCGAACCTGTTTGAAGTGGTTGTTGAAGGCAAAAAAGAAAAGGCAACTGATCGCCCGTTACCTTGTCCCAGTAGACTATGGTTTGTGAACGTACTAGACATAGCCAAAGTGATTTATGTGAAATTATTGTTGGGTATGGCATCGCTGGTGAAAAAGGTTTTTATAGTCAATCTGTTGGTTGCATTTGCTTTCATACCGAGTGTTTCACATGCTACGGATTACCGTATCGATGCGCTAAAATGCTTTGAACTTGGGGCTCATCCAGACATGATGGCGTCCGAGGTTATGATGCGGGAATACGCACGTGTGGCAAACGTGCCTTATGCAAACCTTGTACGGCCCGTTCCAAAACTCGATGGTATACCCCTTGCTCCGACCTTAAACGTCGGCTCCCTTGAAACATCTCGGCTGCCAAGCAGCAAAGTTCAAAGACTATTATCCCACTGCAGGGTTGCTTATCAGAAAACGCAATGGCCAGGTTACATCGCAGTAATCCTGCGCATTTACAGCACTACTGGAAACTCGTCCGAATTGAGACGCGAGATAAACCAATTCTATCACATTCTAGATTTCTATAGTGAAGATGACGTGAGTTTCGAAGACGATATGACCCTGCGCGCGATTGTAACGACGATCGGTGCATGGGATGGATACCTGAACACGAATGACCTTGATCGCCGGGAAGGGCATTTACTGAAGGTGATGGGTACCGTGGAAGACATGATCATGAATGATGTTGTCCCATCTCAGTATTCTCTCGGTTTTTTGGCCGGTATCGCTTGGGATGTCGTTACGGATGTCCGGGGAGCCAATCATAGGTTTCCAGACTCTTATCAAGAACTGGACACAATGATCAGAAGGACCACCAACGTTTCAGATTTTGTATCCTATAACCTGATGTACATGTATGCCGGATTTGCAATGAACACATTTCGGCCGAGAGGGGGGTGGCTCTATGATGCTGCCAACAACAGTTTTGCATATGCAATCGGTCATCCTCACGCAGATAGCGTAACTGTTGAGGATGCCAAAAGAGTTCAGCGTGATACGGGTTGGCAACTTGGCTTTGGTGGATCATCGTCCGATCAGAAACTTAAAGATTACATGGATTGGTATGGTGAAGCGCTTTGTGAAAGCGGTCCTTGTCCAAACTGAGTGCTTAAGCCAAGAACAAACTGTATTCGTTTCCAGTGATCTTGATATTGCGGAAAGCCTAGGCGGTGGCCATAGCGGCCGAGATAATGGCTGTGAGCGGGCATACGACGCTTGCAAAGGTACGTTACATTGACGGTTGCGGCCGTCAGAGCGCGGCTGACGCAGCGATTGCGCGCCTCCCGGAAAGTCCAAAAATGGAACAAAACTTGGCGAACCTTCGCTATGAAGCTGGCGAACCTCGAGCCAAGCCCTTGAGTGAAAAGAAAAGCTGGGTTGGATTGGTAGGCCCGGCAGGACTTGAACCCGCAACCAAAGCGTTATGAGCGCTCTGCTCTAACCAATTGAGCTACAGGCCCAACCTGAGTGGTTGATTACCAGATGGGGGAGAGCGGTCAAGCCGGGCAGAGTGCACTTTCCATCACGGGCTGCATAAGGTAACCCGCCGGGGACTCATCCGGTAAAGGACCAAAGCGCCATGACCTCTTCCGATCAAAGTGGCAAGAACGGCATCACCTATGCGGATGCGGGCGTCGATATTGATGCGGGCAATGCACTGGTGGAGCGGATAAAACCAGCCGCCAAGCGCACGGCCCGGCCCGGCGTTATGGCGGGGCTTGGCGGGTTTGGGGCGCTGTTTGATCTTAAGGGCGCGGGCTATGTGGACCCGGTGCTGGTGGCAGCGACCGACGGTGTGGGCACCAAACTCAGGATCGCAATTGATACCGGTATTGTGGGCGGCGTTGGGATCGATCTGGTCGCCATGTGCGTCAATGATTTGGTTTGTCAGGGGGCGGAGCCGCTGTTTTTCCTCGACTATTTTGCGACCGGCAAATTGCATACGGAAGAAGCGGCCACGATCATCGAAGGCATTGCAGAGGGTTGTGTCCGTTCGGGCACAGCGCTGATTGGCGGTGAGACGGCGGAGATGCCGGGCATGTATGAAGCCGGTGATTTCGATCTGGCGGGCTTTGCCGTTGGCGCAATGGAACGCGGCGATGATCTGCCTGCGGGCGTGGCAGAGGGTGATGTGCTTTTGGGGCTTGCCAGCGATGGCGTGCATTCCAATGGTTATTCGCTGGTGCGCAAGCTGGTGGAGGTGTCGGGGCTGTCTTGGAATGATGCCTGCCCATGGAGGGATGGCACACTGGGTGAGGCGCTGCTGACACCCACACGGCTTTATGTGAAACAGGCGCTGGAGGCTGTGCGCGCTGGTGGTGTGCATGCGCTTGCGCATATCACAGGCGGCGGGATCACCGAGAATGTGCCGCGGGTTTTGCCCGAGGGCCTGGGCGCTGAGGTCGATTTGGACAGCTGGGCCCTGCCGGGCGTGTTTGAGTGGTTGGCCAAGACAGGGGGCATGGCCGAGGCGGAGATGCTCAAAACCTTCAATTGCGGGATTGGCATGATGCTGGCGGTTGATGCGGCCCGGGCGGAGGCGCTGATCGGGGTTTTGACGGATGCCGGTGAGACGGTGATCCAAATGGGCCATGTGGTTGCCGGTGAGGGCGTTGGCTACAAGGGTCGCCTTCTTTGACAACGCGGGTGGCCATTCTGATCTCTGGCGGTGGGTCGAACATGGTGGCGCTGGTCGACAGCATGACCGGTGATCATCCGGCGCGACCCTGTCTGGTTTTTTCCAACAATGCGAATGCGGGTGGTTTGGATAAGGCGCACGCGCGGGGTGTGGCCACTGCCGTGGTGGATCACCGGCCCTTTGGCAAGGATCGCGCGGCGTTTGAGGATGAACTGGACCGTGTCCTGCGCAAGGCAGGCACAGACGTGATCTGTCAAGCCGGGTTCATGCGCATTTTCACCGCCGGTTTCGTGGAACGCTGGCAGGGGCGGATGTTGAATATTCACCCTTCGCTCTTGCCCAAATATGTAGGGCTCAACACCCATGCCCGTGCGTTAGACGCGGGTGATGCGGAGGCAGGCTGCACCGTTCATGAAGTGATCCCGGAACTGGATGCCGGGCCCATCCTCGGGCAGGCGCGGGTGCCGGTACTGGAAGGCGACACGCCGGAGGTTCTGGCGGCGCGGGTGCTGGTGGAAGAGCACAAGCTTTATCCAAGGGTGCTTCGGGAATTTGTGGAGACGCGCATTCTTTAAAGACGTCGCGATTTGCGGTGTAGTGTAAGGATGTTACTGCCAAATGCCGGGTTTAGAGGCGGTTTGTCGGGCTTTTCTTACTTAGTCGTTTCCATTTCTTAATGCTTAGCATAAGACTGCGAGACGCATGACGGCGCATGGTGTGTCATCCTGCCCGCGAACATCGATATGAAAACGATCACAAAAACCGAAGAGCTTGCCGCGTTCTGCGCGCGGGCGGCGGCGTATGATTACGTCACGGTCGATACCGAGTTCCTGCGAGAACGGTCCTATTATTCCAAGCTTTGCCTGGTGCAGCTGGCCCTGCCCACGCGCGGAGAAGAGGACGCGGTGCTGGTCGATCCTATCGCGGGCGATCTGTCGCTGGAGCCACTTTATGAGCTCTTTCGGGATGACAGCGTGGTGAAGGTGTTCCATGCCGCGCGGCAGGATCTGGAGATTTTTCATGTAGATGCGGGGCTGATCCCCAAGCCGCTTTTTGACACGCAAGTGGCCGCGATGGTCTGCGGATTTGGTGAGCAAGTGGGCTATGAAACGCTGGTGCGCAAGATCGCGAAACAAAATCTCGACAAGACATCGCGGTTCACTGATTGGTCGCGCCGCCCGCTGACGGATGCGCAAAAAACCTATGCGCTGGCCGATGTGACGCATCTGCGGGACATTTATGAGTTTCTGAAAGCCAAACTGGAAAAGTCGCGCCGCGAGCGCTGGGTCGCGGAAGAATTGGAAATCCTCAATGATCCCGAGACCTATATCATCCGCCCCGAAGATGCCTGGCATCGGGTTAAGACACGCAACCCGTCGGGGCGATTTCTGGCGCTGGTGCGTGAACTTGCCCAGTTTCGGGAAAATTATGCCCAGAGCCACAATGTGCCACGTAACCGAGTATTCAAGGACGATGCTCTGGTGGAGCTGGCCTCGACCAAGCCGCAATCGATGAAAGATCTGTCACGATCGCGACTTTTGCTGCGGGAGGCGCGCAAAGGCGAGATTGCGGATGGCATTTTAGCGGCCATAAAGACGGGTTTGGCGGTGCCCAACGGGGATTTGCCCAAACCGGACCGGAGCCGTGAGAGGTTGCAGGTGAACCCGGCTTTGGCGGATTTGCTCCGCGTTTTGTTAAAAGCCAAATCCGAAGAATACGGCGTGGCGGCCAAATTGATCGCCAATGCCGCGGAGTTGGACGCGATTTCGGCGGGGGAGCGGGATCTGGCGTCCTTGAAAGGCTGGCGCAACGATGTGTTTGGCGGTGATGCGTTGCGGCTCTGTGATGGGAAGATCGGACTGGCGGCGAACGGATCCAACATTGTGGCAGTGAACCTTTAGGGCGCGGGCAATCCGGCTTCTGGCGTGCCTCGCCTTGGGTCGTTCAACGGCGGCTGGTGCGAGTATTGCGGCGGGCCACGACCTGAACAGTGCGAACGCTTTCAAGTTCTTGCACGCTGAGTGGTGCCGCGGCCTGAATCCGACGGGTCCGTTCAGGTCCCTGTAGGGTTTCGATGGGCTGAAGCGCGCGCAGTTCAAAAGTCAGGACGCCGTCTACTGGCATGCCTTGGTTGCGGGCCACAAGGCGCACATCAAAAGCCCCCTGTCGCGTGGTCAATCCGGTGACAGAAACTATGGCACCCGTTGTGGTGCGCTTGATATCAAGGGATGTGACCTGATCCACCAGCGTTCCCCGATAGGGCTCCTCTTCTTTTTCCCGCAGGATCCGGGCGCGATCAATTGCGTTCGTACTGAGATTGGTCACGTTGGATATCTGAGAGGTTCGTTTTTGCCCGATCAATGGGTTGACCGGAACCACTTCACCATCGGCGTTCACTGTTGTTTCCAATTCATTGGACGAGCTGGTGGAAGACCCGAACCAGTTCACCGGATTGAATCGCGATTCGCGCACTGCACCGCAGGAGGCCAAGACAAAGCTGGCCGTAAGAAGGATCAACACAGAGATGCGCATTGGAAACACCTTTCGTCCACGACCAGAGAACTAACCCATTGCGGCAGGCTTGAAAAGACGGGCACTGGACCTCTGCGGTTGGTCGGCTTAGGTCTGCAATAACACTGAAGAAAGGGCAGCCACGTGGCGCAACCGGCATTCGAAGAGATCGTGGAGGATTTCGAATTCCTTGAAGATTGGGAGGATCGGTATCGCTATGTCATTGATCGGGGCAAGGCGATGGATCCGCTGGATAATGCGCTGAAGGTGCCCGCGACCAAAGTGGATGGCTGTGCCAGTCAGGTGTGGCTGCATCCGCGCATCGAAAACGGACATTTTTCCTTTGAGGGCGACAGTGATGCGATGATCGTGCGCGGGCTGATTGCCGTGCTAAAGGCGCTTTACAACGACATGGCCGTCAAAGATGTGCCGGGCGTGGATGCGGGTGGAGAACTGGCGCGGTTGGGCTTGAATGATCATCTTTCCGCGCAACGTTCCAACGGGCTGAGGGCGATGATTGAACGGATCAGGCTTGTGGCTGCGGAAAAGTAACCGGGATGTGTGTCGCCTGAGGGCGTTTTTGATTTAGACTCCAAATGGACGCTGATCGGAGACCGCCCAAGATGAACCGCTTCTTTTCCTTTTTCCTGATTGCCCTCATCGCATCGCCGCTAACCGCGCAAGAAGGTCAGACGCCAGAGCCAGAAAGCCCGCAGGCGGAAGCACCGCTCGGCGACGGCCCGATGACTTACGAAAAGCTGGGTCGCATTATCTTTGCGCTGGACCCCGATGCGCAGCCCCAAGGTCCCGGCTTCGTGCTGACCATTGCAGAGGTGACGGTACTCGTGGTCGTCGATCCCAACTCTGACAGGATGCGGGCCATGGTGCCGGTGACGGAGGTGTCGGGGCTGACGCCCAACGACCTGTTCCGCATGATGCAGGCCAATTTCGATACGGCCCTCGATGCCCGTTATGCGATTGCCAATGACACGCTGTGGTCCACCTTCATTCATCCGCTGTCGCCGCTTGAGCGGGATCAGGTCATCTCCGGGCTGGGGCAAGTGGTGAATGCCGCCAAGACCTATGGCACGCTCTATTCAGGCGGGTTGATGCAGTTCAATGGTGGCGACAGCCCCGGCATTCAGCGGCAGTTAATCGATGAGCTGTTGAAGAAGGGTGAAGAACTCTAGAGCCTGCGTTCCGATCCACCTCTCTTTGTGCGGATCGGAAACACTGCGCGACGAATTTGTCCTGCATGCCTTTCCGATGCGGCATTATGAACGGATACTACCCGTGCTTTGCCTGTATATCCTCTCTAAATCACGCCAAGTCATGAATTGGGAGACGGCATATGCCAGCGCTGCGCGACGATATTGACCCAAACGGGTTACAAGAGTTCTCTGTCGTTTTCACGGACCGGTCGCTCAATCACATGAGCGGCGCATTTGGGGAGGTGATGCGTGACCTCTCAACCGCCCTGAAAGAGGTCTACAATGCCGACGGTGTCGCCCTGATCCCGGGTGGAGGCACGTTTGGAATGGAGGCGGTGGCCCGGCAACTGGCCGTCGGTGCTCGGGCCTTGGTGGTGCGAAATGGGTGGTTTTCCTATCGCTGGAGCCAGATTTTCGAAACCGGCGGTCTGACGGAAGAGACCGAGGTCATGAAGGCGCGCCGGACGGCCAATGCCTCTGCCAGCCCCTTTGCGCCTGCCCCGATTGGGGATGTTGTGGCCAAGATCCATGAGATGAAGCCCGACATCGTGTTCGCGCCGCATGTGGAAACCTCTGCCGGGGTGATCCTGCCGGATGAATACATCGCGGCGATGGCGGAAGCGGCCCATGAGGTCGGCGCGTTGATGGTGCTGGATTGTATCGCGTCGGGCTGTATCTGGGTGGATATGCGCGCACTTGGTGTGGACGTGTTGGTGTCTGCGCCGCAAAAGGGCTGGTCATCGACGCCCTGTGCCGGCGTTGTGATGCTGTCGGATCGGGCAATTGCGCGCGTCAAGGACACCACATCGAACAGCTTTGCCATCGATCTGGGCAAGTGGCTGTCGATCATGGAAACCTATGAAGGCGGCGGGCATGCCTATCACGCAACGATGCCCACGGACAGCCTGCGCGATTTCCGCGATACCGTGCTGGAGACCCGTGATTACGGCTTTGACCGGTTGAAGGCCGCGCAGCAGGAATTGGGCGATAAGGTCCGCGCGATGCTGGCTGAGAAGGGCGTGGTGAGCGTTGCAGCGGACGGGTTTGGCGCGCCGGGTGTGGTGGTCAGCTATACTGCGGATGCCGCAATCCAGAACGGATCGAAGTTCTCTGCCCAAGGCATGCAGATCGCGGCGGGTGTGCCGCTGGCCTGTGATGAACCCGAAGATTTCCGCACCTTCCGGCTGGGGCTGTTTGGGCTTGATAAGCTTTATGATGTGGATGGCACCGTGGCGCGTTTGCGTGCCGTGGTGTATCAGGTGCTTTAGGGCAGTTGATCGACGTGCAGCGTTCAGCCGTCCTGTAATGCGGGCAAGCTAGTTTTATGGATGCACTCCGCTGGACCAAGCTGACTTTGGTTTCCAGTTGGTTGCATTGATTGAGTAACTCGGCGCAATGTTCATTCGACGGTTGGGCGGGAGCGTCATTTTGGATGAAAATTTAAGGAAATGGGCGTCCTTCGAAGACTTCATTTGTGAACGGGACGGTGCCTTTCGGGATATCAACTTCGCGAATCCAACTCGGAATGGTCTCAGAAGACTGGTGACCAATTTCGCTCAGAAATATCACCAAAAATCGGCCACAGATGAAAACGGCTCGGTGAACGAAGTTCTTTCCGATGTTGTTGTGGGTGCGGCTCGAAGACCTTGTGGACTGCGAGTTTCCTACAGTTCTGGCGTCGGCTGGATTTCAGAATTTCAAGTGTTCTTTGGCGTTGAGGAAGATCACTCACCGTTCGTGGAAGTCTCGTTCCACCCAAATGACGTAATTTTCTTGGGTGACATGCGGTTAGCGTTCTTAGCTTGGACGGACGAGACCAAGATTCTCCTCGAAGCGGATTCGTACACCTACGGCTAGTTATGCAAGCGCTTGGCCCAAGACGCACTGGTTAAGGTCTTCGAATTCAACTTCAGATAGTCGAGCGAGTCTTCGCAAGTGAGCAATGAAGCGAGTTTCACTCTGAGCTCAAAACCGAAGTCAAAAGAGGCAAAGGCTTTCAATCCTCTTAAGTAACCAAACCCACGCGCAGACAAACGCGCATGTTGCAGCCGCCTCTTGCCAAGCAACCCACGCTATCTTATACGCCGCACTGTCAACGCGGCCATTGAGACCGCGACAAGAAAAGAGCAGGGCCGGGGAACACCGCGGCCCTTCGTTTTTTTTGTTGCACGCATGGTCGCAGACCAACCTGAACCCAAAGACCGGTGGATCCAACCGCCCGGCCTGACAAATGCAAACTAAGGATAGAAACGCCACATGGCTCAAAACGCATCTATGGAGGAATTCGAAGCCCTCCTGAATGAAAGCTTCGAAATGGACACGCCCGAAGAGGGGTCTGTTGTCAAAGGCAAAGTCATCGCCGTAGAGGCAGGACAAGCCATCATCGACGTCGGCTACAAAATGGAAGGCCGTGTCGAACTCAAAGAATTCGCAAATCCCGGTGAAGCCCCCGAAATCGCTGTTGGCGATGAGGTTGAGGTCTATCTGCGCTCGGCTGAGAACGCGCGCGGTGAGGCGGTTATCTCCCGCGAGATGGCGCGCCGTGAGGAAGCCTGGGATCGCCTGGAAAAAGCATATGCTGATGACGCACGTGTTGAAGGTGCGATCTTCAACCGCGTCAAGGGTGGCTTCACCGTTGATCTTGGCGGCGCTGTGGCCTTCTTGCCCGGCTCTCAGGTTGATGTGCGCCCTGTGCGCGATGCTGGCCCTCTGATGGGTCTCAAGCAGCCGTTCCAGATTTTGAAGATGGACCGCCGCCGGGGCAACATTGTTGTGTCGCGTCGTGCGATCCTCGAAGAATCCCGCGCCGAACAGCGCGCAGAGGTCATTGGCAAGCTGGCCGAGGGCGACAGCGTGGATGGTGTCGTGAAGAATATCACCGAATACGGTGCCTTTGTGGACCTGGGCGGTGTCGACGGCCTGCTGCACGTCACCGATATGGCGTGGCGTCGGGTCAACCACCCGTCCGAGATCCTGACCATTGGCGAAACCGTCAAGGTGCAGGTGATCAAGATCAACAAGGAAACGCACCGCATTTCCTTGGGCATGAAGCAGCTGCAGGAAGATCCATGGGATCTGGTGGCTGCCAAGTACCCGCTGGAAAGCACCCATACGGGCCGCGTGACCAACATCACCGATTACGGTGCGTTTGTTGAGCTGGAACCGGGTGTTGAAGGTCTCGTGCACGTCTCCGAGATGTCCTGGACCAAGAAGAACGTCCATCCGGGCAAGATCGTCTCCACCTCTCAGGAAGTGGAAGTCATGGTTCTGGAAATCGACGGCACCAAGCGCCGCGTGTCCC
>JBCCNB010000050.1:0-21546 GCA_039026055.1 Pseudomonadota bacterium | reverse complement strand
GCCAGGGAACGCTCAACTTCAATGGTGAAGTCCACGTGGCCGGGGGTGTCGATGATGTTCAGGCGATGCTTGGGCGTGTCGGCGGTCTTGCCGTCTTCAGTCCGCTCCCAGAACGTGGTGGTCGCAGCTGACGTGATCGTAATGCCGCGCTCCTGTTCCTGCTCCATCCAGTCCATGGTGGCAGCACCGTCATGCACCTCACCGATGTTGTGGGACTTGCCTGTGTAGTACAGGATCCGCTCTGAACAGGTGGTCTTGCCTGCATCAATATGGGCCATGATGCCGAAGTTGCGGTAGTGCTCTAGCGTGTAGTCGCGTGCCATGATCTTTGCCTCTAAAAGCGTCTATTTCGATAGAAAAGGGGTTTTTACCAGCGGTAGTGCGAGAAGGCCTTGTTGGCCTCAGCCATCTTGTGCGTGTCTTCGCGCTTCTTCACAGCGGAGCCGCGGGAATTGACGGCATCCAGCAACTCACCTGCCAGACGCTCTTCCATCGTGTTCTCGTTACGGCCTCGCGATGCGGTGATGAGCCAGCGAATGGCGAGTGCCTCACGGCGCTCGGGGCGCACTTCCACGGGCACCTGATAGGTCGCACCACCCACACGGCGGGACCGGACCTCAACGGACGGCTTGATGTTGTCGAGCGCTTCATGGAACACCTCAACCGGCGCACGCTTGATCTTGTCTTCCACACGATCCAGGGCGGAATAGACGATGCGCTCAGCGACGGATTTCTTCCCGTCGATCATCAGGTTGTTCATGAATTTGGTCAGCACGATATCGCCAAACTTGGCGTCGGGCAGAACTTCGCGTTTTTCAGCTGCGTGGCGGCGGGACATATAAGTCTTCCTCTTTCTGTACGAAGTGGCGGGGTGAACCCCGCCCTACGGAATATGCGATCAGCAGGCCTCTGCCCGCCGAGATGTGTCTTACTTCGGACGCTTGGCGCCGTACTTCGAACGACGCTGCTTACGGTATTTGACGCCCTGGGTATCCAGAACACCACGCAGAATGTGGTAACGGACACCGGGAAGGTCTTTCACTCGACCGCCACGGATCAGAACAACAGAGTGTTCCTGCAGGTTGTGGCTTTCACCGGGGATGTAGCTGATCACCTCGAACCCGTTGGTGAGGCGCACCTTGGCCACTTTCCGCATGGCCGAGTTCGGCTTTTTGGGTGTGGTGGTATAAACGCGCGTGCAAACGCCACGTTTTTGCGGGCAACCCTGCAGGTGCAGGGATTTGGTCTTGCGGATTTTAGGCTGACGCGGCTTGCGGATCAGCTGTTGGATCGTTGGCATAGAGGCCTCTTTCCTATCGTTTCAGTCTGCGCAGGCGTTCCGGCGCGGGTGTTTTGGTTCATGTGCGCAGCGCGTCCGCCAAGCACGAAAGCCGCAAGCGTACCGTGCGACCTGCTGGTACGATGCGGAAAGGCATTCAGAGGATCGGGGCAATAGGCGCCCGGATCATGATCAGTTGCAATTTTGATGTCGGACGAGTCATCGACTGCCCGAAGATGGGCGGCGTATAGGATGCGTAGGAATCGTTGTCAACAGCGCGCACCCGCCTGACCCTCCTCTTCAGCATTGTGCGGCTAAGGCTGAGGCCGACCCGTTCGCGGACCCAGAAAACCAATGACCAAGCGCAACGTTGCGGATCTTGAGTTGGCATGAGCTGGCACAGTCAAAACCAAGTTCCTGCATCCATGTGAAGGGCTGGCTGAACCCAAACGAGCCGCCTCTCTCGCAAGTTTGTACGCCTTGAGCAATTTACTCATCAGCTTCGTGACAGGGACGATCTTCTGCTTGGACGAACATGAAGTGGCAGGCGACCGCCTGCGCCTAAATGTTTGGGACCGGCGCATGACCGCATCACGTCATTGCGCCGTCAGCCCGATTATCCTCAAAACCAGAAAACACATTAAAAATTAGGCCGCTTTATATAAATTCGCATGGCTTTAAGTCCGAATGGCACGCGACGCACCCAAGCCGCGCCCACACGAGCCATGAAAGGATACTCCAATGACAGCCTATTCCGTGCTGGAAGTGACCCCTGAAAACGAAGACTGGATCGAAGCGTATCTGCCGATTGCCACAAAGGTGATCAAACGCCACAACGGCAAATATCTGGCGCGCACCACAACCCATGAAGTGCTTGAGGGCGAAGACCGAAAGGTTGGCCTGCGCATCGTCATTGCGTGGCCCAGCATGGATGCAGCCCGGGCTTTCGAATCCGATCCTGAATACAAACCCCACCTCGAAAGCCGCCTGGCCAATTCGCGCAGCCACCACGTCTTGATCGAAGGCAAGGATGATCTCAGCCAAGCGTAAAGTCCAATGAACGCCAATGAGCCCACGTCGTATTCAAAGCACGTCGTGGGCTGTCCTTCAAAGATTTCGCGCTGACGGCTTCAACGGAACATCGAACGCGACGACAATGTCGTTTGTGTACGGGCAAAGGCGACAGAATCAGACAAACATGTGCCCATACCGCATTCGATCTGACGAAGGGAGCAGACATGGCCCAAATCATCCCGGCAGGACGCATTCGCAAATCACCCTTTTATGCGTCCACCCTAAAGGACGGGGCCGAAAGCCTGCTTGCCTATAACCGCATGTTGATCCCCCGTGGCTATGGCGACCGGGAGGCGGAGTATTGGCGATTGATCAACGGCGTCTCCATGTGGGATGTAGCCGCCCAGCGACAGGTCCAGATCAAGGGCCCCGATGCGCAGGCGCTTGCGCAGATCCTCTGCACCCGGGATCTGTCCAAGCAACAGGTGGGTCAGGGCAAATACGTGGCCATTTGCGATCACGCAGGCCGCCTGCTCAATGATCCCATCGCGCAGAAAATCGCGGACGACTGCTATTGGCTCTCCATCGGCGATTCCGACATCTGGTACTGGTCCCGCGCCATCGCAGGCGAACGGGGGCTGAACGTGGACATCAGTGAACCCGATGCCTCCCCCCTCGCTATCCAGGGCCCCAAGGCCGAAGAGGTGGTGGCCTCCCTTTTCGGCGATTGGGTGCGGGATCTGCGTTATTTCTGGTTCAAACCGGCCACGCTTGAAGGCATCCCCCTGATGGTCGCACGCTCCGGTTGGTCCAAACAGGGCGGTTTCGAACTATATCTGCTGGATCACAGCAAGGGCGATCAGCTTTGGTCGCGGGTGAAAGAAGCGGGGCAACCATGGGACATCGGGCCGGGCTATCCAAACCCGTCTGAGCGCACGGAAAGCGGCCTCATCAACTGGGACGTGGACGCCGATGACGACACCAACCCTTTTGAGCTGCGCATGGGCAAGTTCGTTGATCTTGAAATAAGCGACGACGTGATCGGAATAAAAGCCCTGCGCCAGATCGCGGCGGATGGCCCTAAACGCCACCAATTGGGCATCATCCTTGAGGGCGGTGAGGAAAACGAAGACCAATCCATCTCACTGCCTGTCGCATTCAAGGGAAAGCCGATAGGCCGCATGACCCACAAAGCATGGTCTTACCGTTTGCAACGCATGATCGGCTATGCGCTCGTGTCGACGGACGCGCAGGCCGGAGACAGTGTGCAGGTGATGAAAGAGGACGGCGCGGTTCAAGGCGAACTCGTTTCAATCCCGTTCAACGTCTGAACCCCTAGGCATAAAAAAGGGCGTCCAATCCAAGGACGCCCTTTTTTGGAATTTTCTGTGCGCTTAGCCGCCCCAGACGTAAATCGCCGCAAAGAGGAAAAGCCACACCACATCCACGAAGTGCCAGTACCAGGCGGCGGCCTCAAACCCTACATGGTTTTCCGGCGTGAAATGCCCGGCCCGCACCCTCAGGTAGCAGATAAACAGGAAGATCGTCCCGATGATGACATGCGCCCCGTGGAACCCCGTGGCCATAAAGAAGCTCGCTCCATAGATATTGCCGTCAAAGCTGAAGGAGGCATGGCTGTATTCATAGGCCTGAAAGAAGGTGAAGATCACGCCCAGGATGACGGAGATAAGCAACCCCATCTTGATGTCCCCGCGCGGGTCCTTGTGCACCAGCGCGTGGTGCGCCCAGGTGCAGGCCGAGCCTGAACACAGAAGGATCAGCGTGTTGATCAGCGGCAGATGCCAGGGATCAAAGGTTTCAATCCCCGCAGGCGGCCAGACACCATCTACCGCCGGACTGTCCAGGCTCATGGGGTACATGGCATGTTTGAAAAACGTCCAGAACCACGCGCCGAAGAACATCACCTCAGACATGATAAACATGATGAAGCCATAACGCAGTCCGATCCGCACCACCGGCGTGTGATCGCCCGCGATGTTTTCGCGGATCGTCTCACCCCACCAGCCATACATGGTGATCAGTGTCATCGCGAGGCCCAGAAGGAACATCCATGGCCCGCCAATTTCGACACTACCGAAGAACAGCGTCATGGAGCCCGACATCCAAACAACAGCCCCAAAGAGCATGATGAACCCGCCCAAAGACCCCACGAAGGGCCAGATTGAGGGGTTCAGAATGTGATAATCGTGATTTTTTTCATGTGCCATGGTCTTGGTCCCTCGCCTTATTGGCGTTCGTTATCTGTGGATGCGCCCGTCAGCGCCGCCTGCTCTAATGGCAGGTCGATTTCATAAAACGTGTAAGACAGCGTGATCGAGTGGGTGTATTTGGCATCCCTGTCCTCCACCATCGCCGGGTCCACGTAGAAGGTCACCGGCATCTGCACGCGCTCACCGGGCTGCAACACCTGCTCTTCAAAGCAGAAACACGCGATCTTGGTAAAATAGCCACCAGCTTCGTATGGAAAGACATTGAACGCCGCAGTACCCGCCACTGGTCGGTCGGTCGGATTATAGGCTTCATAAAAGGCCAGCCCCGTCTCACCGATGCGGATTTCCATCTGGCGGTCCATGGGCTTGAACTCCCACGGCATGTCGCGCTCGGTTGAGGCATCAAATCGCACCATCACGGTACGATCCAGAATTTCGTCAGACCCCACGGTCGACACCGATGGTGTGCCACCAAACCCTGTCACCCGACAAAACCAGTCATAAAGCGGCACCGACGCCCAGGCGAGCCCCCCCATAAAGACAACCACACCCACCAGCTTCAGCACAGTGCGGCCATGGTTTGGCGGCGGTGTTTGGGCCATATCGCTCATTGCTCGGCGTCCTCCCCAAGGAACGGCGTGGCAGAGAGAGGTTCCGTAAATTCTTCGGTCGAGACTTTCACAACCGTGAGACCAAAGACCACGGCCACCAGCCCAATCAGTGCCAGCCCAAGCCCCATGTTCCGGGAAAACCGCCGCTTATGCAGATCATGTTCGCGTGAGAGACCCATTACCAGCCTCCCAGCCCGAATGGCGCGAGACCCGCCTCCAGCGCAATCACACCAAAGAGGGCAAAGAGGTAATAGAGCGACAGTTTGAAAACTGACCTTTCAACCTTGTAGTTGTCCGCCTCTGCTTCGTCCTCTGTGCGCCGCCAGATTTGCCATGCGCCCTTGATGAACATCGCGTTGAGCGCAATGGAAACGGCAACGTAAATGGGCCCACCGACAGAAGTGAATCCGATCCCCACGGCAAGTGCGGCCAGAAGCAGCGTGTAAACCAGAATGTGAATGCGCGTGGACTTGCGACCGTGGGTGACCGTCAACATGGGAACGCCCGCATCGTCATAATCAGACCGCATGAACAGCGCGAGAGCCCAGAAATGCGGCGGTGTCCACATAAACACGATTGCGAACATCAGCACGGATTCGATGCTGACACCGCCGGTTACGGCGGCCCATCCGATCATCGGAGGGAACGCGCCTGCGGCACCACCGATCACGATGTTTTGCGGCGTCCAGCGCTTCAGCCACATGGAATATACGACAATGTAGAAGAAAATCGTGAAGGCCAGGATCGCGGCAGCCACCCAGTTCGTGGCAAGCCAAAGCATCACCACGGAAATCGCCGCCAAGGTAATGCCAAAGCCAAACGCCTCACCCTCCGTCACACGTCCTGCAGGAATAGGCCGGTTCCGTGTGCGGCGCATGATCCGGTCGATATCTGCATCCCACCACATGTTGAGAGCGCCCGACGCTCCGCCGCCCAGCGCAATGAACAAAATCGCGATGGCACCGATCAGCGGGTGGATGCCGCCCGGTGCCGCATAGAGCCCGACAAAGGCTGTGAAAACGACCAGCGTCATCACGCGTGGCTTCAAAAGGGCAAAGAAGTCCGAAAAGCCGCCATCGCTGATTTGCGATGCGGCGTGCGTCGAACTGTTAAGACTTGCGTCTGTCATCCCGTTTTTCCTCAGGTGGGTGGCACCGGTTTCTCTGGTCCGGCGCTACCTTCCATTCTCTGTTGGGACACGCGCGTGTGTCCCTCTGTTCAAAACGGCCTCAGTCAGCTTTCGCCGCGACCGTGACATCACGGGGCTTGCCCGCATATTCTTCAATCGCACCGTCAAGCCAAGCGTCATACGCCTCCTGACTGACCACCTTCACCGTGATCGGCATGTACGCATGGTCTTTGCCGCACAGCTCCGAGCACTGGCCAAAGTAGACGCCTTCTTTCTCAGCCTTGAACCAAAGTTCCGCAATTCGCCCGGGCACCGCATCCTGCTTTACCCCGAAGGCCGGGATCGTCCAGGAATGGATCACGTCACCGCCGGTGACCTGCACCACAATGGTCTTGTCAACAGGCACATAAATCGCGGTGTCCGTGGCCAGCAGATACTCATCCTCGGCATATCCATACTCCGCCAGCTGCTCTTTCTGCAGCATGAAGCTCTCAAACCCGAACTCATGATCGACATACTCATAACCCCAGAACCACTGGAACCCGGTCGCCTTGATCGTGATATCCGCCTCGGGGATTTCCTGCTGCTTGAACAAAACAGGGAGCGAGAAAGACCCGATGAAGACCAAGATCACAATCGGCCCAATCGTCCACGCGATCTCCAGCGGAGAGTTATGCGTAAAGGACGCAGGCTCGGGATTGGCACGGCGGTTGAACTTGAAAATACAGATCAGCAGCAATGCACAGACAAACACCGAAATGATCGTGATGATCACCAAGAGCATCGTATCAAGCCACACGATGTCTTCCATCAACTCGGTCACCGCAGGCTGAAAGTTCAACCCGCCCGGTACAGGCTTGCCGATGGTTTCAAGGTCCTCCGCCACGGCAGTGGTGGCGAAGCTCAGGCCGAACGTGGCCCAGATGGCCAACAGGCTGAACAGTTTTTTCATGGATGTCCCGGCTTTCATTAGCTTTGTCATTGGCGCGTCCCGCAAAGGGGGTTAAGTGCGACCTGTACATGGCAGGCGTGGTTGACCAGACTAAATCCTATTCCGCGCCCCCGCACAAGAATTCGGGTTGCGGCAAACGGACGCTTGTTTGCGGTAAACCTTGACCCAACGGCAACGCGTTTTAGGAGAAATTGCATGGCTGACACGCCCTTCCGCCCGTTTGAGACGGCCTTCGCGCGCGACGAGGCGCTCCAGCACCTGCAAAATGCCACCCACGGGGCCGATGATGGCGAATTGTTCCTTGAACGCCGCCGATCTGAGTCGGTCGTCTTCGACGATGGCCGCGTAAAGACGGCAAGCTATGATGCCTCGGAAGGTTTCGGCCTACGCGCCGTCAAGGGTGAGGTCGCTGGCTACGCGCATTCCACCGAAATGACCGAAAACGCGCTCAAACGCGCTGTGGACACCGCGCGTCTGGCTGTGGGTGACGGCGGCGGCACGCTCGCGGACGCCCCCGCCCACACCAACACGAAGCTTTACACCGATGACGATCCCATCGCCGGCACCGCCTTCCCGGTCAAACTCGACACCCTGCGCGACATCGACGCCTTCGCCCGCGATCTCGACCCCCGCGTGGTGCAGGTCTCTGCCACGCTTGCGGCCTCCCACCAAGAGGTCGTGATCCTGCGCCCCGACGGGTCGGAGGTTTCCGACACCCGCCCGATGACCCGTCTCAATGTGTCGGTCATCGTCGAAGAAAATGGCCGCCGCGAATCTGGAAGCGCCGGTGGCGGCGGTCGCGTCGGTCTCACCGGCCTCATCGACCCCGCCGACTGGCAATCCAAAGCCCGCGAGGCGCTGCGCATCGCCCTCGTAAACCTCTCGGCCGAACCTGCCCCAGCCGGCGTGATGGATGTGGTCCTCGGCCCAGGCTGGCCCGGCATCCTTCTGCACGAGGCCGTGGGCCACGGGCTTGAGGGCGATTTCAACCGCAAAGGGGCGTCGGCCTTCGCCGGTCTCATGGGCCAGCGCATCGCCGCCCCCGGCGTCACCGTGCTGGACGATGGCACGATCCCCGACCGGCGTGGTTCGATCAGCGTGGACGACGAAGGCACGCCATCCGCGAAAAATGTCCTGATAGATGATGGCATTCTCTTGGGCTACATGCAGGACCGCCAGAACGCCCGCCTCATGGGCGTCGCCCCCACCGGCAACGGGCGGCGGGAATCCTACGCCCACGCGCCAATGCCCCGCATGACCAACACCTACATGCTGGGCGGCAATGCCACCCGCGACGACCTTGTGGGTGAGCTCAAAGACGGCCTCTACGCCGTGGGCTTCGCAGGCGGGCAGGTCGACATCACAAACGGCAAATTCGTGTTCAGTTGCACGGAAGCCTACCGCGTCAAAAACGGCCAGATCGGCGCGCCCGTCAAAGGCGCCACCCTCATCGGCGACGGCGCCACTGCATTGAAACACATCCGAGGCCTGGCAAACGACATGGCCCTCGACCCCGGAATGGGCAATTGCGGCAAGGCTGGCCAATGGGTGCCTGTGGGCGTGGGCCAACCCACCGTCCTCATCGGCGGTCTCACCGTCGGCGGCTCTGCGGCGTGAGTGACGCCGACGCACTGCGCGCTTTCGGCAAACAGGTCGATTTTGGCCGCACGGCCTCTGATTATACCACCCATCGCGCGGGCTTCCCGGCCGAGTTCTTCGCAGCCCTGTCCGATCGCGGCTACCTCACCCCGGGCCAACACGCCGTCGATTTGGGCACCGGCACCGGCACCATCGCCCGCGGCCTCGCCCGCGCCGGGCTCCATGTCACCGCCCTCGACATCGCCAGTGACCTCCTGACCGCCGCCGCCGCTCTGGATGCAGAAGCAGATGTGCAAATCACATACAAAGATGCGCAATCCGAAGACACCGGTCTCCCCGACCACTCCGCCGACCTTGTCACCGCAGGCCAATGCTGGCACTGGTTCGATCGCCCCCGCGCGGCATCTGAAGCAAATCGCCTGCTCCGCCTGGGCGGGCGCATCCTGATCGCCCATTTTGACTGGCTCCCCCTGCCCGGCTCCCTCGTGGCGTCAACCGAAGCGCTTATCCTGCGCTACAATCCAGATTGGGCGGGCGCGGGTGGAACCGGGCTTTATCCCGACTGGCTTTCCGATTTGGCAGAGGCTGGATTCCAAAAAATTGAAACCACGTCCTTCGACGTGAGCCAAAACTACAGTCATGACGCATGGCGCGGTCGCATTCGCGCCAGCGCAGGCGTTGCCGCCTCTCTCACGCCCGAAGCCGTCACAAAATTTGACGCAGAACTGGCCGCCATGATGGAGTGCTGTTTCAAAGACGATCCCGCCCGGATCCCCCACCGTGTCTGGTGGGTCACCGGGTTCAAACCCCAAGACCCTCCCCATAAATAGCGAGGCGCACCCTTAAGGGAGCGACGAGCGACCCCAAAATCCCTCCGAACCCGCCAGATTCAGGTTTTGGTTTACCACCCGTTAACCACCCGCACGCTAGGTTGATTCTTGCAATCAGGCGGAGCTGTGAGACCCGTGGATAGACATCCTTCCACCCACCCCCCACTCCCACCCACCACGGAAGATGACCGGATTTCATGGCTTCGTCTGTTGCGCTCTCGCCGGGTGGGGCCCGCAACCTTCTACAGATTACTGAACGCACACGGAAACATTCAGGACGCGCTGGCCGCTCTTCCTGACCTCGCGCGCACGGCAGGTGCCAAAGGATATACCCCATGCTCAGCCGACGTGGTCGAGGCCGAATTCGCCCGCGCCAACCAATTCGGCGCGCAACTGATCTGCCGCGGGGATGCCACCTACCCTTCGCTTCTGGCCCAAATCCCGGATGCACCGCCCGCCCTCTGGGCTATTGGCGACATCACGTTACTGGCCCGACCTTCCATTTCAATGGTGGGCGCACGCAATGCCTCTTCGCTGGGTCTGCGTATGACAAGGTCCCTTGCCCGCGAATTGGGCGAACAAGGACATATCATCGCCTCCGGTCTTGCGCGCGGCATTGACGCAGCAGCCCACAAATCCGCGCTGGAGACCGGCACCATCGCCGTGATGGCTGGCGGCGTCGATGTGGTCTACCCGTCCGAAAACACAGATCTCGCGCGCGACATCGCCACCTCTGGCTTGCTGATCTCCGAACAACCTATGGGGCTGGAACCCCGCGCCCGCCACTTCCCCTCCCGCAACCGGATCGTCAGCGGCCTCTCCCCGGCGCTGGTGGTGGTAGAAGCGGCAGCGAAATCCGGCTCGCTGATCACTGCCCGCGCCGCCCTCGATCAGGGGCGTGAGGTGCTGGCCGTCCCCGGCCATCCATTCGATGCGCGCGCCTCAGGCTGCAACATGCTGATCCGCGACGGTGCCACGCTTTTGCGCGGCGGCAATGATGTGCTGGAGGTTCTGTCAGGCGGCCTGGCGCTGAACACCGTTTCACAGTCCGGCGCGGCGCAAGACCAGACGACACAGACGCGCCAACGCGACACCAGACCCCGCGAGGAAACGCGCAAACTTCATCAAGTCATCCTGGACCGCCTGGGCCCTTCACCGGTGCCAGAGGATCAGCTGATCCGCGATCTGGGCACCCCGGCTGCACAGGTCACCCCGCTGCTCACTGATCTAGAAGTCGACGGAAAAATCGAACGTCACCCCGGCGGGCTTCTGTCGCGCCTGGGTTAGCACCGACACAATACCGACGTGATACCGACGTTGGTTTTCGAGGGTATTTCGCCGCTTCTCAGCGCAGCAAACCGTCTTTGAGAAACCATCCTGCGCGGGCTCCATTGACAATCCTCCCCCGCACCCCACATGTTCCCCCGCCAAGAACACCCCCCTGAGTCGAGAGGTCCCCGCATGCCCGTTGTTGTTGTCGAATCCCCGGCCAAGGCCAAGACAATCAACAAGTATCTGGGCAACGACTACACGGTTCTCGCCTCCTACGGCCACGTCCGCGACCTGCCCGCCAAGAACGGCTCGGTCGACCCGGATAACGGCTTCGATATGCTCTGGGAAATTGGCACAGACAGCAAAAAACACGTCAAGGCCATCGCAGACGCGCTCAAAGACGACAACGCCCTGATCCTCGCCACCGACCCAGACCGCGAAGGCGAAGCGATCTCCTGGCACCTCGAAGAGGCACTGCGCAAAAGGAAGGCCATCAAGAAGGACACGCCCGTCAGCCGCGTGGTCTTCAACGCCATCACCAAAGCGGCGGTGACCGAGGCGATGGCCAACCCTCGCGACGTCGATGAAGACCTGGTAGAGGCTTATCTGGCAAGGCGCGCGCTGGATTATCTGGTGGGCTTCAACCTATCCCCTGTGCTTTGGCGCAAACTGCCGGGCGCACGGTCTGCGGGCCGGGTGCAGTCCGTCTGCCTGCGCATCATCGTCGAACGCGAGATGGAGATCGAGGCCTTCAAACCCCGCGAATACTGGTCCGTCAAAGCGCAACTGGCGACGCCCCGCGGACAGGAATATGAGGCGCGCCTCACGGTGCTGGCGGGCAAGAAGCTCGACAAGTTCGACATCGAAAATGACACCCAGGCCGAACTGGCCGTCCAGGCCATTCAAAGCCGTGACCTCAAGATCGCAAGCGTCGAGGCCAAGCCCGCCGCCCGCAATCCGTCAGCTCCTTTCATGACGTCCACGCTTCAGCAAGAGGCCAGCCGCAAATTTGGCTTCGGCGCGCGGCAGACGATGTCCACCGCCCAGCGCCTCTATGAAGCCGGGCTTATTACCTACATGCGGACAGACGGCATCGACATGGCGCCCGAGGCCGTCATGGCCACCCGCGACGCCATCAAGGACCGCTACGGCGCAGACTATGTGCCCGGCTCCCCCCGCATGTACAAAAACAAGGCCAAGAACGCGCAAGAGGCCCATGAATGCATCCGCCCCACCGACATGACGAAGGATGCCGCAGCGGCGAAGATTTCCGAAGCTGATCAGCGCAAGCTCTACGATCTCATCTGGAAACGCACCATCGCCTGCCAGATGGCGGCTGCGAAAATGGAACGCACCACGGTCGATATCGCGTCAGATGACGGTCAGGTCGGTCTGCGTGCCACCGGTCAGGTCGTGCTCTTTGACGGGTTCATGCGCGTTTATGAAGAAGGCCGCGATGATGTGGTGGATGACGATGACAAGCGCCTGCCCCAGATCATGCAGGGCGAGACGGCGGAGAAGAAGTCGGTCAGCCCAGAACAGCATTTCACCCAGCCCCCGCCCCGCTACACCGAAGCCACACTGGTCAAGCGGATGGAAGAGTTGGGGATAGGGCGTCCCTCGACCTACGCCTCTATTGTCACCACGATCCAGGACCGCGAATATGTCCGAAAGGACAAGAACCGACTGATCCCAGAGGACAAAGGCCGCATCGTCACGATATTCCTGCTGAATTTCTTCCGTAAATATGTCGGCTACGAATTCACCGCCAATCTGGAAGAAGAGCTGGATGTGGTCAGCGCGGGCGACGCTGATTACAAGGCGGTTCTGGCCAATTTCTGGCGCGATTTTTCCGCGGCGATTGCCGAAACATCAGAACTTCGCATCTCCGAAGTTTTGGACAAACTGGATGTTGTGCTCGCTCCACAACTATACCCTCCTCGCGAGGATGGTAGCGATCCGCGTTGTTGCCCGAAATGCGACGGCGGCAGCCTGCATTTGAAGACATCGCGCACGGGCGGCTTCGTCGGCTGTTCCAACTACCCCGAATGCCGCTACACCCGCCCCATCGGCGGGGAGGATCAGGGCGGTGACCGCAGCTTGGGCGAAGACACAGGCGATGAAATCTTCCTGCGCTCTGGCCGGTTTGGACCTTACGTGCAACGCGGTGAGGTGACCGAAGAGGTCAAGAAACCCCCACGCGCCAGCCTGCCGAAGGGCTGGTCGCCCGATGACATGGATCTGGAAAAGGCGCTGACGTTGTTGAGCCTGCCGCGCGAGGTTGGCCCCCACCCCGATGACGGTGAGATGATTGAGGCTGGCATTGGTCGGTATGGCCCATTTGTTAAACACGGTCGACTTTATGCCAACCTCAAGGAAGTAGATGAGGTCTTTACCATCGGGATGAACCGGGCCGTGGAAGAGCTTGCAAAGAAAGCGGCGTCGCGCGGCGGTGGCCGTGGGGCGGCGGCCAAACCGCTCAAGGAGCTGGGTGAACATCCTGAAGATGGTGGCGCGGTCAATGTGATGGACGGGCGCTACGGGCCTTACGTAAAATGGGAAAAGATCAACGCGACACTGCCCAAGGATATAGAGCCGGATGGCGTGACCATGGAGATGGCCGTGGCGCTCATTGCCGAAAAGGCCGCAAAGTCTGGCAAAGGCAAGCGGAAAGCACCCGCAAAGAAGAAGGCCGCGCCAAAGAAAAAAGCGGCCGCAAAGTAAATTTCTTGCCTCCGGCGGGGATATTTCAAGCCAGAAGAAACATGTGGCGGGCCTGCTTTTTGAGACCATAAATAAACCGGAGGTCGCCAACGGTTCGCCACTGGTCCGAGCCCAATGGCCACCCGTTGGCCCCCGCTTTTGCTGCACTTGCACAATATCCAATTGACACTCCTGCGGGGCGCGGCCACAAATTGCGCGACTTCACAAAGCAGGAGAATGGCATGGGCAAGATCTACGGCTCGGCGGCCGAAGCGCTTGAAGGGCTTTTGGAAGATGGCATGCTCATCGCGGCAGGCGGGTTTGGTCTGTGCGGCATTCCGGAACTTCTGCTCAAGGCCATTCAGGATGCAGGTGTGAAGGATCTGACGTTTGCCTCCAACAACGCCGGTGTCGATGATTTCGGCATCGGAATCCTGCTGCAGACACGGCAGGTGTCGAAGATGATGAGCTCTTACGTCGGTGAAAACGCCGAATTCATGCGTCAGTATCTGGCGGGGGAGTTGGAGATCGAGTTCAACCCTCAGGGTACGCTCGCCGAACGCATGCGTGCCGGTGGAGCGGGCATCCCCGGGTTCTACACCAAGACGGGCGTCGGCACGCAGGTGGCCGAGGGCAAAGAGCACAAAGACTTTGACGGCGAGACATATGTGATGGAGCGCGGGATTTTTGCAGACCTCAGCATCGTCAAGGCCTGGAAAGCCGACGAGACCGGCAATTGCATCTTCCGCAAGACCGCGCGCAACTTCAATCCGCCCGCTGCGATGTGCGGCAGGGTGTGCGTGATGGAGGTGGAAGAGATCGTGCCGGTGGGCAGCCTTGATCCCGATCACATCCACCTGCCCGGGGTGTTTGTGCATCGCCTGATCCAGGGAGAGCACGAAAAACGCATCGAACAACGCACTGTAAGGGAGGCCTAACCCATGCCGTGGGATCGCAATCAAATGGCCGCACGGGCCGCACAGGAACTCGAAGACGGGACGTATGTGAACCTTGGGATTGGAATTCCAACCCTGGTGCCGAATTTCATTCCAGACGGTGTCTCCGTCACGTTGCAGTCAGAGAATGGAATGCTGGGAATGGGGCCCTTCCCCATCGCTGGCACGGAAGACCCGGATTTGATCAACGCGGGAAAGCAGACGATTACCCAATTGCCGGAAACCGCCTATTTCGACAGTGCCACCTCTTTCGGCATGATCAGAGGCGGCAAGATCGCCATGGCAATCCTGGGCGCCATGGAAGTTGCTGAGAATGGCGATCTGGCCAATTGGATGATCCCCGGCAAGCTTGTCAAAGGCATGGGCGGTGCGATGGATCTGGTCGCCGGCGTGGGCCGGGTGGTCGTTGTGATGGACCATACCAACAAGCATGGCGACAGTAAGGTGCTCAAGGAATGCACCTTGCCCCTGACGGGCAAAGGCGTGGTGGATCGCATCATATCCAACCTTGGCGTGCTGGATGTGACGCCGGATGGTCTTCGCATTGTAGAATGCGCGCCTGGCGTGAGCGAGGACGATCTCCGGGATGCGACGCAGGCCAAAATCGTTTAGTTCGAAGCAATCCTAAGCGCGCACGCGTCCGTCACCAGTTGCGGTCGCGTCTGGCACAGACCACGTGCGACCTCAAAGGCCGCGAGGACCTTGGGCACATAATCGCGTGTCTCGGCATAGGGGGGTACACCGCCATGCCTGCGCACGGCGCCCTCACCCGCATTGTACCCCGCCAGCGCGATCATGGCGTCATTGCCAAATTCGCCCAGAAGCCAATCAAGATAGGCCACGCCGCCTTTGATGTTCTCTGCACTAGAAAGTCGGTCGGTCACACCGAAGCGCGTGGCGGTGTCCGGCATAAGCTGCATCAGACCTTGTGCACCTTTTTCGCTCTCCGCCGCGACACGCCCGCTGGATTCAACCGAAATGACCGCCAGCACCAGCGCAGGCGATACCCGGGTGCCGATAGTGGCACGCAGGATATCGGGCCCATTTGCGCTGGCGATTGTCTGCATGTCCTGCAAGCGAGGCCCGACGACACCTTTCTGTCGCAGCCGATCAAACGCCAATTGAAGGCGCTTTGACGGATCGGAGGCGAGGTCATGAGGCACCTTTTCCCAGAACCAGGCGAAATCGCCCACGGGCGCGGCGGGCGAAGGATCGGTATCTTGACCTTCTGCCTCGTCCTGCTTGGTCACACCGCGCGACAGGATCTCCGCTTGTTCTTCCGGATCGATCTGAACCTTGATGCGTTTGCCGACTGTACCGCTTGGCACCTTTTCCCGTTTGAAGGTGAAATCGGGAAAGGCCGGGGGATCGCCCGCATCGGCGGGGCCAAACATAAAGGATCCGCACCAAAGGGCGCACAGGCCCGTCAGGGCCGCTTTGCGGGGGGTCATGATCTGCACTGCCTCATTCGCTTTTTTGTTCATGCATATCGGAAAAATCGACATTTTTCACGCCAATTGTGCGCGTTTGAGAAACGAAATCCGCCCTGAATGAACCCGTCTTGCGAAGGCCAAATAGAAAAACGTAGAAAAGTCTATTTTTTAATGTGTTTAATTTCAATATCTTACATGGTTTCTCAGCAAAAAATTAGGGATTCATAAAATGCCTAAAAAGCTGCCCAAATCCTGCCCGATTCAAATAGCAAAACACTCCCCATACCGCGACGGTAGCGGGCCATAGAGAGAGACGGCCCACACCACAGCCCGACCGGTTGTAACTGAAGCTAACAAAATCCTTTGGAGGGATAACCATGATCAAGTTCATCAAAAACTTCCGTAAAGACGAAGACGGCGCCGTTACAGTTGACTGGGTCGTTCTGACCGCAGCAGTTGTGGGCCTGGGCGTTGCTGGCGTTTCCACGGTTCAGGGCGGCATCGGCTCGCTGGCATCTGCCATCGAAAGCGGTGTGTCCTCGAAGACCGTGAGCAACGGCGACTAATAGCGTCCATTCGCTATTTGCTGGTGGCCGCGAAAGTGCTCTTTCGCGGCCATTTGCACGAAAATCCGGGGGGATGGGTGAATAGTAACCCAGTATTGGTCTGACACCGTCATGCGGCGTATCGACCTGACGTGAAGGGATCCGATCATATGACGGGCAGCAGATTGAGAATTTTAGCGCAGCACCTGAAAGCGCGTTTCTGGAACAACGACGACGGCGCGATCACAGTGGACTGGATTGTTCTTACAGCTGCCATTGTTGGGCTGGCCGCAGTTGGTGGTGGGACGATCAATGAAGCGGTGACATCTCTTGGCGGTGATATCGCCGACGAAACATCAGATGTGGCTGTAGAAAACGGCGACTGATTTCGCGCCCGCATCTTGGGTCTGTTTGTTGAAGCATACGATCAGCACAGCAGCGGGGCTGCCCAGCAGGAGTGCCCTTTGTTGATCAGATGGTTCCCAACAGCCCACCAACCATAAACGAACACGGGCCGACCACCTTTTCGCCACATTTCGTTGCTACACTTCCATCATAATCAAATTTACCCCTGTATTTCATGTGTAGTCGGCAGGGGTCGGAAGGGCAGATCTTCGAAGGGGAAGAACAATGCGTTTGGTTTTTGGACTCGTCCTGATTGTGGGCGTGGGACTTGCAGGCTTTGCAGTCTATTTGGCGCAATCCTATATTCAAGGGTATCAGACACAGCTTGCCAACGAGCGTGCAAACCGAGCACCCGGCATCGACACAGTTGATGTGTATGTTGCAGCCAAGTCTCTGAAATACGGCCAAGAATTGAACGAAGATGACGTACGTCTGAGAGCGTTCCCGCGGGAATCCCTGCCCGAAGGTGTGTTTGAGACCGAAGAAGAATTGTTCCCTGAAGGACCTTCCGAAGTGCGTACTGTGTTGCGCTCTATCGAAGAAAACGAAGCCATTTTGGCCGTAAAGGTGACCGAGGCCGGTGAAGAGGCCGGGATCACATCGCAGTTGGAGCGTGGCATGCGCGCTTTTGCAATAAAGGTTGACGTGACCAGCGGCGTTTCGGGTTTCCTGCGCCCCGGCGACCGTGTGGACATTTATTGGACCGGCAATGTCGGGCTTGGCCTGCGTCGAGAAAACAATGGCACTGAAGGCGCCGTTACAAAGCTGATTGAAACCAATGTGGATCTGATCGCCATCGACCAGGAAGCCAATCAAGACATGACCGATGCCGTCATCGCGCGCACCGTAACTGTGGCCGTGCGACCCGAACAGGTGGCGGCTCTAGCGCAAGCGCAATCCAGCGGCCGTTTGTCGCTGTCCTTGGTCGGGGCAGAAGATGACTATGTGGCAGAGGCCATCTCCGTGGACCAACTCGGATTGCTCGGAATCGAAGCACAGGTGGTGGAAGCCGCCCCCGAGGTTCAGGAAGTCTGCACGATCCGGACACGCCGTGGCGGTGAAGTGATCGAAACCCCGATCCCCTGCGCCAACTGAGCCAAGGAAAAGCAAAACCTCGGACCGGTCGCATGAAGCATGCGGCCGGTTTTTCTTTGGGCAGGGTCGTCTTGCGCGGTGACATCCGCTGTAAACGCCCCGGATTGGAACGGGCAGTGGACCCTACCCCACACCTCCACTAAGGTTCGGATAAGGGCCAGCAGGATATTGCCTGTCAGCAAACTGCGTAACCCCACGGACCGGAGGGCATGATCATGCCGACAGACGCACCTCTCACCGATGACAAGCCAATCGTTGCCGTGACCGGGGCCAGCCGCGGGATCGGACATGCCATCGTGAAGGAGTTCTACAGTGCCGGATGGGAGGTGCTGACCTTGGCCCGCACGCCATTTTCCCAAGTCTGCCCTTGGGCTGAAGGGATTGTAAAACACATAGAAGTGGATTTGACGCGGGAAGTGTCGATCATGGAGGCCTGCGGGACTCTGCGCGAACGGTTGGGCGACAAAGGGTTGAGCGCTTTGGTCAACAATGCGGGCATTTCACCCAAAGACGAAGGCGGCGCGCGGTTATCTGCAATGAAGACCAGTTTTGAAACGTGGCATGCGGTCCAGATGGTTAATCTGATGGGCCCTCTGATGCTGTGTCAGCAGTTGCTGGGGCCACTTTCTCAAGCCAAAGGCGCGGTGGTGAATGTGACCTCAATCGCAGGAATGCAGATCCATCCGTTCGCCGGTGCCGCCTATGCCGTGTCAAAAGCCGGGTTATCAGCGCTGACCCGGGAACTGGCCTTTGAACTGGCTGATAGCGGGGTGCGCGTCAACGCGGTATCGCCCGGTGAAATTGAAACATCGATCCTCTCACCGGGCACCGATGAGCTGGTGGAACGTCTGGTCCCGATGAAACGCTTGGGCAGTCCCAAGGAAGTGGCGGAAGTCGTAACCTTCCTATGTTCACAGCGCTCGTCCTACATCAATGGCGCAGAAATACCGATCAACGGCGGACAACATTTGCTGTGAGGCCTAAAGGGACACGCCCGTCCCTTGAAGCACGCCATGTTCCATCGCGTAGCGGGTCAGCCCGGCGGTGGAACTGATGCCCAGCTTTTTCTTTATGTTCTTGCGGTGCGTTTCCACTGTCCGGACGGAGATATCGAGGACTGTTGCCACTTCCTTGTTCGACAGCCCCCGTGCCAATTGGAGCAAAATGGTCTGTTCGCGGTTGGTCAACTGATCGCGCGCGCCGCCAGATGGGCTTAGCCGTTCGGCGACACCGGATGACAGGTAGGTCTGCCCTTCCATGACAGCATCGATGGCTTGTTTGATCTCTTCGGTGGGCACGTCTTTCAGCACATATCCCACCGCTCCATGGGTCAGCGCGGAGGATATGTATTCAGGGCTGTCATGCATCGACAGGATCAGAATGCGCGTGTCCGGCCGACGTTCCAGAATGATCTCCGTCGTCGAGAGACCGCCAATACCAGGCATATTCAAATCAAGCAGGATCACGTCCGGGTCCAGGTCTTCCGCCTGATCGATGATCTGTTGTCCGTCGGATAGGGTCGCGATGACTTCCACATCTTCGAAACTTTCGAGGATCGACTGGATCCCTTCGGCGACCATGGGGTGATCATCGACAATCACGACGCGTGTTCGGCTTTGGGTCATGCACGGGCCTTTTGTTCAGTTCTCTTGTCAGACCGATTATCGGGCGGCAACAAATGAGAGAGCGGGACAGATGCTTCGATCACGGTGCCGGATTTGCTTGAAAGTATCCGCAAGCTGCCATCCAGCTGTTCGACCCGTTCCTGCATGTTGCGCAGGCCAAGACCTGTACTGGGGTTCTTGCGTGCATCGCTCATGGGAGCAAGGCCGCAACCGTTATCCGTGATCCGCAGGGTGGCGCCACGGTTGTGGCCGCGCAGATCGACCGCGACATGGGTCGCAGCGGCATGGCGTTCCACATTTGTCAAAGCCTCCTGCGCGATGCGGTAAAGCGCGGTTTTGGCATCGTCGTCCAGCCGGTTGCGGAAGACGACTGTGTCAAACTCAGTCGAAATTCCAGTACGTCCGCTAAAATCGTCAATAAGGGATTTGAGCGCGGGCCCGAGGCCCAGATCATCCAGCATGCCGGGGCGCAAATCACGGCTGATCCGGCGCACTTCATGAATGGCTCCGGACAAGTGGTCTATACCGCTATCGAGATTGTCTGAGGCGCGGGCATCCCCTGCCCCAAGTCGCCGCCGCGCGGTATCGAGCGCATAACGCACCCCCACAAGGATCTGGGAAATGCCGTCATGCAGTTCACGCGCCACGCGGCCGCGTTCTTCTTCCTGCGCATCAAACACACGCTGCGTTAGCTTTTTCAGTTTGGCATCGGCCAAACGGCGTTCGCGGATGTTGATGAAAATGCCCGATGTGAAGACCATTAACAGCGCGGCCAAGGTGATTGCCCCGATCCACAAGAATGTGCGGCGCACCTCCGCCTCAACCTGTGCGCGGGCGGCATCGACCACGGCCAGCACATCGTCGATGAAGACGCCGGTGCCCACGGCCCAGCGCCAATCCTGTAGCCCGATCACATAGGTGACCATGCGGGCCGTTTCCCCGGTGGACGGTTTGCGCCATTCATACGCATGATACCCGCCGCCCGTGCGCGCCAGCGCGATCAGCTGATCAGTAACAGGCGTGCCATCGGCATCGGTCAAGCCGCTCCAATTGCGGCCGATACGGTCCGTCTGGCGTGGGCTAACCAGATTGTTGCCGTCATAATCATATACGAAGAAATATCCGTCTTGCCCGTAGAGCATCCCCGAAAGGGTTTGCGACACATGCAGCTTGGCCTGCTCATCATCCGGAAGCGCCCGCCCGTAGGTGGCGATGATGGCCGTTCGTGCGATGGACAGGTAGTTCTTCAGCTCTTCACGCTTGGCCGCGATCAGCTGTGTTTCCAGCGTCTTGATTTCCCGTTCAGCCAACTGGCGGCTTTGCAGTGTCACCAGAACGGAGATCGCCACTGCCGCCAAGATCAGCGGCAGTGTCGCCACCAGAAAAAGCTTCTGGCCGTAGTTCAGGTTTATGGCATCCCGCAGTTTCGGCATCACGAATCGCCTTGGACATTTTTCCCGTTGCCAAGGGATAATGGCGCTTCAGGCCCTGCAAGCTCAAGATTTAAGCGCGAATTCCGGTCACAAGCGTGTTTTCTACGCAGTAGTCGGTATTTTCATGCACTGCGGTAAACGCTAGGGTCCGCCCACTTGCAACGACAAGCGCCGGTCGTGGGAGCGGCTTGGCGCATCATCCAAAAATAGTGGGAGGAGTATCCGTATGGATCGCCGTTCATTCCTTAAAAATACTGCCCTTGGCGGCTCGGCCGCTGCAGCATCCACGCTTGCAGCCCCAGCATATGCACAAGGCAAGCGGACGCTGACAATGGTCACGTCCTGGGGCCGTGGCCTCGCAGGCGTTTTTGACGCCGCACAGAAAGTCGCTGACAACATCAATGAGATGTCCGATGGCAGCCTGACGATTGACG
>JBCCNB010000049.1:0-22002 GCA_039026055.1 Pseudomonadota bacterium | reverse complement strand
TTTGTCATCCAGATCGTGGTGTCGATCATGAAGCGTGACCAACTGGTCGCGGGCGATGATCCGTGGGAAGCACGAACCCTGGAATGGTCTACAACCTCCCCGCCGCCCTATTACAACTTTGCCTTCAACTTTCGGGTCTACGAACTGGACGCCTGGGACCATATGAAGCGCAATGGCTACAAAAAGCCCACCAGCGGCTACACACCCATTCACATGCCACACTATACCTCCAGCGGGGTGGTCATCGCGGGCCTGATGACCGTGATGGGCTTTGCACTGATCTGGCATGTTTGGTGGCTGGCGCTGCTGACGTTCTTTGCCTCGCTCTTCTGGGCGATCGGGCACACGTTCAACTACAACCGCGACTACTACGTTCCTGTGGACGAAGTGCGCGCAATTGAAGAAGGCCGCAGCAAAGCGAATTTGCAGGCAGCGGAGTAAGACCGATGGCACCCACGGATACAACCGCCGAGGCACCATACGAATTCCACGTCTTCGAGGACGCGCATGACCACGATCATGCCGAAGAACACGCCCATGAGACGGGGACAATGCTGGGCTTCTGGCTTTACCTGATGAGCGACTGCCTGCTCTTCGGCATCCTCTTCGCTGTTCATGCCGTGCTGGGGCAGAACTACGCCGCGGGCCCCTCCCCCGCCGATCTTTTCGAGATTGAGAAGATCGCGCTGGCCACCGCCTTCCTGCTGCTGTCGTCCATCACCTACGGGTTTGCCGCGATCAATATGCAGCAAAACAACGCCCGGGTGATGTCCTTCTGGTTGGTCGTCACACTGGGCATGGGCGCCGGATTCCTCTTCGTGAGCTATCTGGAATTCACCCATCTATGGCACATCGGCGCCACACCCATGGCCAGCGCCTTCCTGTCCTCCTTCTGGTTCCTCGTGGGCACCCACGGGATGCACGTTCTGGGCGGGTCAATCTGGCTTGTGATCCTGTTGATCCAGGTCCAGATGCACGGGCTGACCCCTGAAAACAAACGCCGGGTCATGTGCCTGAGCCTCTTCTGGCACTTCCTCGATCTGATCTGGATCGGCGTCTTTTCCTTCGTCTACCTGGCCGGAGTACTGCTATGAGCGCGGATAACAGCACCCACGGATCCTACCGGTCCTACATCATCGGGTTTGTGCTGTCGGTCATCCTGACGGTGATCCCTTTCTACGTGGTCATGGCCGAGGTGGAGATGGATATACTCTGGGCGATGCTGATCATCTTCGGCCTAGGAGCAGTCCAGATCCTCGTTCATGTGCAGTACTTCCTGCACGTCTCCGTGGGCGCAGAGGATGGCTGGCAATTCATGTCGCTTATTTTTACTGCGGTGGTACTGGTGATCATTCTGGCTGGGTCGATCTGGGTGATGTTCCACCTGCATGAAAACATGATGCCCGCCCATGACACGATTGAGCGCGTGCGCGAATTGCAATGAATGATGATGACAGCCCGGTCAGGCCACTTTGGGTGGACGTGACCATCCTGTCGTTGGCGGCTGTTGTTTTTGTCACCATGCTTGGCCTTGGCACATGGCAGGTGCAACGGTTGGGCTGGAAACTGAACCTTATAGAAACGGTCGAAGCGCGCGCCTTCGGGGCGCCAGTCACAGCGCCATTCGGCCCAGTGACAGAAAACGATCACGCCTATCTGCGCGTCATCACGGAAGAGGGCGTGTTCATGCATGACCTCTCCCAACGGGTGAAGGCGTTGACAGAATTGGGTGCGGGATCGTGGTTGATGACACCGCTGCAAACCGACACGCGCATCATCTGGATCAATCGCGGCTTTGTTCCGACAGGAAGCGAGACGCCTCAAGCGGCGAGCGCACCCGCCACGATCATCGGGCTTTTGCGCATCACCGAACCGGGAGGAACCGTGCTTGAAAAGAACGATCCCGCAGCCGGGCGCTGGTTTTCCCGAGATGTCGCGGCGCTATCCGATGATGCAGGACTGGGCCGGACAGCCGGATATTTCATCGACGCGGATCACACAGGCGCTGAAGACGATTGGCCCCGAGGTGGGCTGACCCAAGTCCAGTTCCGCAATTCACACCTCAGTTACGCGCTCACTTGGTACGCCATGGCGCTGCTGTTTCTGGGTGGCATGGTCTACGTGATCCGCGATCGCATGCGCCACCGGACAGCGGACAAGGCATCCGACACGTGATCAACCTTCACGCGTAAGCGAAAACCCGCTACACTGTCGAAAAACAAGAGCAGTACAGGCACGGTCACCCATGACCGCATTGGAAGAATATCAAAGATTGGAAGCCTCCGGGCTGTGGCGCGCCTCGCCTGATGCGCACCGGGTTGATGTTGTGGCCTCCATCGGCGATGCAACGCTGGTCATCTCTGACATGCAGGATCGCGCGCTTACGCATTGGTCACTGGCCGCCGTGGTGCGCGCCAATCCGGGCAAGCGACCTGCGATCT
This sequence comes from Pseudomonadota bacterium, assembly GCA_039026055.1. Classification (GTDB taxonomy): domain Bacteria; phylum Pseudomonadota; class Alphaproteobacteria; order Rhodobacterales; family Rhodobacteraceae; genus Roseovarius. The sequence goes on along the minus strand of JBCCNB010000049.1, from coordinate 19,561 downwards.
ATCACCCGGCGGGCGATGAAGGCGAAACGCTGGAATTCCCGGGCGACGAGGCGGAAATGATCGACGCCATCGAAAAGCTGCGGAATGCCATCGAACGCCGCCGCCCGCATCCTGGACGATTGCGCTTTTTCATCGTGCTGCTGTTTTGTCTGGCGGTGGCGGCTGGGGCGATCTTCTGGTTGCCCGGGGCCGTGCGCCAATACACTGTCAGCATCGTGCCCGACGTGAAACGCGCTGAAATCGGGGCGGACCTCCTTGAGCAACTGCAACGCGTCACCGGCCCGCCATGCAATGCACCCGATGGTCGCCGTGCACTCGACCGTTTGGCGACGCGTCTCCCCGGTGAGGGGCAACTTTACGTCACCCGCGATGGCGTGAACAAAACCGCCCATCTTCCGGGTGGTACGATCCTGATCCAGCGCAATTTGGTGGAAGACTTCATGGAACCTGACGTGGTGGCCGGGTTCGTTGTGGCCGAACGGCTGCGCATGGACACCCATGACCCGCTGGCCCAATTGCTGGAAGCCGCGCCGATCTGGTCGAGCTTTCGCTTGTTGACCACCGGTGCGATCGGGGACGGCACGCTCAGCGATTATGCCGAAACCCTTCTGACGGCCGACAGGCCCACCGTGCCCGATGCCGACCTGCTGTCCCGGTTTGAAGCCGCCGACCTGCGCAGCACACCCTACGCCTATGCAGTCGATATCACGGGTGAAAAGACGCTTGGTTTGATTGAGGCCGATCCATTCGCCACATCGGCCCCCGATCCGGTGATGAACGATGCCGATTGGCTCCGGCTTCAGGCCATCTGCGCGTCATAAAAAAACGCGCCCTTAAACAGGGCGCGTTCTTAAAGGTGCATCCGGTCTTTTACCGCTTAAGGGTCGCCCCGGCGTAACCCATGCCACGTACACGCGCCAAGCCACCATCAAGCGCGCCCTGCGTTTTGTAGGGCCCCACCACGACCAGCGTGTAGGTCTGAGCGCCCTGACGATGCTTGCCCAGTTTCGTGGGCAGCCCGCTGTTGGCGAGGCGCTGTGCAGCGCGCTGTGCCCCGGCCTGATCACTGAACGCGCCAACCTGGACGTAGCGATGACTGGCACGCCGTGTATCTTCGGCCAGAGCCGCCGCCGAGGGGACCGTGGCCGCGCGAGACACTTCCGGCTTGGCGGCATCAGAGACCCCACCGGCCGCATAAGACACATGAGAACCCGCAGACACCGCTGCAGGTTTCAGGGTGCGCGGCACACGCTTTGTCCAGATCTGCTCCATCTGGGCCTTGCCCGCAAAGGTCTGGTGCGCGCGCTTGGGGTTCAGACGGTCGTCATCCCAGACAACCTCAAAGCCTTCGGGGACAGATACACCTTCCGTGCTCGCCAACTGTTCTTCGTATACGTGTTTCGGCGCGACACGCACCTGACCACTGGACGTGGCATGGCCGTGCGTGGTTGCACGGGGGTGGCCCTGGAACGTGTAAACGGTTGCATCCGGCGATGGGGGGCCGTCCTTGATCGTTACATGGGGCTGCGTCTGCGGACCGCACCGCACCGCACCGCGACGAGAGCTCAAGAACTGCTGGGCGAGCGCGCTACGGCCAGAGCAGGCGGAGGGCACTTTCGCACGCGCCGTGGTCGTCGCCACTGGTGCGGGTTTCGGTTTTGCCTTTGGTTTGGCCGGTGCCGCAGCAGGAGCCGGTGCCGCAGTCGCAGGTTTGGCCGCAGGGGCTGGTGTGGCTGGTGCGCGCACCACGCGGGGTGCGGGTGCAGGCGCGGGTGCTGGCGCGGGCGTGGCGGCCGCTGTCGTGGTCGCAGGTTCAGGCGCTGCGGCACGCAGTGCGTTCACCTGCGCGATGGCTGACGCAGACAGGCTCGGCTGAAAGCCGCAAACCTGCTGGCGGCCCCGCGTCAGGCGCGGCACCCAAGACACATCATTATCGATGCCTGCGCGAATGAACACGCAGCCCGTACTGTCCACATATTGGCGTCCGGTAAAAGAAGCTGGCGGGAATTCCGCCGGTACGGCTTTCGGTGAAGTTTGGGCGTCCACATCCGTGGTCCAGCCCGTCGCAGCGATGGCAGCCGCCGCGACAACGGTCAAATATTTCATATGCGCCCCCAGAGCTATAAGCTGAAGACTGCCGCATAAATGCCGAAAGGTAAACAGCTTTTGGCTATCTGGTGCCGAACATGCGATCGCCCGCATCGCCCAAGCCCGGCACGATGTATCCAACGTCGCTCAGCTTCTCATCCAAAGCGGCCGTGACGATAGGCACATCCCCGTGCATCTCTTTCATTCTCGCAACCCCTTCCGGGGCCGCCAGAAGGCAAAGAAATCGGATGTCCCGCGCCCCTGCATTCTTTAGCAAATCCACCGCCGCGACCGATGAATTCCCGGTGGCCAGCATGGGATCGACCAGAATGCAGAGCCGCTCTTCTATCCGGTCGGGCAGCTTGCAGTAATATTGCACCGGACGCAGCGTTTCCTCATCACGGTAAAGCCCCACGAACCCTACCCGAGCGGTGGGAATAACATCACGCATCCCGTCCAGCAGGCCATTTCCCGCGCGCAAGATCGACACCAGTGCCAGTTTCGGACCATCAAGAATCGGGGCTTCCATATTCATCAGCGGGGTTTCAATGGTCCGGGTGGTCAGCGGCAAATCACGTGTGGCCTCATAGGTTAGAAGCTGACTGATCTCGCGCAGAAGCTGACGGAACTGCGCGGTGGGGGTCGCTTTGTCACGCATCAATGACAGTTTGTGTTGCACCAGAGGGTGCGAAACGATGGTGAGGTGGTCCGTCATGATCGTGCTCCGGATGTTGACGTCTTTGACAGGCATCATTGCACCCCGCCCTTGCGAAGTGCAATCTAGGCGGGCATAGCTGAACAGTGAGATATTCCGCTGGAACAGCGCTGACAAAGTAGTTTAATGTTAAACCACTTTGCAATTGGGGGGAAACATGGCCGATCAACCAAGCGATAGCCTGCGCCAGGACGCGCTCTATTACCACGCCAATCCCAAGCCGGGAAAACTGGAAATCCGCGCCACCAAACCGCTGGCCAATGGCGCCGATCTGGCCCGTGCCTACTCCCCGGGCGTGGCGGAGGCCTGTCTTGAAATCAAGGCCGATGCCTCAAATGCCAGCCTTTACACCTCTCGCGGTAATCTCGTGGCTGTGGTCACCAATGGCAGTGCGGTTCTGGGCCTGGGCAATATCGGCGCGCTGGCCTCCAAACCAGTGATGGAAGGCAAGGCCGTGCTTTTCAAAAAGTTCGCAGGCATCGATTGTTTCGACATTGAAGTTGATGAAACCGACCCTGAAAAACTGGCCGATATCGTCTGCGCGTTGGAACCCACATTCGGAGCCATCAACCTAGAAGACATCAAGGCGCCCGACTGTTTTGTGGTCGAAAAGCTGTGCCGCGAACGGATGAACATCCCCGTCTTTCATGATGATCAACACGGCACCGCCATCGTCGTCGGCGCGGCGGCGACCAACGCGCTCAAGGTTGCGGGCAAGACATTCGAAGATATCAAGATCGTCTCAACCGGCGGCGGTGCGGCGGGCATTGCCTGCCTCAACCTGTTGCTAAAGCTGGGCGTGAAACGCGAAAACGTCTGGCTGTGTGACATTGCGGGGCTTGTATATCAGGGCCGCGAGGAAGAGATGACCCAACAAAAGGCCGAATTCGCACAAAACACCGATCTGCGCAGTCTGGATCAGGTGATTGAAGGGGCAGATCTCTTCCTTGGCCTCTCCGGCCCCAAGGTGCTTAGCCAGGAAAACGTAGCCAAGATGGCCGATCGCCCGATCATCTTCGCGTTGGCCAACCCCACACCAGAGATCATGCCGGACCTCGCTCGCGAAGTCGCCCCAAACGCCATCATCGCCACCGGCCGCAGCGACTTTCCCAATCAAGTCAACAACGTCCTATGCTTTCCCTTCATCTTTCGAGGCGCGCTTGATGTCGGAGCCACGACCATCAATGACGACATGGAAATCGCCTGCGTCGAAGGCATCGCCGAACTCGCCCGCCTAACCACCAGCGCAGAGGCCGCCGCCGCGTACAAGGGTGAACAGCTGACCTTTGGCGCAGATTACCTGATCCCCAAACCCTTTGATCCGCGCCTCTCGGGCGTCGTGTCGACGGCCGTGGCAGGGGCCGCGATGAAAACGGGCGTGGCGACGCGGCCGCTGGAGAACCTCAAGGTCTATCGCCAGCAACTGGATGCCTCCGTCTACAAGTCCTCGCTTCTGATGCGCCCTGTTTTCGAGGCCGCAGGCGCCACCGCCCGGCGGATCGTTTTCTCAGATGGCGAAGACGAACGCGTTCTGCGTGCCACGCAGACCATTCTGGAGACCACCATCGAACAACCCATTCTGATCGGTCGCCCGGATGTGATCGCCGCCCGCTGTGATCGCATGGGGCTGAAGATCAAACCGGGGGAAGATTTTTCTATGGTGAACCCCGAAGACGATCCGCGCTATCGCGACTATTGGGGCAGCTATCATGAGATTATGAAGCGCCGCGGGGTGACACCCGACCTGGCCCGCATGATCATGCGCACCAACACCACCGCCATCGCCGCCATCATGGTCCATCGGGAAGAGGCGGACGCGATGATTTGCGGGCTATCGGGCGAATATCGCTGGCATTTGGGATATGTGACGCAAGTCCTCGGCAGTGAGACCTTGCACCCCCAAGGCTCGCTTTCTTTGATGATCCTCGAAGATGGCCCCGTCTTTATCGCCGACACCCATGTGCATGTCTTCCCCACCCCGGACCAGTTGGCGGAGATCGCCATCGGGGCTGCCCGCCATGCCCGTCGTTTTGGCGTGGACCCCAAGATCGCCTTCTGTTCTCAATCGCAATTCGGAAATCAGGGCAGCGATTCCGGCAAACGCCTGCGAGAGGCGATTTGCATTCTGGACCGCGAACCACGCGATTTCATCTATGAAGGCGAAATGAATGTCGACGCCGCGTTCGACCCGGCACTGCGCGACCGTCTGCTGCCCGGCAACCGGCTGCAGGGCAGCGCCAACATCCTGATTTTTTCCAATTCCGATGCAGCCTCCGGTGTTCGCAACATATTGAAAGTAAAGGCAAATGGCCTTGAGGTCGGGCCAATACTTATGGGCATGGGCAACCGCGCCCACATCGCCACAGCGGGCGTGACGGCGCGCGGCTTGCTGAACCTTGCGGCCATCGCCGGAACCCCGGTGGCGCAATATGGCTGACAAGACGACGGACATGGCATCACGGGGCGCGTGAACCTGCGCTTTACCTTTAGGCCCTAAACCGAGCGTTCTATTTAAAAAAGCGAGGGTACCATGCCGGCTGTTCTCAGGATTCTAAACGCGCTTTCGGGGTCAGATCGCCAAACCATGGATGCAAAGGATGTAACTTCCGCCGAAGCGGCGGATGACGCGGCATGGGAAGAGGCAAAGTGGGATGAACACGCGATTGAAGCCGATGCGAACAAATCGCGCCGTGCTGAAACAGAAGCGGGCGCAGATGTCCCGCAACGCCGTAAGAGCGACCCTATAATTTCAGATTTGGCGCGCCGCACCGGGCATCTTGGCCGGGAAATCGTGGAAGTTGTGGCCTTCATCGACGATCTTGATGTCCGTTCCCAGACCCAGCAGGGGGCATTGTCCGTCGCGCGCCAGAACGCAGATGCGGTTGTAGATGCCAATCACTCCATTTCCACCAGTCTGGAAGATATGCGCAAGGCGACCTCCGATGTCGAAGCCCTTGTGGGGTCGTCCGAACAGGTTCTGCAGATCAGCGGGCAGCATTGCAACGAAATCGTGGACCACGTCATGGAAATCAACCAGCACATGGGTGGCGTTCTGGAAGCGCTGCAACATGTGCAAGAGGGCAATCAGAGTATCCGTGATATCGCCAAAACCGTACATCTTCTGGCCATCAATGCACGGATTGAGGCGTCTCGCGCCGGCGACGCTGGGGCGGGTTTTGCCACGATTGCCAGCGCGATCAATGAATTGGCCAACACGACCTCCACCACCGTGGATGCGGTTCAAGGCTCTGTCGAAGAACTGACGGAAATCGTGCGCCGTCTGTCGGATGGCTCTCAGACCGCGGGCACCAAATCTGATGAGGTGATCGCCAGCAACACCGAAATGTCATCGGCCATGGGGGAAATCACTCACGCAATGCGAGGGCTGACTGAGCTGACCGGCGGTGTTGTTGACAAACTGGGGCGTAGTCAGTCTGCCACTGAGGCGTTTGAACAGGCTTTCCACGATATCGAAACCACAATCGCGGACACCAACAGCCGCGTGTCCCAGATGCGGGAAAGGACGGCCAATCTGGTCGATCAGACCGAAACCATGGTGCAGGATTCTGTCAGCATCGGCGCCAAGACAGATGACAGCCCTTTCATCGAACGCGTGCAGACCGATGCGGCGAAAATCGCTCAGCTTTTTGAGGCGGCCATCGACAATGGAACCCTCACGACGGCGGATCTCTTTTCAAAGACCTACACGACCATTCCGGGCACCGACCCCGAACAGGTCATGACGCGCTTCACACTGTTCACCGACAAGGTTTTGCCACCCATTCAAGAGGACGCGCTGGAACACTCCGAGCGCGTGATTTTCTGTGCTGCGGTTAATATTGATGGCTATTTGCCCACGCATAACCGCAAGTTTTCCAAACCACAGGGCGAAGACCCGGCCTGGAACACAGGTCATTGCCGCAACCGACGGATTTTCAACGATCGCGTGGGGCTGAAAGCCGGGCAGAACACAAAACCCTTCCTGCTGCAGGTTTACAGGCGGGACATGGGCGGCGGTGTCTTCAAGGTGATGAAGGATGTGTCTGCCCCGATCATGGTACATGGCCGACACTGGGGCGGCCTGCGTCTGGCCTATGAGGTTTGACCTCAGGCAATCGCGTCCCTCACGCCTCGACAGGTGAGTCGCGCCGATCCCGCGCGCCGGGCAAAACCATCCATAAATCATGTGGCCGAAGCCGCATCGTGATCGCTAACACACGATAAATTCGCCTCTTTTGCGCCCGAATGGCCAGGCCGCCTTGCCCCCTGCCCCGCCCGTCCCGTAACACTGCGTTAACACGGGACGGAGAAATCAATGACATACCAAGACGTTTACGGCCGCTGGAAAAACGACCCAGAGGGCTTCTGGATGGACGCAGCAGCCGCCATCGACTGGGTGAAAAAGCCAAGCAAGGCGCTGTTTGACGAAAACGCGCCGCTGTATGAGTGGTTCGTCGACGGTCAAGTGAATACCTGCTGGAACGCGGTGGATCGCCATGTGGAAGCCGGGCGCGGCGACCAGACTGCAATTATCTATGACAGCCCCATCACGGGCCGCAAAGACCACATCAGCTACTCCGATCTGAAAACCCGTGTGGCCTCGCTGGCCGGGGCATTGCAAGCTCAGGGTTTGGGCATGGGCGACCGCGTGATCATCTACATGCCCATGGTCCCCCAAGCGTTGGAAGCGATGCTGGCCTGTGCGCGGATCGGGGCCATTCATTCGGTGGTCTTCGGTGGGTTCGCCGCCAATGAACTGGCCGTGCGGATCGATGATGCCACGCCCAAAGCCATCATCGCCGCCTCCTGCGGTTTGGAGCCCGGCCGCGTCGTCGAATACAAACCCCTGCTGGATGGCGCGATCGAACAATCCAGCCACAAGCCCGATTTCTGCGTCATCCTGCAGCGTGAAGAGCATCCCATCGATCTGGTGGAAGGCCGCGATCACGATTGGCACGCGTTTCAAGACGGTGTCACGCCTGCGGAATGTGTACCGGTGCGCGGCGATCACCCGGCTTACATCCTTTACACATCCGGCACCACCGGTGCGCCCAAAGGCGTCATTCGACCCACGGCAGGCCATCTTGTGGCGCTCAACTGGACCATGAAGAATATCTACAATGTGGACCCCGGAGATGTGTTCTGGGCAGCCTCCGATGTGGGCTGGGTCGTGGGCCACAGCTACATCTGTTACGCGCCCCTCATCCACGGCAACACCACCATCGTGTTCGAAGGCAAGCCCGTGGGAACGCCCGATGCAGGCACCTTCTGGCGCGTGATTTCCGAACATAATGTGCGTTCTTTCTTCACCGCCCCCACCGCCTTCCGCGCGATCAAGCGCGATGACCCCAAGGGGGAGCTGATCAACGACTACGATATTTCATGCTTGCGCGCGCTCTACCTTGCGGGGGAACGGGCCGATCCAGACACGATCGAATGGGCGCAAAAGGTCATGTGCGTGCCCGTCTATGACCACTGGTGGCAGACGGAAACGGGCTACACCATCGCGGGTAACCCAGCGGGGATTGAGGCGCTGCCTGTCAAAGTCGGCTCACCGACTGTGGCGATGCCAGGCTATGACGTGCAGATCCTTTCCGATGAGGGCCACCAGTTGGGCGCAAACGAACTGGGTGCGATAGCGATCAAACTACCCCTGCCCCCTGGCACGCTGCCCAACCTTTGGAACGCGGAAGAACGGTTCAAGAAAAGCTATCTCAATACCTTCCCCGGCTACTATGAGACGGGCGATGCGGGCATGATTGATGAGGACGGGTACCTCTACATCATGGCGCGCACCGACGACGTGATCAACGTGGCCGGACACCGCCTGTCCACCGGCGGCATGGAAGAGGTGCTGGCAGCCCACCCTGATGTGGCCGAATGCGCCGTCATCGGAGTGACGGATCAATTGAAGGGACAACTGCCCGTGGGGTTCGTCTGCCTGTCCAAAGGCGTGAACCGACCTCATGAAGAGATCGCGGCGGAATGCGTGAAACTGGTGCGCGACCGCATCGGCCCGGTGGCAGCGTTCAAACTGGCGCTGGTGGTGGATCGACTGCCCAAGACACGGTCGGGCAAAATCCTGCGCGCTACGATGGTCAAGATCGCCGACGGGGAAACATTCAAACTGCCCGCCACGATCGACGATCCGGTGATCCTTGATGAAATCAAGGACGCGCTTCAGACCATCGGCTACGCCACGGCCTGACGCGTCAAAGGGTGTCCACCGATACCTGCGGTGGATGATCCCACTCTGACGTGGCAATCTCATCGTTGGTGGCAAGGGTCTCGGACGCCACTGCGATGAGAATCAAAACGGCAAGGGCAGCAGATTTAAATCCGTTTGTGTTCACCATGGGTCAGCCTTTCTAAGTCATGTCGCTGATCATGCGGCAAGACTGAGCGCTGGGATGTCAGACAGGCAATAACGGGCAAGTGTTATCTGATAACAAGCTAAAAAAATGTTTTTAAACAAATGCTAAGCTCAAACCGTCCGCACGGGCCTGCTTCACTCGAACTGTTCGCGAATGAGCCGTTCTTCCAGTCCATGACCGGGATCGAACAGGAGCCTGTGACGAATGGCAGGCTCGGATCGCACTTCGACCCAAGCCACGTTCTGCACTGAGGCTGAATGGGCGTCCGCCATAACGGGACGTTTCGTGCTGTTGATCACATCAAACCGCACCACCGCCCCTTTCGGCAAAAGCGCCCCGCGCCAGCGCCGAGGCCTGAACGCTGCCACCGCCGTCAGTGCCAGCACATCCGATCCAATAGGCAAGATGGGCCCGTGGGCGGAATAGTTATAAGCCGTCGACCCTGCGGGCGTCGCCACCAGGGCCCCATCGCACACCAGTTCTTCCAACCGCGACCGGCCATCAACACTGACTTTCAACTTCGCCGCCTGCGGCCCCATGCGCAGCAAAGATACCTCATTGATGGCCAGCGCCTCATGCACCTCACCCGTCACATCCTCGGCGCGCATGGCCAGCGGATTGACCACCTCTTCTTCTGCTGCATCCAGCCGGTCTTGCAGGTCATCCATGCTGAATTCATTCATCAGAAACCCGACAGTGCCCCGGTTCATCCCATAAACGGGAATGTCCATGCCCTGCACCCGGTGCAAGGTCGATAGCATAAAGCCATCCCCCCCAAGCGCCACGATCACATCCGCATCCCGCTCAACCGCGTGGCCAAAGCGCGCGATCAGATCTGAGCGTGCAGCCTGTGCCAGTTCCACATCGCTGGCCACGAAGGCAATTTTGCGGTCTTTTGCCACGGATTTCTCACCTGGAATGCTTCAATTTAGGGCATTTGCACACCCGTTCCCCTGTCTGGCGCATCCCGTGACGGTCCTGCAAGCGCTTTTGTCGCTTTACACCGTTCCAATCGCCCTATGTTTCCTATAGGAAAACCGTTCAAACGAACCCTCACGGGAAACGCAGGAGCTACGGATATGGCGCACGATGGACAGCTAACTTCACACAACAAAGCATTTTTCACCGATTCCCTCGCAGTGCGGGACCCAGAGATCGCGGCAGCCGTCGAATCAGAACTCGGGCGGCAGCGCGACGAGATCGAACTGATCGCATCGGAAAACATTGTATCTACGGCCGTGATGGAGGCCCAAGGCTCCGTCATGACCAACAAATACGCCGAAGGGTACCCTGGCCGTCGTTACTATGGCGGGTGTCACTTTGTGGACGTGGCCGAAGACCTGGCGATTGACCGCGCCAAGAAGCTCTTCAACTGCGATTTCGCCAATGTGCAGCCCAACTCCGGCTCTCAGGCCAACCAGGGTGTGTTTCAAGCACTTCTGAAGCCGGGCGACACAATTCTTGGCATGTCGCTGGATGCAGGTGGTCACCTGACCCATGGTGCGACACCCAACCAGTCGGGCAAGTGGTTCAACGCTGTGCAATACGGTGTGCGCCGCGAAGACAACATGATCGACTACGATCAGATCGAGGCACTGGCCAAAGAACACAAACCCCAGATGATCATCGCCGGCGGCTCCGCCATCCCACGCATTATCGACTTTGCCCGCATTCGTGAGATCGCGGACATGGTGGGCGCCTATGTGCTGGCCGATGTAGCGCATTTTGCAGGTCTCATCGCGGCGGGCGAGTATCCCAACCCCTTCCCGCATGTGCACGTGGCGACCACGACGACGCATAAAACCCTGCGCGGCCCGCGTGGCGGCATGATCCTCACGAATGACGAGACGATGGCGAAGAAATTCAACTCCGCCATCTTCCCCGGCATTCAAGGTGGCCCTTTGATGCATGTAATCGCGGCCAAGGCTGTGGCCTTCGGTGAGGCGCTGCAGCCAGAATTCAAAACCTACATGCAGCAGGTCATCAAGAACGCGCAGGCCCTGTCTGATCAGTTGATCGCGGGCGGGCTGGACACAGTAACCCATGGCACCGACACCCACGTCATGCTCGTTGATTTGCGCCCCAAGGGTGTGAAGGGCAATGACACCGAGAAATCGTTGGGCCGTGCGCACATAACCTGCAACAAGAATGGCGTTCCGTTTGACCCCGAAAAACCGATGGTTACCTCCGGTATCCGCCTCGGCTCTCCCGCCGCCACAACGCGCGGCTTCGGCGAGGAAGAATTCCGCCAGGTTGCGGACTGGATTGTTGAAGTGGTCGATGGACTGGCCGCCAATGGCGCGGACGGCAACGACGCGGTTGAGGCAAAAGTGAAAGGCGAAGTGGCAGAACTCTGCGCACGCTTCCCGCTTTATCACAATCTCTAAAGATTGCTTGTGCTATGAAGGGCGGCGCTGGACATTCCGGCGCCGCCTTTTTTAATTGAGATCAATGAACAGCACCCAGATCATTGAACGCCGCGTCGGCCATTGGATGCGGGCACGCCTGCCTCATTGGGCCGCAGAACTGGTGATCTTCTTTCTGAAGATGGGGTGGGCCGCGCTCTTTGGCCTTTCCATTCTCATCGCGATTATTGCGACCAAGGCGATCTGGTCGGATGATCTGCTGCTTCATCGCTATGACGCGCTCCTGATCATAGCGCTGGCTCTGCAGGCGCTCTTCCTATGGCTCAAACTGGAAACGTGGGAGGAGGCGCGCGTTATCCTGCTTTTCCATCTCACCGGCACAGCGATGGAGTGGTTCAAGGTCAACGCCGGATCCTGGAGCTACCCCGAACCCGGCCTTTTCAAAATCCTCGACGTGCCGCTTTTCTCCGGCTTCATGTATGCCAGTGTTGGCAGCTTCATGGCCCGTGCGATCCGCGTTTTTGACATGCGCTTTGCCCCCTACCCGCCGGTCTGGATGACCTTCCTTCTGGCCATTGCGATCTATGTGAATTTCTTCGCCCATCACTTCATGGCCGACATCCGCGTGGTGCTTTTCGCAGCCACGGTTGCGCTCTTCTGGCGCACGCGAGTCTGGTACCGGGTGGATGGGAGGTTCCATTGGATGCCCATGCCGCTGGCTGCGTTTCTGTCGGCTATTTTCCTATGGATCGCAGAAAACATCGGCACGTTCACCGGAACTTGGGCCTATTCCGGGCAATTCCAGTCTGAGATTGTCTCCCCCCACATGCTGGGGTCATGGTATCTGCTGCTCTACGTATCTTTCGTCACGGTCACAGTGGTGGTGCGCCACGCGCTGGTCCCGGAACCGTTGGTCAAAGCAGACCTTGCCAGACCAGAACGCCCACACACACGCCCACAATCAGCAACAGGTTGAACACCACGCCTGCGCTCCAATTGATGCGCGCGCCGCGTCGTTCATCGGCCAGATCAATGGCCTTGAGGTGGGAATTGATCTTTTTGAATGACCCGTCCAGCCCGCCCGTATTGGCAATGCGCGCCAGTTTGGGATGGGTGAGCGCCTCTTCCGCGCGCAGGATCTTGTCGGCCTCCTTGCGCATGTGCCAGGGCAACCGCCGGCGCGCGCGGCGCAGGTTATCGGTTGCCTCCCGCCGTTTGCCCAGCTGCATCTTGGAGGTCAGCCCGGAATTGAGCTTCCCAAGGTTTTTGTCAAAAGATCTGCGATCAACCATGGCATAGCTCTAGCCGTGCAGACGATCAGGTTCAACACCGCTGGTCCTTTACCCTGCGTGCCGGTAAGACGCAGGCCATGTTGAACATGATCGACCATCTCGGCCCCTCTGATCGGCCCGGTCTGTTGATTGCCCATGGGCTCTATGGGTCTGGTCGCAATTGGGGTGTGATTGCCAAACGCCTCTCTGATCAGCGCCGCGTGGTCACCGTCGACATGCGCAATCATGGGTCGAGCCCATGGAAAGACAGCCACTCATATCAGGATCTGGCTGGCGACCTGACTGAGGTCCTCGAACACTTGGGCGGCCCGTTCGACGTCCTGGGCCATTCCATGGGCGGCAAGGCGTCAATGACGCTGGCCCTCACCCGGCCTGATCTCGTGAACCGTCTGATCATCGCCGATATCGCCCCAGTCACCTACACCCACACACAAATCCAATACATCCACGCCATGCGCGCGACGGATCTCAGCGGCGTCACACGCCGGTCCGAAGCAAGCGGAAGGTTAGCCCCGTTGGTGGATGACCCGGCCCTCGTGCCCTTCTTCCTGCAATCGCTGGATGTGAAGGCGCTTGAATGGCGTCTGAACCTCGATGTGCTAGAGGCCGAGATGGACAAAATAATGGGCTTTCCGGACATGAATACCACCTATGACGGTGAGGTTTTGATGCTATCCGGCGCAGTGTCGGACTATGTGCAACCCGAACACCGATCAAAGATAAAATCGCTTTTCCCCAAGGCCCGCTTTGCCAAAATCCCCGGCGCAGGACATTGGCTCCACGCTGAAAAACCCCGTGAATTTGAACAGAATATCCGCGCTTGGCTAGGCTGATCCCCAATATCTAAGGGCGACGTGCCACGTGTCCCGCAACTCGCCGCCCCTTGGTCCCGAGAACGGGGCCAATACCGTGGGTTGGATTTGCATCTAACCCCAACGCGTCTGACATTCTCACAAGGCCCGTTACCCCGGGATATCATACAGCGTGCAGCAGGCCCAATGGCACACCGCAAGGGTTGGGACCAACCAACCAAGCTGCCAGTTAATCCCGGGCGCGTGACAAATCCACCGCCGGTGCACCAGCCTAACACGGTTCCCCGAAATCACGAAATACACGGGCCTGGTGCGCGACCTGTGGCCAAAATGCTGACATTTTGGGGCCTTGCGAGAAAAAGTCACAACACGCTGTTGATATAGCTACGCCGTCGAGCTACCTCGCTGCCATAGGTGCAAGACGCGGTCGCATCAAACTGACGGCGGGGTCCGATTGCTTAAAGCAACGGACCCCGTTCCGCTTTGGACCATCCGAAAACAGCCCAAATTGAAAAGGCGTCAGGTGCTTAGACGCGGTCCTCGCATCGTGGCCTTTCGCCCGAAAGCTCCAGATCACGCCTGACGCCCACCCGCACGCGCCTACCCTGGGGGCGGTTTGCGTCCGGTTTGCCACGCGCCCGAAGGCCCGCGACCGCCGCGAGAGCCTGACCCTAAGGCCGAGCGCTGTTGGCCACAAAGTCCCAGTTCACCGATCGATCTGTTCAGGCTGCGAAAGCTTAAACCAATCGTATGACCGACGAGCGGATGTTCAGCAGCGTCTGGAGTTGCCCCCGGACAACGGCCACGCGCACGAAGCACTCGACCAACCACTTAACCCCCTTGGGTCTTTGCGTGCCGAAAAGGTTCAAAGAACCGCTTCAACAGGTAAATGGTGCATGAAACGAGCCAAATGAGGCAAGAAAATAGCACTGCAGCATTGAAATTTTTTGTGGATGAAACCGTTGATAGCGCCATGAATTTCATGTGGATAATCGTCGGTTTTTGGTTGGCACGCGCAGAGTTACGCGGGGGATAAGTGATCTGTGTAAGGTGCTACCGAAAACTATCGACTTTCTGCACCTGCAAACGGAATTTTAGCCCTTTCGCGCGCGACCCACCCATAGAATCGCCCGTTTTCAAGCGGTCACCTGCTGCGATTCTAACAGCTCTTTGGTCGCCCTACGAAACGCCTCAAGCGCCTGTTCCTCAATTTCAGCCACCTTGCCCACAGCGCGCAGGCGCGCCACCTCTGCCTTTACCGCCTCAAGATGCCGGCGCGCTTCCGGCACCTCCACCTTGTTCTTGTTGAGCTTGCGCCAAAGCTTGCTGTCGGCCAAATACCGATCCGCCTGATGCCCCATCCCGTTGCCGCGCAGGTTCTTGAGCAAAAACACATTGCGTGCCTTGACCGCATAGTGGTGCAGGCTGGCATTCTCCCACGTCAGCAGGTCAAACGGCGTGCCCTTGAACCGTGCAAACTTGGGGTGGAACATCGCCCGTGGCGGCATCCATTCGCCTTTCGAATTCACCAGATTTACAGGCTTTGAGACCGGAATTTTCGGCATGTGATCGATCGCAGCTTCAAACCGAGCGGGCTTGAAAATGCATTTATGCATGGTCACCGACCCGCGCATGCGGTCATCAGCCATGGTAAAGCGTTCGGTGACCAGCCCGCCGTCCCAGGTTTTAATCCCCGAATTACCAAAGGGCCGCCAGGCCAGTGCCACGCAATCCACATCGCCCACGAAATCCAGCAGATCCTGCACGCGACCCTCGCCAAGCGTGACGTTGAGAAACTCATCGGCATCGCAATGCAGCCAATAGTCATTTTCCATCAGCTCTGGCACATCCCGCGCATTCCGCAGCCCTGCCACCTGCGGCGCCTCACCCTGACCTATCTTATTGTGAACATGGACAATTCTGGGATCGGCCTCCGCCAGAATATCGAGGATCGTGTCCGTACCATCGGTGCAATCATTGGTGATGACACCCACCCGGTCGAACCCCATGACCAGCTGATAGGCCAGCCATTCCAGCAGGAAAATCGCCTCATTGCGCATGCAACAGACGGCGGCGACGCTCACCGTTTTGCCCTTTGCAGCCATGACCCAAACCCTGTTCCCGAGAAACACGCGTGCCCACAACCTGAAGAGGCCGCGCCAAAATATCAAGGCCAAGCTTGCCCCTGCCCGTGACCATTTCGCCGCTTTTTCGACGTGATTACGGGGTTTTAACCATAAGAGTTGCAGTATGGAGGAAAATACGTAGGGTTAAGAAAAAAAGGGTGCAGAAATAGACACCTGAAGGGCAGAAGAACATGACACCACAGCCGTTTCATTCATCGGATCGTGTGCGCGCGACCTCTTTGGCAGGGGCATCGCCAAGACTTGTTGTGTCGTTTACGGGGATCGGGAAAGCGGACAAGCAGGAGCAGACTGAGGAGTTTGTAGCGACCAGTTCTATGGGGGGTGAGAACCATGTGCTCTTCGTCGCCGATACCCTGCGCAGCTGGTACAATGAGCCGGGGATGTATGAGGAAATTGTCGGCCTCGTGGAAACCTACAAACGCGCCCATCGGATTGAAGAGGTGGTCACCTTCGGCAATTCCATGGGCGGGTATGGCGCGATGATCTTTGCGCGCGACCTGGGCGCGACAAGTTGTCTGGCGCTGTCGGCGCAGTATTCGGCGGACCCGGACGTGGTGCCGGAAGAAGAGCGCTGGATGGAATATCGTGAAAGAATTCAAGAGTTTACGCGCCCGCCGATGGAAGAGACGCTGTCGGAGGACTGCACCTATTTCGTGGTCCATGGCGGCAGCCGGTTGGAGCAACCGCATTGGTCCCGCTTCCCGCAAGCGCCCAATGTGCAGCACTATCTGGCCGACCGGGTGGGGCATGCGTTGGGCAAGAAAATGAAGCAGGCGGGGAAGATCCGGGCGGTGACGAAATATGCGATCCTCGCCCGTCCGGTGGCGTTTCGACGGACGCTGAATGAGGTGTTTGAACGCCTGACGCAGGTTAAGCCCGAGGCCGCCCCGCGCCCCGCGCCGGGGGGGTTTGAGCGGTTGGAGCGGGTTTCCGCAGGCTAGCGCTCCGCACGGTCAGATTACGGGTTTTGGACATTTTGGGGTCACTTTGGGTGGCCCGAAACCCATTTTGTACAGAATTTTCCCGATGCCAGATGAGCCCCTAACAGGTCGCGGACCGACGCATTTCGTTTCCACCTCCGTGGCGCGGGAGAAGATCGCCGAGATCATCCTTCTGGCACAAGACCCGCGCGCGGCGGTGGTGCTGACCCGACACGGGAAGCGGGTGGCGGCGGTGGTGTCGGTGGAGGAGTTGGAGCGTATCTGGAAACAGCAGGATGTCGAGGACATCGTGGAGCACGGGCGCAGACCGGTGACGTTTTATTTTGGCAAATGGTCCATGGGCGCACGGTCAAACGCCGAGGCGGCGGAGATGATCCAGCAGATGCAAATGGATCGTTTCATGGAGCGGGAGGTGCTGAAGACAGCCGGGTTGAAACCGGTACCGGGTGGGGAGTTGGAGGAGACCGTGGAGGTGCGGCGCCCAAAGCGGCGATGGTGGCCGTTCAGACGCCGTTAACCATGATCGCCGCAAGGTGGGGGTATGTCTTGTTACATCCGTCCAAAAGTTACCGGTGCGCGCGTGTTCTTTACGGTTGGTTTGGCGTGGCGTGGGTCGAACCTGTTGGTGGATGAGATCGCGCATCTGCGGAAGGCGGTGCGGGTGACGCGGGCAGAGCGGCCATTTGAGATTGATGCGTTCGTGGTGTTGCCGGATCATATCCATGCGGTTTGGACAATGCCACGCGGGGATCGGGATTACGGTGTTCGGTGGGGCGCGATCAAGGCTCGGTTTACACGCAGTTTGCGCGACAATTGTAGGGTGGGGTTTCACCCCACTGTTGCGAAAGAAACGGGGCATGCGGTGGGGTGGAACCCCACCCTACGGCGTTCGGGGAGCAAATTGCGCAAAGGTGATGCGGGGATTTGGCAACGGCGGTTTTGGGAACATCACATCCGCAATGAGGCCGATTTTTGGATGCATGTGCGGTATTGTTGGATGAACCCGGTGAAGCACGGGTTGGTCGCGCGGCCGGAGGATTGGCCATATTCGAGCGTGCATCAGGATGCGCGGTTTGAGGCGGGGATGGATTTGGGGGTGTAGGGCGGGATTTCATCCCGCCATTGGTGCATGTTTCTGGGTTCGGATGGTGGGGTGTAACCAGACCCTACGCCTGCTAGGCTGTTTGGCCGAACCAGAAACCATCATCTTCAGAACCAGATTTCGCCCGCCTCGCTTCAACCACCTGTTGCCAGATGTCTAGCGTCTCTCTGATCATCAAGTTCAGTTCATCGTATGAATACTCAGGAGGGCCACTATGGAAGCAAGTTTTGATACCCACGTCGCCAGACTTATCTTGCCAATAGTCTAAATGGACAAGGTCGAAATCCGCGAAGTCCGGATCGTAATCCACGATCATGTGATAATTCATTGAGAAATAGAACTTCAGACCTCGCTCGGTCAGAGCGCCAGATTTCCGTAAGTCGCTGGAAGGAATACACTTTCTTCCATCTATCATCAGATTGACGGGGTCAGCAGTCCGAACATATGTCTTCTCTGCCAGCAGGAATGCCCTGTGATCTTCCCTAGCAGCCAAGTCAACGTGATCATCTCTGAAGTTCAGCAAAGCTTTAGCTCTCAGCAGATTGGCCCGTCTGTCCTTTTCTGCTCGACCGCCTCCCTTTGGGAGACTGCGTTCAAATTCCTTCAGCACCTTTTCTTTAGGTTTCCGCTCTAAGTCGGGAAACAATGGGTCCGCAATTCCGAGCAAGCTGCCAAAGTTTCTACGAGTGTGCTCAAGTGAATGTGGCGGGACGAAAGATCGCTTTGCTTCCAGACGAGCTCGCCGCTCCGAAATTGGTAGTGTTGCTATGTTAGCTAGATCCGTAACCGGTAATTGGTTCTTCGACAAAGTGCCTCACCCTCTCGTCTGCCCCAAATTCACTTTCGTTCTCACTGCCTTCGTTAAGCAGTACCACTTTTGTTCTCCTCGCGCAACCAAGGATTGTTTCGTCTGTAATTCGCATGCCCAAGGCTCCTCCAGACCGTGCGTTAGTTACGGTGTAATGCCATGGCCCGCCTTTTTTATGCGACATATCAACGAGTTGTCCCGCTGAATACTTTGCGAGGCTGGAAACCGTTGCAGCAATGGTATCTTGTGCCTCGACATTGGAAAGTTGTTTTATGACCTTCGGTTTTTTGGTGAACGGATCAATACCCTCAGCATGCAAAGGAATCGGGTCCCCGCCGAAATGCTTAAATGCTCTGTAGGCTATAGGATGAACTGGCCCGTAAGCCCAAGCTTCAAAGTAACCGGACACCAACTTACGTCCGGTCGCCAGCAAATAGTTACTGTGCGAGAAAAAGAGGAGCTTTTGCAATTCAAGGTTCGTCGTAGTCCTGCTCAAGAGACGACGAGTTTCAAGAATGAAATTTGCGACAGCTCTGGGGTCTTCTTGTCTATCCATCCATTTTCAGCGCCGAAATGAAAGCTTCTTGAGGTATATCCACCTTCCCGAACTGGCGCATCTTCTTTTTGCCCGCCTTCTGCTTCTCCAGCAGCTTCTTCTTCCGCGTGATGTCGCCGCCGTAGCATTTGGCTGTCACGTCTTTGCGAAGAGCCGATAGCGTCTCGCGCGCGATGACTTTGCCGCCGATGGCCGCCTGGATCGGGATTTTGAACATGTGGCGGGGGATGAGGTCTTTTAGTTTTTCGCACATGGCGCGGCCGCGCGTCTCTGCCCGGTCGCGGTGGACCATCATGGAGAGCGCGTCGACGGGTTCTTCGTTCACCAGCACGTACGTTTTGACGAGGTTGTCCTCGCGGT
>JBCCNB010000048.1:0-22823 GCA_039026055.1 Pseudomonadota bacterium | reverse complement strand
TTTGGTGAGCCAGATCTGGGAGGGCCTAACGCGGTTGCTTGAGCCGCTCTATCGACCCATCCGACGCATTTTGCCGCCGATGTCTGGAATTGATCTGGCCCCGCTTGTGGCACTGATCGGCGTTTATGCGTTGCGGATTATCCTGATCAACAACATCTCGGCGTTTGCCTAAAAACAGACCTGACCTGACCTTGTTTACTGAATCTTAGTGTGCGAGATTCATACAAACGAGCAATTGAATAAAGTCTTACAGGTCCTCCATGCAAAGCAGCGCTGCCACGCTTCTGCACGACATATTTGGATTCACGGATTTCCGACCGGGGCAGGAGGAGATTGTCGATGCCGTGGCCGCGGGAACACCGACGCTGGCCATCATGCCCACGGGTGGCGGCAAGTCACTGTGCTTCCAACTGCCCGCCTTGATGCGCGATGGTGTGACGGTTGTGATCTCCCCCCTCATTGCCCTGATGCGTGACCAGGTGCGCGCGCTGAAAGCCGTGGGCGTGGAGGCGGGCGCGCTGACCTCTGGGAATACCGAAGAAGAAAACGACGAGGTGTGGGAGGCGCTGCATGCCGGGCGGATGAAGCTCCTCTACATCGCGCCGGAGCGCCTCGCCGCCGGGTCCGCGATGGGTATGCTGCGACGGATCGGGGTCAGCATGATCGCGGTGGATGAGGCGCATTGTGTGTCTCAATGGGGGCATGATTTCCGGCCTGACTACCTTAGGATCGGCGAACTGCGCCGGGCGCTCAATGTGCCGCTGGCCGCGTTCACCGCGACAGCCGATGCCGAGACCCGCGATGAGATTGTCGAAAAGCTCTTTGATGGAGAGGCCCCCACCACCTTCCTGCATGGCTTTGACCGGCCCAATATTCACCTCGCCTTTGCCGAAAAGAACCAACCGCGTAGCCAAGTCACGCAGTTCATCGCCGCGCGCAAAGGCCAGTCGGGCATCGTCTATTGCGGCACGCGGGCCAAGACGGAAACGCTGGCTCAGGCGTTACGTGCCGGCGGGCATAACGCCATCGCTTATCACGGCGGGATGGAGGCTGAGGACCGCCGCCATGTGGAGGCGCGGTTCAATCAGGAAGACGGGCTGATCGTCGTGGCCACGGTCGCCTTCGGGATGGGCGTGGATAAGCCCGATATCCGCTGGGTCGTCCATGCCGATCTGCCGAAATCCATTGAGGCCTATTATCAGGAAATAGGTCGCGCGGGGCGGGATGGGGCACCGGCTGAGACGCTGACGCTGTTTGGATTTGACGATATCCGCCTGCGCCGCAGCCAGATTGACGAAGGGCTCGCCCCACCCGAACGGCGCGCGGCGGATCATGGGCGGCTGAATGCCTTGCTTGGTCTGGCAGAGGCGCAGAAATGTCGGCGGCAGGTGCTACTGTCTTACTTTGGCGAGACGATAGAGCCTTGCGGGAATTGCGACCTGTGCGACAAACCGCCGGAGATTTATGACGCGACTGAGACGGTGCAAAAGGCGCTCTCCGCCGCGCTCCGCACGGGCGAGTATTTCGGGCAAGGGCACCTGATCGACGTGCTAACCGGGAACCTGACCGACAAGGTTAAAGCACGGCGACATGACGGTTTGCCCACGTTTGGGGTTGGCAAAGACATGACCAAACGCGCGTGGCAGGCGGTGTTTCGGCAGATGCTGGGGCTCGACCTGGTGCGGCCTGATCCGGAACGCCATGGCGCGCTGAGGATCATGGAAAAGGCGCATCCGATCCTGCGCGGGGAAGAGACCATCGAGCTGCGCCGCGACACCGCGCCCGCAAAACCTGCCCGTCAGGAAGCACGCGCGTTGGTGTCTGAAGAAGACGCGCCGCTTCTGTCAGCGCTCAAGGCCAAACGCCGCGCCTTGGCGGAGGCCGCGCGCCTGCCTGCCTATATTGTTTTCAACGATCGCACACTCATTGAGATGGCACAGGCGCGGCCCACGAACCTCGACCAGATGGCGCAGATCAACGGCGTGGGCGCCAAGAAGTTGGAACAATACGGGGCCGCCTTCCTTGAGGTGATCAATGGGGAGGCGGAAGCGATGCACCCCACGCGCCGCAAGCTGGCGGGGCGTTCTGAGGGCGAGTTGTATGACCGCCTGATGGCGGTGCAATCGGGCTTGCACAATGGCATCGATGGCTTGGAAAAACCGCTCAGCTGTTCGGCCTCACTGATTTCGCGCGTGGCACAGACACGGCCGCGCAATGAAAACGAAATGGCACGCCTGTTGGGGGAGCGGCGAAATGACCGGTTTGGCGCGGCGTTTCTGGACGTGCTGCAGATGGCGGACTAAATCCCACTCAAAGGAGAGCTAACCATGCTGATTACCCTGTCGCCTGCCAAGAAGATGGACATGACGCCGGTGGACGGTGTTAAAACCACCGCGCCGCGCTTTGCCGAGGATACGGCAGCGCTGATCGATACGGCGCGCGGGTTGTCATCTGGCCAATTGCAAAAGCTGATGGGGATCAGTGAGAACCTCGCGATGCTAAACGCGGATCGGTTTCGGGACTTCGGTGGGCAAGAGAAACTGGCGGCAGCGCTGGCCTTTGCGGGCGACACCTATGTGGGGTTAGAGGCGCGGTCTCTGGACGCCGACGAAATGGCGTTTGCCCAGGATCGTCTGCGCATTCTGTCTGGGCTTTATGGCGTGCTGCGTCCGCTTGACGAAATCGAACCCTACCGGCTTGAGATGGGCAGCCGGTTGAAGACCGCGCGGGGCAAATCGCTCTATGACTTCTGGGGCGACAAGGTTGCGGCGAAGCTGAATGACGATGCCAAGGCCACGGGCAGTGACACGCTGATCAATTGCGCCAGTCAGGAGTATTTCGGCGCGGTGGATTTGAAGGCGCTCGATCTGAACGTGATCACGCCGGTCTTTATGGAAGACAAGCCCGCCGGTCCGAAGGTCATCAGTTTCTACGCCAAGCAAGCCCGCGGGGCTATGGCGCGGTTTATCATTCAGCGGCGGTTGACCTCGGTGGAAGGCCTGAAGGATTTCGACCTTGGCGGGTATGGGTACCGGGCGGATATGTCTTCGCCCGAAAAACCCGTCTTTGTGCGCCCCGAACAGGCGGCGAAAAGCGCGGCTTAACCCGGACTCATCCCGCGCAGTCGTTCTGACCGGCGGCGAAGCAGTTCGACCGTCAGCAACAGTAGGATCGACATCGCTACAAGGATCGTGGCCACGGCGAGGATCGTGGGCGAAATTTGTTCCCGCAAGCCGGTGAACATCTGCCATGGCAGGGTTTTCTGACTGGCTGAGCCTACGAACAGTACCACGACCACCTCGTCGAAGGACGTGATGAAAGCAAACAGCCCGCCAGAGATCACACCCGGCAGGATCAGTGGCATCTGCACACGGAAGAAGGTTGTGACAGGCCCCGCGCCCATGTTGGCAGCCGCTCGCGTGAGTGAGCGATCGAAGCCTACAAGCGTGGCCGTCACCGTGATGATCACGAAGGGAATGCCCAAAACGGCATGGGCCAGGATCACCTTGATGTAGCCGACTGTGTTCTTATCAAGCCCAACCGTACCTTCGAGGAACCGGCCAATGTCGGAATAGAAAAAGAACATCCCCGTCGCAGAAATGATCAGCGGCACGATCATGGGTGAAATCAGGATCGCCATGATGGCGCGGCGGCCTGGGACGTGGCTTTGGCTCAGCCCGATGGCGGCCAAAGTGCCAAGCGTCACCGAGAGGATCGTCGCAATGGGCGCGATGATCAGGGAGTTCTTGAAAGACCGCTGCCACTCATTGTTGGTGAAGAAGTCGCGGTAGTGCTTCAGCGAATAGGCCTCAGGGTCAAAGCGCAGCATGCCTTCGGTGAAGGTAAAGAAATCCTCGGCGTTAAAACTCAGCGGCATGACCACGAGGATGGGCGTGATCAGGAACACGAAAATCGCGCCGCAAAGGAAGCGGAATGAATAGTGCCAGAACACCTGACCGGGGGTGAGATAGGGGGCCAGTTTCGCGCGAAACCGCCCTTCGCCGATCCAGTAGATGAACCATTGGAAGAAGAGGCCGAAGAGCGCAGCAACAACAAACCCTACCGCACCGCCGAAAAATGTTCCCAATGCCACGAGCAGCAGCAAAAGGCCCCAGCGGCCCATCCGTTCTTTCCCGTCGCCCAAAATATTGATGCAGACAAACGCCACGCCCGCGGCCAAGGCTGCCCCGATGAGCAAGCCCATCGACCCAGATCCGTTCGCGGTACCCACCAGAAACCCGGCAATGGCACCGGCCACGGCGATAACCGGCATCGTGAAGGACATCGGTTTGCGTTCCACATGGGTCAGTTTGAATGTCGCCATCTGCCCTACCCCAGCTTCACGTTGTCGATGCCAACGATCTTGTCATAGGCCCAATACAGGATCAGTACCGCCGCCAGCAGGATCGACGCGAGTGCGGCCGCCAAGCCCCAATTCAGCGAACTTGAAATGTGGAACGCGATCCGGTTGGAGATGAAGATGCCGCTGGTGCCGCCCACAATCTCCGGCGTGATGTAATAGCCGATGGCGAGGATGAAAACGAGGATCGACCCCGCCCCGATCCCCGGCACGGTCAGTGGGAAATAGACGCGCCAGAAGGCGGTGAAATTCGTGGCTCCCAGCGATTTCGCGGCGCGCAAATAGCTGGGGTTGATCGTCTGCATGACCGAATACATGGGCAGGATCATGAAGGGTAGAAGGATATGGGTCATGGCCACAATGGTGCCGATCTCATTTCGGATCATCACCAGCCGAGCATCATCAGCCACGACATTGAGCCAGACCAGGATTTCATTTACCACACCCTGTTGTTGCAACATGACGATCCAAGCGGATGTCCGCACCAGGAGAGAGGTCCAGAATGGTAAGAGCACGAGTATAAGGAGCAGGTTCCCAATTCGCGCCGGATTGTTGGCGATGATCCATGCAATGGGGTAGCCAAGCAAAATACAGGAAGCGGTGATCGCCAGTGACATGATCAAGGTGCGGACAAACAGCTTCACCAAAATCTGGCGATCCTCTGGCTGCGCCTGCGCCCCCTCGGGCGTGCGCTGCATGTCGACAGCGTTTAGGAAGTAACCGTTGGTAATGCGCACAGAATGGGTTTTGATCACCGACCAGGTTTCAACCTTGCCCCAATCCTCATCAATATCGATCAGCTTGTCTTTGAAGGGCGCATCCTCCACCGGTTCAAGCCTGCGGATCTGCCGCCCGGATTTCCGGAAAAGCGACGACATCCCCGTTTGTTCGTAGTTGAGCCGCGTGCCAAGGCGCGTATGTTGTTTGGCCGCGACGGCCTCCACCATATCGGCCACGAAGGCCGCGTAGAGGGGTTCGTCAGGCAATTCGCCGCTTTGAGCATCCCAATCCTGAAGTGCGATCACAGTCCGGGGCAGGGTGTTGGACACGATGTCATTTTCGACCGATTTGAACAGCATGTTGCCAATCGGGATGACAAAGGAAAACAGCACGAAGATCAGCAGGGGCGCGATCAGGGCAAGGGCGCGCAGTTTCTGATTGCGCAAGGACCGCGCAAGGCTTTGCTTCAAAGGCGTGCCGTCAGCAGCCAGCATCGGGCCTGACTGAACGGGCGCGGAATATGTTGCATCTGCCATTTATGCTGCCCCCAAACTGCCGTTTCCCATCGACGGAAAACATAGGTGGGGAAGGGCGCAACCGCCCCTCCCCGAAACATCACCGGCTTATTGGGCCAGCCACGCCTGGAATTTGGCGTCGATGTCGTCACGATAATCAGCCCAGAACTCGTAGTTGTAGAGGAACGTGTTCTTGGCGTTCTCCGGGTCGGTCGGCATGTGCGGGGCCATGTCGATGCCCAGATCCGCGTGCTGACCCACGAGCGGTGCAGAAGACGCACGCGCCGGACCGTAAGAGATGTACTTGGCCTGATCCGCAAGACGCTGCGTGTCGGTCGCGAACATGATGTAGTCCAGCGCCTGTGCCTGACGCTCTTCGCTCAGACCGGTGGGGATGATCCAACCGTCCAGGTCAAACACCTGCGCGTCCCAGAGCATCGCGACCGGCTGATCCTGCTCTTCGATGACGGAGAACAGACGACCATTATAGGTGGAGCCCATCACGACCTCCCCATCGGCCAGCAGCTGCGGTGTGTCGGCACCGGCGGACCACCAGATCACGTCGTCACGAATGGTGTCGAGCTTGGCAAGCGCCTGGTTCTGGCCTTCTTCGGTTTCCAGAACGGAGTAGACATCATCCTTGGCCACACCGTCACAGATCAAAGCCCATTCCATGTTGTTGATCGGGCGCTTTTCCAAGGAACGCTTGCCCGGGTAGGTTTCTGTGTCAAACACGGCGCAGACATCTGTGGGCGGTGTCGCACCCACCAGGTCGGTGCGGTAGCCGAATGTCGTGGAATACACGATCTGCGGGATGAAGCAGGGGCTGACCAAAAGGTCGCCAAAGTCTTCAGAGGCAGGCGTGCCATCGGGTGCAGCGGCCAGTTGCGTGTCGGGATCGATTTCCATCGCCAGACCTTCGTCGCACAGACGGATCGCATCGGCGGCAACCACGTCAACCACATCCCAGGTCACGTTGCCCGCTTCGTTCATCGCGCGCAGCTTGGCCACGGCTTCAGCAGAGCTGTCATCGTTGATGATGGTGACGCCGGTTTTGGCCGTGTAGGGCTCATGATAGGCGCGCAGCTGCGACTTGGAATAGGCACCGCCCCAGGACACAATCGTCATTTCCTGGGCCATTGCGCCGCCAGCAATCGCCGCAAGAGCGGTCGACGCCAGAAGTGTTTTGGTCATTTTCATTTTAGACTCCCTAGTATCATCCCGTTCGTTGAAATTTCGGCCCCCCACCACGGGTGAAAGCAAAAGGGCCTGAGGGTTCTCACGCAGGTTGCGCGCGAAACTGTTGATCTCCTACATCGCCTCCACTGCATCGAGGGCGCGGCAATCCTGCGGCAACCAGCCAATCTCAATCTCCGCGCCCGGTTGCAGGCGCTGCTGATCGGCGGAGTTGCGGGTTTTGATGATGAAGTCCTCGCTTCCAGCCACCTTGAGGCGCGTGCGAAAGACATCACCCATGTAAATGAACTCAGCCACTTCGGCCTTGAGCGTGTGGGCATCGGGGCCCAAGCGTTCTTTGTTCAGCTCCACTCGTTCAGGACGGATCGAAATCGTGGTCCGCTCCCCTGGTTGGGTCACGTTTACGGGCTTGGCATCAATCAGATCGCCATTGTCGAGCTGCACCAAAGCCACGTCATTCTTGATCTCTTTCACCGTACCAGCCAGCGTGTTGTTCTCGCCAATGAACTGCGCCACAAAGCTGTTCTGTGGGCTTTCATACAATTCATCGGGCGGGGCGATTTGTTGAATGCGGCCATCATCAAATACGGCAACCCTGTCTGACATTGTCAGCGCCTCGGTCTGGTCATGGGTCACATAAACGGTGGTGATGCCCAGAGAATGCGCAAGGTTCGTGATCTCAAACTGCATCTTCTCCCGCAGCTGTTTGTCGAGCGCGCCGAGCGGTTCGTCCATCAGCACCAACTCCGGCTCAAACACCAAAGCACGGGCGAGCGCGATCCGCTGCTGCTGACCACCCGACAACTGCGCGGGGCGGCGACCACCAAAGGCGCCCATCTCCACCATATCGAGCGCGCGCATGATCTTCGCCTCACGCTCCGATTTGCCGATCTTGCGCACTTCCAGCGGGAAGCTCAGGTTCTCAGCAATCGTCATGTGGGGGAACAGCGCGTAGTTCTGAAACACCATGCCGATACCCCGTTTATGGGGCGGGATATTGTTGATGGACACACCATCGAGCAGGATTTTGCCATGCGTCGCCGTCTCAAACCCGGCCAGCATCATGAGACAGGTGGTTTTGCCAGACCCAGACGGCCCAAGCATCGTCAAAAACTCGCCCTTGGGCATTTCCAGGTTGAGGTCTTTGACGACGAGCGTTTCGCCGTCATAGCTTTTCTGAACGCGTTCAAACGCAACAAACGCATCGCTAGATTGCGATTCGGTCAAAACCATCTCCCTGTGTCATCCGCCACGGTTGGTCCGTGATCAGAACAAATCAAAGCGCATCTTGCGGGTTTAAAAGGAAAAAAGCGTCACGCGCCTTCGCCGTGCCCCGCGTATCAGCACGTCCGATGCAGCAGCGTAGAGACACACACGGCCCGGTCAACCAAAAACAACCTTTGGGGCGATGGGGCGCAGGAAGTCTTGGCCAGCGCATCAAAAATGGGCCAGTGTTCGAGGGATTGATCAAGAGGCCAGCATGACCGCCAAAGACCTACCCTTTTCCCAACCCGAATTCGACAGGCGTATCGCCAAGGCCCGCACAGCGATGGAAGCAGAGGGGCTGGACGCAATGTTCATCACGGATCCAAGCAACCAGAACTGGCTGACCGCTTATGATGGGTGGTCCTTTTACGTCCATCAAGGGGTCATCCTGCGGTTGGAAGGCGATCCGATCTGGTGGGGGCGGCACATGGACATGCTGGGTGGTCGGCGCACCTGCTGGATGGGGGATGAAAGTATCCTTGGCTACGGCGATGAGTACGTGCAGTCGACGGAACGCCACGCGATGCAGCATCTTGCAGGTGTCCTGCGCGATCTGGGGTTGGAGGGCGCGCGCATCGGGGTGGAGATGGAGAATTACTATTACTCCGCCAAAGCCCACGCCGTTCTGTCCGTGGAACTGCCAGAGGCCACCCTGATGGACGCCACCGCGCTGGTGAATTGGCAGCGCATTGTGAAGTCCGAAGAAGAGATCACCTTCATCCGTCGCGCCGCGCGCATATCGGAGAAAGTCGTGCAAACCGCCATCGACCACGCCCGCCCTGGCCTGCGCAAGAATGATCTGGTCGCGGAAATAATGCATGCGGGCATCGTCGGAGTTGGAGAGGATTGGGGCGACTACCCCGCCATCTTGCCGCTGACCCCCTCCGGCATGGATGCCACCGCCGCGCATCTGACGTGGAATGGCAATGAGATGCGCGAAGGAGAGGCGACCTTTTTTGAGCTCTCCGGCGTTTACCGTCGTTATCACGCCCCGCTGTGTCGCACAGTATTTCTGGGCAGTCCGTCAGATGAGGTGCGTCGTGCTGAAGCCGCGCAAATGGAAGGGATCGAAGCCGGCTTGGACGCCGCCCGCGCCGGCAATCGCACATGCGACATTGCCAATGCCTTCCTCGATGTCCTCACCAAACACGCTATTCATCGCGAAGGGCGCTGCGGCTATCCCATCGGCCTCAGCTACCCGCCCGACTGGGGAGAGCGCACAGCATCGATCCGCAGCGAAGACGAAACCATCCTGGAGCCCGGGATGACCTTCCACTTCATGCCTGCCCTTTGGATGGACACATGGGGCCTGGAGACAACGGAAACGATCCTTATCCGACAGGACGGTGCGGCAGAGGCAATATGCACAATACCGCGCAAGCTGTTCGTCAAAAACTGAACTGAAAAGGGCGGCACCGTTGCACCGCCCTTGGTATTTTTCCGCTTTGTAGAAACGTTTAGAACTCGACCACGATGAGCGTGCCGAACGTCTGCGATTCAACCCCGCCTTCGTCGCCGAAGCGATAACCGAGCGATGCGCTGACATTGTCTGTGAATCCATATTCGCCCGAGACTGTGAACAGGCGATCCGTCGGTGCACGCTCAACATCACGCATTGAGTACACGCCAGAAAAAGTCACGGGGCCAAGCGGAACCGACGCCCCAAGTGTCGTGTATAGCGCATCGTCCGAAGTGCCCTCAAAGCCGTGGAAAAAGGCCACTTCTGCCACTACGTTGACGACGCCGAAGTCATAAATTACGCCAGCAACCGTGCCATTCTGATCGTTTACATCCCCGTCGCCGCGTTGTTGATGCTGGAAACCCAGGTTGTATTCGGCGTTGCCGAATGTACCGCTCAGCGACGTACTGAAAGACGCCGGGCTATTAGTATTGGAAGGACCACCGGCGAGGATGTTTGTCTGCCCCCGCTCTTTGCCGAAGGAGTCGCTCAGGATGGTGCGATCGGCCTGGAAAAGGGCAAAGTGCAGATTGTGTTCACCATTCAACACCGGAATGTTCACGGCACCGCCAAGTCGCTCTGTCAGTTCATAGTCTTCGGCAAAATCCACGCCGTAAATACCGGGGGCCGCATCCCAAGCAAAACCGAACTCCGGATTGAACTTACCCAGAATGATCTCAACACCTCGGAAGTCATGAGCGAAGAAAAGTTCTTCGAAGAAAAGGCCGTGATCTTCAA
This sequence comes from Pseudomonadota bacterium, assembly GCA_039026055.1. Lineage (GTDB taxonomy): Bacteria > Pseudomonadota > Alphaproteobacteria > Rhodobacterales > Rhodobacteraceae > Roseovarius. The sequence goes on along the minus strand of JBCCNB010000048.1, from coordinate 12,568 downwards.
TGAACCTGTCGTCCACCGGATCAACGATCGGTTCGATGACGGTAGATGCATTCAAAGACGAATTTCCATAGGCTAAACTAAAGGCCCCTTCGATAGTCAAAAAAGTGTCATTCAGTTCTGCGGCTGGATCATCAGAGTCGTAAGTGTAGTCATTCTGAAGCTCAACCACGAACTCCGAAGAAAAACTAAGCGTTTCCTGCGCGTTAGCGACAAATGGCAAGGACGCCAGAATGACCCCGGCAGATAGTGTTACAGTACGCATGGGCGTTTCCTTTTTTCCAATCCCGACGTTTAGCGGGCTGCGTCGATACGGAACTGCCCAACGAGGCCAAGAGACCGCATGTTCGGTCTCGTCCCATATTTGCATCTATTTTTTCGAGGTTTAATTGGCCGAAACGTTTGAAACGCCGAGGCCTGGCGCGCTGCGTGGTGACAACTGGCTACGTAAGCTGTCCTACAACAACCTTGGCGCGTGTCAATCAGTTGTTCCGGGTAATCGGACAGTCCAATGACTAACCCACAACTTTATTCAGCCGCGTCGCGCTTCGGCAACACCCAGTTCGGACGATAGAAATGGCAAGTGTATCCGTTAGGGATGCGCTGCAGATAGTTCTGATGCTCCGGCTCCGCTTCCCAGAAATCGCCCACCGGTTCGACCTCAGTCACCACTTGGCCAGGCCAGAGGCCTGAGGCATTCACATCTGCAATCGTATCTTCCGCCACTGCCTTTTGTTCGTCATCGACATAGTAGATGGCCGACCGATAAGACGGTCCACGATCATTGCCCTGACGGTCGGGCGTAGTGGGGTCATGAATCTGAAAGAACACTTCAAGCAGTTCGCGAAACGAAACTTTCTCAGGATCATAAATGACCTCAAGCCCCTCGGCATGGGTACCGTGATTGCGATAGGTGGCATTGGGCACATCGCCGCCGGTGTACCCCACGCGGGTCGATTTCACCCCTGGCAATTTGCGCATCAACTCTTCCATACCCCAGAAGCAGCCACCGGCCAGTACGGCACGATTTTCACTCATGCCACATCCTCCACTTGTTCCAAATAGGCACCGTAGCCCTCTGCCTGCATGTCATTGCGATGGACAAACCGCAATGCGGCGGAATTGATGCAGTAGCGTAGTCCACCACGATCCCGCGGTCCATCGGGGAAGACGTGGCCAAGGTGGCTATCCCCATGCTTGGACCGCACCTCTGTGCGCACCATGCCCAGCCCAGTGTCTTGATGTTCGGTCACATGGGCATGTTCGATGGGTTTGGTGAAAGATGGCCAGCCACAGCCGGATTCAAACTTGTCGGCAGAAGCAAAAAGCGGCTCTCCCGAGACGACATCAACATAAATGCCCGGCTCTTTGTGGCTGTTGTATTCGCCAGTGAAGGGCCGTTCGGTGCCCGCCTGCTGGGTGATGTGGTACTGAATGGGCGTCAGACGGGCGACGGCCTCGTCTGTTTTCTGGTATGCCATGGCGCTATGCCTCCCCTGTTCGCTCTCCCTCTAAATGGGAACTAACCCACCGATTTCAATTTCCGCGGCAGCCGACGGGCAGAATACCCCGGTTTTATCGAAACGACGCATAAATTTTCAGCGAGTTTGCCTAACGGCGCGCCCACAAGGCCGCATAGCGTATGAGTTTTCTGGCCATGCCGGATAGAGGCGGCACGAACAAATCCGCACCGGCCCAGCGCGCCTGAACAAAGATAGGCTTGAGATGGGACATGGTGTCGAACCCGAACTTGCCGTGATAGGCGCCCATGCCGCTCTGCCCTACACCCCCGAATGGAAGCGCCTCTTGCGTCACGTGCAACAGCGTATCGTTAATGGTGACCCCACCGGCCATGGCAGAAGACATGATCCGCCCTTCCCGACCCTTATGGGTGCCAAACCAATACAGCGCCAAGGGACGGGGCCGCGCCTGAACGTAGGCAAGCGCCTCCTCAAAGTCACGGTAGGCAAGGATGGGCAGAACCGGACCAAAGATTTCTTCCCTCATCACATTCATATCGTCAGTTAATCCCGTCAGCACCCTCAACGGCATGCGCCGCTTGGATGGGCATGCCTTCTCATGGACCAGCACGGTGGCGCCTTTTGCATCCGCATCTTCAACAAGGCCTGCCAACCGATCATAATGGTTTTGATCAATCACCGAGGTCAGATCGCCGTTGCTGGCCACATCCGGATACATGCGGCGCGCAACCTTGATGGCCCGCTGCGCCACATCTTCCACCATGCCTTCCGGCACCAGCATATAGTCTGGCGCGATGCAGGTCTGCCCGGCATTGAACATCTTACCCCGTACCACGCGTTTAAGCGCTAGATCCACATCTGCCGAAGCATCCAAAATGACAGGTGACTTTCCGCCAAGTTCCAGCGTCACGGGTGTGAGGTTTAGCGCAGCCGCCTGCGCCACCATACGCCCAACACGGGTCGAACCGGTAAAGAGCAAATGATCAAGGGGCTGTTCTGTCAATGCTCGGGCCACATCCGGACCGCCCGGCAGAACAGCGATCTCTGACACATCAAAGGCGGTGGTGATGACGCGCTCAAACACGTCACTGAAGCGCGGCGTGTGTTCGCTCGGCTTCACAATCACACGGTTGCCTGCTGCAATGGCCGCCACCAACGGACCAATGACCAAAAGCAGCGGGTAATTCCATGGCGCGATGATGCCCACGACACCTTTGGGCTGCGGCACGACCCGGGACTTAGCCGGCCAGAACATCGGATCGGTCACGGCCCGCCGGGTGCGCATCCAACGGCCCAAATGGCGCCTGGCATGGGCAATCGCCTGCACCGATGGCACGATATCTGCCAACAGCGTCTCATGAGCGGCGCGGTTTCCGAAGTCGGCGCGAATGGCGGCCGTTATGTCGACCTCGTTGTTCTCAATGGCCTTTTGCAACCGTTGCAGCCTGTTTTGACGCGTCCCGTAACCGGGAACGGGATCATCCGCATAGGCCGCTTTGAGCTGCTCAAACAAGGCGATCACGCGCGATGCGGGGTGTTCAACCTTGTTTGGATGCACCATGGACTGGTCCTTGCCTCTATGATTGTTGCCATACGGGGCCGTCGTGGTCATGATACACACATGCACATAGCGAGGCCCGCGATGACCCTGCCACAAGTTGATCTTTCCACCAATCCCGTCGTCACGCCCTTCTTCGATGATGGTTCCAACACGATCAGCTACGTTGTGCAGGACCCCCAAAGCACTTCCTGCGCGGTGATCGACGCAGTGATGGAGTTTGATCAGGCGGCCGGGCGATTGACCTATGAAGGGTCGAAAAAGATGGTGGATCATATCCGTGCAGAGGGGCTGAACCTGGAGTGGATCATTGAAACCCATGTGCATGCCGATCACCTGTCGGGTGCGCCTTATGTGCAGGATGAGTTAGGCGGAAAATTGGGCATCGGACTGGGCATTATGACGGTGCAAGACACGTTCGGCAAAATCTTCAATGAGGGCACGGAGTTTCAACGCGACGGATCTCAGTTCGATGCGCTGTTTGAGGACGGCGATGAATACACGGTGGGCGGTATGCGCTGTTTCGCGATCCACACACCGGGGCATACACCCGCCTGCATGGTCCATGTGATGGGCGATGCTGCCTTTGTCGGTGATACGCTCTTCATGCCAGATGGCGGCTCGGCGCGCGCCGATTTCCCCGGGGGTGACGCCGGACAGCTTTACGATTCCATTCAGCGCGTGCTCAGCCTGCCCGATGATCTACGCCTGTTCATTTGCCATGATTATGGGCCCGGCGGACGGGCGATATCGTGGGAAACCACGGTGGGTGAACAAAAGGCACAGAACATCCATGTGGGGGGTGGTAAATCGCGGGAAGACTTCATCAAGTTCCGCACCGAACGGGACGCCCAACTTGCCGTGCCGAAACAGATCATCCCAGCGCTTCAGGTCAATATGCGGGCGGGCGAGGTGCCAACCGATCAGGATGGCAACATGGTTCTGAAGTGGCCCGTGAACAAGCTTTAACCGGCGAAGCAGCCCGTCAGCACTGATAAACGCACCAAAAAAGCGCCCGCCAAATTCATGGCGGGCGCGTTTGTTTATTGCGACAGGATCAACCTGTATCGCTATTCCGTTGCGGCCTCTTCTTCAGCCGGTTCTTCTGCGGCTTCCATCACGATGGGGAAGCTGTCCGGCGTCGGATCATCGGCCTCTTTGGATTCTGGCGGCAACAGCAGCCCGATCCAGTAGATCACCAGAATGAAGACAACCGGACCAAAGAACGTGACCATTGCGATCATAAAGCCTTTGGCCATCTGGTTCATGATCGAACGGCGGGCGTCCGATACGTCGAAGGCGGCCTCGGTGGATTTGTAGTTGGCAGACATGTCCGTCCTACTCCTTAATTATCCAGCGGAGCATAGCCGTGCTCCTGAGCCCAGACGAACCAGTTGTCGACAACCGGACCAGTCAGCAAAATGCCGATCCCACCTGTGATCGTGGTCAGAACCGCAAACCACCAGGCCCAGCGGTGAATACCTTCCATCGTGGCGTTAAAGCCCATGGTCCACCGCCAGAAGAGCGCCGCACGTTCCGTGGCTGTTCCACGATCCGCGATTTGATCCAGTTCCCGATCCCCGCCGAAACGGGAGACAGCGAGGATCGTGGCTCCATGCATCGCGAAGAGCAGCGTGGAGCCATAAAGGAACACGATCGAAAGCGCATGGAACGGATTGTAGAAGAGGTTGCCGTGCACAACGGACAAGGTCATTGTCCAATCGAGGTGGGTGAAGATGCCGTAGGGCACCGCCTCGGACCAACTGCCCATGGCAATAGGGCGGAAGAAGCCCAGAACCATGAAGAGCCAGATGGCGGCACCGAACGCCCAGAAGACGTGTTTGCCCATCTTCAGTTGCTTGGCGAGGTAGTAGGATCGCGCCCACCAAAGCATGACCGCCGCCAGCAGGAAGAAGCTTGCGATGAACCACGCGAGCCCGTCATCCCATGGTGGAATGCCAAGACCCACGTCAGCCGAAGGCGGATCAAGCGACAACCAGAACAGATCGCGCAGGAACACCGCCGGGTTGTACCCCGCCTGATCCCAATAGCTGATCCCAACAATGAAGAACCAAATGAGGCCGCACCCGATAGATGCCACGCCAAGCCCGCCGAGATAGAAAGGGCCAAGCTGGGCATTGCCGAACCAACCGATCAGACGGTTGAACGAGGTGCCTTTGGTCCGCTCTTTCAGGTCGACATCCTCGACCATGCCCATTTCGGCAGGGCCATCGATCTGAGTTTGCGTGAAGATATTGAAATACTCAGCCATTGACGCCTCCTTCGATGTCAACCCAGAAGGGCATATCCGGGTACCAGTACCACCAGTCGAGCCATGCATCGAACCAGACCGTGCCTGAAATCACGATACACACCGCCGACCAGAACCCGGCGTTGAGCGCCAGAAGCAAGCCCACACGGTGAATGCCAAGCGGCCCGATCGAATAGCCGATGAAGTCACGGAAGAACGTGTCTTCGTGTTCTGGCGTGCGCATCTCTTCGCCTTTTTCAGGGTTGGCCGCCGACAGGATCAACGATCCATGCAGCGCCAGCGCCAGCGTCGTGGTGAAGAAGAACGTGATCGCCACCATATGCGCCGGGTTGTAATGGAAGTTACCGTAGGCATAACCCACGTTGTTCACCCAATCGAGGTGGCTCCAGATGCCGTAGGGGAAACCATGCCCCCAGGCGCCCATCAGAACGGGCCGGATCACCACCAGTGTGGTGTAGGCGAAGATCGCCACGCTGAATGCAATCGGAACATGGTACCCCATGCCCAACTTTCGGCAGATCTCCACCTCTCTGAGCGCCCAACTTATAAACGCGCCGTGGGCGCATATCGTGATCAATTGCCAGAACCCCCCTTCATTGAGCGGGGCAAGGCCAAGCCCGACCTCCAGATCGGGTGCCTCAATTGAGATCAACCAAGGGTTCCACACCCCATCCATCGCCGTGCTGTAGAAGATCAGTATCGTGCCGAGCGACGCGAAGAATGCCGTCGTCACCCCGAAGAAACCGACGTAGTAGGGCCCGACCCAAAAATCGAAGAGGTCACCGCCCACCAAGGTCCCCCCTGGGACCCTGTACTTTCTTTCAAAAGAAAGCATCGCCATGATTTATTCCTTTCTCGGGAAGTCTTGAACCAAAGGAAACGCTGACTGATGCACCTCAGCAAACGTATTGCAGCGCGTTTTTTGCATCAGACAGCGTGCCCCTTGGACAAAATGCGCCTTGGCCGAAGCCCAGACAGTGAAGTGGCGCGCAAATTGGCCGATCCCCGTGCAGGGGCCCTTTCTTTTTGAGGCGCCTGGCCCGTCACCGGGCGCCTGGTACGCGAAAGGGCGGACCGATCCGATATCATCCTTGCACCCTTGCGGGCCGTCAGATGGATCGAAGCAGGCCATCAGCCTCATGTAACTGCAGCGGTGGCCACCTCAGAAAGACTCACAGGTCAGACTCAGGTGGTCCGCCACAATTCATCTGTCAGTTTAAGTTTACAGTCTAGGATGTCAATGAATTTGTACGCTTTTCCAGCAAGCACATCACATCAAGAACGGACCGAATTTTCCGACCGACACACACGTATCAATACAATTGTGAAAGAGCCAAGAAACCGCCGTTTACTCAACAAGCGCGGCGAATTTTGCGATGTTATCACTCCCGAACGCTTCCAGCTCAATTTCGCGCCCTGTCGAGGGATCAAAGATCGAAAGCCGCTCACCCTCGCGCATGCGCACGTGCAAAACGCCGTTATCTGGCGCTTTGTTGCGCAACCGTTCGCGGCGGATCACCCGGTCAATGGTGGAAACGAATCCTCCTTCACCAGTGGCATAACGCACGATTTCATCGCCGTTCGCATCCAGAATCCGGGCCGCCCCCGTAGGTGTGCCTTGCAAATAGATGACACGTTCCGCCACGATGGCGCCATCTGGCGGTTGCGCCACCAAAGGACGATCCGTAATGCGGGCGTAGAAAACCAGCGCCAGCACAAAAGCCAACAAAACCAATATCCCACGCAACAAGGCGGTTGGGATTTTCTCTTCCCGACGAACGGTCATTTGAGTGGAATCGGACATGCGCGGTGCCTCCGTTAAAGCAACACCATGGTATCGGCTTTGCGACGAAAGTGTCAATTTTTCTTTACACTTTCAAAGTCACCGGCCTTTGACCCACCGTGACCAAGCGCAAACTTGAAGGCCCATTGAGTATAGAGAACCTTCCATGGCATAGAGATGCCCGCAGCCGCATGCCTTTTTGGGCGAAAGGAACACCCTATGGCCAACCATCTTTACCGCAATGATCTGCCCAACGGGCTGGATCTTGGCCCCGTGGTGGCCATTGATTGCGAAACCATGGGGCTGAACCCGCATCGCGACCGGCTGTGTGTGGTGCAGCTTTCCGGCGGGGACGGGAACGCGCATGTAGTCCAAATTGAAAAGGGTCAGGCGGAAGCCCCAAACCTCTGCGCACTCTTGGAAAACCCTGACGTGTTGAAGCTTTTCCATTTCGGCCGCTTCGACATTGCTGCGATGCTCAACGCCTTTGGCGCGCTCACGGCCCCAGTATATTGCACCAAGATCGCCAGCAAGCTGGTGCGCACCTACACGGATCGCCACGGATTGAAGAACCTGCTGCAGGAATTGTTGAACATCGACATCTCCAAACAGCAGCAATCCTCTGATTGGGGTGCCGACACTCTAACCGACGCACAGGTGGAATATGCAGCCTCTGACGTCCTGTACCTTCATCAGATGCGCGATGTGCTGGACGGCATGCTGGCCCGCGAAGGCCGCACTGAACTGGCTCAGGCCGCGTTTGATTTCCTGCCCGCCCGGGCCAAGCTTGATCTCCAAGGATGGCCGGACATGGACATCTTCGCGCATTAACCATGAGCTGGCGGGATCAATTCCATTCGCGCATCGTTGGCTTGATGAAAATCATCCTGCCCATGACAGCGCTTGGTATTCTTTCGACCATGTTCCTTTTCTCGGACGGTTTCGATCCGACAGAGGCTGTCCCGATTACCACGATCGACCTGCAACAACGCGCCGAAGACCAGGGCGCGACCAATGCAACCTTCGCCGGCGTCACACGGTCCGGCGATGAAGTGCTTGTGCTGACAGAACACACCCGCCCGTCCTCGGCCAACCCGCGTGTCTTTCTGGCCGACGACGTGGCGGCGGAGTATCGCCTGTCCTCCGGCACAGGCATTGATATCACCTCCCGTCGTGGCGAAATGAATCAGATCAGCAACAGCGCGACGTTGGAAGGTGATGTGCTGGTGGAGACGAGCACGGGATACACGATAACGACAGACGCCCTGAACACGCAGTTCGACAGGCTTTTCGCCGAAAGCCCGGGCCCGGTCGCGGGCGTCGGCCCCCCCGGTGATTTGACGGCGGGGCGCATGGTGCTGGAACACAACGACGACACGGGGACCGCGCATTTGCGTTTCACCGACGGGGTCAAGCTGGTATACGAGCCCGGCACCCCGCAAGAGGACTGACGCTTGGACAAATTGATCCGGCATAGCTTTCTGATCGCCGCATTCGTTTTCGGGGGCATGGCGGTGGCTCAGACGGGTCAAGTGGCCTTTGGCAATGTACAGGAAAATTCCGGCCTGCCGATTGAAGTGACGGCCGACAATCTGGATGTGAACCAGAACGATGGCACCGCCGTCTTCACCGGTAACGTGATGATCGGACAAGGCACGATGCGCCTGTCAGCACCGGAAGTGCTGGTCATCTACATGGAAGATGAAAGTGGTATTGAAGAGTTGCGCGCCAAGGGCGGTGTCACCCTCGTCAGCGGTGAGGACGCAGCGGAAGCGTCTACTGCGGATTACAACCTGGAGACCGGCCTTATCTACATGCGTGGCAATGTGCTCTTGCTGCAGGGTCCCAGCGCTGTTGCAGCCGAGGAAATGACCGTCAACACCGTCTCCGGCACCGCAAATATGTCCGGTCGGGTGAAAACTGTGCTACAGCAGGGCGGGGAGTAACGAATGTCTGACAGTAGCGTGGCCCGCCGCCTGCATCTTGTTCACGAAAACACTGGCCTTGTCGTTGGGTCTATTCGCAAAAGCTACAAGAAGCGTGTGGTCATTCGAGATGTGTCGCTGACCATGCAACAGGGCGAGGTTGTGGCCCTTCTCGGCCCCAACGGATCGGGCAAGACGACCACCTTTTACGCCATTGCCGGGCTCGTCCAGCCGGAAGGCGGACGGGTAGTGATTGACGGGCGCGATGTGACGACCCTTCCAATGTATCGCCGTGCTAAGCTGGGCATCGGGTACTTACCGCAGGAAATGTCGATCTTTCGCGGAATGTCGGTGGAAGACAACATCATGTCTATCCTCGATATCGCCGAAAAAGACCGATACCGACGCCGCGAACGGTTGGAAGCACTTCTGGCGGAGTTTTCCATCGAACATCTGCGCCGGGTGCACGCTCTGGCCCTGTCGGGGGGCGAACGGCGTAGAGTTGAGATTGCCCGCTGCCTTGCGGCGGACCCCAAATACCTGTTGCTCGATGAGCCCTTCGCCGGCGTTGATCCGATTTCGGTCGGGGACATCCGCCGTCTGGTCGCCGATCTGAAGACCCGCGGCATCGGCGTTCTGATCACCGACCACAATGTGCGCGAAACGCTGGAGATCGTCGATCGCGCCTACATTCTTCATGATGGCAAGGTGCTGATGTCAGGCAAGCCCGATGAGGTTGTCAGCAACGAAAATGTGCGCCGCGTCTATCTCGGCGATAATTTTCGCATCACCTGATCGTCGCGAGCAGAGCGGAACCGAAAGGTTAATAAGCGCCGGAAAGTCATTGACAAGCGGACCCGGTAAAGCCTCAAATGATGGTATGACCTGCCCGGTTCGTCCATGCTCACCCACTCGCGGTTTTCATCGCAGATGCAGGTTGAGACGGCAGCTCGTTACAAGTGATTAAGATGTAGGCACGACATGAGCGGATCCGTCCGCATCTGTGGCCTGTCTGCATCATTCGAAGGAGGACCCATGCGATATCAAGTCAGCGGCAAACAAATTGACGTAGGCGATGCCCTGCAAAACTATGCAGAGCAGGAACTATCTGAAGTTATTGAAAAATTTGCCGGACGACCGACAGATGCGCATGTGATTTTTTCTAAATCCGGGGGCGCCTTCAACTGTGAAACGACGATCCATCTTTCCACCGGCCTGACGGCTCAGGCCCGCGCGCAAGATCATGAAATCTATGCAGCTTTTGATCAATGCAGAGAGAAAATGGAGAAGCAGCTGAGGCGCTACAAACGCCGGTTGAAAGACCATCACAAGACACGTGCAGAACCTGTTGAAATTTCGGGGGCGTCCTCTTATATCCTCGCCACTGAACCTGAGGGAGAGGATTCGGAACCCGACAGCCTGCAGCCCGTAATTGTCGCCGAAATGGAGACGAAAATTCCGTCTCTTTCGGTGGGCGAAGCCGTGATGCAGATGGAACTGGCAGGGGCCCCGGTGCTGGTCTTCAGGAACGAAAGCAAAGACGGCGTAAACGTCGTGTATCGACGTGACGATGGAAACATAGGCTGGATTGATCCGTAACCGACGCGCCTTTTTCGGGTAACGGATTTTCAGACGGAGCGAACAAAGATGGACATGTCCACGATCCTCAAGCCGGAGGCAGTACGGGTGCTTTCCGGTGTATCGAGTAAGAAGCGACTGTTTCATGAATTGGGTGGTTTGGCTGACAGTGCTTATCGCATTGACAGCAGCGCTGCGATTGACGCGCTACTGGAACGCGAAAGCCTTGGACCCACGGGTGTCGGCCATGGCGTCGCGTTGCCACACGCGCGTCTGGGCTGCGTGGATCACGTGATTGGGGCAATGCTTTTGTTGGAAAAACCGGTGAACTTCGAATCGGTGGATCGTCAGCCGGTGGATTTGATCTTTGCTCTCTTTGCCCCTGAAGATGCGGGCGTGGAACACCTGAAGGCACTGGCATTGATTTCACGCACGCTGAAAGAACAGAGCATCTGTTCCAAACTGCGCTCCAACCGGAACCCCGCAACGCTACACACAATCATGACCGAAGCACTGCCGGTCAAAGCCGCCTAGATAGGCGTCCACTCCGAAAACCCAAAAAGCATGTAATCGCGCTGATACACCTGGGCGGCCATTTCTTCGAGCGTGTCATCATAAATCTCTGACAACGCGAAAGGCGTGTCCGCTGCAGACTGGGACAATTTGGGCGGTTTGGAATAACCCAGCGCGCGTGCCAAATCGGGCAGGGCGGTGGCAAGCTCCTCCTCCCGGATTACTAGATCGGGCAGGCAGAAGCCGGCAAAGCCCTGCAGCACTTCGGCCTGTGTGGCCCAATGAGCATCGACCCTGATATTCGTCTGCCCTGCCAGATTGGCCCGCAGAAATTCGAGGAACGCTAAAAACGCCTCCCGATGCATCCCCGCCGTGTAACATTCAGACGGCCAATCACCCGGAATGGGCAGTTTGTGGAAATTGCGCAGGGTCTTGCGGATGTCGGAAAACGTCCCCTCTCCACGCGGCAGGATACGGGTGCAAAATACATCATGCGCGCGCGCCAGCGGGTGGCGTAAAACGGTGAAACTGCGGTGACCTTTGTTGCGGCGTTTCCATTGGCGCAGGGCCTTCTGGTTCAACTGCGTGGGCAGGGTATCTTCCGCCACCCCATCCAGTCTGGACATCCAATCCCGCACCACGGCCTCTGGCCCGGACCGCACTGGCATGTACAGGATGGGCGCCTTTGCCCCGGTCACGAAAGCCGGCACGCCCGCTCCGCGACGGGGTTCGAAATTGGGCGTTCGTGTAAGATTGAAACGATCCATGCACGAAAGAGAGCGCTCCATCTCCTCAAAGTTTTCGACCTTGTCCGAAAGCGGGCTGGGGTTCTGTTTCTTGAGCGAGGCGTCGAGCGCCTCAAGCTGACTATCAACGCCTAGAAACTTCGCCAGACCGTTCATCACGGCCACGTCCTGCAGATCCTCATAGGCCAGATAAAAGGCCGTCTGCCCGGTCGTTTGCAGGCGGTTCAGAAGGAACACCTGAAATTCCTGCAACTCGCTAACGTGCGCATCAAACTCCGACGCCTCAAAATCAATCTTACTGCTTTCCTTGCGGCGCTTCACATTGGTCAGCTTCCACTGCCCCGTCGCCTTGGCGATCTTCCAGGACACGTAGCTTTCCACCGGATTGCGCGTCAGCACGATCTTGGCGCAGCGAGGATCATCAAGGCATAAGTCAATCACCCGCGGATCATGATCGTGAAAGAACCGGAAACCACCCAAACCGTCCGTCTTTTCCCGAATGGCCCATATCAGCCCGGCCGGGTTTTCATCGCGCTTGGCTTGGCTGTAACCCATGATGTCGGTCTTGTTGGGATAACCGATGAAATGCGGGTTGAACGCCTCCCCATGGCAGGTGATGCCGTCCATCGCATTGAGGTTCGATTCCAGAAAATTGGACCCGGTGCGCATCTCTGCAAACACCACGAAGTAATCGAACCGTTCTGTCATGGGGTTA
>JBCCNB010000047.1:0-23069 GCA_039026055.1 Pseudomonadota bacterium | reverse complement strand
TGCAAAAGATCATCCACGCCATCGAAGGTTTGAGCCAATGGGTTGGCAAAGCATTCGGGTGGTGCATCCTTATTCTTACCCTGTCTGTGTCCTACGAAGTGTTCGTGCGCTACGTGCTGAATGCGCCGACTGTGTGGGCCTTTGACATGATGGTTCAAATGTATGGCGCGCTGTTCTTGATGGCGGGCGCCTACACACTGGCACAGGACGCCCATGTGCGCGGCGACGTGCTCTACCGCCTTTTCTCTGTCCGTTGGCAGGCCAGGCTCGATTTCCTGCTCTATCTGCTCTTCTTCTTCCCCGGCATGATTGCCCTCTTCTGGTTCGGGTGGGAGATCGCCTCGGACAGCTGGCGCTACAAGGAAGTCAGCTGGAACAGCCCCGCGCGGATCCAGATTTATTTCTTCAAGACGCTCATTCCGGCTGCTGGCCTGCTGATGATGATCCAAGGGCTGGCCGAACTGATGCGCTGCTGGATCGCAATGCGCACTGGCGCGTGGCCTGCCCGGATCGCAGACGTCAAAGAAACCGAAGACTTGCTGGCAGAGGCCGATCTCGATGATCTGGTCGGCCGCGGCTCAAATAAATCCTGAAGGAGCTAAATGATGACTGATCCTCAGGTAGCCATCCTGATGCTGTGCCTGTTCATCGTGCTGGTGCTTCTGGGCTTTCCGATCGCCTTTACCCTCATCGCGATGGGCGTGGCGTTCGGCTATTACGCCTATTACACTGGTGCACCCGATAGCATTGGCGATATCTTCAATAACAACATCTTCTACCTGCTGAACCAGAACACCTACTCGGTGATGGAGAACGACATTCTGGTCGCCATCCCGCTGTTCCTCTTCATGGGCTACGTGGTGGAGCGGGCTAACATCGTCGATAAGCTTTTCTATTCGCTCTATCAGGCGGCGTCGAACCTGCCGGGTTCTTTGGGCATTGCAGCACTGCTGACCTGCGCCGTCTTCTCCACTGCCTCGGGCATCGTGGGTGCGGTGGTGACGCTGATGGGCCTCTTGGCTTACCCGGCTATGAACAAGGCAGGTTATGACAAAAGCTTTGCCTCGGGCATCATCTGTGCAGGCGGTACGTTGGGCATCCTGATCCCGCCTTCGATCATGCTGATCGTCTATGCCGCGATTGCGGAACTCTCGCCTCTGCGGCTCTATGCGGCGGCGGTGTTCCCCGGGCTGATCTTGGCCGGCTTGTACATCGTCTACGTTATCATGCGGGTCACCATTAATCCCGCACTGGCGCCGAAGCCGAACCAGGACGACATTCCGCCCCGCAGCGTGGTCTACTACAACCTGCTCGTATCTTTCGTGCCGCTGACGGTTCTGATCATGCTGGTGCTTGGGTCCATCCTTGGCGGTCTGGCCACCCCAGCCGAAGCTGCCGCCATGGGCGCACTGGGTGGTCTGGTTCTGGCGGGCCTTTACCGGTCGCTCAACTGGACCAAGGTGAAGGAAAGCGTATTCCTGACCGCGAAGGCCACCGCCATGGTGTGCTGGCTCTTCGTCGGCTCATGGACCTTCGCGTCCATCTTCTCCTATCTCGGCGGCCATGACGTGATCGAGACATGGGTCGTGGCAATGAACCTGGAGCCGTGGCAGTTCCTGGTGCTGGCGCAAATCATCATCTTCCTGCTGGGTTGGCCGCTCGAATGGTCGGAGATCCTGATCATCTTCGTGCCGATCTTCCTGCCCATGCTGGAGACGTTTGGCGTGAACCCCTACTTCTTCGCCATGCTGGTGGCCCTCAACCTGCAGACCTCGTTCTTAACGCCACCAATGGCCATGTCGGCCTACTACCTTAAAGGCGTGCTGAAAAAGCAGATCGAACTGATGGAGATATTCAAAGGTCTCATGCCGTACCTGGCCATCGTGATCCTCTGTATGGTGCTCATGTATCAGTTCCCCGGCATCGCGCTGTGGTTCCCTGACTATCTCTTCGGTGAGTGGATTCCTTGATGGCAACCGACTTGACAACGCTTTCGGCGGTGGCCGCCGCCGAGGGCATCCGGACAGGGCGGTTGACGTCTGAAGCGTTGGTCACGGCCTGCCTAGAGCGCATCAAGGACACTGATGGCACGATCAAGGCGTGGGCCTGGATTGACCCCGACCACGCGCTGGCCCAAGCCCGGGAGGCCGATCGCATTCGCCGCGTGGGCCGTGGGCTTGGTGCGCTGCACGGCGTGCCGGTGGGCCTCAAGGATATCATCGACACGACGCAAGGTCCGACGGAACGCGGCTCGCCGCTTTATGCGGCTCGCTCAGCCGACCACGACGCGCGCCTGGTGGAACGCCTGATCGAGGCCGGGGCCGTGATCATGGGCAAGACCGTTACGACGGAAATGGCCTATCTCGCCCCCTCTCAGACCACCAACCCCCACAACCCATTGCACACACCCGGCGGCTCCTCCTCCGGCTCCGCCGCAGCTGTTGCCGCCCGTCATGTGCCACTGGCCGTGGGCAGCCAGACGGGCGGATCGGTGATCCGGCCCGCGTCTTACTGCGGCACCTTCGGGTTCAAACCCACACGCGGGCTGATTTCGCGATCGGGCGTCATGTCCACCGTGCCAAGTCTCGACCAGATGGGCATCTTCGCGAACACGATCGAAGACGCGGCCCTTCTGACAGACGTTATCTCCGGCTATGACGGCGCGGACGCAGGCTCCCTGCCCCGCCCCACACCCGCGATGCTGACCGGCGCACAAGCCGACGTGCCGGTGGAGCCCGATATCGCCTGGTTCGACCTGCCCTATCATGACCGCATGAACCGCGATTGCCACGATGGCATGGTCGCGGTTCTGGAAGCCCTCGGGGCCCGCGTAGAACGGTTCGACGCCGCGCCGCAATTGGGCGGGCTGACGGATGTTCACCGGACGATCTATGACTATGAGCTGGCGCAGGCCCTGACCCAGACAGTGGCCGATCACGGCGATCAGATCAGCGAAGAGATGAAGACGGCTGTCGCGCGTGGGCAAGAGATTTCCGCAGAGCAATACGAAGACGCGCTCGGCGTCAAAAAGTCCGCCGACGCTTTCTTTGTAGACCACTTCAACGATTTCGACGCGATCCTGTCACCATCCGCCACGGGCGAGGCCCCGCTGATCAGCGAAGGCACCACGGGCGACGCGTCATTCTGTTTGATCTGGACACTGGCCGGCCTGCCCTGTCTCACCATCCCCGCCCTCGTGGGCGACACCGGCCTACCCATCGGCATCCAGCTGATCGGGGCGGCGGAAGAAGATGACCGCTTGCTGCGCACCGCAGCTTGGGTTCAAACTGCACTGGCGAAAGCCGGGGCCGAATTGGAATTGGAGGCTTAGACTATGTCAAAAATGACCAACATCATCATGGGGCTCATCGGCACGGGACTGATGATGATTTTTGTCCTCGGCCTGTCGCATTCCATCTCCACGGGCTTTGCAGGGTTCTCCGGCGGGCTACCTTTCATGATCATCGCCATCATCGTCATCGGTATGGCGCTCTATAACCTCTGGGAAGAGACGATCGGAAAGAAAGACGAATGACTGCAAAACCAGTGGTTTGGATGCCGCGACGCTTGTCTGCGGCGACCATTGCACGTGCTGAGCGCGACTACGATCTGATCCTGAATGAGGCCGACACGCCCGGCACAGCCGAAGAGATCATCGCGATGAGCGCGCGGGTCGACGCGATGATGCCCTGCCATTCCGAACACTTCTCCGCCGATGTCGTGGCCCAGCTTGATCCGCGTCTGAAGATCGTCGCCAATCATTCCGTGGGCACCGATCACTGCGACCTCGACGCCCTGCGCGCCCGCGGCATCGTCGTGACCAACACACCCGATGT
Organism: Pseudomonadota bacterium; assembly: GCA_039026055.1. GTDB lineage: Bacteria > Pseudomonadota > Alphaproteobacteria > Rhodobacterales > Rhodobacteraceae > Roseovarius. The sequence continues at coordinate 19,233 of JBCCNB010000047.1, read as the reverse complement.
ACTCTCCGATGCCACCGCCGAAATCGCCATGCTCCTGATGCTGGGCGCTGCCCGCCTCGCCGTAACCGGCGACCGGCTGGTCCGGTCAGGCGCGTGGGACAGTTGGAGCCCCGCCTTCATGGTCGGCAAGCAGGTGACCGGCGCGCGGCTCGGCATCATCGGCATGGGCCGTGTGGGGCGGGCGCTTGCCGAAAAAGCGCGCGGCTTCGGGATGGAGATCCACTATTACAACCGCAAGCCGCTCAGGCCCGAATACGAGATGGGCGCGACCTACCATGACAGCATTGAGAGCGTGTTGAAGGTGTCGGATTTCGTGTCACTTCACTGTCCGTCCACGCCCGAAACCCAGGACCTGATGAATACGGACCGCTTTGCAATGCTGCCCGATGGCGCGATCCTGGTGAACACCGCGCGCGGCGCTTTGGTCGATGAAGACGCTCTCATCGCGGCCATCACCTCCGGCAAACTGGCCGCGGCTGGCCTTGACTGCTTCAAGGTGGAACCCGGGGGCAACCCGGACCTCGCCACCCACGAAAACATCTTCATGCTGCCCCATATCGGCAGCGCCACGACCGCCACGCGCGACGCCATGGGCTTCCGCGCGCTCGACAATCTGGATGCGTTTTTCGCGGGTAAAACACCCGGCGATGCGCTGTAATTCTGAAAGGACATCATCATGGCAAAAGTTGCATTCCTGGGCCTCGGCGTCATGGGCTACCCAATGGCGGGTTACTTGGCCAAGGCAGGCCATGAGGTGACCGTCTACAACCGCACCACGGCCAAAGCGGAAAAATGGGTCGGCGAATACGGCGGCGCCCACGCCACAACCCCGCGCGCAGCCGCAGAGGGCGCAGAGTTCGTGATGGCCTGTGTGGGCAACGACGATGACCTGCGCAGCGTCTGCACGGGCGACGACGGCGCGTTTGCTGGCATGGCCCCAAGCGCGATCTTTGTGGATCACACCACCGTTTCCGCTGCCGTCACCCGCGAACTTTACGCGGCGGCTAAGGACACTGGCGTGTCTTTTGTCGACGCCCCAGTGTCCGGCGGCCAGGCCGGGGCAGAAAACGGCCAGCTCGTGGTCATGTGCGGAGGCGACGAGGCGGCTTACAGCGCAGCCGAGCCGCTTATTAATGCCTATGCCAAGAAATGCGTGCGTCTGGGCGAAAGCGGCGCGGGCCAGCTGACGAAAATGGTGAACCAGATTTGCATCGCGGGCCTCGTGCAAGGCCTCTCCGAAGGGCTGCACTTTGCTGAAAAAGCGGGCCTGGATGGGCGCGCCGTGGTGGATGTGATCGGCGGAGGTGCTGCGGGCAGCTGGCAGATGGTCAACCGCTATGAGACGATGCTTGACGATCACTTTGAGCACGGCTTCGCGGTCGACTGGATGCGCAAGGACCTCGACATCTGCCTCTCCACAGCCGACGAAAACGGCGCGAGCCTGCCGGTTACGGCCCTGGTCGATCAATACTACAAAGACGTCCAGAAAATGGGTGGCGGCCGCTGGGACACCTCCAGCCTTTTCAAACGGTTGCGTAAGCTTGATAGCTGAAGACTTTATGCCTCCGGCGGGGATACTTAAGGCAACAAGAAAGGCGCAGGTCTTTTAGCCTTTCTTTTTGCCTTAAGTATCCCGGGGAATGCCGAAGGCGTGGGGCAGAGCCCCTCTACCCTAACCCACCAAGAAACGCAGTCGCTGCTTCGCCCAGCGCTTTGGACACATAGCCCCCCTCCTGCACACAAATGAGCGGCAAACCCTGCCCGGCAATCGCCTGTGCCATCTTTTCGAACCCGGGCGTGGTGACTTTGAATGCCTGAAACGGATCGGCCTCATGGGCATCAAGCCCCAGCGCAACCACGATTACATCCGCCTCAAAGGCCCGGATCGCGTCAAAGCTCGTGTCCAGCGCCGCAAGCATCTCATCCGTGCCTGATCCCATCGCCAGAGGCAGGTTGAGATTGGTGCCCTTGCCATCCCCTTCTCCAATTTCTCCGGCGTACCCCCAGAAGAACGGATAGAACGCCGTGGGGTCGGCATGGATCGACACTGTCAGCACATCACCGCGGCTGTAGAAGATGCCTTGCGTGCCATTGCCGTGATGGACATCCACATCCAAAATCACGGGTCGCCGTCCAGTCTCCAGCAAATACTGCGCGGCGATGGCGGAATTGTTAAGAAAGCAAAACCCACCCGCCTGATCGGTGTAGGCATGATGACCCGGCGGACGGCAGAGCGCATAGGCCGCAGGCGCACCATCCAGCACCGCGCGCGTGGCTGACACCGCCGATTGGGCGGACCAGTAGGCTGACGTCCAGGTCTCGGCTGAAATTGGACAGGCGGTATCGGCCTGATGGTAACCTGCCTGCCCCACCGGGCCGGACGGGTAGCCGTCCCCTCGTCCACGCGGATGCACGTTTGGGATAACTTCATCGGCCGCGCCCGGAATGCCCTGCCAGCGCGCATGGATCGTTTGCAGGAAGGTCAGGTAAGCCGCATCATGCACCGCCTCAATGGGTGCCATCCCCGCATCCTCGGGCGCTTCAAACGTACATCCCGCCGCCTCTGCCCCCCATTTCAGCACATCCACCCGAAAAGGCTCTTCAGGGCTCGGGCGCAACTGTCCTGCGGCCATGAAATTCTTGGGGTTGTGCAGGCTTTGCTGCTCATCCAGGAAGGCTCGCATCTTTGCCCCTCACAATCGTTGTCTTGGCCAGTCTGCCCAGTGTACCCTCCGCAGAAGAGGACGCAACATGGGGAAGAGCGCGCATCATGAATGAGATGACGGCCACCGGCTCCGCCGCGCGCGCGCTCACCGTGCTCGATCTGACGTTGAAACATGGGCCCGTGACACCTGCACAGCTTACCCAACTGAGCGGGCTCAGCCGCACCGCCGTGCACCGCGCCATTCACGCGCTCATCGAACAGGGGTTCCTGCGCTATCAACTGGGTAAAGCCCATGTGATTGTCACCGCCCGGCTGCAAACGAAACTGGAAGGCGCCTTTTTCAGCCCTTCAGGTCTGGATGCGCTGGCCCGCGCGATTGATGAGGCATTGAAAGGCCGAAGGTTGCATTGCGAAATCGGCATTCTGGAACGGGACGGCCCATTTCAGATCGCGGAAACCACGCAAACGGAAATCGACCGGCTAGAAAGCTTTTTCGAAAGCGAGTTGGTATCTGTCTTGCTGTCCCGGTTCGAACCGGTAGAGGTGACGCGCATCACCGCTCGCATCCTGCGTGACAGCCCGGCAGGTACCAAGGTGGACCCAGACTTTCTGGATCGCTTCCGTCTCGCGCAGTATCAGGGATACTTGTGGAATGCGGATTTGGGATCTCTCTCCGTAAGATTGCGGAGCGCTGACGACACTGCATTGGCGATCCGCCTGTCCCCTCGACAGGACAGACGTTTGAACAGCAAGGAAGCCACGACCGCGCTGGCCGCAATGCATGACGCGCTGCCAGATATCTTTCCGCGGGCCGACAAGCTCAGCCTTTGAAATCTTCGGGCGCTTGCCGCCAAAGCGCAGCGACGACGCGCGCCCGAAAGGGAGCGACGAGCTGCCCCTTTCACGTCGCAGCAAAATGGCGTTAGATAAGGCAGCCAGAGTCACCCGGCCTCTTTCCACCAGGACCCGCTTCATGACCAAAGCCATGCCGTTCAGCCGTCGCCGCTTTCTCACCGGCACGGTTAGTCTAGCCGCCCCCTTCATCATGACATCCGCCCGCGCTTCATCGGGCGATCTCAACATCATGATGTGGTCCGATTACCTACCCGAACCCTTTCTTCGAGGCTTCACCGAGCAAACCGGCATAACCGTGACCCACACGCCCATCGGGTCCAATGAAGAGATTCTGCAACGGATGCAGGCATCTGACGGCGCCGGATATGACCTGATCAGCCCGACGAGCCAACGTGCGCTTCAATGGGCACCATTGGAACTGCTGCAGCCATTTGATCTGGCTCGCGTGGCACTGGATGACGTCAATCCCGCGATGGTCAAGATCGGCACAGATACCTGGAATTTTGACGACGCGGGCATCCATTGGCTGCCCCATGTTTGGGGCACCGAAGGCATTGCCTATCGCACGGATCGCTGGCGCCCGGATGGCATTGCGCCCAGTTATGGCGATGTTTGGTCCGAGGTACTTTCTGGTGCCACCATGGGCCGTGCACAATCCATGCTGGTGGGGGCTGGTCTGCACCTCGAAGCGACAGGCGACATGGAACCGGGATCTGTTTGGGCAGCATATGCAGATGAAGATATCATGCGCGATGTCTGGACCCGGATCACTGATTGGGCCATCGCGCGCAAATCCAGGATCAACCGCCTCTGGAACGACGCAGAATCCCAACGCATGGCCCTTTTAGGCGAACAGGTGACACTGGGCCAAACGTGGGACGGGCCGCCGTTGGCACTTAAGTCTCAGGGCGAACCAGTGCACTATCAGGCTCCGGTCGAAGGGGCGATGGCGTGGGTAGATGGGCTTGCCATGCCGAAAGCGGCCCAAAACATAGATGCTGTCTATGCGTTCATCGAATATGCGTACCGACCAGAAAACGCGGGCCTCGCCACACAAAGCCATGGATACAATTCCCCAGTCCTGGGCGCAGACAGGTTTGCGGGCGAGACCTATGCCAAAAACTTCGCCGAGGCCTATCCCGGTGACAGCCTGTCTCGTCTCAATCCCTGGCCACCCGAGACGCCCTGGTATGCCGCGTTGCGTGCGGAGTTCGTCGCCAAGTTCAAACACGCCTAATACGACCCGCTCTTCGCGTCCTTGCGCGCGCGCCTCGCGGGTGGCATCTGGTTTCCTTTGCGCTAGAATTGAATGACGATTCAACGAAAAGGCCCGCCCTATGAAACCGATCCAACCGCAAGAGCGCAAGGTCGCCAATATCTTCGATGACAGCGCGTTCACCAATTATGATGAGACGGGCGAAAGCGGCACTTCATTCATTCAGTTGAACCCCAATGCCAAGCAGGATGTGGGCTTCTACATCTACCGCATGGACCCCGGCGCGCAATCGACGCCCCATCGCCATGGCGGTGCCGAGGAGTTCCTTGTCGTGCAGGGCGAACTCATTGACAACGACGGCACGGTCTACAAAGCGGGCGATGTGGTTTGGCTGGATGGGGACACCGAACATACCTCTCATACGGAAACGGGCTGCATCGTGGCCGTCTATTCCGAGGCCGAAGAATACGCACCCGGAACCTGAAGATTCAAAGCCGTTTTTGCATCAACACAAGATCCAGCGCGCGGCCGAATTTCTGCCCGACACCGGGCATACGCCCCACCTCTTCAAAGCCAAACCGGGCATGAAACACGACAGCCCCATCGTTTTCGCCGCTGATCCCGGCGACCAAAGCCCCTGCTCCGCCCACACGGGCGGTCGCCTCAACGGCCTTCATCAGATGACGGCCCGCGCCTTTGCCAGAGGCCCCATCGCGCAACATCACCGAAGTCTCGAGCGTACGCGCATATCCCGGACCCGACCGGAAAGATGAGGCGGCAGCGAACCCGATCACTCCAGTGTCGTCTTCGGCGACAACAACACTCATCCCGCCGGAGCATCGCGCGTCGATATAGGCGGCCACCTCTGCAGGCGCCTTTTCATCCGTGGTAAATGTAACGGTCGTATCGCGAATGTAGTGGTTCCAAATCTCCGCAATGGCCCCCGCATCTGCATGATTGGCGGGGCGCGTGATCACGACAAAGTTCTCGCGCCAAAGGGCGTTTCAAATTCCGCCGATAGCCCTGCTTTGCCGGTTTCAATCTGAATACGCGCATCTTCCATCGGACCCAGCATCGCGCGTAGCGCATCCGCATCCGGATGATGGATCGTCAACCGTTCCAACCGGCACCCTGAGGGCGTCAGACGCGCAGCCGGGTGATCCGACCCACTCCATTGCATTACGGCAGGATGGCAGTTGTCGAACGGCAACTGCCCGTTATCGGGCACCGCCATGCGCCAAGTCAGATTGCCGCGCACCATATCCACCGGCACGCCGACAAGCGGCACCTGCGCTACATGGGCATCCAAATCATCCGATCGACAAATCCAGTTCGTGAGCCGCGCGTACCCTTCGAACCGATCCAGATCAAACCACCTCGGGTAAGGCGGTTTTGGCGCAGAGGGGTCAATGGCGATCACTTCAAGGTAAAGCCCGTCTTCCAGCCCCAGCAACATGTTGTGTGTGCCATAGCGCGGATGCTGACCACCGGGCTGCAAACTGACACCCAGTGCAGCTTCCACGGCCTCACGGCCTTCCGCAAGCGTTTCGCATGCGACAGCAAGATGATCGAGTTCCAACATCGGCCAAGCCTCAGCACAGGGTGAATTTCCCGCGCACCCTACGCGGCCCTGCTTCAGATGACGAGTGTTGTCAGCGCCCAAAGCGCCACAAAAACCGTGGGAAAAAATGTCGCTGCAAATCCCACGGATCGCATAAGCGGGCTGCGATGGCATCCCCCCCAAAAAACAATCCGCGCTATGGCAAACCCCAGACCCAGCACAATGATCACGCCCGGCCCCATGGGCCCCAGCAGCACTGCCGCGGCAGGCCAGATCGCAGCGGCGATCACAAGCTGTTCCCCGGTGTTCTGCAACACGCGACGGTCCATCTCGCCCGCCTCTAAAAGTGGCCCCATACTAGTGTCAGCATCGAAAAAACGCCGCAAAGCCACCCGTGCAATCATTGCCGTCATCACAAGTCCCGGCGCCAGAAAAGCGGTCATGATCGTGGGGATCAGCGCGAAAACCGGGATCTGCACAAAGATCGCTGCGCCGGTCAGCAAAGCTACGGACCATATCAGGCCCAGCCCACCCCCCAGCAGCGCGCGGGATTTGTTGCTCATCGTCCCGGTTTCATCTTGCCAAAAACACTCATGGGCCCTGGCCCCCAGCCTACGCGCGAGCCTCACGAATGAGGCGAAGAATATCTTCTGCGGCCTCTGGGATGTTGGTGCCAGGCCCGAAGATGGCCTTCACACCCGCGCCCATCAGGAAATCGTAATCCTGCTGCGGGATGACACCGCCACAGATCACAATGATGTCCTCTGCGTCCTTATCTTTCAGCGCATTAATCAGTTGCGGCGCCAGCGTTTTATGCCCGGCCGCCTGGCTGGAAATGCCCACCACATGCACGTCATTGTCCACTGCGTCTTGCGCGGCCTCATCGGGCGTCTGGAAAAGCGGGCCAACATCCACGTCAAAGCCAATGTCGGCGAACGCGGTGGCAATCACCTTGGCCCCGCGGTCATGCCCATCCTGACCCATCTTCACCACCAACATGCGCGGCCGCCGACCTTCATCTTCGGCAAATTTTTCCACCGAATTCTGAATTTGTGCGAAGCCTTCATCGCCCTCATAGGCCTTGCCATATACGCCCGCCAAGGTCTTCACCTCCGCCCTGTGACGTCCGAAAACTTTCTCCAGCGCCATGGAAATCTCACCGACGGAAGCCCGCGCCCGCGCCGCCTCCACGGCACCTTCAAGCAAATTGCCGCCCTCTGACGCCCGGCGCGAAAGCTCATCGAGGGCCACCTGACACCCGGCTTCATCGCGCGTCGCACGGATCTTGCCCAACCGCGCGATCTGCGCCTCTCGCACAGCGTTGTTGTCGATCTCCAGAATGTCGATCGGATCTTCCTTGTCTTTGCGGTACTTGTTGACGCCCACGACCACCTCATCGCCGCGGTCGATCATCGCCTGCCGGGTGGCCGCACTTTCCTCAATCCGCAGTTTCGGCATGCCAGAGGTCACAGCCTTGGTCATCCCGCCCATTTCGTCGACTTCGGTGATCAGCTCCCATGCGGCCTCGGCCAGCTCCGCCGTAAGACTTTCGACATAGTAAGATCCCGCCAGCGGATCGACGACATTGGTGACCCCCGTCTCCTCTTGCAAGATCAGCTGCGTGTTCCGCGCAATGCGGGCAGAGAAATCTGTCGGCAGCGCGATGGCCTCGTCCAGCGCATTGGTGTGCAAGCTTTGTGTGCCGCCCAAAACCGCACTCATCGCTTCATAAGCGGTGCGGACCACGTTGTTGTAGGGGTCCTGTTCCTGCAAGCTGACGCCCGACGTCTGACAATGAGTCCGCAGCATCTTGGAACGTTCATTCTTCGCCCCAAGATCATCCATGATCCGATACCACAGCATCCTTGCTGCGCGCAGCTTGGCGGCCTCCATGAAGAAATTCATGCCAATGGCAAAGAAGAAACTCAGACGTCCCGCGAATTTATCCACGTCCATCCCTCGCGCCATCGCGGTTTTCACGTATTCTTTGCCGTCGGCCAGTGTGTAGGCCAGCTCTTGCACAAGGTTCGCGCCGGCTTCCTGCATGTGATAGCCGGAAATGGAGATGGAATTGAATTTCGGCATCTCATTGGACGTGTATTCAATGATATCCGCAATGATCCGCATCGACGGTTCCGGCGGATACACATAGGTGTTGCGCACCATGAATTCTTTCAAGATGTCGTTCTGGATCGTGCCCGACAGCACAGATTTGTCATGTCCTTGCTCTTCACCCGCCACGATGAAACTGGCCAGAACCGGGATCACCGCGCCATTCATCGTCATCGAAACAGACACCTGATCGAGCGGGATGCCATTGAAGAGGATTTTCATGTCCTCAACGCTGTCAATCGCCACGCCAGCCTTGCCCACGTCGCCCACCACACGCGGGTGATCACTGTCATAGCCTCGGTGCGTGGCCAGATCGAAGGCGACCGACACCCCCTGCTGACCAGCGGCCAAGTTGCGCCGATAGAATGCGTTCGATTCCTCAGCCGTCGAAAACCCCGCATATTGCCGGATCGTCCAGGGGCGGCCCGCATACATCGTGGCTTTGACCCCGCGCGTAAACGGCGCTTGACCAGGGATTGAGCCCATATGTGCGATGTTTTTGGTATCCTCTTCGGTATAAAGGGGTTTGACGTCGATGCCTTCCAACGTGTTCCACGTCAGATCGTCCAGAGCGCGCCCCCGCAGCTCTTTTTCAGCAATCTCACTCCAGATTTGCGTCTTCGACCCCATATCACACCTCGTTCATCGTCTGGGCGGCGGGAACATGCTGCTACGCAGCACGGTCAAACCGTTGCCGCTTAAACCCCACTTTCGCGCAAAATGGAAGTGCGACGCTTTTTTCGTCGCGTTCACCGAAATGTACCTTCGCAACCGGCTAAGTGCGACCTATATCTGGAAGGAAGGAGACATCATGAACTCGCGCCATACCCTTGTTTCTACCGTTGTTTTTGCCCTGATGTCGGTTGCTCAGACCGCAACAGTCGCTGCGCAGGAGGCGAATGAGGGCGGTGACACCGCCCTTTTGCAGCAGATCGTGATGCCGGGCGATGCGGTCGATTTGGACAGCCTGATTTGGCAAAACCGCGTCTTGGTGGTCTTTGCCGACAGCCCGAATGACCCTCGCTACATCCAACAGATAGAGTTTCTAACAGATCGTCTGGAAGATCTGGAAGAGCGCGATGTGATCGTTCTAACTGACACGGCCAAGTCTGAGGGCAGCGCCCTACGCACCAAACTGCGCCCCCGTGGCTTTATGCTCGCGATGATTGGCAAGGATGGCGGGGTCTATCTGCGCAAACCCCTTCCCTGGGACGTGCGCGAAATCAGTCGAGTGATCGACAAAATGCCAATGCGACAGCAGGAAATGCGCGACCGGCGCGGGGATAGCTAGACATCCTCATAATGATCGGACGCAATAACGTCCGATCATTTGCTTTCTTGCGGTTTATTCGAATTCCATAATCACATCATCCACAGCCAGGCTGTCGCCCGCGCCTGCGTTGATTTTCGTGACAACGGCCTTCTTTTCCGCCCGCAGGATGTTTTCCATCTTCATGGCTTCCACGGTACAGAGTGCCTGACCTTCCTGCACCTCGTCACCAACCTCGACCGCGACTTTCACGATAAGGCCCGGCATCGGACAAAGCAGCATCTTGGACGTATCGGGCGGCAGTTTTTCGGGCATCAATGCCGCCATTTCGGCCTGACGTGGAGTCCGGATACGAACGGGTATATCGGCGCCACGTGTGCGAATGCGAAAGCCTTGGGTGATCTTACCGACTTTCAGAACCAGAGGCGCGCCATCGACCATCATCTCGGCCAGTTGATCGCCTGGCGTCCAATCCCCGCTGACACGCATCTCGACCCCATCTTCGAACCGTACGGTGGCGCCATCATGGTCGGCGCTGATGACCAAGGGTAGAACGGCATCCTTATCGATCTGCACCACCCAATCATCGCCCACCTTGCGTTCGTGATTGTCCATCCGGCCAGAGACGCGCGCGCGCCGGATTTCCGCCACGCGGTGCATCGCAGCGCTTGCCGCTGCCACGCGGCGTTTTTCACTGGCAGGCAGGTCCACACCCTGAAAGCCATCGGGATATTCTTCCTCGATGAAGGCCGTCGTCATATCGCCCGAGATGAATTTTGGGTGGTCCATGACGGCTGCAACGAAGGGAAGATTGTGTCCTATCCCCTCCACCTCAAACCGATCCAGAGCCACGCGCATCGCCTCAATGGCTGACGCCCGATCTGGCCCCCAAGTACACAGCTTGGCAATCATCGGGTCGTAATACATGGAAATCTCACCGCCCTCATAGACGCCGGTGTCATTCCGCGCGCCCGTCTCACTAGACGGCGCATCATCATGCCATGTGCCCGCCTCCAACATCGGACCTGCGGCGACCTCCATCGGCGGACGGTAGCGCGTCAGACGACCAATGGAGGGCAGGAAGTTGCGATAAGGGTCTTCGGCATAAAGTCGGTTCTCAATCGCCCAGCCGCCAATCTTCAGATCGCTTTGCTTGATCTTCAGTTTCTCGCCCGCCGCGACGCGGATCATCTGCTCCACCAGGTCAACGCCTGTAATGAGCTCGGTCACCGGGTGTTCCACCTGCAGGCGCGTGTTCATCTCAAGGAAGTAGAAGTTTTTGTCGCCATCCACGATGAATTCCACCGTGCCCGCGCTGGCATAACCCACAGCATGGGCCAGGGCGAGAGACTGCTCCCCCATCGCCTTGCGCGTTTCAGGATCAAGGAAGGGCGATGGGGCCTCTTCGACCACCTTCTGGTTGCGTCGCTGAATGGAACATTCCCGTTCATGCAGGAACACGCCGTTGCCGTGGGTATCGCACAGCACCTGAATTTCAATATGCCGCGGCTGCGTCACAAACTTCTCAATGAAAATCCGATCATCGCCAAAGCTGCTCGCCGCTTCATTCTTGGAACTCTGGAAGCCCTCGCGCGCCTCTTCATCGTTCCAGGCGATCCGCATCCCCTTGCCGCCACCACCGGCGGAGGCTTTGATCATCACGGGATACCCAATCTCAGTGGAGATTTTCACCGCCTCATCGGCATCCTCAATCAGGCCCATATACCCCGGCACAGTCGAAACCTTGGCGTCTTGGGCGATCTTCTTGGAGGTGATTTTGTCCCCCATCTTCTCAATCGCGCCCTTGGGCGGCCCGATGAAGGCCACGCCGGCCTTCTCCAGCGCCTCAGCAAATTTCGCGTTCTCGGATAGGAACCCATAGCCAGGATGTACCGCTTCGGCGCCTGTGTCTTTGATCGCTTGCATCACCTTGTCGATCACAATGTAGGACTCAGATGCAGGGGGCGGGCCGATATGCACTGCTTCATCTGCCATCTGAACGTGCAGCGCATTCGCATCGGCATCCGAATAAATCGCAACAGTCGCGATTCCCATCTTCCGCGCCGTCTTGATCACGCGGCAGGCGATCTCCCCTCGGTTGGCGATCAGGATTTTCTTGAACATTTCAGGTCCTCTTCATCAGCACTGAAAACGCAGGGCAGACCCGCGCAAAGCTTTGGTATTTCGGGATAAAAAATGGGCGGCCTGCGAAAACGCAGAACCGCCCAAAGGGGAAGGGTAACGGATCAGACGAAACGTCTCGGCCCCTTGGGGGAGGGCCGCCACTACATGACTTACTGAACACCGGCCCGTCCGTTTCTCCAAGCGCATGCGTGTGACGCTGCGAAAATCGGCGTCAAGCCGCGTGTTTTGCAGGGCCGTGCGCAAAAAAACGCTCAACCCATGCGGGTTTTTTCGGCACATTTTCATATCCGGCCTCCCTCAAACGCCTCGGGAAAGGCCGCGCGCGCTGCATCAACATCCAGACGCAACAGCGCATCATAGTCTTGCGCGTCAAACGGATCATCCACCGCCAGAACCTCCCGCCCGAATAGCCAGCTCAGACGACCAGCATCCAGATTGCCCCGTTCAAAGGGCGCATCACCAAAGTTTTCCCAAAGCGCGCGCACAAAAGACGTGTCGGCCCGCCTGTCAGCCGGCCTGCGGTCGGCGAAGCGTTCGCGTCGCGTGATGGCCGTGGCACCATTGGGGTTGGCGCGCCGGATGGTGAATTGGAAATCTGTGCCCGGAAGACGGCCGGGAAATCCGCGATGCTTCATCATGTCGATCCCCCAAGCATCAAGGGGGTCAGGCACTTAAGCAGGCCGGGCCCGAAGGCCCGACCTTTTTGATCAAGTGGGGTGTTACTTGAACTTGCCGGTGTGCACGGGCTCGATCGAAATCGGCTCCGGGTCCACGATAACGAACTCTTCCTGCTGTTGTTGCTGACCGCAGGCGGCAATGAAGCCGACGACGGACAGAGCGAGGATGCTCTTGATAGTTTTAGACATGGAAGTCTCCTGTATGTGTACACACTGAGACGACGTGCTGGCTGCCCCACCACTTGCGCACGCGCCCCGTCGACCGCGTTGATGCGGCCACTTAACAGGATACTGGAATCTGCCCTTTTTTCATACGCTTGCAGCGGGGTGTGGATAACTTGTGACCCAAAAGACTCAATTTGAGCATCTGATGAACAACGCACCGCAACATCTTGTGGAACCATCAAAATTCCTCCCAGATGCAGCGGCCGTTTTCTGCCCGAAATGCTTCGAAAACCTGGGTCACGCCTGGGTTTGCGACACCAAATTCAGACGGCTGATCAGCCAGCGACACCACAATCCGCGCGCCTTCGGGCACCTCAGATACGGCAAATTTCGAGCATAAATGCTCCAGATCCGCCGCCACAATCTCCAGCCCGACATCCTTTGCAAAAGCCTCTGCCACAAACCGGAACCGGAAGAGATCGCCCCCCTCTTCCTCGACAACTTCCTGCAAAAACCCGGTGAGCCCAGACGGCATTTCAACGACATCAGCCGCCGCAAAAGCAGCGCCCGCACATACAGCCATTGATAACGCGAAAACCGACTTCACCGACGTTCATAGCCTTTCTTTTTGCCAAAAATATCCCGGGGGTCTGGGGGCTGGCGCCCAGCCTTGCCGGAAAAACTCAAAGCGGAATGTTGTCGTGCTTCTTCCACGGCAGGCTGCGCTTCTTGGTGCGCAGGGACGCAAAAGCCCGGCTCACCCGCTTGCGCGTGGAATGTGGCATGATCACCTCATCAATGAAGCCCCTCTCGGCCGCCACGAACGGGTTGGCAAAGCGATCCTCATAATCCTTGGTGTGCTGCGCGATCTTGTCGGCATCCTTGAGGTCCGCGCGATGGATGATCTCGGTCGCACCTTTTGCCCCCATCACCGCAATCTCCGCCGTGGGCCATGCATAGTTGAAGTCCCCCCGCAAATGCTGCGATGACATCACCACATAGGCCCCGCCATAGGCTTTGCGCGTGATCACCGTCACCTTGGGCACCGTCGCCTCGCCATAGGCGTAAAGCAGTTTCGCGCCGTGCTTGATCACCCCGCCATATTCCTGCGTTGTTCCCGGCAGGAAGCCCGGCACATCCACAAGCGTCAGCAGAGGGATCTCAAAGCAGTCACAGAACCGGACAAACCGCGCCGCCTTGCGCGAGCTGTCAATGTCCAGCACGCCCGCCAGCACCATCGGCTGGTTGGCCACAACACCCACCGTTTGGCCCTCAAGTCGGATAAATCCGGTGATGATGTTCTTCGCAAACTCGCCTTGGATTTCATAGAAATCACCCTCATCGGCCAGCTTCAGAATCAGTTCTTTCATGTCATAAGGCGTGTTTGGGTTGTCTGGAATGAGCGTATCTAGGCTCATCTCAATCCGGTCAGGCTCATCAAAAAACGGCCGCACAGGCGGCTTTTCGCGGTTGCTCAGCGGCAGGAAATCCACCAAGCGCCGGACTTCGGCCAGCGCTTCCACGTCATTTTCGAACGCTGCGTCGGCAACAGAGCTTTTCTTGGTGTGCGTCCCTGCCCCGCCCAGTTCTTCCGCCGTGACCTGTTCGTTGGTCACGGTCTTCACAACGTCAGGGCCGGTGACAAACATGTAAGAGCTGTCTTTGACCATGAAGATAAAGTCGGTCATGGCGGGCGAATAGACCGCCCCGCCCGCACAAGGCCCCATGATGACAGAGATTTGCGGCACCACGCCTGAGGCTTCAATGTTGCGTTGGAAAATATCGCCGTAGCCTGCAAGGCTGTCCACGCCTTCCTGAATGCGCGCACCACCTGAATCGTTAATCCCAATCACCGGCGCGCCGTTTTCCACCGCCATATCCATGATCTTGCAGATCTTTTGCGCGTGTGTCGCCGACACCGAACCGCCCAGTACGGTGAAGTCCTGACTGAATACGTACACCTGACGCCCATTGATCGTGCCCCAACCGGTCACCACCCCGTCGCCATAGGGTTTTTGCGTCTCCATCCCAAAATCGGTGCAGCGATGGGTCTTGAACGTGTCAAACTCCTCAAAGCTGCCTTCGTCTAGCAGCAGGTCAACACGTTCGCGTGCCGTCAGTTTCCCCCGGCCATGCTGGCTGTCGATCCGAGCTTGCCCCCCGCCCAACCGTGCCTCACCGCGGCGGTCTTCCAGAATCTGGAGAATGTCTTTCATGTCGCTGGTCCCTCAAAATTTGAAAGATAATTAAAGGATCGGTTTGGGAGGAGAAAGCCCAAAACCGGCAATTGCCTGACATTTGATGCGGGCAGCCGGATCGCGGCGATGGACAAGCTCGCGTCATGCGTTAGGGTCGGCTCATGCATCCGACACAAGATCAACCGCGGCCGCGCCGGTTTCTCGACCGCCGCAGCCCTCCCCATATTCTGACGTTGATTGCGCTGGCCAGCGTGTCTGGCATCGCGCTCAACATCTTTCTGCCGTCACTGCCCAACATGACTGCCTATTTCGACACGGAATACGGTTTGATGCAAATGGCGGTCGCGTTTTATCTGGGGATGAATGCGGTGCTGCAACTCATCGTCGGACCGATCTCGGACCGTTACGGTCGGCGGCCCGTGCTGCTTTGGGGTTTGATCATCTTTCTGCTGGCCACCCTTGGGTGCATCTGGGCCACAAATATCTGGGTCTTTCTGGCGTTTCGCATGCTGCAAGCGGCTGTCGTTGTGACCATGGCGCTGGCCCGCGCGGCCATCCGCGACATGGTGCCTGAACGTGAAGCGGCCTCGATGATCGGTTACGTCACGATGGGCATGGCCGTAGCGCCCATGGTGGGGCCCGCAATCGGGGGCGCGCTGGATGCAGCCTTTGGCTGGCAGGCCAGTTTCTGGGCGCTTTTCATCATCGGTTCTGCGGTTCTTGCCCTGACATGGGCCGACTTGGGCGAAACCGCACCGCGCCGCGCAGGCGGGTTCGCCCAGCAGATAGCCGACAGTCCGGAACTGTTCCGATCGCCAAGATTTTGGGGCTACGCCGGAACGCTGGGCCTGTCATCGGGCGCGTTCTTTGCCTACCTGGGCGGGGGCCCCTATGTGGGCGACCGCGTCTTCGGCATGGACCCGGCCATATTTGGGATATATTTCGGCGCGCCTGCCGTTGGCTATTTCCTGGGGAACTTTCTTTCGGGCCGCTATTCGATCCGCTTTGGCGTGAACCGCATGGTGCTGGTGGGCACCATTATTTGCGCTGCCGGGATCACGCTGAACTTCGCGCTGTTTGCGGTCGGGTTTGGTTCACCATTGGCGTTTTTTGGCCTAATGTCATTGATGGGGCTGGGCAACGGAATGGTCATACCGAACGCAACCGCCGGGGCATTGTCTGTTCGGCCACACCTGGCAGGCACAGCAAGCGGCCTTTCAGGCGCTTTGATGATCGGGCTGGGGGCCGCGCTATCAGCAATTGCTGGCGTGGTTTTGAATTTCGGGCTTGGTGCCTTGCCCTTGTTGGTTCTGATGGTGCTGTCAGCCTATGGCGCGATCCTGTCCATCGTTTATGTCATACGGCGAGAGCGGCGTTTGGGCGCATAAGCGCCCTTTAGAGCGTCACAATCGGCGCGGCCACGTCGCGTCCGTCCTGTTCCATCCAATGGGTCCGGCCCAGCACTCGACCGTCGGCACGCACATCTGCGATGGCTTGCAAATCCACTTGGGCAACTGTCCATCCGGGTGTGTTTATCTTGCCTTCCGCCAAAATGCCCGTCTCTGGAAACCCCTTGTCCGGCGGGCCAAAAACGCCCCCCATCCCGGTGTTGGCATCCGCATGAGGGCACGCATCAAACGTACCAACGAGTGACGCCATCACCGTGACGCATTGCTGCTCCAACGCGCGGGCCATTGCACCAATCCGAACCCGCCAGTACCCAGACAGAACTTCGGTGCAGGACGGCACCAGAATGATCTCTGCCTCAGTCACCGCCCGGCCCAGCAAGGGAAACTCCGCGTCATAGCAGGTCAGCACGGCAATCTTTGCCAGCCCTGTATCAAACACCTGCAAAGGACCACCGGACACCACATTCATCTCATCTCGTTCGTACCGCGTCATGATCTGCTTGTCCTGAACCGCTGCACCACCCTCAGGCGTGAAAAGCCGCACGCGGTTGACGGGACGCGGGCCAATAGCCTCGTCATACACAGGCGCCGATCCCGCGCAGATCGTGACGCCGTATTTGCCCGCGAGGTCAGCATGCAGCGCGTCCACCTCCGGCATCATGTCAGACACCGCGCGCATGCAGGCCTCGCCATCGGCGGCCACTTCTGCTCCGGCCAATGTGGCAAGCTCCATCGCGCCATATTCAGGGAAAACCAGCAGGTCCGCACCCTGCTCTTCCGCGTCCTGGACCCAATCTTCAATCTTGCGCGTATAGGCTGCCCAGTTTTGCAAAGGGTGCAGAGGATAGGCCGCTGTGGCCACTTTCAGGGAACCAGAACGGGGCATGGGTGACGGGATCTCCTCTCAAGGACA
This sequence comes from Pseudomonadota bacterium, assembly GCA_039026055.1. GTDB lineage: Bacteria > Pseudomonadota > Alphaproteobacteria > Rhodobacterales > Rhodobacteraceae > Roseovarius. The sequence continues at coordinate 2,047 of JBCCNB010000047.1, read as the reverse complement.
CCGTCACATTGGCCCATCGCCGGATCGCATTCAATAAGGCCTTCAGGCGTACACCGCATCGCGCGCGTAAAGCGGAACATCATTGCTGTAAGAGCACATATCTTCGCGCAGCGAGTATGCCACAATCTGGGCCTCAGCCGGGGGAAGAATGGAATAGAGCGGGTCTTTGGCCCCCTCAAACGCCATATCCACCACATCACGTGAGGATGGGCACAGATAAAGCGCGCCATGTTCACCGAAGACCACCTGCTCTTCGGAAAAGTAAATATGCACGATCTCCATCGCGTCCTTGGGGGGAGCTTTTTCGATCCGGCGCACGCCCTGCAGCGCGCTCGCTGGAATGACGGAGAAGGGATCACCGAACATGTCTTCGGCTGCATCGCTTTCCACCATGATGTGCTGGCCGCCCATAAGATAGTAAGGGCGGTCATTGCCAAAGGCACCTGCAGGCACTTCCAGCGGCCAGAGGGCTTGCGGGCACTCATGCGCTTCATCCCAGGGCATTTCCCGCTTGATCTGCGTCACTTGCTGAAGGCCCGCATCAAAGGTCAGCACCAAGTCGCCTGGTTTCAGGTCACCCGCCGCCATCCAGCCACGCGAGGTGGCCAACATGGTTCCCCCCACGAGGCCGGATTGCTGTGCATTTGCGGTATGACCGATGTCGGCGCTTTGACCGACACTGTCCGGTTGCGAAAAAAGAGACCAACCTTGAAACATTTTACCGTCCTTACGAATCACGCGATCGTTTCGAGTCGCCGCTATTTGATTAAAATTTGTCGTGAGGCTGGGCCGTATCTGCGTCTGAAATCGGGCATGATTGGGGCAGTGTTTCCATATTTGGAACACTCCTTCGCCATAACAGGCCTCTGTCCACGCAAGCCCAACGATGTGTCAGGAAAAACGGTAGTCGAACCGCTCAATGTCGCTCTGGCACAGCTCAGCAACCAATTGGGTGTCCGCCTTGGAATAGAGCGGCTTGTAATCCGGAGGTCGATCGGACTGATTGACCAAGGGTAAGTCCAAACGAAAGCCCAGATGCGCCCAAAGAGGCCTCGAATCTTTCGCGAAATGCTCCAGTCGGATGTAGAGGCTACAATCCTCAACCCCGTCAGCACGGGTCATGTAGTAGGCATAAGGCTGATCCGGCACGGCCGATTGCACATGGTCGCTGCGCAGGAAATCAGAAAACGTCATCCGCTTCGCAGCCCGAACGCCCTCATGATCAAAATCCTGCACCCGCAACCAATGGTAGTAACTCACAAGACGATCCCAAGGGTTGCGTACCAACGTCACTGTAAAGGCCTCTTCGATCTGCTGGTGCGGCACCAGCCCGTCGATATCAGCCAGCGTGGAGTGCTTCCAAAGCCGCCCCTGTGTCGTCACGCCATCCAGCCGCCTGCGCCGCTTTTTCGCCTTTGGCGTGTCACCGATCAGGATGTCATCCTTCATCGCACGACCCTCTAACGCAAGCGCAAGGGAGGTGCCCCCGGTCTTTGGGATATGAACAAAAATGAAACGACGCCCGGGTGAGATGATCATGGGTTAACGCTATGCCAAAAGAGGTTGGAAAAAAATAGGTGGCCAGCCGCTGCACCAAGCCAGCAAAGCCTTTCCAAGCTCAGGCAAATACGGCATATGCGTTTGATGGCATGACACGCAGCAAGGGAGGGCTGGCCATGGGTTGGATGAGGGATGAAACCGGATTGGAAAAGCGCGCGGCGAATTTTGTGCCGCTGACGCCACTGTCGCATCTGCGCCGTGCCGCCAAACTCTTCCCCGATCATGAAGCCGTAGTTTATGGCCCCTTCCGCAAGACCTATGCCGAATATTACGAACGCTGCACGCGGCTCGCCTCGGCGCTGACGCAGATGGGCGTCGCCCCGGGCGACGTGGTGGCCACAGTCCTGCCCAACATCCCAGCCCATGTGGAGGCTCATTTCGGCGTGCCTGCCTGTGGTGCCGTCCTCAACGCCATCAACATCCGTCTTGAGGCGGACACGATTTCCTACATCCTCAGTCACGGGGAAGCGAAGGTCGTCCTCGTCGA
>JBCCNB010000046.1:0-25205 GCA_039026055.1 Pseudomonadota bacterium | reverse complement strand
GGCGCATCCGCAGGCGTGCGGCTTCGATTGCAGCTTCAAAAGGTGTGGCGCCTTCGTCTTCGCCTTGCTTGGCAAATTCCACAATCAAAATCGCGTTTTTGGACGCTAGACCGACAAGAACCACAAGACCGATCTGGGTCAGAATGTTGTTGTCCATGCCCCGCCACAACACGCCGGAGATTGCCGTGAGAAGGCACATTGGCACGATCAGAATGACGGCTAATGGCAGGACCAGGCTTTCATATTGTGCGGCCAGCACGAGGAAGACCAGCACAACGGCGAGCGTGAAGATGATGAAGATACTATTGTCAGCCAGTTTTTCCTGAAGCGCGAGTTCGGTCCATTCGAAACTGAACCCCGGGGGGAGGTCCGCGGCCAGTGCCTCCATCTTGGCAAGGGCTTCCCCGGTGGAAATTCCAGGCATGGCAGCACCCTGCACGGCGGCGGCTGGGAATAGATTGTAACGCACCACGCGGTAAGGCCCGGTGGTGTCTTCAAAGGTTGCAACGGACCCTATGGGCATCATCCCGCCCGAAGCCGTGCGCGTGCGCAGATTTTCCACGTCGCGTTGCTGATCGCGGAAAACACCATCCGCCTGCGCCGTGACGCGGAATGTTCGACCCAGGAAGTTGAAGTCATTCACGAAAGCAGATCCGAGATAAACCTCAAGCGTTTCAAAAATCTGATCAGGCGTGACGCCCAGTTGTTCGGCCTTCACCCGGTCGATGTCTGCAAAGACCCGCGGTGTGGACGTGTTGAACAGGGTGAAGGCCTGCGTCAGCCCCTCGGTCTGGTTGGCCTGGCCGGAGAGCTCCTGCGCAACGCTCTCCAGCGCACGCAATCCTCGGCCCCTTGTATCTTGCACAAACATCTTCCAACCGCCTGCCGAGCCGATGCCGCGCACTGGGGGAGGGGCCACAACGAATATGAAAGCTTCCTTAATCTGGAAGAGGGAGCCCTGAACCTGTTGTAGGATGTCGTTTTGCGTCAGGCCCAAAGCCGCAAGGTCTTCAAAATCCTCAAACGTGAAGAAGATCGCACCCGCATTGGGTGCATTGGTGAAGGTGGCGGCGTCAAACCCTGCAAAGCCGGCGGTATGTGCCACGCCCGGATGCTCTAAAATCAGGTTCGTTGCCCGCTGCACAACCTTATCGGTGCGATCAAGAGAGGATCCAGGCGGCAATTGAATGACAGTGATCAGATAGCCCTGGTTCTGATCGGGGATAAACCCTGTCGGCGCTCGCTGGAATTGCTCATAGCCGAGATACACAAGCCCGCCATAGGCAACCAGAACGAGGACACTGACGGTCAGAAGACCCCTAACCAGAATTGCGTAGCCTTTGGACAGTTGTCCGAAAAGATAGTTGAACGCAGTACTGAAGACCCGCAGTGGCCATGTCAGCACATCCCAAAGACGTCCGAACAAGCCACGGGACTCATCAACACCTAGATCGCCTTTCAGCAGCAGCGCTGCGAGCGAGGGTGAAAGCGTCAAAGAGATTACAGTCGAGATGGCCGTGGAGACCGCAATCGTTAGGGCAAACTGGCGGAAGAACTGCCCACTGATGCCACTGACAAAAGACGCCGGAATGAAGACGGCCATCATCACAAGGCTGGTGGCGATCAGGGCGCCGGATACCTCGCTCATACTTTTGTAGGCGGCGTCCCGCGGGGCCATGCCATCGGCGATGTAACGGTCTACGTTTTCGACCACCACAATGGCGTCATCGACAACAATCCCGATGGCGAGGACAAGACCAAACAGCGTGAGAGTATTAAGCGAAAACCCGAACGCGGCCATGACCGCAAACGTGGCAATCAGGGATATGGGAATAGCCAAAACTGGAATGATTGCCGCGCGCCAGCTTTGCAAGAAAACCAGGATGACGAGGACCACCAGCAGGATCGCCTCAAAAAGCGTTTGGTAGACGGCTTCGACGGATTCCTCGATGTATTCCGTCGGATTGTAGATGACTTCATAGGCAACGCCCTGCGGGAATTGCTGCGCCATCTCATCCATCGCACCCAGTACATTTGCCGCCGTTTCCAGTGCATTTGTGCCTGGGCGCTGGAAGATCAAAATGGGCAGGGCCGTGTTCTCATCTAGATACCCAATGGTGGAGTAATCGAGTGAGCCAAGCTCAACACGTGCAATATCCCTCAGCCGAATTTGAGAGCCGTTGGGTTCAGTGCGCACCACAATGCTTTCGAATTGTTCGGGATCTGTCAGACGCCCTTGCGTTTGTACCGCGATTTCATACGCGGAGGGCTCCGGCACGGGCAGGCGATTTATCACGCCGGAGGCGACCTGCACGTTGTTGACCCTAAGCGCCTGAACGACTTCGCCCGCCGTCATGCCCCGCGCCGCGATCAATTCCGGGTCGAGCCAGACCCGCATTGAGTATGCCCGCTCTGCAAAAAGCAGCGCCTGACCGACCCCGTCAATGCGTGCCAGGCGATCAATGATGCGCGTTCGCGTGTAGTTCGAAACATAAAGCTGATCGCGGGAGTTATCATCCGAGTACATGTGGATGACCATCATCAGGTCAGGGGAGCTTTTCTGCGTGGTGATCCCCAGCCGTCGCACAGCTTCCGGAAGGCGTGGTTCGGCGGTGGTCACCCTGTTCTGGACAAGCACCTGCGCCTGATCGAGATCGGTGCCCAGCTTGAAGGTCACCGTCATCGTTAGCTCTCCATCCCCCGTCGATTGAGAGGTGATGTAGAGCATGTCCTCCACGCCGTTGATCGCCTGTTCTATGGGTGATGCGACCGTGTCAGAGACTGTCTCTGCGGACGCGCCGGGATAGCTGGCTGATACCTGAATGGTCGGCGGGGCAATCTCGGGGTACTGCGCGACGGGCAGCGAGAAATACGCGACCGCCCCGATGATCGTCATGATGATCGAAAGCACTGCCGCAAAGATGGGCCGGTCAATGAAGAAGTGTGAAAATTTCATCTTGGCGACCTATTCAGACCCGGGCTCTTCCAGCGAAAGCGTGGTTTCTTCCGGAACCACTTGTCCGCCCGGCCGCGCCCGCAAGACCCCATTTACGATGACTGTGTCTTCTGCTGTGATCCCAGATCGGATGACCCGCAATCCCTCATGCAAGGGGCCAAGTTCCACCACACGCGCCGCGACCATGCCTTCGCCGTCGACAACCAATACGATCTTGCGGGCTTGATCTGACAGGATCGCTTCGTCTGGCAAAAGCAGGGCCTCATACTCACCCGATCCGATGATGCGCAGACGGGCAAAGAGCCCCGGTGTCAAAAACTCATCGGGGTTGTCGAATATGGCCCGGGCGCGGATCGTGCCGGACCCTGGGTCGAGCTCATTGTCGACAAAGTTCATGACCCCTTTATGCGGCCATCCTTGTTCATCGATCAGGCGCGCCTCGACCGGGTTGGCCGCGTTTCTGGAGCTTTCCCGGTTTCCGTTCAGGCTGAGGCGGGAGTACTTCAAGAAATCCGCCTCCGACCCGGTGAACTCCAGGTAAATCGGATCGGTTGCGATAAGTGTCGTAACGACGCTGGTATTTTCGACCACAAGTGCGCCGATGTTCACGGCGCGATCCGAGATGCGCCCATCAAACGGAGACCGCACTTCCGTGAATTCGACATTAAGCTCTGCGGATCGAATGGCAGCCTCTGCAATCACGATCTCCGCATCGGCCCGCAAGCTTGCAGCGAGGCGTTCATCCAGAACTTGCACCGACAATGCCCCTGATTCGACAAGTTCCTGGCCGCGTTCCAGCTCGATACGTGTCCGGCGCTGCTCTGCCTCCGCCGATGCCAGCTGGGCCTTCGCACTATCCAGCGTTGTCTGGAACGGGCGCGGATCGATACGCATCAGCAGATCGCCTTTTTTGACCAACTGGCCGTCGCGAAACAAGATCTCATCGATGTATCCGGACACGCGCGGTCGGATTTCCACACGTTGCACCGCTTCAAACCGGCCTGTGTATTCATCCCAATCGACGATCGTACGCACCAGTGGTTTTGCGACATCAACAGGAAAGGCCTGTTGCTGAGCCACCGCGGGCAGCGGGATGAAAATAAGGGCAATGAGTAAAACACTGAGCACTGAATTGTGAAACTGTAGACTGGAACTGCGAATGTGAGTCTTCATCATGCACCACTTGAAATTCGGGTAGTGTAAGGTTTCTATTACACTTATAGGTGCATTCTTTTTATGACATCAAGGAAAGACAGGGATTGTTTAGGTTCCACGTAAAGGCCTTTCCGAAATGCGAAAAAAGTGCTCATTCAAGGCGCGGACGCCTGAATTTACCACTATGGGAACCCAGGAGGCGACGATGCATGCGCAATATTACAAGCGAGTGTAAAATTTGTATCGTGCGGGGGCGGCCAGAATCTGAGGCTCAGCAGTTCGGACTTAGCAAACGACAGACAGGCGCTTTTTCTGCCTGCAGTTGCCTTCAATTCTAGCCGAGGCTTGCATAAATGGGCCTATAGCTCCTTAGAACTCCGGCAGTTGCGTGTTTTCAACGAACGAAACCTTGAAGCATGACAAGCTGGCGTGTGCAGAAATCGGCCCATTGCGGTCATTCGCCAGTGACCTCTGATGCTGCATCGCGGCCATTCAGACCCGACATTCGCTGCGTGCGCGAAATCCAGGGAGGCTCAAACTCACAGATCGCGGACAAAACCGCCGTCCAATTTCTTGAACTGAATGTCCGCTTAATTCAAAGTGACTCGTTTCAAAATTTTGCTCCACGAACTGTTCGCCAGCTGCTCTTTGGGTGCTTACGTATTAGAAAGGTTCAATAACCTACTTTCCGAACTACACAGCTAGTGGAAGAAGATGTAAGTTAAGCCGTCTTGCAGTTTCTGAACCGTCGGCTAATTCTATGATGAAACTGTCCGGTCTTGCCTGGGCGACGCACCGAATTTTCGGATATACTCGCGTGAAAAATAGGCAGGGCGGTCGTGTCCTACGCTAAAAGCGATCTCAGAGATTTTACCGTTCGAACGTCGCAAGCAGACGCTTGCTCGAAGAAGGCGTAGGTCCGCTTGGGCGGTCGAAAAGACACGCTCGGAAGGCAGCGAAATTTCTAGGCTGATTTTCGAGATCGGTGTTGGCAGCGTATAAAGGCCTGGTGATTGGGTTGATTTTAAATGGGGTGATTACGACGGCCGCTGCTGAAAGCTAATACAGAATAAAACGGACGTTCCTCTTCAGTTGCGATGTACAGAAGCGTTGAAGGCGGCATTGGACCGCGAGAAAGAGCGGTTGGGAGCGTCAACTCATCCGTCGCGGCACATCCTCGCCAAGGCTGACGGTAGCTCCATGGGCTATCACGACATGGCCCGGATCATGCTTGCAGAATGCAAGCGCCTAGGTTTGATCGCATTTGATCAGCACGCGTTGAGATCGCGGTGTCATGGAGCTGGCTACAGCTGGGTGCGATGAGGACGAGATCGCGAGCTACAGCGGCCACACCACGAAATCGATGATCATTAAGTACGCTGGAGAGGCTCGACAAAAAAAGAGAGCCTTTCAAGCCGCTTCAACGCGGCGGTGAACAAATCGAGACCAAAACCGAAACCTCATACCTGAGGTGATACCCCATGAGATAGCGGATTTACAACTCATTGAATTTATTGGAGGCGAGTACCGGAATCGAACCGGTGTACACGGATTTGCAATCCGCTGCGTCACCACTCCGCCAACTCGCCGCCGTGAGACCTGCCTCGCTTAGCGGATCGCGGTTTCCTGCGCAAGGGTTTGCCGGTGGGCGGCCAAGATACCGCGTATAAATGCATGATTATCCAAAAATTTACGTCTTTACCCTTTTGATCGCCTGCGGTTTCATGCCAGATGTTCAGGAACGTTATGGTTGAATACGGGATTGCTCCGTTTTGACCGCAGCGCGCAACAAGACTGCCCAAGCCCGATGTGTCGCGAAATCCCGGATGCGACGCCTCGGACGCGACCCAAGACCGGAGAAAACGATGGTTGTTCAGCGCCAAAATATCAGCAGCAAAAGCTTTGGATGGCGGCAGCGCGCTGCCCGTGCCGGTGCCCGTTTCGGTGCGGTCGCGGTTGCGGTCGCGGTGATGGCCCTGCCTCGACCCGCTCTGGCGGAGACGCTGGCCCAGACGCTTTCAGATGCGTATGAGCATTCCGGCCTTCTGGATCAGAACCGCGCTCTTTTGCGGGCCGCGGATGAAAATGTGGCCCAGGCCGTTGCGGGTTTGCGCCCCATCATCAACTGGAGCGCAGACATCACCCGGACTTTCGGCAGATCGCGGATCAGTCAACGTGTCATTCCCAATGCTGACACCAACTTCAATGTCGGCATTTCCCTTGATCTTCTGCTCTATGATTTCGGCCGCACCCAGTTGCAGATACAAGCTGCAAAGGAAACCGTGCTGGCCACCCGTGAAACCCTGCGCAGTATCGAACAATTGGTCCTGCTTCGGGCTGCGACAGCTTACATGAATGTGCGTCGTAATGGTGAACTCGTCGCGGTGCGGCAGAACAACTTGCGGCTTCTTCGTGAAGAACTGCGTGCCGCCGAGGATCGGTTTGAGGTGGGCGAGGTGACCCGCACCGATGTGGCCCTTGCCGAAGCCGCGCTTGCGTCGGCCCGCGCAGGCCTTGCGGGCGCCCAGGGTGATCTGACCCAGGCGGTGGAGGAATTCCGCGCCGCTGTCGGGCGCAAACCGGGTAATCTACAGCCGCCCGGGCCTTTGCCGCGCCTGTCGGGTGATATTGACGGCGCCAAATCCATCGCTGAGCGCAAGCACCCTGATGTGATCGGCGCCCGGTTTGAAGTGGCCTCAGCCGAGTTGACAGTTGCGGCGGCAGAAGCGGCCATGAAGCCCACGCTCAACTTCACCTCGCGCATCGGTACGGACGATGAGTTCGGTGAAAGTGACAACAATCGCTTTGGCAGCTTCGGCCTTGCCGTTACGGGCCCCATCTATCAGGGGGGGTTACTCAGTTCCGCCGTTCGCCAGGCCATGGCGCAACGCGATTCCTTGCGCGGCGCGCTACATGAAACGCGTCACGAGGTGGTGCAGGATGTGGGCAATGCCTACGCGATCCTTCTCGCAGCGCAGGCCAGCCGCCAGGCCGGGCTTGAACAGGTGCGCGCTGCGCGCGTGGCTTTCCAAGGTCTGCGCGAAGAGGCGCAGTTGGGCGCGCGGACCACTTTGGACGTGCTGGATGCCGAACAGGATCTGCTGGACGCTCAGGGTACCGCCATTGAAGCGGAGGCCGATCTTTATATCGCCGCCTACACCGTTCTGGAAACCATTGGGGAGCTGACGGCCAAGGATCTGCGCTTGCGGGTGCAGCTTTATGATCCTGAAGGTTACTACAATCTGGTCAAGGATGCCCCCGTGGCCACCAGCCCGCAGGGGCAGAAACTTGACCGTGTCTTGAAAGCCCTTGGGCGAGACTGATCCGCAACCCGCCTGCAAAATCCATTTAGAAGTTTCTCTAACCCGTTGTGCGATTTCGGTTGGGGGGATATGGTTGCGCAGGGCAAGAGCGGTGGAACGAAAATGAGCGATCCCGTGACAAATGTGGAGATTGAGGACGTTCTGTCCTCCATCCGTCGTTTGGTGTCCACTGAACCATCAGCGCAGGAGGCATCGGATCAGGGTGCCCAGGCGCCTGAGGATGGCGGCGGCGATCTCTCGGAAAGTCGGTCTGAAGCACGCCCATTGCAGCCAAAACTGGTCCTGACCCCGGCCCAGCGTGTGAATGAGGAAACGACGTCTCGTCCAGAGGAAGACGTGACGGAAGTGGATGTTGCTGAAGAAGATGTGGCCGATGAAGGTATAGCCGACGAAGACCTAGCCGACGAAGATCTAGCCGACGAAGACCTGGCCGAAGACGAGGCGGCGGTTGAAGCGGAAGACGCCCTTTTGGACATGGTTGCCGATCAGATCGCTTCGGAGGTGGAAGAGGAAGCCAAAGAGCACGTGCAGGCGCAGCTGGCCGAACAATCCTACGAAAACCGGCCAGAAAATGATGCAATAGAAGACGACACAATTGAGGCCAGCTCGGACGCGGCATTTGACTATAGCGACATCGAGGACGCCGAGGTGATTTCGGAAGACGACGTGTCTGAAGATGATCCCGATGCCGAGCTCGACCGGATGAGCGGCCCTGATGTGCCCGAATTCCTGCGCCGGCCCGTGACGCAGATGGACCCGCCAGAGGACGCGGAAATCATCGCGGACAGTCTTGCAGAACCGGAGGAGACTGTCGCGGAACCCCAAAGCCTGACATCAAGGGCCGAAAGCCTCGAAGAGGCGGTATCGGAGCGCGCAGAGGATTGGGAACCCGATGGGGGCGACGCGGAAACGCTGTCGCCCGACGGGGTGGAACCGCTGCCTTGGAAAGAGGTGGAATCCGAGATGTCGGATATGTCACCCGAAGAGGCCGAGGAAGATCCATATTCAGAGGCTGAAGCCGCCCAATCCCAGCCATGGTTTGGCGAAGATGCCATACTCGACGAGGACGCGCTGCGCGACATGGTGGGTGAGATTGTGCGCCAGGAATTGCAGGGCGCTCTGGGCGAACGGATCACGCGCAATGTACGCAAATTGGTGCGCCGCGAAATCAACCGCGCTCTGATGTCCCAGGGTCTGGAGTGATAGCTCGCAAGGGCGAGACGCATATACAAGGGGCGACGAGCCTCTCCCTTAGCGCGGCATTCCGTCAGAGCTGAAGATCGGCTCTTCGGCCAGATTCAATACAGCATCCAAATCTAAATGCGCCTCGATATGGGCCGCGAGCGCATCCAGCGTTTCCTCAACACTGTCTTCAAAGGACAGCTCTGATCGCGCGCCTAAACCGGTCAGATAGGCCCGCCGGAACGCATCTGCACTGAATATCCCATGCAGGTAGCAGCCCCGCACCCGGCCGCCATGGCTCATCGCGCCTGCTGTCGCGCCGCCCAGGTCCAGCCAGGGATTGGCGCAATCCGGCCCGTCCGTTTCACCCAGATGGATTTCATAGCCTTCGACATCCGCGCCACTTTCCAAATCCCGCGCCTGGGTCAGGGCCAACCGTTTCTGCGGCTTCATGACCGTCTTCACATCGAGATGGCCAAGGCCTTCAACCGCCCCTGGCACGCCCTCAATCCCGTCGGGGTCGGCAATCTCGCGCCCCAGCATCTGATAGCCGCCGCACAGCCCGATCACATGCCCGCCTCGTCGGATATGCGCGTTGAGATCGATATCCCAACCCTGTGCGCAAAAATGCCGGAGATCAGGTATCGTGGCCTTTGATCCGGGGATCAGGACCAGATCGGCATCGCCGGGCAGGGGGCGGCCGGGTTCGATGATTTCAACGCTCACATCCGGCTCACTAGAAAGGGGATCAAGATCGTCGAAATTGGCAATCCGCCCCAACTTCGGCACTGCGACCTTGAGCGTGCCGCCGCTGTTGCTGCGCAGATCCATGATGTCTTCTGCAGGCAACCGCCAGGCATCCTGAAACCACGGCAACACCCCCAGAGAGGTCCAACCGGTGCGCTGCACAATCTCACGCAACCCGTCGTCAAAGAGGCTGACATCGCCCCGAAACTTGTTGATTGCAAACCCTTTTATCAACGCTCGGTCGCCCGGCGGTAAAATCGCCTGCGTCCCGACGACCTGTGCAATCACCCCGCCCCGATCAATGTCACCCACCAGAATGACCGGCACGCCCGCAGCCTCCGCAAAGCCCATATTGGCAATGTCACCGGCACGCAGATTGATCTCTGCCGGGCTGCCCGCGCCTTCGACGATGACCAGATCGGCGCGGGTGCACAGTCGGGCAAAACTCTCCAGCACGGCCTTCAAAAGAAGCGGCTTTTCCTTCGCATAATCCCGTGCGCGCAGCGTTGCGTGGCGCTTGCCCTGAACGATCACCTGCGCGCCGGTATCTGTTTCCGGCTTCAGCAGCACGGGGTTCATATCCGTATGCGGCGCTAGCCCGGCGGCACGTGCCTGCAATGCCTGCGCGCGGCCGATCTCACCGCCGTCTTCGGTGACGGCGGCATTGTTCGACATGTTTTGCGGTTTGAACGGCGCCACGCTCAGCCCGCGACGCACAAAGGCCCGAGCCAGGCCCGCCACGACCATCGACTTGCCCACATTGGAGCCCGCCCCCTGGATCATGATGGTTTTCGCCATATCGCGGCCCCGCTCAAGACATGCTATGTCCCTGACATAGTCCAAGCCAGTGAAGCGGGGAACGCTTGAATACGCCAGCCCATGTGATTTTCGCGGCAGCCGCCTTCGCGAAGCCCAATGATCGCCGCCGCACGCTTGCCGCCGTGGGCGGCGCGCTCGCGCCGGATCTGTCGCTTTATGTCATGGCCAGCGTTTCGCTTTACCTCCTGCAGATCCCGGCGCAGGTGGTGTTTGATGAGCTTTATTTCTCGCCCGCCTGGCAACAGGTCTTTGCCATCGACAATTCGTTTTTCGTATGGGGTGGTGTCCTCGCGCTGGCGTGGCGGTTGAAGGCGGGCAACGGTGTGATTTTCGCGGCGTCCGCACTCATGCATATCGCGCTGGATTTTCCGCTGCATCACGATGACGGCCGCCCCCATTTCTGGCCGCTGAGCGACTGGGTCTTTGAAAGCCCGATCAGCTATTGGGATCGTGATGCCCATGCGGGCGTCATCGGCCCCATTGAGATGGCGCTGTGTGCGATTTTCACTTTGATACTGCTACGCCGGTATGACAGCCTGCGATCGCGCGCGGTTATCTGCGCGCTGGCCACAGTGCAGCTAGCCCCGGTGTTTATCTGGCTGTTCGTTTTTTCATCCGGGTGAAACGGCAAGCTGATGCGCACCAATAAAGGAGCGCCTCGACGCTATGGTACGCGCGCCACCGGCGCACGATCCTAATTCCACCCGTGTGAAAGTTTTACGCGGCTTCGGCCTGCGCGGCCTGGGCAGCGGCATTGCGGCGTTCGCTTTCTTCGCGCGACAGCGCAACAGATGTGCGGACACCTTTGCCCACAAAATCCATCAATCCGGTGACGACCCGCTCATTTGGGTCGATGCCCGCGCAGCTCAGCACCTCGCGACCATCGCGGGACCGGGCCCAGCGGGCGATTTGTTCAGGACCGTTGCCATATTTCTTGTCATCGGAAATTGCATCGTCCAGTGCGGCCAGTACCACGGCCGCGAAGAGTTTACGTGCACGGTTGCCTTGCTCTGCATTGAAGGCGGTGCCGTCAACGAAATCTTTCATGTTTCGTCCTTAGTTTTTATTGCTCTTGTCTTTTTTGGCGCAACGCCGTTTATGGCGGGTTTCTCCCGATTCGGCTACCCCGAAAACGCATAGCAGGCATGCTTGTCATGCATGGCTTTTTGCGTCTGCAGCACGAAATCTGGTTGTCTTGTTCCCCGCATCCCTACGAGATATAGGGATCGTCAACCATTTAACAACCTTTTGCCACGGAATTGCCACATGCCAAAAATCAACGGAAATGAGATTCGCCCAGGCAACGTGCTGGAACACAATGACGGCCTTTGGAGCGCGGTCAAAGTAGATCACGTAAAGCCCGGAAAAGGCGGCGCTTTTGCCCAAGTTGAACTGCGAAACCTCCGCAATGGATCGAAGCTCAATGAGCGGTTTCGCAGTGCTGACAAGGTGGAACGCGTGCGGCTGGAACAGAAGGATCAGCAGTTCCTTTACGAGACGGATGGCATGCTCGTCTTCATGGATGCGGAGACTTATGAGCAGATTGAACTGGCCGCAGACCTGCTGGGCGACCGCCGACCGTTTCTGCAGGACGGCATGACAATCACCGTCGAATTTTATGAAAACGAGGCGCTGAACGCGACGCTGCCGCAAAAAGTCGTGTGCAAGGTTGAAGAGACCGAACCGGTCGTAAAAGGCCAGACAGCGGCCAACAGCTTCAAGCCCGCCGTTTTGGACAATGGAGTGAAGGTGATGGTGCCACCATTCGTGGGGCCCGATGAGGACATCGTCGTCAATACCGAGACGATGGAATACGCCGAACGGGCGTAACGTCAGCCCTCGGTTTTGGCGTCCCACGCCACCTTGGCATCGCCAGCTGTCATGTCGGAACCAGCACGCTGAAATCTCAAATACGCGATCGCGTGCGAACCTGACTGTGTGTAGATCACGCCAGCAGGTTTGCCGCCTGCGTCGATTTCTGTGCCGGCTGGGGCTGTGCCGTCCACATCGACGGTCACCAATCCTTTGCGCAACTCGGTCTTGTGCTTCATCCGGGCAGTCACTTCCTGACCCACATAGCACCCTTTGCGGAAATCCACGCCGTTCAGGCGTTCGAAACCCGCCTCCAGGATGTAGGTGTCACCGGTCAGTTCCACGCCGGTTTGAGGGATGCAATGGGCCACACGAATGGCATCGAAATCGGTGCCGTCATCACCTGATATGTCCCCGTAAAGTCGCCATCCCATCGCCTCGTGCCGCGGATCGGCCATGGCGCCCTCGGGGGCGTCGCCCGTTCCACAAAAGACCTCAACGGGGCTTTCTTCAATCGTGACCGCCGCGCGCAGGCGGTACATCATCAAACGCCGTGACAGATCATCGGCCAGTGTGGCATCCACATCGAGCAAGATCGCCTCGGCCCGTTCGAACAGGAAGAAATCGGCCAGATATTTACCCTGCGGCGTCAACAGCGCGGTGTAGAGCAGACCATCCTGCATCGCGTCGAGGTTGTTGGTCACCAGATTTTGCAGAAAGGGTTTGGCATCCTTGCCCGAAATTTCGAAGATTTTGCGCATCTTGCATTTGTCCCATGAACTGTGACGCGGACTGTAATATAGGGGCGGGCAAGTGCAATGAGGACCTGCATGGCGGCAAAACTCTCCATCGTGATCCCGACGCTGAATGCGTCCGCTGGATTGGCGCGGTCCTTGCCTGCGTTGGGTGAGGGGCTGACCGCCGGTTTGATTCGTGATCTGGTGATTTCCGATGGTGGCTCGGAGGATGTTACGCTGCGGATTGCGGAGGCTGCGGGCGCCAAGTTGGTGACCGGTCCGGCCTCTCGCGGAGGACAGTTGCGCCGGGGGGCAGAGGTCGCGACAGGGGAGTGGCTGTTTTTCCTGCATGCCGACACGGTGCTGCCGCCTGGCTGGACCGATGCGGTATTTTCGCATCTGGGGTCCGGCCGGCCAGCCTGGTGCCCGATGCGGTTTGATCATGGTGGTCTGCCCGCGCGGTTTGTGGCCGGGTGGGCCAATCTGCGAGCGCGGGTCTTTGCGTTGCCCTATGGGGATCAGGGGTTGCTGATTTCTCGGGACGACTATGCGCTGGTGGGTGGCTTTCTTCATCAACCGCTGATGGAGGATGTGGCAATGGCGCGCGCCCTGGGGCGACGGTTGACGCCGTTGCCGGTGACCGTGACCACCAGCGCGGAGCGGTATCTGCGCGATGGGTGGCTTCGACGCGGGACGCGGAATTTGGCGTTGCTCGCGCGCTATCTGGCAGGGGTGGATCCCGACCGGCTGGCGGGGAAGTACTGACAGGGCGGGATTGAGGGGCCAGCCCCTCAAACACCCCGGGATATTTTCAGCCAGAAGAAACGGCCATCAGAAGATTGGTTTTTTCTTTTCTTCGAAGTCTTTCTGAATGGCGAGGTGGTCGTATTCGGTGGCGACCCAATCTTCAAAAGCGATGGGGCTTTGGGAGCAGCGTTTTTCAAAGAGATCGAAGATGTGGTCGAGCACGCCTGTTTTGGACCAGCTGAAATGGATGTATCTGGCGCTGAGCATGCGGCGCGCGTCGTGCAAGGGGCGCCCTTCAATCACCAGAAGATAGATGGCAGAGGCAAAGCCCGCACGATCCGCACCCGATTTGCAATGCAGGACGAAGGGTTTTTCAATAGTCCTGAAGGCCTCGATGGTTTCAAGGATGTCTGCGGCGGGGGCGGCGTAGCGCGCCAGAAGCGTGACATTTACGAGGGTGAGGCCGAGCGTGCGGCAGCTTTCGGCCTCAACCAGATGGTGTGCGGCGTTGCTTTCGCCGCGCAGGTTGAGGATGGTCTTAATACCCATGTCCTTGAGTTTGATGAAGCGTTCATGGGTGGGTTGGTTGGAGCGGTAGACGCCCGGCGCGACGGGGTGGAAATTGGTCCAGAATTTGCGCAGCACCGCATGATCAAACCAAAGGTTGTAAATATGCGCGCGGCGGCGGTTTTCGGGCGTCGACAAATCGGTGTTGTAATGGGCGCGCAGATTGCGTTCCCAATCGCCGATCATTTTGATGATGCCCATCTGGTTGCTCCGCCGCCTTTGTCCGGGCCACTTAAGGGGGCGGGCCGCGCTCTGCAAGCGTGCAGTTGCGATTGACGCGGGGCGGGGGCGATCTATGGTCTCGCGCAAAACCGACAGAGGATATCCCCCATGACCCAAGCAGGAGGCCGCGCTTACTGTGCCATTCCCGGGCCCACAGTGGTGCCCGATCAGGTGTTGCAGGCCATGCATCGCGCCGCGCCGAACATCTATGCCGATGAGGTTATGGCGCTTACCGAAGGGTTGGTTCCCGACCTCAAAAGGGTCGCGCGCACCGACGGCGATGTGGCGATCTACATTTGCAATGGTCATGGCACGTGGGAGGCAGCACTTGCCAATCTGGTGGCCCCCGGAGAGCGCGTTTTGGTGCCCGCGACAGGGCTTTTCGGCCATGGCTGGGCGCGTATGGCGCAGGGCATGGGGATCGAAGCGGAGGTTCTCGATTTTGGTCTCGACCGGCCGGTGGATGCGGCGCGAATTCAAGATGTGCTCAAGAACGACAAAGAGCACAAAATTAAGGCTGTTTTGGCCACTCATGTGGATACATCGACATCTGTGCGCAACAATGTGAAAGCTTTGGCTGATGAAATTAATCAGTTGGGACATCCCGCTTTGCTGATGGCGGATTGCATTGCGTCAATGGGATGTGACCGGTTTGAGATGGATGCCTGGGGCGTCGACGTGGCGATCACAGGGTCGCAGAAAGGGCTGATGACACCACCGGGATTGGGCTTTGTCTTTTTCAATGAAAAGGCCGCGCAAACGCGGGCAGGCATGGCGCGCGTGTCGCCCTATTGGGATTGGGTGCCGCGGGTGTCACCGGATGAGCTTTATCTTTACTTCGCAGGCACGGCGCCGACCCATCATCTTTACGGCTTACGCGCAGCACTGGATATGATCCACGCCGAGGGCATGGAACAGATCTGGGCCCGGCATGACCGGCTGGCCCGGTCGATTTGGGCAGCGTGTTATCGTTGGGGTACGGGTGGCCCATTGCGGTTGAACGTGGATGAAGCCGATCATCGCAGCGCGGCGGTCACGACCATTCACATGCCGGGCGCCAAGCGGCTGCGCGGCTGGGTGGAAGAGAATACAGGCGTCACCCTGGGCATCGGCATTGGCATGCAAACTGACAATAACCCCACAGGCGATGACGTGTTTCGGATCGGCCATATGGGCCACGTGAACGCGCATATGGCTCTGGGTGTGATTGGTGCGATTGAGGCGGGGATGACCGCGCTTGGCATGGATCACGGCGCGGGGGGTGTCACGGTGGCGGCAGACGCGCTGGCGTTCGGATCAGCCGCGGTGTGACAGCCAGTAAATGAGGCGATCCAGCGTGAAACCAACCGCCAGGACCGCCAGGAACCCAAAGCTGGCCCAGATCAGGATCATGATCCAAAACAGGTTGACCCCGCCCATGATCAGGGCTGGGGTGGTGTAATTTGGCGCTTCCTGCATGACACCACGTTTCATACACGTGATGTTACCCGAAAAAATCCACCTGTCGCCTGTTTTTTGGCCTTGGAGCAGACACGATTGAGTTAGCGGCTGGCGCGTTCCAGGGCGACGGGAAGGGCGACTTCAACGGCATCCATCGCCTCAATGGGGCCACAGCCCACGCGGATGCAACGATCCTGCGGGGCAACGAAGGGCATACGAACGAAAACGCCCTGATCCAGCATCCCGGCCAACACCGCGCGGGCGAAATCACCGTCCTTTCCGCAATCGATGGTGACGAAATTGGTGGCGGAGGGCAGCGCCTTGAGGCCGTTCTGCGCGGCAATCGCCGTCAGCCGGTCGCGCGATGCGGCCACTTGCGTTTGCACATGGGTCAGCCATTCGGCGTCTTGCAGGGCGGCCAGGGCGCCCGCCTGTGCGACGCGGTTCACGCCGAAATGATTGCGGATCTTGTCAAAGCTTTGAATGAGGTCCGGGGCGCCAATGCCATAGCCGATCCGCGCGCCAGCCATGCCGTAAGACTTTGAAAAAGTGCGCAAACGCATGACCCGCGGATCATCCGGGGCAACCACCGGGGCGGTGCCGTCGGGGGCCAGTTCGACATAGGCCTCATCGAGTGCCAGAAGCGTGCCGTCAGGCAGATCATCAAGTGCTGCCTCAATCGCTTTGCCAGTCACCCAGCTGCCCATCGGATTGTCGGGATTGGCGAAATAGACGAGTTTCGCGCCCACCTCCCGTGCCTTTGTGATCAGCGCGGGGAGGTCTTCTTGGTCGCCCGTATAATCGACCTTGTGCAATGCGCCCCCAAAGCCCGCCACATGGTAGTTGAAGGTCGGATAAGCGCCATTGGATGTGACCACCGCATCGCCAGGGCCAATCAGCAGACGCACCAGATTGCCCAGGATGCCGTCAATGCCTTCGCCCACCAGAACGGAAGAAGAGGGCACGCCGTAATGTCGGGACAAACCTTCGCGCAGATCGTGACAAGAGGGGTCGGCGTATTTCCAGACCTCGCTTGCCGCGTTGGTCATGGCCTCGACGGCCCGGGGGGAGGGGCCGAACATGCTTTCATTGGCCCCAAGGCGCGCGGTGAACGCTGTGCCCCGATCGCGTTCCTGTGTCTCCGGGCCGACGAAAGGCACCGTGGCGGGTAGGGACCGGACGAGCGGGGTGAAACGAGGTTCTGACATGGTGGCCAGATAAGCCGAGGCCGGGGCTGCGTGCAAGTCGCGATGCCGTAACGTAGCGCTGGCGTTGTTGGCTCACCTGCGCTTTCCTCTAGGCACCAACAGGAGGACAACCCATGCCCCGCGTCGAAACCAGCATCGAAGACCACATCGCCCATGTCACGCTCACCCGGGGGGACAAGCACAACGCGGTGGACAATGCGATGATGGAGGCTGTGGTGGAGGCCGGTCAGGCATTGATGGAGACGGACATCCGCGCCGTTGTCCTGTCAGGTGACGGGCCGAGCTTTTGTGCGGGGCTTGATGTGATGAGTTTTGCAAGCCTTGCGACCCGTGATCCGCAAGAGCTTCTGATGCCGCGGACCCATGGGAATACCAATATCTTTCAAGAGTTTGCCATGGTCTGGCGCAGATTGCCCGTGCCCGTGGTTGCCGCCCTTCATGGCGCGGCTTACGGCGCAGGGTTTCAATTGGCGCTGGGGGCCGATATCCGGGTGGCCGCGTCCGATGCAAAGCTGTCAGTGATGGAGATGAAGTGGGGCCTGATCCCCGATATGGGCGGCATGATTCTGTTGCGCGGGCTGGTGCGGTCGGATGTGATGCGGCGTATGATCTACACTGCACGCCCCGTCGATGCCGCGCAGGCAGAGCGTTGGGGGTTGGTGACCGAAATTGCGGATGATCCATTGACCGTGGCGCGGGAATTGGCGGCAGAAATTGCGGGCAAAAGCCCCTCGGCCATGCGCGCGGCCAAGCGGATCTGTCATGCCTCTGATGCCGGGATGGACGAAGACGAACTTTTGCTCTTGGAAAGCCGAGAACAGGCGGCCCTGATCGGCAGCAAGGATCAGTTGGAGGTGGTGAGCGCGAATATGGCGGGACGGGCGCCAAAATTTAACTGACGCGCATGCTCATCAGTCCTGATGGACGGCCTCGCCTTCGAGCCTTTTGGGTACGGCCACGCCCCTTTTTGCGCAACGCTTGGCATACATGCCTGGCCAGGCATGGAACTTGCCCATATCCTCCTGCTGGGTGATCAGCATCTCGATAAAGGCTTCGCGCTTATCCGCTTTCTTCAATGATTTGAATTGCTTCTTCTGCTTCTTCGTCATCGAACACGCGATGCAATGGCCTTCGCGTTTGTACTTGCAAACGTCGACACAGGGGCTGGGTAGCTTCTTGGACATGAGCGACCGTGCTTGAACAACAAATGGGGCGGCGTAGGGCCACCCCATTCATGTAATCGTTTTGGGCTCTGACGAAAAGTCAGATGCGCTGCGGCGCAGTCGCCGTGCTTATTTCGTCAGGATCAATTTGCCCGCGCGTGTAATGCGCAGGGTGTAGACTTGGTCGGACAGCTGGATTTGTGCCAGATCGCCGCCCTGTGTCAGATCTTTGGCATCGTAGAGCGGCAGGCTTTCAACCGTACGACGCTCCACCGTTTTGGCCACGCTCATGTTCATTTTATTCTCCATCTGCCACCCGCATTTCTCTGATTGATCGCCCCTGTCGCAGACCGGGGCGCGGGGGCCGTGCGACGGTTTCATCTCACGTTTCTGGACAGAGTCGCTGCCTTGAACGCCGATGGTTTAATCCTGAGTGATATTGTCAGAAATGTCAACAAGACACTTTTTGCCCCATTTGTATGGCGTGGTGAGGTGCGATTGGCCTTGTCATCGGGGCGTTTTGCGTGATCGTGTCACCCATTGCCTGATTAAGCCGAGGCGCGCCATGCGGCTGTTTATTGCCACTCTGTCGACAGAGACCAACACGTTCAGCACGATGCCCACCGGACTGTCCGGGTTTCACGAATATTGCTATCGCGAGGGCACAGCGACGGCCGAGCCCGCCAATCTGATGACGGAAGCCTTGCATGTCTGGCGCGCGCGCGCTGAGACGTTGGGCTGGGAGGTGGTGGAAAGCCTGACAGCCATTGCAGAGCCTGCCGGGCGCACGGTGGCGTCGTGCTATGCGGCGTTGAAGGCGCATATTTTGCGCGATCTGCGTGAGGCCGGGCCGGTCGATATGGTGCTTTTGCAGTTGCACGGCGCAATGGTGGCCGAGGCGCAGGACGATTGCGAAGGCGACATCGCCGCAGACATCCGCGCGATCTGTCCCAAAGCGACGCTTGGCATGGCGCTCGATTTGCATGCGCATCTGACGGACCGGATGATGGAGGCCTGTGATCTGATCATCTGCTTCAAGGAATACCCCCATGACGACGCGACACCCCGTGCCGAAGAGCTGTTTGATCTTGCCCGCCGCACCCATGCGCGCGAAATCCGACCGACCATGGCGGGTTATGACTGCCGCATGGTGCATCTCTACCTCACCAAAGCCGAGCCAATGCGCGGCTTTGTCGATCGCCTGAGCGCGATGGAGGAGGGTAACGTTCTGTCCATTTCCCTGATGCACGGGTTTCCATGGGGTGATGTGGCCGATGTGGGTGCGAAGATGCTGGTGATGACCGATGGGGACGCCGCACTTGCCTCTGAATTGGCTGAATCCTTGGGGCAGGAGTTCTTTGCCCTGCGCCACGAGGTGACGGGCCAATATGCCGATCTCGACACCGCTTTGGATCAGGCTGAGGCCGCGCCGGAAGGCCCCGTCGTGCTGGCCGAAATGGGCGACAATTCCGGCGGCGGCGCGCCGGGCGATGCCACCCCCATGCTGCGCGCGCTGCTGGATCGGGGGGCAGGGGGCGTGGCCACCGGCATTTATTGGGATCCTATCGCCGTCCGCTTGTGTCAGGACGTGGGAGAAGGGGCGCAGATCACCCTGCGCTTAGGCGGCAAGATCAGCCCGATGTCCGGTGATCCCGTTGACATCACAGTCCGAGTGATGCGCATCACCTCCGGCCTCGGCCAGCACCTGGGCACCGGTCTGGAACCTTTGGGCACGCTTGTCAGGCTGCGGCATCGCGATGATTTCGACATCCTGATCAATGACTTGCGCACGCAGGTCTATCACCCGGAAGCCTTTGAACAGATGGGCATTCGCCTCGCCGACAAACACATCGTCACCGTCAAATCTCTCTTTCACTTCTACGGTCCCTTCGCGGAAATCTCATCTCACATCATTCAGGTCGCGACCCCGGGCGGCACCTGTCCTAAATTTGACGATCTGCCGCTTACAAAACGCAAGATCCCCTTTTGGCCAAATGTGGAGGATCCCTTTGCGCGCTGACACCCTCATCCGAAATGCCCAGATCGTGGACGGCACGGGTGAGGCGCCTTTCCAGGGCGACATTGCCATCACTGGCGATCGCATCAGCCATGTGGGTTCCGGGGCTGAATGGACAGCCGACCAGATCATAGACGCCACCGGCCTCACGGCTGCCCCGGGCTTTATCGACGTCCACACCCATGATGATTGGGCTGTGATCGACGACCCGGGTCTGCCTTGCAAGATCACTCAGGGCGTCACCACCATCATCGCGGGCAATTGCGGTATCTCAGCTGCGCCATTTGTAGCCCGAGATGGGTTGCCCGCACCCTTCGGCATTGTGCCACAAGTCAACGCGCTCAGCGCGCCCACCGTCACGGCCTATGCGGACCGTGTCGCGGCCGCCTGTCCGGCGGTCAATGTCAGCCTGCTTGTGGGCCATTCCACCTTGCGCGCTGGCGTGATGGAGGATGTCAGCCAAGCCGCCACCTCCACCCAGATCGACCAGATGGCGCAACACCTTGATCAAGCGCTCAGCGAGGGCGCGGTGGGGCTGTCGTCGGGCCTCGAATACCCCGCCGCCACGGGCGCCCCCACGGACGAGGTGATCGCACTCGCGCGCGTTTTGGCAGACCACAATGGCGCGCTTTACACCACCCATGTCCGGGACGAATCCGACCATGTGGAGGACGCCGTGGCGGAGGCCATCCACATCGCGGATGCGGCGGGCGTGCCATTGCTCTTGTCTCATCACAAATGCGCAGGTCGGCGCAATTTCGGAAAGAGTGTGCGCACATTGGCCAAGATTGACGCCGCCCGCTGCGTCAAGGATGTCTCGCACGATGTCTATCCCTATACGGCCTCTTCCTCTGCTCTGCTGCCCCAATTTGCCGAAGACGCGCCAGAGGTGCTGGTGATCTGGTCGACGTCTGAGCCGCAGATGGGCGGACGTATGCTGGATGACATTTCGGAAGAATGGGGTGTCACACGGGACGCGGCCATCGCCCGCCTGCAGCCTGCGATGGCCGTCTATTTCGACATGGATGACGCCGATCTGGATCGCATCCTCAGCCACCCGGGCGCGATGATCGGCTCTGACGGCATCCCCGGCAGCGCCAAACCTCATCCGCGCCTCTGGGGAACCTTCCCGCGCGTGCTGGGCCACTATGTGCGCGACCGTGCATTGCTTAGCTTGCCACAGGCGATCCACAAGATGACCGGGCTCAGCGCGGCCCGTTTCGGCATTCGCGATCGCGGCCTGATCAAACCGGGCATGAAAGCCGATCTGACAGTTTTTGATCCCGCCACCGTCATCGATCGCGCCGATTACGACCATTCTGAGCGCCCCAGCACGGGCATCACCCATTTGCTTGTGAACGGCCAGGTCAGCCTGCAAGATGGCGCGCAAACCCAGGCCCGTGGTGGCCGCTTCCTGCACCGCAAAGGGGATTGATATGCGAACCGTCTGGCTGAATGGCGCTTTCATGCCTGAAAATGAAGCCAAACTGCCCATCTTCGACCGCGGTCTCCTGTTTGCCGATGCGGTCTATGAGGGCCTCGGCGTGCTCGACGGCCAGATCATCGATTTCCCCCATCACATGGCCCGCCTGCACCGGTCTTTGTCGGAACTGGAAATGTCAGAGCCTATGTCCGAGGCCGATCTTCACACGGTTCTCATGAAGCTCGTCAGCCTCAACGGGATTGAGGAAGGCTTCCTCTACCTCCACATCACGCGCGGCGAACACGACCGCGACTATCTCTACCCCTCTGACCTCACACCCAACATCTTCGCCTTCACCCAAGAGGTCCACGACGCACCCACCCTGCGCCTCGCCAGCGCCCCCGACATCCGCTGGGCCCGCCGCGACATCAAAACGACAAACCTGCTGGGCCAGGTCATGGCCAAAGAGATCGCCCGAAAGGCCGGCGCCGACGAAGCCCTCATGGTCGACCGCGACGGCTATGTCACCGAATG
This sequence comes from Pseudomonadota bacterium, assembly GCA_039026055.1. Classification (GTDB taxonomy): domain Bacteria; phylum Pseudomonadota; class Alphaproteobacteria; order Rhodobacterales; family Rhodobacteraceae; genus Roseovarius. The sequence goes on along the minus strand of JBCCNB010000046.1, from coordinate 3,153 downwards.
CGGCGCCATGTCCTTTTTCATGATCAAGGAAGGCGCCCTCTACGCCCGCCCCCTGCTCGGAGACCTCCTCCCCGGCATCACCGGTGCCACAATGCTCCGCGTCGCAGGTGAGCAGGGCCTGCGCATCATCGAAGACCGCTACCAACTCTCCGAAACCTATTCAGCAGATGAAGCCTTCGCCACCGGCGCCTCCAGCTACATCCAACCCGTCACCGAAATCGACGGCCACCAAATCGCCACCGGCCAACCCGGCCCCATCACCCTTCACCTCCGCGAAACCTACCTCACCACCATCCGCGCCACTTTCCCAACTTAACCCGGCGCGGAATCAAGGGCGTACGCCCGCCGTGCCTTCGCCAGGCCCCCTCCAAGGCCTGGCGAAATCGCAACTGCAGCCCATCGCTCTAATGAAGTCCGGGAACTCAACAATAAAGCTCTGCCGTCCAAAGGCCAGGATCGCCAGCCCGGGGCCTGCCAAACGCGCAGCTCATCCTTCAAAGGGTAGGGTGGGGTTCACCCCACCGTTACCTGCCAAACGCCCCGATTATAGATCTTTCTTAAGGGCTTGAAGCAGTGACTGACTATCCCCATCCATTTCAGACACCGCCGGCAGCGAATTGTCAGCCCTCAGCGCATTCAAAGCTGCCAGCGTTTTGGCCCCCCATGCTCCGTCGATTGGCCCAGGATCATACCCCATTGCCGTCAAGAGCTTTTGGATATCCCTTACACTCAGAGGCAGATCGAAATGCTGCCGCAAGAACGCCAGCACCTCTTCTTGCACCTCGCGGAATTCAAGCAACTCATGGCGCCGCGCTAACTGCCCTGTCTTATATACAACGGATTTGCTGCCGTTTTCTTTGTTCATCAACGGACCACAATCGCCTTTTCGGTCTTGCGTGTTAATCCAAGGATCATCTTTGCCCAATAATGACAAGACAGGCTCCCCGTCAGGTGCATTGAGGCCAGCTTGATCATACCATCCCGAATGGCACGTCCAGCCCTCTATAACCCTTGCCCTGAGCGAATGTGCTGCTTTGGTCGGTCTGAAGATTGCACTCGCCATTCCTCCTTCGCTCAAACCGATCAGAAGCATGTTGTCACCGTCGACGAACGGCAGCTCCTTTGCTTGTTCAATTGCATGCCCTGCATCAATTTTGCGAATAGAATGGCTGTCGCGAAACAGACCGCCTTTGTATTGGTAATCGTTGCAGGATTTTGCGTACTTTTTGCGGGCAAAGCTGGCTGGGCCGATAGTGAGAAAACCATTGTCGGCCAAGAATTTCATGCGCAGATGTGATCCTGACCATAGACCTGCGCAGCCATGCATGAATATTGCTGTCGGGAACTTCTCGTCGCTGTCTGCGTAGGTTTCCAATAGCTCTTCCATGGATATCAAACGAGACCGGTTCAATCCAATCGGCACCCAAACCGCAGCGCTGTTCCAAGTGCGCATTTTCTCCTCCGGGTCGACATAGTCCTCGGACGTCATCTCGAACTTGTCGGTAAAACTCCTCCGCGTGTCATTGCCATAGCCCTTATCGACCCATTCGGCCCGCGCCGAATCCGGCATCACGAAATAAGAAAAGGTCAAAGCAAGAAGCCAGCCCGCAAACCCAGAATTCATCGTTGTCTTCCTCGGTGAGCCCCCAAAATACCTACTCCATGTTACTCTAAAGCCGCCAGGTGACTAAACATTTTTTCGTAATCAGAGGTCGGCAGTCTTCGAGCGGTAAAGGTCCCGTCGGTCCCTTTTGCCCAGCTCAGAAGTTCCCAATCGGCATAGCCTCAACGCTGCGACAACGCCCCACACGAACCCTACGCTTGACCACCTACCAAAACCCTTCCATATCCCAAGCATGACACCGCTCAGCCATATCCGCAATTTCTCCATCGTCGCCCATATCGACCACGGGAAATCCACGCTCGCCGACCGCCTCATTCAATCCACCAACACGGTGGCCGAACGGGACATGAAGGAACAGCTCCTCGACAGCATGGATATCGAACGCGAACGCGGGATCACCATCAAGGCCAACACCGTCCGCATCGACTACACCGCGCAGGATGGGGAGACCTATGTCCTCAACCTCATCGACACGCCCGGCCATGTCGATTTCGCCTATGAGGTCAGCCGGTCGATGCGCGCCGTCGAAGGCTCCCTTCTGGTGGTCGACTCCACTCAGGGCGTTGAGGCGCAGACGCTCGCCAATGTCTACCAGGCCATCGACGCCGACCACGAACTCGTCCCCGTCCTCAACAAGATCGACCTGCCCGCCTCCGACATCGACCGCGTCGCCGAACAGATCGAGGACGTGATCGGCATCGATGCCTCCGGCGCCATCCCCGTCTCCGCCAAAACAGGCGAAGGGATCATGGAAACGCTCGAGGCCATCGTCACCCATCTGCCGTCCCCGCAGGGCGACGCCGACGCGCCCCTCAAGGCCATGCTTGTCGACAGCTGGTACGACCCCTATCTCGGCGTCGTCGTCCTCGTCCGCATCATGGATGGCCAGCTCAAGAAGGGCGACCAGATCAAAATGATGCAAACCGGCGCCAAATACGGCGTCGACCGCATCGGCGTCTTCCGCCCGCAAATGGAAACCATCGACACCCTCGGCCCCGGCGAAATCGGCTTCATCACGGCTTCCATCAAACAGGTCCGCGACACCCGCGTCGGCGACACCATCACCCACGAAAAGAAGGGAACGACCGAGCCACTCCCTGGCTTTAAACCCGCCCAACCCGTCGTCTTCTGCGGCCTCTTCCCCGTCGACTCCGCCCAATTCGAGGACCTGCGGGAGGCGATCGACAAACTCGCCCTCAACGACGCATCTTTCAGCTTTGAAATGGAAACCTCCGCCGCGCTCGGCTTCGGCTTCCGCTGCGGCTTCCTCGGCCTGCTGCATCTCGAAGTCATCCGCGACCGGATCGAGCGCGAATATGACATCGAACTCATCACCACCGCGCCGTCCGTCATCTACCACATCTACATGAAGGACGGGACGCAGTTCGACCTGCACAACCCCGCCGACATGCCCGACCCCTCCACCATCGACCACCTCGAAGAACCGCGCATCAAAGCCACCATCCTCGTGCCTGACGACTACCTCGGCGACGTCCTCAAACTCTGCCAGGACCGCCGCGGCATCCAGC
>JBCCNB010000045.1:0-26281 GCA_039026055.1 Pseudomonadota bacterium | reverse complement strand
TTTTCTGGCCCCTTGCACGGATTGGTTTTTGAGCTTCACGCGCATGGCACGCGGGGATACCGCGCTGGGGGCGGCGCTCTTGCCGATCAATATGGTGACGCAATTGCTGCTGCTGCCGGTCTGGCTGTGGCTGTTCACGCGGCATACGGGCGTCGTGGATTTCGCGGCCATTCCGGAGACAATGTGGCAGTGGTTCGTGCTGCCTTTCATCATTGCGCAGGCGTTGCGCTGGGCATTGGGCGCCGCGCTGCCTGAGGCGCTGTTCGCGCGGCTGACGGATATGGTGAGCGCGCTGATCCCTTGGGTGACGGCGGCGCTGATCCTGCAGCTTTTCGCGCTGCACACACCTGTGATTGCGGCCCATCTGGAGGTGCTGGGCCTCGTGATGTTGGCAATATTCGTCTTCTTTGCCGCGACCTATCTGATGGCCGAAGGCTTGGCGCGTGCGTTTGATCTGCGCTATCCTGAACAAGCGCTTCTTGCCATGACAACGGCCGCGCGCAATGCGCCTTTGATGCTGGCAGTGACCGCGGTGGCGATCCCGGATCAGCCGGTGATCTATGCTGTGCTGGTGATCGGCATGCTGGTGGAGTTTCCGCATCTGACGGGGTTGAAACGGGTGCTGCTGGCGAAGGCTGCCCGGGCGCGCATTCTTTAAAAGAATGCGGACGAAATCTTTTAAAGATTTCGGGGACTCAGCTGATCTGTTTGGTTGCTTTGGGCCATGGGTCTGCAAATGCCTGACCGGCTTTCCACTGTGCCACTTCTTCATCCGTGCAAAGACAGTCTCGTACGGCCTGAGCGAATGTCGGCAACCCATCGCGATCGCCAATCACTGTCAGGCGACAATGGCGATCCCCGAAGTGGGGCGAGGCATCCGCCAATATCCGCTGCAGTTCTTCGCGCTCTTCCGGCAAGAGGTTGAGGCTTTGATCCTCAAGTGCCGCCACTTTCCAGTAGTTCAGGATCTCCAGCCCTACGCTGCCTGCCGTCTGGTTCCACAAGAGTTGCAATCGGTCGCGCGAAGGCAGCCAGAAGAACCCTTTGGAGCGGTAGATCGTCTCGCCCAGAAAGTGGTTATAGACATCCCAGAGCCGCTGGGGATGCATCGGGCGCGGGTCGGAAATCACGATGCTGTCGATGCGATAATCGGCAGCACTGGCCATGGAACTGGTGCCGTGATCGGCGTCCCATTCGGTCAATTCAGCGCCCAATTGCGCCACGCGGGCGTGGTCGAAGGGGGGCATGGCCAGAATGTCTGAAAGTTTCACATTTCCCCATTTCATGCCAACGATATCGGCCCCTGTGTTGATCGGGTGGATGGCCTCTGCCACACGGCGCACGGCGTCCATCTCTATCCGGTCGATCTTGCTCAGCAGGATGCGAGTGGCAAACATGATCTGTTCGGCGAGCAGGTTTTCAATGCCGCGCGTGTCATTCGCAAGGTTGCGTTGGGCGGTGGGAATGATGCTGCGGCCCGCGTCGTGATCTTGAATGAGAGTGACCGTGTCGACGACCGACAGAAACCCATGCAAGCGCGCGGCGGCGTGGTTTCGGATCGCCTCCAGCAAAGGCCAGGGATGGGTGCTGCCCGAGGTCTCGATCAGGATATGCGTGGCGCCGCCTTCGCGCAGCTTGATCAGTGCGGCATCAAATTTTGCGAGGCCCTCCGCCCCGCTGATACTGCCCGCTGGGATGGAGGCGAAGAGTGCATCCTGGCGGGAGAGAACTTCGGTGGCATCAAGGATACGCCCGTCCACGTCCAGTTCACTCATTTCATTGATAATCACCCCAAGACGCACGTCTTCCATCCCGCGCGACTGCACCAGAAGGCTCTGCAAAAGCGTGGTCTTGCCAGAACCTAGGAAACCATTGAGGATTGTAATGGGCAGCGGCGCCGCGCGTGCGTTCATGCGGTGAGGCGCGCCTTGGCCTGCTCGAACCACGAGAGCGTCTGGGCGTGATGGGCCTGCCCCCATTGTTCGATGAACTTCTGGGTGTGGAAGTCGTTTTCATCCTGCATGGCCGCAATACGTTCGTCGACGAATTCGGGCGTAAGCGGGATGCCGCATTGGACGGTGATGCAGTGTTCCCATTCGTCATAGGTGGTGGGTACGACAGACATGATGTGGTCCTTTCAAACGGTTCTGCGGTACGGTCGAGGGGCCATGCGCCTGAGCCCAACCTGCGTTTTGTGGCAATGGCTCAATTGCATGTTAGTGCAATCCTGTCAGCAAAAAGGCGGCCCACATTTTCGTTCTCCGGAATTTCTTCGCGGCTGAGGCTGGCGAGTTTTGCCAGAAGGAAACTGTCACCGGGATCGGCTGTGAAGGGGATCATATCGGCGATGCATTGCGTTGTGCCAAAGAGCTGCGGAGAATTGGTGATCTTGAAGGCGAAGAAATAAGTGGACTCGTAAAACGCAAGTTCAAGCGTCTCACCGGTGAGGGCCAGCGGGCTTTCAAGGGTACGGTCGAACACGGCCTGAATGCGCCCGTCGATCACTTGAACCTGCGGATCAGATGGCCACCCAAGCGCCACCGGCGCACCTTCATGCGTCAAGTGAGCGGATCCGTCGAAATCTTCGGGCCATTCGCTGAATTTTTGCTCCAAAACCAATCTATCCGCTTCGGACAGGGTGCCATCCAAGGTCAGATCAAGGTCATTATTGGCGAGAATGTAGAGCGTTTCGAACTCATCATAAAGCCAGGTTACTTGAAGAGAGGTCAGCTGCGCCTCGTCATCAAACCGGAAATCGACACCCCCGTCGACAAAGACATGAGGGTGGGCCTGCGCGGGGTTGGCTATGGTCAGCCACGCCATCGCACTCAAACACATGATTTTGGATGTGATCCCGTTCATGGAGCGCAGTTTATGCGTCTTGCGCGCTGGGGTGAACCTCTCCCCACACCTTTTTGGCGTCCTTGGCGATGAGCCGCTCTTGCAGACGGTCCAGTTCTTCCAGCGCACGGACGATATCGCCGGTTTCCGATAGCGCACGTTCAAAAGATCGGCGTACGGAGCCTGGTCGCCAGGGCAGATCGGCGCGGGCCACCCAGGCGCGCAATTCCTGCGGCAGGCCATCAAATTCGCGCATTGGGTCGGTCGCACGCGGTTTTCGCTTCAGGCTGGTCTGCCCGGCATTGGCGCGTTTCTTGCGCTTGGGGGCAAGCGTGCGCGCCTGCCCCCGGAGACCAGCGGCTTGGGTCATGGCTGCACGATTTCTCCGGGCAGGGAATTGACCGTCATCGTCGCGTTTGGATCGAAATGGATGACAGACCGGATTGATTTGCCTTGATGCAGAAGATCGAAGGCGGTGTTGATCTGGTCGTGGTTCATGTGGTGGGTGATATAGGGATCGACGCTGAAATCACCGTTGAGCCATTCATCCACCATACCCGGCAGCTGGGACCGGCCCAGCACGCCGCCAAAGGCCGTACCACGCCAGACGCGGCCGGTGACCAATTGGAAAGGACGAGTTGAAATTTCCTGACCCGCGCCCGCGACACCGATCACGGTGCATTCGCCCCAGCCTTTGTGGCAGGCCTCAAGCGCAGAGCGCATGAGCCCCACATTGCCCACGGCCTCAAAGGTGTAATCAAGCCCGCCGTTGGTCATCTCAACGAGGACCTCATGGATGGGTTGGGCGTGATCCTTGGGGTTCAGGCATTCTGTCGCCCCAAGCGATTTGGCGAGTGGGAATTTGTTTGGGTTGACGTCAATGCCGATGATCCGGGACGCACCGCGCAGCACCGCGCCTTGAATCACAGCCATGCCGACGGCGCCGAGGCCGAAGACAGCGACGGTCGCGCCCGCCTCTACATTGGCAGTGTTGCGCACAGCACCGATGCCGGTGGGTACTGCGCAGCCCATCACTGAGGCCTTCGAGAGCGGCGCATCCTTTGAAATCTTCGCCACGGAGATTTCCGGCAGCACGGTGTATTCGCTGAAAGTCGACGTGCCCATGTAGTGCAGGATCTGCTTGCCCTTATAGGAAAAGCGCGAGGTGCCGTCGGGCATCAGGCCCGCCCCTTGGGTGGCGCGGATTGTCTGGCAAAGGTTTGTCTTGCCGGACTTGATGTAGGGGCATTCGGGGTCTTCAGGCACATAAAGCGGGATCACGTGGTCGCCGGGTTTCACGGAGGTGACGCCGCGGCCCACTTCCTCTACGACACCGCAGCCTTCATGACCCAGGATACAGGGGAACAGCCCCTCGGGGTCTTCGCCGGACAGGGTGAAGACGTCCGTGTGGCACAGGCTCGTGGTGACGATGCGGACCAGAACCTCACCGTCTTTGGGGCCTTCAAGGTCAATCTCTTCTATTTCAAGCGGCTGGTTCGGGGCCCAGGCGATGGCGGCACGTGTTTTCATGGGGGTCTCCTCTGTCCCTAGTGTATTGTGTTGTTATCGTTGGGGGCTTCATCGACCGGGTCGATGACAAGCAAAAGGCGCGTTTCACCACTGCCTTCGATGGGGGGTGAGCGATGCAATAGCCCGGATTTCGGCCCTTCCGGCCACTGGGTGCCGCGCAGGATGATGGGTGCGCAGGCGGGCACTGTGAAGACGCGGCTTGGGTCTTCCCCATCCGTCGAGATGCCGTATTGCGTGCCAGTGCCGCGATAGGTGCAGATCAGCCGCGCTTTCACCGCATCGATGTGGAACTTGCGGCAAGCATTGTGGGTGACCACGTCGAGCCGCAGACGGACAAACCGCGCCGTCATGACATCTGCAAAGATCATCGCAAGGGCGGCGATATCATCCACCAGCATGCCGCATTGCGGACAGTCCGGCGTGCCACACATGAGCGCGGTTTTCTGCAATGCCTCGCGCACCTGATCTGGGGCAAGGATCATCCGTATGCGCGGCAGGTGTTCGGGGTCGAGATCGTCAATCCAGTCTTGGAAGTCCGGCGCGGGCGCGCGTTGCCAGATCGTCGCCGCGCAGCCCGGGTGGTGGATGCTGGAAAGCCCTTCATGGCTTTTCGTCACGCCCACGCCAACGGCGGCATCGGTCACGGTCTCACGGGCAAAGTTCATGGGGTCTCCTCATGCGGCTTCGTCGGCGCGTCTCCAGATCGGGAACGGATCTGGAAGGTCCAGCGGAAGATCATCAGGACCAGCCGCCATGGCAGAGGGCACAAGACAGGCGTCAAGTTCCGCCTTCAAGCCGGGCCAATCGATATCTGCGCCGATGAAGACCAGTTCCTGCCGCCGGTCGCCCCAAGGCTCGAACCAGTTTTGGCGGATGTAATTCAGCACGTCTGGGTGATCAGGCCACCGCTCTTCCGGTACGGATGACCACCAGGTGCCCATGGGTTTCACAGAGGACAGCGTGCCCGCCAGCGAATATTCTGCCACCCAATCGGGCCGCGTTACAATCCACATATGGCCTTTGGCGCGCAGCACGCCGGGCAATGCGCCATTGAGCACTTCGAGGATCTTCTCGGGGATGAACGGCTGACGGGCGCGGTAGACGAAACTTTGCACGCCGTATTCTTCGGTTTCCGGCACGTGGTCTTTAAAGCCGTAAAGCTCCTTGGCCCACATGGGATGTTCGTGAGCGGCCTCAAAATCAAAGAGGCCAGTGCCCATGATCTTTTTACTCGGCACCTCGGAGAAATTCGTTTCTATGATTTCGGCATCAGCGTTGAGGCTGCGAATGATGCGGCGGGCGGTGTTGACCTGTTCTTTGGTGGCGTCGGCGATTTTGTTAAGGACGACGACATCGGCGAATTCCATCTGGTCGGTCAGCAGATCGACGAGCGTGCGGTCATCTTCTTCGCCCAAGGATTCGCCCCGGTCAGAGAGAAAATCATGGCTGGTGAAATCATTGGTCAAATTCACCGCATCGACCACTGTCACCATCGTATCGAGGCGGGAGATATCCGACAGGCTGTCGCCGAATTCATCGCGGAAATCGAAGGTGGCCGCGACCGGCAGCGGCTCGGAGATGCCCGTGCTTTCGATGAGCAGATAGTCAAACCGACCTTCGGCGGCGAGGCGGCGCACTTCCTCCAGCAGGTCATCGCGCAGGGTGCAGCAGATGCAGCCGTTGGACATCTCTACCAGCGTCTCGTCAGTGCGGGAAAGTTCCGTGTCGGCCCGGACCAGATCAGCGTCGATATTCACCTCGGACATGTCATTGACGATCACGGCCACGCGACGGCCTTCGCGGTTGTTGAGAACGCGGTTGAGCAACGTGGTTTTCCCCGCGCCCAGAAAACCGGAGAGCACGGTCACGGGAAGGCGAGTGTCTTGGATGGTGTCTGCTGGGGTGGTGTCTGCTGGGGTGGTGTCTGGCATAAGCTGGATACCTCCTTGAATGGGGGCCGACTCTATGACGTGCGTGACAGGCGAAACCTGCAAAGCATCGAAGAGAGACAGCGGATGGAACATGAAAAATATAGTTATGTTATAACATAACCTACTTCAACACAGGTTTTGTCCGGATTGCCTGTATTTACGCGCCGGGCGCGTGCTGGCGCGTACCGGGGGCGTACTGGGCGCGAAGGGTATCCAGACTTGCCTGTAACTCAGGGCGGCTGAGGTCGCGGGCGATCACCACAATGCGGGAGCGGCGATCCTCACCCTGCCAGTTTTTCACCGGCAGGGGTGGGTCGAAAATGTGTTGGACGCCGTGGAATACGAACGGGGTCTCCAAGTCCTTGAGGAACACGATGCCTTTGACCCGCAGGATATCTTCGCCGCGCAGCGATATGAGCGTATTGAGCCAGTGGTCGAACACCTTGTCCTCTAGCGGTTCGTCCAGAACGATGGAGGCAGTGCCAATGCGCGCGTCATGGGGCGACATGGGCGCAGGCTTTGGCGCGGGGGCCTTGAGGCCAGAGAGGTTGGCGAGCGGATCAGGTTGAGGCGTCATCCATTGTAGTGCCTGGCTTTGTTCCACATCCGGGCGCAGGCCGGAGAGGCCCCAGAGTTTCTGGCTCAATCCCTCGCCTTTCACCGCATGCACGATGGGGGCGGTGGCGTTGAGGCTGTGCAGGCGGGTCTTCAAAGCGGATACATCGCCCGCAAGATCAGTTTTGCTGAGCACGATCATGTCGGCCATAGCGACCTGAGAGACCGCTTCGAATTGCGCGTCCATCGTAGCAGGGCCGTTCACTGCATCGACCACCGTGACCACCCCATCCATGTGCACAGAAGGGGCAAGATCTGGGTCCACCAACATGGTCTGCAGGATGGGCCCGGGATCGGAGAGGCCCGTGGTTTCAATGATGATGCGGTCGAAATCGAAGGTGCCCATCTCGCGCCGGATCATGAGGCGCGTGATGGTCTTGGACAGATCTCCGCGGACGGTGCAGCACAGGCACCCTGATGACAGCAGAACGACCTCATCACTGCTTTTCTCGATGAGGTCGTGATCAAGCCCGGCCTCACCGAATTCATTGACGATGACCGCAATGCGACCCGCAGAGGCATCCGACAAGATCGCGTTCAGGAGCGTGGTTTTGCCCGCCCCAAGAAACCCTGTCAGAAGCGTCACCGGGACGCGTTGAGCACTCATCCCCCGTCAGGAGCCGAGTGCGCCTGAGATGGTCGCCGCGTTGTAGCGCATCATGTCGAGATAGGTCGACGCCGGTCCGTCCTCACCCGACAGCGCGTCAGAGTAAAGCGTGCCGCCGATGACGGCGCCTGTTTCACCCGCGATCTGTTCCATCAGGCGGTTGTCCGTGATGGTTTCCACGAAGACGGCTGAAATGCCCTCGTCCTTGATCTGGGTGATCAGTTCCGCCACCTCACCAGCGGAGGCCTCGGCTTCCGTGCTGAGACCGACAGGGGCTTCAAAACTCAGACCATAGGCTCCGGCAAAGTAGCCAAACGCATCATGGGACGTTACCACGGTGCGTTTGTCGTCTGGCAGGGCCGCCATGGCCTCAGTGACTTCGGCCTGCAGGCTTTCCAATTCGGCCATGTAGGCGGCGCGGTTCGTGAAGTAATCGGAGGCATTGTCGGGGTCGGCCTGCGCAAGGCCGTTTGCGATGTTGTCTACATAGACCATCGCGTTCTCAACGCTTTGCCAAGCGTGGGGATCGAAGGCGCCGTGATCATGGCCTGCGTGATCGTCGTGGTCGTCATGGCCTGCGTGGTCATCATGTTTTTCTTCATCATGCCCATGCTCGTCATCAGCGTGTTCTTCATGCTTATGCTCGTCATCATGCGCGTGTTCATCATGGTCATGGTCGTCATGCTTTTCTTCTGCATGGTCGTCGTGCCCGTGTTCGTCGTGGCCATGTTCGTCATGATCTTCATGCTCATCGTGGTCATCCTCACCAAAGGCAATCGCCTCGATCCCGTCCGTGGCCACCACCAGCTTGCCGTCGAAGGATGCGGCTTCGGTCAGGCGTTCAAGCCAGCCTTCAAATTCCAGCCCGTTGATCATGAGAACGTCCGCCTCGCTGACGGCTTTGGCATCCTGTGGGGTCGGGGAATAAACATGCGCGTCGCCGTCGGGTCCCACCAGCGTGGTCAACTCGATCGCGTCGCCACCGACGACGCTCACCATGTCACCGAGGATGGAGAAGGTGGCGACCACCTTGATCGGTTCATCCGCATGTGCCGTCAAAGGCAGCGCGGTGGCGAGTGCGGTGGTCAGAAGAAGACGGCGAGAGATATGGCGGGTGATCATAGGCGGTTCCTTTCGAGGGTTCAGTTTGCAGTCCGCTGGCGCGGCAGGTTTTGTGAGATAAGCCCGCCGACAGGGCCAAAAATGACCGAGAGGGCGTAAACGATACCCGCGACCAGAATGATCGCGGGGCCGCTGGGCAGCGAATAATGGTAAGACAGCAAGAGGCCGATAATGCTGGATGCGATGGCGATGAGCATGGCGAGGCCCAGAAGACCACCAATCCCCACGGCCCAGAACCGCGCGCCAGCGGCGGGCAGGATCATGATGCCCACGGCCATCAGCGTGCCCAGTGCGTGGAAGCCCGCCACCAGGTTCATGACGACGAGGCAGAGGAACGTCAGGTGCGTTACCGCGCTGAGCTTGCTGACGGAGCGCAGGAATTGCGGGTCGGCGCATTCCAGAACCAGAGGTCGGAACAGGATCGCGAGCGTCAGGATCGAGAGACTGGCGATGGAACACAGCAGGATGAGTGCTGCATTGTCGAGTGCCAGAACCGTGCCAAAGAGCACATGCATCAGGTCCACATTGCTGCCGCGGGTGGAAACGATGAGGACGCCAAGCGCCAGCGAGATGAGGTAGAAAGCGGCAAGGCTCGCATCCTCCTTGAGCGCAGTCATGCGAGAAACAAAGCCCGAGGCCAGCGCCACCAGCATCCCGGCGATCAGCCCGCCGATGGTCATGGCGCCCAAAGAGAGCCCCGAGATCAGGAACCCCACGGCAGCACCCGGCAAGATGGCATGGGCCATGGCGTCACCCGTCAGGCTCATCCGGCGCAGCATCAGGAAGACACCCACCGGCGTGGCCCCTACGGCAATCGCCACGCAGCCCAGCATCGCCCGGCGCATGAAACCGAACTGGGCGAAGGGCTCAATCAACGCGTCCCAGATCATGCCGCGGACTTTCCGCAGATATGTGGGGCAGCCTCGCAGGCCTCACACATTTGCCGGGCACGCATTTGGTTTTCCGACGTCATGACCCGTGTGGTCGGGCCGTGATCGACCAGTTCGCGGGCGAGCATCAAAGTCTGGGGGAAATGATCTTTGACGGTTTCAAAGTCATGCAGCACAGCCACCACGGTGCGGCCTTCCGCGTGCCAGTTGGCGATCACCTGCAGCAGGTCCGCCATGGTGCGGGCATCAATGGCGGTAAAGGGTTCATCCAGCAGCACGAGCCGGGCATCCTGCAACAGCAGCCGGGCAAACAGCGCGCGTTGCATCTGTCCGCCGGACAGTGAGCCGATGGCGCGTTTGCCGAGACCCGTGAGGCCGACAGCGGCGATGGCCTCATCAATGCGTGCGCGATGGCCGCGGGTCAGCCAACCGAAAGAGCCGATTTCGCGCCATAGGCCCATGGCCACCAGATCAGTCACTGTGATGGGAAAACTGCGGTCGATGTCGGAGCCTTGAGGCAGATAAGCTATGTCATCCCGAACGAAGCCGTTCAGCTCGATTTGCCCTTCGATCGGCGACAGCACGCCGGTCACCCCCTTCAAAAGTGTGGATTTGCCCGCGCCATTGGGGCCGACGATGGCCGTGAGCGACCCTTCGGATATCTGGGTGTCGAGTTGTTTCACCGCAGGCAGTGCGTCGTAGCCGAGCGTGAGATTTCTAAAAGCGAGCGCCGTCATTACAACGACCCAGGCGTGGCCGTGGCCCAGAAGAACGCCAACCAGAGCAGCGCCACGATCACTGCAGCAATGGCCAATCTAGGCGCTGCCCCGATGAGGAGCAGGCGAAAAGGCGCTTTGGGAGATGTCACGGTTTGCTGTCCCCCGACATCTCTTCAGTCACGCAGTCAGAACAGGTGCCGTGGACTTCGATCACGTGGCGCTGGGCTGCAAACCCGGCCTTGTCCAGAATGCCGGACAGATTGTCCATAAGGCCGGGCGCCGCGTTTTCTTCTACGGACCCGCAATCATCGCAGATCGACATGACCGACGCATGGTCGTGGGAATGACCGTCACTGTTGCACGCAACGAATGCGTTGAGCGATTCCACCCTGTGTACGCCGCCCTTCTCAATCAGCGCATTGAGCGCGCGATAGACAGTGGGTGGGGCGATCTTGGGGTGATCCGCGCGCAATACATCCAGCACATCATAGGCTGACATGGCCGAACCCTTGCGCTTAAGCACAGCCAGAACCTGCGCCTGCATCTGTTCTCCGCGTGTGGTCATGGATCCCCTCCTGACAGCGATGGTGATTTTTAGATTACGTTATATTGTAACGCAAGTCGCAGCGGCGTGCCCGCACATTCTTATGTTGGCTCCATTCTCGGCTTGCGACGGGGGATCATTGAGCCTACCAAAATCGGGTCGGGTGACTTTGCCCTGATCAGTGAAACATGAGGGTCGCATGGATATGTTCAACATGGGCCGGGTTCCCCCGGTGACATTCGGGGCGGGGCGCGTCAAGAAGCTGCCTGATTTGGTGAATGATCTGGGCGGCGGCCCGGTCTTGTTGGTCGCCGATGCGGTGCTGGCAGAGTTGGGTGTGACCGATCGGATTGCGCGAGATATGTCAGCCAAGGGCATGCCCTGCGAGGTGGCCGCCGATGTGGCGGGGGAGCCAAAGGATACGCTTGTCGATGACCTTTGTGCGCGGGCCAAGGCCGCCGGTGCGAAGGTGGTCGTGGGTGTTGGCGGCGGCGCGGCGATGGATGCAGCCAAGCTGGCGGCGGTGGTGGCCGCAGGGGATGCGCCCACCCGTGATTATGCGCTGGCGGCGAAGCCTTTGCCCGCAAATGGACTTCCTGCGATTGCCATTCCAACCACGGCAGGCACAGGGTCGGAAGTGACCCGCACGTCGGTGGTTTCAGCGCCGGACGGGTTCAAGAATTGGTATTGGGGCGAAGAATTGATGTTCGCGCAGGCCTTGCTGGACCCTGAGCTGACACTCAGCTTGCCGCCTGCCATCACGGCCTGGACGGGTGTGGACGCGGTCGCCCATGCATTGGAAGGCTCAACCGCTGGTACGACCAGCCCGGCGGGATTGCTTTATGGGTTGGAAGCGCTGCGAATCTTGCGGGAATTCCTGCCCCGTGCTGTGGCCGATGGGAGCGACATTGAGGCGCGCGGCCGCGTGCTTTGGGCCAGCACGGTGGCGGGGCTCGCTCTGCATAACTGTAACACGCATATGGGGCATAATATCAGCCACTCGCTGGGATCATTGGCGCGTATTCATCACGGGCTGGCGACGGGGCTGGCGCTTGAGGTGAGCTTGCCTTGGCTTGTTGATCGGCCTGACGGGGCCGAGAATTACGCCCGTGCGGCTGAAGCACTCGGCGGTGCGGCACAGGCCAGTGCTTTGCCCGGTGCGATGGCGGCACTCATGCGCGATTGCAATATCCCGGCGCAGCTTCCTGCTGAATGCGCAGGCGTTACGGCAGCGGCTCTTTCGACCGAGATGAAGAATGCTGCAAATCATGGTATGTCCCAGAATGCGGCCTGCCCTGTGGGGGATGCGGACCTTGATGAGATGGCGGGCATGATGATGGATTTGCCTGTGGCGAATGCGGCGTGAGGAGCGATGAGATGATGCTGCCCATTGATGCAAACGTGCTGAAAACCGTGCGCAAGGCGCGCAAGGTGGGGCGGCCGAAGCTGGCCAAGCTGACGGGGTTGACGGAGCGGCAGATTTCCAAGCTGGAAGGTGCCGCCATTTGTGAAATCGAACCGGCCACAATGACGTGCCTGTCGGAGGCGTTGAAAGTGCCGGAATTGGTCTTGTCGGGCGAGGAGCCGGTATCCGAGATGGATATGGTGCCGCTGGCAACGCCGTGTTGTTCCAATAAAGGATGCTGCGGATAACCGGGCGAGGGGATCCCAGGCCGCTGTGGCAATGGTCTGCGCGTGATATCGCAGCCGCCACTGCATCCGGAGAGCTGTCCGCGCGAGAAGTGACCGAAGCCGCTATAGGGCGGATGGAGGCGGTGAACCCGTCGCTGAATGCCGTTGTGGTGGGCTTGGCCGATCAGGCGCGGGCAGATGCGGATGCGCTCGATGCCATCGACGCGCCAAAGGGGCCGCTTCATGGCGTGCCAGTGACCATCAAGATCAATGTGGATCAGGAGGGGCAGGCGACCTCCAACGGTGTGGTGGCGTTCAAGGATGTGATCGCGCCGGGTGACGCGCCGATTGTGCGCAACCTCAAGGCAGCGGGTGCGGTGGTGATCGGGCGCACCAACACCCCGGAATTTTCTTTTTGCGCTGACACTGACAATCCGCTCTTTGGGCGCACGCATAACCCTTGGGGACAGCATGTGTCGGCGGGTGGCTCTTCGGGTGGCGCAGGATCGGCGGTGATGGCTGGGATCGGTGCGCTGGCCCATGGCAACGATATTGGCGGCTCGCTGCGATTTCCGGCCGCCGCGAACGGGGCGGTGACGGTCAAGCCGGGTCTGGCCCGTGTGCCCGCATGGAATCCAAGCCAGGCGGCAGAACGGGGGCTTTTGGCGCAATCCATGTCGGTGCAAGGGGTGATCGCGCGCAACGCCTCTGACCTGCACCTGTCCATGCCGGTCTGTGTTGCGCCGGATGCGCGCGACCCGTTCCACGCGCCGCTGCCTTGGCGGGGTGCACCGATGGAGGGGCCCGTCCGCGTGGCGCTGTCGTTTGATGATTTCGGCTTCGGACTGCATAGGGATGTGCGTACCGCGTTGGAGGCTGCAGCGACGGCGCTGTCTGATGCGGGCTATGCCGTCGACGAGGTGGAGCCGCCACTTGCGCGGGAAACAGGTGAGGTGGGCTATCGCGCCTTGATGGGGGAGGTGAAGGCGCTTTTGGGGGCTGATATTCACGCCCATGGGTCGGAGACCCTGAACGCGATTTTTGAGGAATACTACCGCCAGTTCCCCCCCTTTGAAGGAGCCGAGCTGCTGCGTGCTCTGGCGCAAAGATCGCATTACGCGCGGGCGTGGTCAGAATTTCTTGAAGACTATCCGCTCGTGCTCAGCCCCTTCATGCTGACACCTTTCTTTGCACCCGGTCGGGATGCGGAAGGGGCGGAGGGCGTTCGCGAGGCGCTGGGCGGGGCGCATTGGTCCTTCATCATGAATTTCATCGGTCTGCCTGCGGGTAATCTGCCCACCCATGTGGCAAGCCTTCCCCAGGGGCCCCAACCAATTGGCGTGCAGATTGCCGGGCGGCGGTGGCGGGAGGATCTGATCGTAGATGCGATGGCGGCGATAGAAGACCGCATTCCGCCGGTCTGCGATGCGCTTTGGGCGCCCATGGGCTGAGATGGCCGCTACCCGGTGACCTTCGCATCAGCGCGGTAGCGAGACAGAAAATCCTGCGCTTGCATGGGATGCGCGAAGAAGAACCCCTGCTGGATCGGACAGCCGTGTCTCAACAGACGATCCGACATTTCCTTGGTTTCGACACCCTCGGCCATCACATCGATCCCCAGTGCCGCGCCCATTTGAACGATGCTGGCGACGATCCGATCAAAGGTTTTGTCCTTTGCCATGGGCAGGACCAGCTCTTTGGCGATCTTGATACGAGAGGGTTCGAGGTTCATCAGGCTGATCACCGACGTGTGCCCAGTGCCGTAATCGTCAATTTCGATGTCGATCCCGCTGTCGCGCAGCGTGTCCAACTGCCATCGCAACAGTTCGTCAGGTTCGTCCAGCATGGCCGTCTCCAACAATTCCAGCACGATCTGAGTGTCGTATGCGCCGGACAGGTCCGTGACGTCGCGCACGTAATCACGGTTCAGCAAGTTATCATGGGGCGTGTTCAGGGACAGGCGGGGGATGATGATCTCTTCGCTCTGTGCCTTTGACAGGAACTCACGGACCTTTTTCAGGACAATCCTGTCAATATCAGCCAAGTAGCCGTGAAATCTGGCCACCTGCATGAATTCGGATGGTGCTTGATAGCTGCCATCCGTGAGCCGCCTGCGCACCAAAGCCTCTAGTCCCACCAGCGCGCCGGTTCGTGCGTCGATCTGAGGTTGAAAGAATGGTTCAAAAGCCTCCAGTTCCACGGCGCGAAAGACGCTGAGCGCCGCGTTGCGTTCCTGTCGCAGGCGTTCGCGCAGGTCCTTGGAGGATACGACGGTGCGGTTGCGGCCGCGCGCCTTGGCCTCATAAAGCGCCTCATCAGCGCTGGAGATCACCTGATCCAGTGTGCTGCGCGCGTCATCGGCAAAGGCAATTCCGATGCTGACTGTCACCCGATCCGCCACGGTGGAGCGTTGATGCTCAATGGCCTCAGCGGCCAGCGCCTCATGGACCTTCTCAGCCAGTTTATCGATGCAGGTTGCTGTCTCGCCCGCGACCAGCACGATGAATTCTTCCCCGCCATAGCGGGCCACCGTCGCCTCATTGCCGCTCAGCAGGTTACCCAGCAAGCGGGCCACGCGGGCCAGGCATTTGTCACCTTCCTGATGGCCGTAGTAATCGTTGTAGATCTTGAAGGAATCCACGTCGATCATCATGGCAGCCAAATCGCCCGGTTTTGTGCGCGACGCGAAGACATCTTGCGCAATCAGGTCAAATGAACGGCGGTTGTAAAGCCCGGTCAGCGCATCGATTTCGGCCAATTCCTTCAGCCGGTCATTGGCCTCCTGCAGGCGGGCATTTTGTTTCTGCACTTCCTCGGACAATAGCTCCGATTTTTCGGCCAGGGCGGTGTTCGATTGTTCCGCCATTTCACGCGAGGCCTCAGCCTGCTGAATATGGCCCGTGGCGGTGCGCGCGAAGGCTTTGATCTGATCGGACAGCTGATCAAGTTCGGTCCCCTGCAGAGGCCATGGGGCGTAATCGATGTTGAGGCTTTTGGTCGTGGGCGTCCATCGTGCGGTGGTTTCGGCCAGGGTGATGATATGCCGGGCCAGTGCGCGGTAGACCAACCAGATCAGCAGGATTCCCAGAACGAAATTCTTCGCGGTCGCAAAGATGAAGTAGTAGAGCATGCGATTGACGAAAGCGGGGGCGACAATGGACCTGTCCACCTCGACAGAGATTTTGCCGATGATCTGATCACTGCCCGCATCGACAGGGGCGTGAAGAACACGCTCCAGTAAAATGACATCGGCATTGGTCATACGGCCCAGATTAGGCAAGGTCGGTGTCGTCTGACGCGATTGCGCGACCATCACTTCACCTTCGTTCACGATGGTGACGGAGGTGATTGCACGCTGGGTGAAAAGCCCACTGGCGACCTGTTCAGCGGCCGGCAGATAGAAATTGTAGACAGCCGATTCCGCAGACGGTGCCACGCTTGATAAAAACTCCTCAGCCGAATATTGCACTGCATCTTTTTCCTGACCAAGATCAACGGCGATCTGGCTGACGCCCGACACTGCCCCGAGGAGCAGCGCCAGAAAAAGCGTCATGGTGGCCAGCACATTGCTGAGCCGCCGTGGATATTGGCCCGGCGTCTGTAGCAAGGTCAGTTGCCCGGTTTGGCCGCGTTTGAGCTGATTTGATCCACCGCGTTTTGCAATCGCGCAGCCACGTCTTTCGCATCGTTCATGCTGCGCGGCACCAAAAGGAACCCTTCGTTGGTAAGCAGCGGCCGCGCTTCGATTGTCAGGCTGGCGCGCTCTTCTTCGGAGAAAAGCGTTTCGATGAGCGCAAGCCCCGCTTGTTCGCTCATCGGGTAGGCATCAATGCGCCCAGCGACCAGTTTACGAAGGTTTGCCGCATCGGTTTGTGCGGTTTCGACGGTCAGCCGCCCGTCTTCCGCCTTTGCCCAGAAATCAGGGGTGTAGGTGTAGCCGGGCACGGCCCCCAATCTGACATCTGCGAGGTCGTTTATACCGGTCCAGTCTGGCAGTTCGGTATCCTGTCGGCGGAAGAGAACCATCCTGATCACATTGACGGGTCCGACATGGATGAAATCGGCCTCACGATCTTCATTGTAGAACCAAAAGGACGCCCCATCGTAGCGCCCTGATCGGGTCAGTTCCAGCCCACGCATCCAGGGCATATAGTCGAATTCGATGTCAAAGCCTGCGGTTTGTCCCACTTGCTGAACGAAGTCATTCACGATGCCGCCGTCCGGCGCGGATTGCTCAGTGTAGGGCGCGTAATCGCCGGTGGCGATGCGTAGGGTTTCGGTATTGGCATGGGCTGCAGCACCGAAGAGCACCACTGACGCTGCCAGAAAAAAACGAGTTTTGAACATGGGACATTCCCCGTTGGATAAAATTGCCTGCGGGACGGCAATCTAATCCGAAGACCCTAATCGAGCGCTAATCCGAGCTTGCCCCTCGGCGGTGCCGCGCGGTTTTCTTCTTCAAATTTTTACCAAATCCCCCGCGTCTCAGGGCAATGTGAAATCGGTTGGTCCAATGTCCAGACGATGAATGAAGGGGGCCAGGGTCTGTGGGAAATAGCGCCGCACCAGCGGGTCATGACCCGGTATGATGAGGCCAGGTTCTGACGCCAGTTTTTTTAGCGTTTCAAATCCGTTCTGCATGTCCTGCAGATCGACCACGATGGGGAAAGGTTTGTTCGCGAAGACATTTTCATAGTAGTGCGCGGCATCCGAGGCCAACACCATTTGTCCGGCCCGGGTTTCCACCCGCACAGCCTGAAGCCCCCGGCTGTGCCCGCCAATGCAGTGGACGGTGACACCCTCTGCGATTTGCGCATCCCCTTCGTAAAACCGAACCTTCCCCGAATAAAGCCGCTGTACCGCCTCACAAACATGACCCGCCGTAAAAGGCGCGCGCAGGGTGTGATCGCACATGCAGGGCCCGGTGGCGAAGGCCATTTCAGCTGCCTGCATGTGCAGCAAGGCATTGGGAAAAAGATGCAGCCCGCCTGCGTGATCGTAGTGCAGATGGGTAACGATGATATGGGTTATCGCTTCGGGCGTGATGCCGAAGGGTGCGAGCGCTTCGATCGGATTGAGGCGAATGGGACGGCCCCGCGCGCTGGCTTCGTCTTCGTCATAGCCGGTATCGACGAGGATCACCTCATCCCCGCGTCTGAGAAGCCAAATGAAGTAATCCATGGCATGGGGTGCGTCGTGGTTGTCGTCGAAAAGGAAACTGTCGGCCCGTGTGCGTGCATTTCGATCGGCGTATTTGATGGCGTAAACCTCCCACGCAGTCATGGGGTGACCTGCGCGTAGGTTTTGACGGTTTTGGACGCGATCATTGTGGCCGTTTGCGCGTCGAAGGTTTTGAAATGAGGGCTTTGAAGATGAGTGTCGAAGGCCGCCGCGTCTGCGTAGATTTCGTAGAGGAACACCTCTGACGGGCGGCTTTCGTCCGTGCAGACATCGAAGCGCAAGCACCCGGGTTCATGGCTGAGCGAAGTCTGCGCGTTCTGGAGCATCAAAGGCAGAAACGCGGCCATCCGGTCTTTGAGAATGTCAAAAGTTACGGTCACGACGAACATACTAGGTCCTCCTCCTGTGGCGCGCAAATCTGGCTTTGGTTAGCTTGCGTGTGAATTTTGTATATTTTAATGTATACATTATTCAACGGGTGCATGGTGCCCGAAGTCAGAAAGATCGGATCATGGTGCAGACATTCGACATCGCCATATTTGAAGGCGACGGCATCGGGCCGGAGATCATGAGGCCCACGGCGGATCTATTGATTGACCTCTGCCGGCGCGCCAAGACCTATGATCTGCGCTTGAATGCCGTTCCGGCCGGGGCGGCGCATTATGCCAAGACAGGGCAATCCCTGCCGCCCGCCTCAATGCAGGCGGCGCGTGCGGCTGATGCTATCCTACTGTCAGCCATGGGATTGCCGGATGTGCGCTACCCCGATGGCACAGAGATTTCACCCCAGATCGAATTGCGCAAAGCGCTGGATCTGTTCGCTGGTGTCCGGCCGGTGACGGTGCGCGCAGGGCAGCGCACACCGCTCAACCTGCCTGAGGGGCGTGAGATTGATTTCGTGCTGGTCCGCGAAAGCACGGAAGGGCTCTTTTTCACCCAAGGGCGCGGGGACGTGACAGAGGATGCCGCGCGCGAGACGCTACAGATTACGCGTAAGACATCTCAGAAGCTTTTCGAGTTCGCCTTCTCGCTGGCCCGATCGCGCAAGGTGGATGGGCGCGGACCAGGGCGGGTCACGTGCGTGGACAAGGCCAATGTGTTCCGGGCCTTTGCCTTCTTTCGCGGAATTTTTGATGAAGAGGCCGCAAAGCACCCCGATCTGCGGGCCGATCACGCCTATGTCGATGCCACCGCGCTCTGGATGGTGGAAAAGCCGTGGGATTTCGACGTGCTGGTGACCGAGAACATGTTTGGCGACATCCTATCCGATCTCGGGGCTGGGCTGATGGGGGGACTGGGGCTTGCGCCCTCGGCGGATATCGGGCTCGAACATGCGGTATTTCAGCCTTGCCACGGGTCGGCGCCTGATATTGCAGGGCAGGGGCTGGCCAATCCCTTTGCCATGATCCTGTCGGCGGCGATGATGCTGGAATGGCTGGCCGCGCGGCATGAAAATGATGAGATGAGTCAGGATGCACATGCCTTACGCGCGGCGGTAGACGCGGTGATCCAAACCGGCGAGCCACTTACGCGCGATCTGGGTGGCACTGCCCGAACTGATGAGGTGGCCGGTTCCGTGCGCGACCATCTGTTTTCACATGGGTGACGTTGAGACATTACGCGTGGCCTGCGTGGGCGCCGGGTATTTCAGCCGGTTTCACTATGACAGCTGGGCGTGGATGGACCGGGTGCAACTGGTGGGGTCCTGCGACCTTGATGTGGTCAAAGCGGAGGCCACGGGGCTGCCCGCCTTTTCCGATGTGGCGGAGATGATCGCGCATGGCGTGCCAGACCTTCTC
Source organism: Pseudomonadota bacterium (assembly GCA_039026055.1). Lineage (GTDB taxonomy): Bacteria > Pseudomonadota > Alphaproteobacteria > Rhodobacterales > Rhodobacteraceae > Roseovarius. Next base: position 6,870 of record JBCCNB010000045.1, on the reverse strand, counting down.
GACGTGATCCTTCCGCCTGACGCCCATGCAGAAACGATCCGCACCGCGCTGGCGGCCGGGGTCAAGTGGATCATCTGCCAAAAACCCTTCTGCGCGGGGCTGGAACAGGCGCGGGCGATCTGTGACGAGGCCGATGCGCTGGGTGCTCAGATCATCGTCCACGAAAATTTCCGCTTCCAGCCGTGGTATCGCCGGATCAAGCAGAGCCTTGAGGCGGGCGATGTGGGGCAGGTGCAGCAGGTGACATTCCGCTTTCGCCCGGGCGATGGGCAGGGGCCCGACGCATATCTGGATCGCCAGCCCTACTTCCAACGGATGGAGCGGTTTCTTGTCCATGAGACGGCGGTCCACTGGGTTGATACATTCCGCTACCTGCTGGGCAATCCGCTCTCGGTCTACGCCGACCTGCGGCAGGTGAACCCGGTCCTTGCAGGCGAGGATGCGGGATACATCCTGTTTGATCATCCGGGCGGGGTGCGCGCGCTTTTTGACGGCAACAGGCATCTTGATCACAACGCAGACAACCTGCGTCGCACCATGGGGGAGGCGTGGGTCGAAGGCACGCAGGGTACATTGAGCCTGCTGGGCGATGGATCGATCAGGGTGCGCCGTTTCGGGGCGCAGGAGGACGCAGAACTGCTACCTCCAGACACTTGGGACGGGTTTGGCGGTGACTGTGTTCACGCCTTGCAAAGCCACGTGGTATCAGGCGTGCTGGAGGGTGCGGCCTTGGAAAATACCGCGCGGGAGTATCTGACGGTTCTCGAGGTGGAAGAGGCGATTTATGCATCCGCCCAAGAGGGGCGCAAATTGAAGGTCGGTGTCGCGTGACAAAATCCACTCCCAATTCCCAACGCGCGCTGCAAGAGCTGCGTCGGCGTATTTTTGAGGGCGAATTGCCCGCGGGCTCCGATCATCTGGAATCCGAATTGGCAGATCAACTGGGCATGTCCCGAACCCCGGTGCGGGAGGCCGTTCTGATGCTTGAAAGCCAGGGGTTGCTGGCCATGCGGCCGCGCAAGGGCGTGCGCATTCTTCCGGTGTCGCCAGAAGATATGTCAGAGATCTACGATGTGCTCACGGAACTGGAAAGCCTTGCCGCTGAGCGGGCAGCAGAGGCTGGGTACACGCACGAGGAGCTGCATGATCTGGCGAAAGCGATTGACAAGATGGATGCGGCACTCGACAGGTCTGATCTGGAAGCCTGGGCCGCTGCAGATGACCTGTTCCACGCAGAATTGGTGCGCATCGGTGGCAATCGCCGGGTCGTGATGATCGCGGCGATGATGACCGACCAGGTGCGCCGGGCAAGGAACACGACGCTTTACATGCGGCCGCGACCGACCAAGTCCAATGACGATCACCGCAGGGTTTTGGATGCTATTGCCCACGGCGATGCACAAACGGCACGATCTTTGCACCGATTGCACCGCGAAGAGGCCAAGGCGATGATTATTGATCTACTGCACAAGCATCGTTTGCGGTTTTTGTAGCGCGATCTTTTGGCTTTGGCCTGAAGTCGACTTCAGGTTTTCATCACTTTTTCAAGCGTTGGCCTTGTTTTTTGTTGAGGCCGCTTCGGCATAACCGAATCTAGCCAATACGAATCAAGTTTGAGATATCGCCATAGATTTGCCCAGAGATCGGTTCCGAAAACGCGATGATCGGACAAATTACGGCGCTTTTGGGGCGAATGTTTCCAGAAAGCTGCCACAATTATTAGCCATTTCGGTATGCGGAATGACCGGTTTGTCCGGCGCAATTTGTTGATGTTAGCAATCCGTAAATCTGTGTGTATGGGGGGATTCGGTGTGCCGGTCCCTCCGCTTTTGAAAGGGTACGTTATGTCGAGTTTTGATCAGAGTGGTGTGAACGGTCTCATTGGCCTTTGGGAGTTTGCCAATGGCAACACGAATGGGGACACTGGGCTCGACGATGGTCTGGCGCAGAACGGCACGTTTGAGAATGGTGCGTCTGCCGCTGGCGGCCGGGCCATCTTTGATGGTCACAATGATCGGTTCGACGTGGACGGCGACCATGGCGGCCCGTTGGAGAGCGAATTCGACCTCGACCGTGGCGTGATCGAAACCCAGTTCACGTCAAACCCCAATGAACCGCTGTCGAATGCGACCATCGTGAACCGCGGTGAGTTCAAAGACATGAATTCTGAAGGCTGGTTCGGTATTCGCATCACTGGCGATGGCAAAGTGATCGTCCAGCACTGCCCCATTGGTCCTGACGGCACACGGATTGACGCGTTTCTGGATACGCCGGCGCATTTCTACAGCGCTGGCGACACGATCAACGTAAACTACGAATGGGACGCCACAACAGGCGCGACCGCGACGATTACGAACATTACGACCGGCGAGACCTTCACCGAAACGAAGAACATGACGGGCCTGACGCTCGACATAGGTGACAATGACGATGAAATTTTCACCTTCGGTGCGCGTGAAGAAAACGATGGTCACTATGATCAGCACTTTGACGGCACAATCGACTATGTGGCCGTCTATGACAGCATCACGCCCCCAGCTGACCCCGACGGGATTGTTGACGGGGAAGAATTCGCCGAGGAAATGGTTCTCGGCTATGACGATGCCAACGACCCGACCGATAATGGCGGTGACCTGATCACCAACGGAGACGATATCATTCGCGGCAATGGCGGGAATGATACAATCAACGGTGCGGGCGGTAATGATTTCATTGAAGGCAACGCTGGGGATGACGTCATCCAGGGCGGTCAGGGCAATGATACCGTGCTTGGCGGTTCAGGCGATGACACGATTGGCGGCGCCAGTGGCGATGATGTCATCTTTGGCGGGGCTGGCAATGACATGGTCGAGGCCGCGCATGGCGACGACACCATTTACGGCGGTCAGGGCAATGATGACCTGTGGGCCAGCCATGACGACGATTTTGTTGATGGTGGCACTGGCGATGACAAAGTCGTCGGCGGCAAAGGCAATGATGAACTTTACGGCGGAGAAGGCGATGACACGATCAAAGCCGGGTCTGATGATGACACCGCCTTTGGTGGAGACGGCGATGACCTGATCTTGGGTGACGCGCGGTTTAAAGATGACAATGGTCAGCCCGGTGATGATGAACTTTACGGTGACGCCGGCAATGACACCATCGAAGGCGAGGACGGCGACGATCTGCTTGTGGGCGGTCAGGATGATGACCACCTCCAAGGCGGTGCTGGCAATGACACGCTTGATGGTGTTGATGGCAGCTCTCGCGTGGCGACCGGGGACAATCTGCTGGTCAATGGCGGTCTGAACTCCGGCCAGGCAGCGGGCACGTTCAGCTTTGGGCCGATCCCGGGCTGGACCAACGGTGGTCAGCGCCTTGAGCGGTGGGGCGATGGCTATGATGACACGCCGGGCAATGTGCCTGTCGCTGCCGTTGAGGGTGACAGCTTTGCAGAGCTTGATGTCGACACGGCGGAACCGGATGAACTGTCCCAGACGGTCGCAACCACGTCGGGCGATGTTTATGAGCTGACGTTCAGCGCACAACAGCGCATCGACACCTCCGATGATGAGATCGAAATTTACTGGGGCGGTCAGTTGATCGACGTGATCGTGCCGGGGGCCGAATGGACCGAATACACCTACACGGTCACCGGGTCGGGGTCTGACACGCTGACCTTCCGAGAGCCTGCAACAGACAACAACAGCTTTGGCCCGCTTATTGATGATGTGTCTCTTCGGGCAACGGAAATTGTCGAAGGCGAAAGCGGCAATGACAAATTGCTTGGTGGCGCGGATGAGGATCTGATCTTTGCAGATGGTGGCGATACGGTTGATGGTGGTGCAGGCGGCTTTGACGCCGATCCGGCCAACAACACCGACCATGACGTGTTGGATCTGACGGGCCAGGGGCCGTTCATCCTGGCGGGGCCGAACGGCACCGGCGCACCTGTGGCCGACAGCAATGGCAATGGCCTCGATGGTACGGTCATCTTCGTGGACACCGATGGTAATCCGACCGGAGAGACCATTCCCTTCACGGAAATCGAAGAGATCCGCGGCGACAATGTAACCAATGAAGCGCCTGACGTGATCGCGTCTGATGTGACCATCGACGAAAACACCACACCGGTTCAGGATGTGGATGCGGTCGACCCCGATGGCGACACGGTTGAGTTTTCCATCACCGGTGGTGCGGATGCGGCGCTCTTTGAAATTGACCCGGCTACAGGCCAACTTGATTTCATCAATGCGCCTGATTTTGAGAACCCGCTCGATGACGATGGCGACAATGTCTACGAGGTTGAGGTAACAGCAACCGATCCTGGCAACCTGTCGGACTCGCAACTGGTCAATGTGACCGTTGCAGACGTCAATGAAGCGCCTGACGTGACCGGCCCAGCGACCATCGATGTGGACGAAAACGTCACCGGCGTGATCGGTGATTTCGACGCAACCGATCCGGATGCGGGCGACAATGTCACCTTCAGCCTCACGGGCGATGATGCGGCGCTCTTCGACATCGATCCTGCGACGGGCGAGCTGAGCTTCATCACCCCGCCGGACTTCGAAAACCCGGGCGATGCTGATGGTGACAACGAATATGAAGTCACCGTCGTGGGCACCGATAATGGCGGCCTGACGGATGAGCAGGACGTGGTCATCACTGTTGGCGATGTCCTTGAGGCCGACGGCATCGTCGACGGTGAGGAAGACGGCGAGTTGATGGGTCCTGATTATGACGATGCCGATGGCCCCACAGACGGTGGCGGTGATATCATCGACGGACCGGATGGCATCGACGATGTCATCGAAGGCAATGGTGGCGATGACACCATCGACTCGGGCCTTGGCGACGACACTGTCGACGGTGGTGCAGGCGATGATGTCTTTGTCATCACCGAAGAAGGCAACGGCATCGACAACGATGTGATTACCGGCGGTGAAACGGAAGAGGATAGTGGTGGGGACACCATCGACACGACCGACATCGACGATGACCTCGACGTGGTCTTCACCGACCCCGAGGAAGGCACAATCACCGATGGCACCGACACCACAACCTTTGAGGAGATTGAAAATCTTCAACTCGGCGGTGGCGATGACAGCGTGACCGGTTCCGACGGCGGCGAAAATGTCGACGGTGGCGGCGGTGACGATACGCTCGAAGGTGAAGGCGGCGATGACACGCTGTCTGGTGGCGAAGGCGAGGACGACATCGACGGCGGCGACGGCGATGACGTGCTGGATGGCGGCGAAGGCGATGACACTATCACCGGCGGCGACGGCGCGGACACTGTGACCGATCTCGAAGGCGACAACGTGATTGACACCTCCGGGACCATTGCGTTGCCAGATGACAAGAACGGTGACGGGTTCGGCTTTGCGCCCTATGCCGGTCTGCCGCCTGTGCCAGAAGACACCGCACCCGGCGACGATGCCGACAGCGTCACCACCGGCGATGGCAATGATTCCATCACCACGGGCGACGATGCCGACACCATCAGCTCGGGCGGTGGCAACGACACCATCGACTCTGGTATCGACAATGACAGCGTCGATGGCGGTGCCGGTGCGGACCTGATCACTACGGGTGAAGGCGCCGATACTGTCGACGGTGGCGACGGCAATGACACCATCTTCGGTGGTCTTGGGCCGAGCTTCCCCGATAGCCTTAACATCCCCGATGACGGATCCAACCCGTTTGGTCCGGACCCCGATACAGAGAATGGTCGCGATCTCCTCGACGGTGGCCGTGGCAACGACCTGATCTTCGGTGAAGATGACGATGACACGCTGATCGGTGGCATTGGTGATGACACGCTGGATGGCGGCATCGACGATGACAGCCTACAAGGTGATATCGGCTTTGACAGCCTGATCGGTGGTCAGGGTGACGATACGCTGGACGGTGGTCGTGGCCGCGATACGCTGGAAGGTGGTACCGGTGATGACGTCTTTATCGAGGCGGGCAATGACGGTGCTGACACCATAGTGGACTTCGGAGTTGGCAACACCGGACCCATTGATGACGGTGATCAGACCAACAACGACTTCGTTGATCTGTCTCAGTTCTACAACGACACCACGCTGGCAGACGTGAACGCGAATGCCACGAACCCGGCCAACCAGTTCAACGATCCGCTCTCCATGCTGCGTGCGGATGCCGAAGACGGGCGTCTGGACGGGGTGATCAACGGCGAAGATCTGTCGCCCTTCATCGGTGGAATTGACCTGACGATCCAGAACGGCGGCGATTTTGTCACCGGGTCTGACCTGACGTTCGACAACACCAACGTCGCCTGCTTCGTCCGCGGCACCCAGATTGCGACCCGTCGCGGCTCTGTGGCGATCGAGGATCTCAAGGCCGGGGACGAGGTGATCACCATGGATCACGGCTTCCAGAAGATCCGCTGGATCGGGTCTACCTCGGTGCCCGCCACGGGCGCGTTGGCCCCGGTTTTGATCCGCAAGGGTGCGATGGGCAACGAACGCGATCTGCGCGTCTCCCCGCAGCACCGGATGCTGGTGCGCGGCTGGCATGTTGAGTTGATGTTCGGTCAGAAAGAAGCGCTGGTGCCCGCCAAGGCGCTGATCAACGACGAAACGGTCTTCCCGCTGGAGGGCGGCACGGTGGATTACTTCCACATGATGTTCGACCGTCACGAGTTGGTCTATGCCGAGGGCGTGCCGTCGGAGAGCTTCCACCCCGGTCACGTGGGTCTGGGCAGCTTTGCCGAGGACACGCGTGAGGAGATCCTGACGCTCTTCCCCGAGTTGCGGGCGGATGCGGGTGGTTACTCTGAGCACGTGCGGCCCTCGCTGAAAGTGCGTGAGGCGAAGGTGCTGGCGGAGAACCCGGAGCTCTTGAAGCAATAAATTTGCG
>JBCCNB010000044.1:0-28484 GCA_039026055.1 Pseudomonadota bacterium | reverse complement strand
TGGCCTGACCGCTTCCACGAGCGCCTGCATATCTCTACACGCCAGTATGCGCGGATCGTCCGTGACTGGGTCACATCAATCGGACTGGAGGCGAGCGCATATGGCACGCATTCGATGAGACGAACAAAGGTGACCCAGATCTACAAAAAGACAGGCAACTTGCGGGCGGTTCAGCTTCTACTAGGACACACCAAGATGGACAGTACGGTCAGATATCTCGGCGTCGAGCTAGAGGATGCGCTAGCAATCGCCGAGGCCATTGAGATCTAGCAACTTCGGGTCGCCTTCAAGGGCGGCCCTTACCGGCCATTGGCTGGTACCTGCTTCCGCTGCGCCGCGGCCCGCCATAGCCGACTTTTGCTGCAGCTGCGCAATCAAGAATGCGGGGAACCGGAAAAACTCGGATGGAGCGCTTTTACGCCGCTGCAAGCAAAGTCCAAAAAGTTGCGTGAAGCCTGCTTCAGGCCCGACGCTGTCTTCATAGGTCAATTTGGTTTGACGGTGTAATCTAGGTCCACTGACTCTGGCCCAGTTGCAGGTCCGATCAACTGGCGCATCTGATCGCGGAACCGCTCTACCATTGGGCGCTTCAGCATCCACCGATGAAAGTCCCCCGGTGATGTGTTGTGTTGTTGAACCGATCCATAGTCTCCTGGCGCTTCGATATCCATTCGGACAGGGAACTGCAGCCATGTGCCCTGAAACTCTTCAGACAGCATCCAGTTTAGGTAAAGTCTGGCCGCAGCTTTGTTTTTGGCTTGTGTTGGTATTCCTGCGGTCTGGAACCACGTCAGAAAATAGTCCTCTTCCGGAAGCATGAACTCGGTGTTCAGCCCAGGGAAGTTCTCAAACGCCCAAAAGGTTGTGAAACTCGCTGCATACCAGCCGTTGTTAACAGCGTGATAGGGCATCGCTGTGCCGCGCGTCCAAACCGGTTCTTGTGCGACAAGCTTTTCCAGATAGTCCCACCCATAAGCTTCTTTGAGGTTCCAGAACTGGTAGAGCACCGCGTCGTCATCATGGGGATAGGTCAGGATGATCTGACCTTTGAGGCTCGGGTCCAAGTAGTCCAACGCATCGCGGGGCGGGTTTTTGGGGTTCACCATATCCAGGTTGACGTAGTTGCTGAACGTCACGCCATAAAGGCCGGTCCAGCGGCCATGCGGGTCTTTATGGTCGGGATAGACCTTGTCCCAATTGGTGGGCTTGTAGGCATCAAGAAGACCTAGCTCCATGTAGTAGTTGAAATCGTGCAGGGTCTGGAACTGGATCACATCGGGGATGTTCTCTTCGCCCCCGGCAGCGCGTGCATTGTCGAAACGGGGCGCGTGGTTGATGCTGACATCCACGCTGTGCGTCACATTGAGCTCAGGAAACCGTTCCTTGAAACGGTCCAGATAGTAATCGATTTGCGTAGGCTCATCGCCGCCCGCCCGCAACACGAATGCGCCACCTTCGGCAAGAGCGTCCGCATAGAGCTCATCCAGCGTTTTGGTTTCGATTTCCAAAGCATGCGCCGCACCGGTAAACAAACCGAGGCTCAGTGCGATTGCAGTTTTTGTGATAGACATGGGCATCCTCCTTTTTGAACATTCTCAAAAAGGTGGGGTGCGGGCACGCACATAGAATGACCGAAGACCGCAAGCGCGACTTGCAAAATAGCACAGAGGCGCATGCCGCTTTTAAGGCGCGCCCAAAACCTCATCCGTGATGTGCTTTGCGGCGAAATTGTAGAACGCATGCACCCGGGCGCTGCGCCTGACATCGGGATGAGCCAAAAGCCATAAGTGCCAATTCGCGCTGCTATCGAGGTCGTGGACACGCACGAGGGCTTCGTGTTTTTCACCCAAGTAGCAAGGCATCGCAGCAATGCCAAAGCCCGCATTCACCATGTCAAACACGCTCATCATCGTGTTCAGAACAGTGCATTTGGCCTGCTCATGTTTGCATCGCAGGGTGATTTTACTCATCGGGGATTGATTGAGGTCATCGCCCAACATGACCCAGTGAAACCCTTCCGGTTCTTCATCTTGGATGGTTTTCCAATAGTCACGATGCGCATAAGTCGCAAAAGACAGTGCCGACAATTTCCGTCCGATCCAATGCTCTGGCGGCGCGTTTGTTGGCCGTAGCGCGATGTCGGCATCCCTTTGCATCAGATCAAAGGCTTGAACATCAGACAAAAGACGCAGTTCGACATCCGGGTGCGCTTCTTGGAACTGACCGAAGACAGGCGCAAGGCAATGCAGCAACGAATCCGTTGTCGTGACGGTCAACGGGCCTTCCAAACGCAAATCCTGACCGCCGAGTTCCCGTTCAATCTCATCCATGCCCGCGCAGAGTAAGATCGCACGGTCATAAAACCGTTCCCCCGCTGGGGTCATCACGTAACCACGCGCAAGACGTTCAAACAAACGCACTCCCAAACGGGCCTCCACCGCCTCGATGCGCCGGAAGACGGTTGAATGATTTACGCCAAGCATACGGGCTGCCCCTGCAAGGCTACCTGCCTCACAGACGGACAAAAGATAGGGCATATCCGCCCACTCAAGGCTTTGATCGGCCCGAGACCTCTGTGCTTTCATGCAAATATCATTTGCAAAATTCTGAATTTCATTTGCCAAAATACACACATATCTTGTCCACAAGCAACAGCACGGAGCGGACAATGCAAACTTCACTCAGCCTGCCGGAACGCCCCGGGCCTGCGCCAAAGACCCTCGGGCAACTTCCCCATTCGCAACTGACCCAGCATGGGCCGGACGATATGGTGGATGCCCTTCATGCCTGGTGTTTTTCGCTGCCGAACATCAACAACGAAGACAGCGGAATATCTGTTCCCGGATCGCGGGCGTTGATTTTGCGTGAAGGTGTGGCCGGGAACCAGGCGGCCTTTATGATTGGACGCGAATTCGCGCACATCCACCCAAAACCCGATAACGGAAGCATGCACCTCGTGCTGCCCGTTGAGGATGTATCGGAGGTCAAACGCACAGGTTGGGGTGAAGACCACTATTTGGTGACACAGGGACAGTGGCCTGTCGGTCTGGTCATGGTCTTCTCACCTCGGGACGAAAGTGAATTGACGGTTGTGAAACAGATCGTCGCTCGGTCTTATCAGTTTGCAACGGGCACACAAACCTCTGTGTGAACACCCCGCGTTCGCCACGCAGCCACAAGCACAGTCAGTTGGGCAGCAATGGGCCGTGTGCCCAACCTACCTAGATATCCAGGGTATTGTCCTTCTCCCACTGCGAGAAATGCGACGCAAAACTGTTCCACTCATTTGTCTTGAGCTTGATGAAGGCTGACGAAAATTCATCTCCCATCGCGGACTTGAGCGGCTTGTCTTTGTCATACGCCCGGATTGCATCCAGCATGTTGAGCGGCAGCCTGGGCGCGCCCCGCACCTTGTGACCTTCCGCATACATATCAATGTCATAGCGCTTGCCCGGATCGGCCTTTGACCGCACGCCAGACAACCCCGCCGCGATGATGACCGCCTGCAACAGATAGGGGTTTGCCGCCCCATCCGGCAGGCGCAACTCAAACCGCCCCGGGCCTGGGACGCGCACCATGTGCGTGCGGTTGTTGCCCGTCCAGGTCACCGTGTTGGGCGCCCATGTGGCCCCCGACATAGTGCGTGGCGCGTTGATGCGTTTGTAGCTGTTGACCGTCGGGTTGGTGATCGCCGCGAGCGCAGAGGCATGTTTCATGATCCCGCCGAGGAAGTTCGCACCCTTGTCCGACAGCCCCATCTCAGCCGTCTGGCTGCCAGTGGTTTTGTCTGTGGCAAACACATTGGTCTTCGCCGCATCGCCCGGCGCATCCCAGACGGAGATATGCGCGTGACAGCCATTGCCCGTCAGACCCTCAACGGGTTTGGGCATAAAGGTCGCGCGGAAGCCATGACGTTCGGCCACCGATTTGGTCATGAACTTGAAGAACGAATGCCGGTCCGCCGTCACCAACGCATCCGAAAAATCCCAGTTCATCTCAAACTGGCCATTCGCATCCTCATGGTCGTTCTGATACGGGCCCCAGCCCAGTTCCAGCATGTAATCGCAAATCTCGCGCACCACATCGTAGCGCCGCATCACCGCCTGCTGGTCGTAACAGGGTTTTTCGGCCGTATCGAATTCATCCGAGAGAGCGCTGCCATCCGGTGTGAGCAGGAAATACTCGCATTCCACACCCGTTTTGACATGCATCCCCTCGCCCGCCGCCTCATCAATCAGCCGCCGCAGCACATTGCGCGGCGCCTGTGCGACGTCTTCACCTTCCATCACCGGGTTGGCAGCCACCCACGCGACCTCCGGCTTCCACGGCAACTGAACGACCGAACTTGGGTCGGGCACCGCCAACATATCAGGATGCGCGGGCGTCATATCGAGCCATGTCGCGAAGCCCGCAAACCCCGCACCCTCTTCCTGCATATCCGCAATCGCCTGCGCCGGCACCAGTTTGGCCCGCTGCCCACCGAAAAGATCGGTGAAGGAAATCATGAAATATTTGACGCCATTTTCAGCGGCGAAGGCGGCCAGATCGGTGGTCATTGCGTGCTCCCTATTCGTGATGCGACCCGGAGGATCGTTCCCCACAAAATTCACATGGGTCGCGCAATTGTCAAAGTGTTAAAGCTCTACATGCCGCTTCCGGGCATGCCCGGATACCAGCTCGTGCCAGCAAGCGGGATCTTGGCCATCGCGGCCGCTTCCATGGTCAGCGCGGCGAGGTCTTCAGGCTCCAGATTGTTCACATGGTTCTTTCCGCAGGCCCGCGCCAGCGTCTGCGCCTCCAGCGTCATCACCTTGAGGTAGTTATTGAGCCGCCGCCCCGCTTCGACCGGGTCAAGCCGCTTGGAAAGCTCGGGATCTTGCGTGGAAATCCCCGCCGGGTCCTTGCCTTCATGCCAATCATCGTAAGCCCCCGCAGTGGAGCCGAGCGCGTTATAGTCAGCCTCCCATTTGGGGTCATTGTCGCCCAGCGCAATCATCGCCGCCGTCCCGATAGAAACCGCATCCGCCCCCAGAGCCAGGGCCTTGGCAACATCCGCACCACTGCGAATACCGCCCGAAACGATCAGTTGCACTTTGCGATGCATATCGAGATCCTGCAGCGCCTGAACCGCTTCGCGAATGCACGCGAGCGTGGGGATGCCAACATGTTCAATGAACACATCCTGCGTGGCCGCCGTGCCGCCCTGCATGCCGTCGATCACCACCACATCGGCCCCGGCCTTCACCGCCAAAGTCGTGTCAAAATAAGGCCTTGCGGCACCGACCTTCACGTAAATGGGCTTCTCCCAACCGGTGATCTCCCGCAGCTCCATGATCTTGATTTCGAGATCATCCGGCCCCGTCCAATCCGGATGACGGCAGGCCGAGCGCTGATCAATCCCCTTAGGCAGTGTCCGCATCTCCGCCACGCGGTCAGAAATCTTCTGCCCGAGCAGCATGCCACCACCGCCAGGCTTGGCGCCCTGACCCACGACGACCTCAATCGCATCTGCCTTGCGCAAATCGACCGGGTTCATGCCATAGCGGCTCGGAAGGTACTGATAAACCAGATGCTTGGATTGCCCGCGCTCCTCCGGCGTCATGCCACCGTCACCCGTGGTGGTGGACGTCCCCGCCGCTGAGGCCCCACGCCCCAATGCCTCTTTGGCCTGTGCTGAAAGCGCACCAAAGCTCATCCCCGCAATTGTGATCGGGATTTTCAGCTCAATAGGTTTCTTTGCAAAGCGCGTGCCCAGCACCACATTGGTGTCACAGCGCTCGCGGTACCCTTCCAGAGGATACCGGCTCATGGACGCTCCCAAAAACACCAGATCATCGAAGTGGGGAACCTTGCGCTTAGCGCCGCCGCCGCGAATGTCATAGATCCCAGTGGCCGCAGCCCGCCGGATTTCTGCATTCACTTCGGGTGTGAAGGTACTGGAATATTTCGGTAAAGTCTGGGGCGGTGTTACGTCGTCTTTGGCCATCTGTCGCCTCCTCAATACGCGTTGTCGATGTTGAAATTATAAAGCTGCCGGGCAGAGCCGTAGCGCTTGAACTCTTCGGGTTTGGCGTCGCTCTCACCGGCCTTCAGCAATTCCGCCAGTTTCTCCAAATGCTCAGGCCGCATCTCTTTCTCAATGCAATCCGCGCCCAGCGATTTCACCGACCCGCGCACGAACAATTGCGCTTCATAGATTGAATCGCCCAGCGCATCGCCTGCATCCCCGCAGATCACCAGCTGCCCTCGCTGCGCCATAAAAGCCGACATATGGCCCACATTGCCATGCACCACGATGTCGATCCCCTTCATGGAAATCCCACAACGAGAGGACGCATTGCCCTTGATCACCAGCAAGCCACCATGACCCGTCGCACCCGCGTATTGGCTGGCATCGCCATCCACGATCACGGTGCCACTCATCATGTTCTCGGCGACCCCTGGCCCCACATTGCCGTCAACCCGCACAGTGGCTTTCTGGTTCATGCCCGCGCAGTAATACCCGGTCGACCCGCGCACCTGCACGTCGATCTCCGCATCAAGACCCACCGCAATCGCGTGGCTTCCACGCGCATTCACGATCTCCCACGCGGTCTCATTGCTCCCGTCACTCGGGTTCTGCAGGGCCGCGTTGGCCTCCCGCAGGGTGATGTCGGTCAAATCAAGCACCTGCATGGGCACCTCCCTTTGCATACATTCCAGCCAGCGTGTCGAGCGCGCCTTGCAGCAGCTCCACGTCCGATCTCTCTTCCCAATCCCAAGCCTGATCGGCCCCCGTAAAGGCACACAGCACCGGCGCACCGGTCACATAGGTAAAGTTGAACCAAGTGGAAAACGGCCGTTGTTTCTCAGCCGCCAGCATAATCCATGGTTTATCTTCGTCCCAGAAGGCACTGTTAAATTTGAGATAAAGCTTGTTCAGCAGCCCCAAACCAAGCTTGCCAATCGCATCTTGATGTTCATTCGGCAGCGGAGGGTCAAACCGGACGTGACCCGCCTTCAGAACCCCAATCGGCAGGGTGACAATCACCGCATCAAAAGCATGGGCGCGGCCATCCACAGTGAGGGTGACCCCATCACCCCATTCCATGGCCGCAACCCGGTGATTGAGCTTCACCTCATATCCCTTTGTCAAAGCGGGGAAAAGCGCCTCATACCCACGCGGAAAAACCACATCCATTCCGGGCAGATCTTCACCCTCTTCAAACGCCTCATCAGACAGCTTTGCGCGCGTCATGGCGTAGTTCTGTTCAACCTCGAACGCCTCCCAAACCCAGTCGGGGATGTCGTCGAACGCAACCGCGTCTCCCTCAGGCGTGAGCCCGTGGACATTATCATAATCCGTCTTCACCCGCACAACGCCTTGCGATTTCGCAAGCTTTGTCAGAGGGTTGCCCTTTGGCCCATGGATCCAGGACGCGCCCATGTCCATCGGCAGACCCAACGCATGATCTGTCCAGGTCCGTCCCCCGATCCGATCCCGCGCCTCAAATACCTCAACCTGCAGACCGGCATCCACCAGATCGCGTGCAGCCCCCATCCCGGCCATGCCCGCGCCAACAATGCCGACGCACTTCGCCTTTGTTTTCAGAACCTTCGCAGCCGCTTTTTGCCCGGTGATCAAGGCACCATGCACCATCGCGGGGAAGTCTTTCGACACATGTTCACCAGCAAAAAACACGGCATTCCCCAAAGGCTTGCGCAGGGTCTTGCGATCCTTCGTCGTCGCGCCCTTCTGCAAGGTCGAATAGCTGCACAGCGCGTAAGGGTCCTGCCCCCAGCACGTCCGCCGATAGGCAACAGGGCGCGGAATGCCCTCCACTTTCACGGCATCAGGTATTTCTGTCGAAATGTCGGCAGCCGCTGGCACGTATCAGTGCCTCCAGAAATACACGGTCGCGGGTTCGGGCTCCCACACCTTCGCGTCTTCTATACCCGGCAGATTCACGAGCGCGCGGTATTCAGAACCAAAGGCCACGTATTGATCCGTCTCCGCCATCACGGCAGGCTTGCATGCAATCGGGTCGCGGACCACGCCAAACCCGTCCTTGGTGCCCACCACGAAGGTGTAGAACCCATCGAGATCATCCAGCCCCGATTCCAGCGCCTCTCCCAACGATTCCCCTTCCTGCATCCGCCAGGTCAGGTAGGCCGCGGCAACCTCGGTGTCGTTTTCGGTTTCCACATGCACACCCTGACGGCCCAGCTTGCGGCGCAGCGCGTTATGGTTAGAGAGCGACCCGTTATGCACAAGGCACTGATCCGGCCCGGTGTTGAACGGGTGCGCGCCCAGTGTGGTCACAGCGGATTCGGTGGCCATCCGCGTGTGGCCAATGCCATGCGACCCGGTCAGCTGCGGAATATCAAAGCGTTCCGCCACATCCTCTGGCAGACCGACTTCCTTATAAATCTCAATCACTTCTCCCGCGCTCATCACGCGAATACCCGGGTGATTTTCCCGCAGGTGGCTGCGCACTTCGGATATCTTGTCTTGCGGCATTTCAAGCACCGCATGGGTATCGATCACCCGCACGCTCACATCTGCGCCCACGGCATCGGACAGCGTTTCAAGCGCTGCAAATCCACTCGGGTCCGCCGACTGCACCGTCAGCTTGGCAAAGCCTTCGCGATCCTGTCCGTAGACGGCAATCCCGGCGCTGTCAGGCCCGCGATCCGTCATGGTAATCAACATCTCGGTGAGCATCTCGCCCAGCTTGGGTTCCAGTGATTTGTCTTTGAGGAAGAGACCAACAATGCCACACATATCGCGCTCCCTAGCAGCTGTTCATCTATACCTATCGCGACGCGGCACGACGTTCAATAAAAAGAATTAATTTTTCCTGTGGGTGAAATCAATTACCCGCGCTGCGGATAAGAAATCACACAGATGAACCGGATCGGCAGTGCGATCAGCTCATCCGGCCCATGCGGCGCATCGGCGTCAAAGAAAAGACTGTCACCGGGTCGCAGGTGATAGCTTTGATCGCCGTGGCGATAACTCACTTCGCCTTCCAGCATGTAAATCAACTCCACCCCGTCATGCTGAAAGGTCTCGAACGTGTCCGAATCCTTCGACAGCAGAATGAAATAAGGCTCCACCACCACGCCGCTATTGTTGCCACCCAGGTGACCCAAAAGGCTGTAATGGTGCCCCGCCCGCGTGCCGGCGCGTTCAATCTCCACCGCTTCTCCGGCGCGCATATGCACCGCTTCCCGTGCCTCCTCAAATCGGCGGAAAAATGCGGTCACGGGCACCGACAACGCAGAAGAGAGCGATTGCAACGTGGTCAGCGAGGCCGACGTCACCCCGTTTTCAATCTTGGAGAGCATCCCAACGGACAACCCCGTCGCATCCGCCAGATCGGCCACCGTCATGCCGCGCGCCTTGCGCAGATCACGAACTTCCCGCCCGATGGCCAATTCCAGGTTCTTCTCTCGCCCCTCGCGAATCGTATGGGGGTCCTGGTTCAATCGGGTGACGTTCACGGGGCGCATTCCTTGTCTGGGACGCGATTAAGCATGGGCGCTTCACGCACCAATTGCAAGGATCAGGCGTCCAGTTCGGTGTCCCAATAAAGGAAGTCGATCCAGCTTTCATGCAGGTGGTTCGGGGGAAACTTACGGCCCATATTGCGCAGCTCCTCGGCCCCGGGCGCGCGCGGCGGTTTGCGCAAAGCCATCCCAGATTCCCGCAGCGACCGCGCGCCTTTCTTCAGATTGCATTTTGAGCAGGCCGCAACCACGTTTTCCCAGCTTGTGATCCCGCCGCGCGAGCGCGGCACAACATGGTCAAACGTCAGGTTGTCGCGCGATCCACAATACTGACAGGCAAATTCATCACGCAAAAACAGGTTGAACCGTGTGAAGGCCACGCGTTTTTGCGGTTTCACATAGTCTTTCAGAACAATCACGCTGGGGATCTTGATACTTTGCGAAGGGCTGTGCACCTCCGCATCATATTCCGCCACAATAGACACCCGATCCAGGTAGACCGCTTTGATCGCATCCTGCCAGGACCATAGCGACAAAGGATAGTAAGAGAGCGGGCGATAATCGGCATTCAGCACCAGCGCAGGGTGTTGCTTGAGCGCCGAAGGCTCCCTTACGAAATCCGTCCTGAATTCAGTCTCCATGCAGCCTGCCCCCGTGATGCCTGTGCTCTGTTGCGCCTTCTGTCCTTCTTGGTGCGTGGGCGGCGCCTCCGCCCGCGATCATGTGTTCTGTTGGTGCCCACTATATCTCGGGTCTGAGACCTGACAAGTGGGGTTTTGGACATATATTTAGTGTGTGGATAACGGCTGCGTGTGACCGGTTCGTGACAGTCTACCCGCTTGCCGCGCCCTGCGATGATCCGTTAGGTTACCACCCATGAATTCGCCCGCTGCCCCCCTTCCCCCGGCCCCTGCGCCCGCTGCTGTTCTCGAAGCCGCCCTTTATGTCGACGACCTAGAAGTGGCCGCGGATTTCTACGGTCGCGTGATGGGCCTCGACGAAGAACTGCGCGTCCCCGGACGCCACGTTTTCTTTCGGGTGGGCGGGACGATCCTGCTGCTTTTCGATGCCGATGTCACCGCGAAAGGATCGTCAGATCCCCGCATGCCCGTACCAGCCCATGGATCGAAGGGCCCAGGACACCTGTGTTTCTCAGCCAGCCGAGACGACATCACCGCCTGGCGCGATCGCCTCACGGCCGCAGGCTACCCCATTGAGGCCGATTTTGACTGGCCAAATGGCGCACGCTCTATTTACTTCCGCGACCCCGCGGGCAATTCCGTTGAAATCGCCGAACCGAGGCTATGGTATGATGAATAGCTGCCAAAAAGTGGACTGGGCCGATGAAAGACCTCTCTAGCCTTTTGCAAGCCGACCTCTCCGGCCTTGACTGGGACGCCTGGTGCGAACGCCTCGATGATCTGGCCGGCGATGACGGCTATTGCGACCCGCTGGGCCCCGATCATGCCGCCCTCCTCATCGAAAAAAAGCCCGTCCTTCTGATCACGTTTGAGACCCGCGACCGGCTCATGCAGGCCTCCGCCATGGGCCACCCCATGGCCTGGCCCATGACAGAGGCGCTGGGCTGGTCCCACATGGCGCTCTTTTCCACCTCCGACACATGGTTCCGCGACCCCTATGTCTACGCCTATTTCGATCGACTGGTCGATGACGGGTTTTTCGACGATTTCGAAGAGGTCGTCTTTTACGGTGCCGGGCCCGCAGGCTACGCTGCGTGCGCCTTCTCCGTCGCGGTCCCGGGTGCGCGGGTGCTCGCCCTCTCCCCTCAGGCCACACTCGATCCGGCGCGTGCCGGGTGGGACAAACGCCACATCACCGCCCGCCGCCGCGACTTTAACACGCGCTACGGCTATGCCCCCGACATGCTTCAGGCCGCCGACCATGCGTGGATCGTTTTCAATCCAGACGCCCCAGAAGAGGCGATGCACGCGACCCTCTTCACCGCGGACAACATCACCCTGGTGCCGACGCGCTTCCTGGGTCCCGATCTGCAAAACGCCCTTCTGCGCATGAACATCCTATACCGCATGCTGGCGCAAATCAGCTCCGACAGGCTCACCATCCAAAGCCTTGCCACCCTCCTGCGGGCCCGCCGCGCCGATGGCGGTTATCTCAGCAATCTTATGGTTCATCTGGAACAACGCGGCCAATTCCGGCGTATGAAAACCCTGTGCGCTGCGGCCCTGAAGGAACGCGAATCGCGGCCCATCCGGCGCGGGTTGATCCGGGCAACGCGCGCGCTGGAAGAGGGGTAGAGACGCTCTGGCCTCCTCCACGCCGATTGTGTAAGCCCACCGTCATGACCACATCGCTCACCATCACCCGCCCCGACGATTGGCACCTGCATCTGCGCGACGGCGCCATGCTTCAGGCCGTTTGCCCCGAAACCGCCCGCCATTTCGCACGTGCCATCGCCATGCCCAACGTTTTGCCGCCCGTCATCACCGGCGCGGACGCTGTGGCATATCGTGACCGCATTCGCGCCGCCACGCCGGAAGGCAGCGGGTTTGAACCGCTCATGACACTCTATCTGACCGAAGATACCGATCCGGATGATGTGGCCGCGGCCTATTCCTCGGGTCTGGTGGCGGCGGTCAAACTTTACCCCGCCGGGGCCACAACCAACTCTGCCTCTGGCGTGCGCGATTTCGACAAGATCCGTGGCGTGCTGGAACGCATGGCCGATATCGGCTGCCCCCTTCTCGTCCATGGCGAGGTGACCGATGAGGACGTGGACATCTTCGACCGCGAAGCCGCCTTCGTGGATCGCATCCTTGATCCGGTGCTCTGCGCCACGACAGGCCTGCGCGTGGTGCTCGAACATATCACCACCGCCTACGGCATCGAATTTGTAAAATCCAAAGACAAAGATTTGGGCGGCACGATCACCACGCACCACCTGGTAATCAACCGCAACCATATTCTCGATCACGGCCTAACACCCTTCTATTACTGCCTCCCCGTGGCCAAACGCGAAAGCGATCGCCTTGCCCTGCGCGCGGCCGCCACCTCCGGCGATCCGCGCTTTTTCTTCGGCACCGACAGCGCGCCCCACACCGTGGCCAACAAACTCAAGGCACCTGGGGCGGCGGGATGCTTCACCGCGCCCATAGCTATGTCGATCCTGACCCATATCTTTGAAGACGAAGGCGCGCTCGACAAGTTAGAGGCCTTCGCCTCCCTCAACGGCCCCGGCTTCTACCAGCTGCCGGTCAATTCCGAAAAGATCACGCTCACCAAATCCGACACGCCCATCGAGTATCCCGAAACCATCGACTCTGCCGACGGCCCTGTCATGGTCTTCGACCCACAATTCCCCCTTCATTGGGCCGTGACCCCGGCTTCTTCTGGCTAAAAATATCCCCGTCCCGACACTTAACTGAGGCATAGAACCTCGCGGCCGCAAGGACTTAAAAACCATGATCCCCACCAGCTACCCCCCCAAAGACGAAATCGCCCGCCTCACCGCGCGCATGCTGCTGGAAATCAAAGCGGTGCATTTCAGCCCTGAAGAGCCCTTCACCCTAGCCTCGGGCCTGCCATCCCCCACCTATATCGACTGCCGCAAACTCATCTCCTTCCCCCGCATCCGTTCGACACTGATGGATTTCCTCACTGTGACCGTGATGCGCGAAGCGGGTTTTGAAGCCTTCGACAACATCGCAGGCGGCGAAACCGCGGGCATCCCCTTCGCCGCCTTCGTGGCCGAACGGATGGCCTTGCCCATGACCTATGTCCGCAAGAAACCCAAAGGCTACGGTCGCAACGCCCGCATCGAGGGTGAAATGGGGGAAGGCGACCGCGTGCTGCTGGTGGAAGATCTCACCACCGATGGCGGCTCCAAGCTCAGCTTCGTGGATGCGATTCGCGACACCGGCGCCACCTGCGGGCACACCGCCGTGATCTTCTACTACGGCATTTTCCCCGAGACGACGAAGACCCTAGGTGATCATGGTGTTGAATTAATTGCACTTTGCACCTGGTGGGACGTCCTCAAAGAGGCGCGCGACAGCGAGATATTCCCCAAAGACACGCTCGATGCGGTGGAAACGTTTCTGCGCGACCCGCGCGCCTGGCAAGCGTCCCGATCTTAATCATTCCTAACTTTCAGTAAAAAAACTTGTGGATGCTTCGCGGGATATTAATCTGCGTCACCCATCATATTGGGTTAGCCATCGATTTTTCCGCTAGATATTGATATACACAAGCCATCCACAGAGATTTCCACGTTGCACGGCTCATTGTGACAAAGCTATGACACCCATGCGAACAGGGGGGACGGGACTATAAAATGAATACAGTATCAAGCTTCAACGCCACGGGCGTTGACGCGGCAGAAATTGACGCTCTGCCGCATTCCATCGAGGCCGAACAGCAGCTTCTGGGGGCGATCCTCACCAACAACGATATCTACGACAAAGTGGCCAGCCTCATCGGCCCGCAGCATTTCTATGACCCGGTCCACGCACGTATCTATGAGACCGCCAGTGCCCGCATCGGAAAAGGCGCGCTGGCCTCGCCGGTGACGTTGAAAACCTTCCTGGAAGAAGATGAGGGGCTCAAGGAATTGGGCGGCCCCCCCTATCTCGTACGCCTTGCAGGGGCCGCGATCAGCGCCTTTGCCGCACGCGATTACGCGCAGATGATTTATGACATGGCGATCCGCCGCGAACTCATCGGTTTGGGCCGCGACATCGCCGGTCAAGCCGCGCGTGCGGATGTGGATCTCGAACCCTCCGACCAGATCGTCGATGCCGAGGCCAAGCTTTACGCGCTCTCAGAACAGGGCAAGTCAGAAAGCGGATTTCAAAGCTTTCTCAGCGCCGTAACGGACGCTGTTAATGTCGCCAATGCCGCCTTCAAACGCGAAGGTGGTCTGGCTGGCGTGTCCACTGGCCTTGCCGACATGGATCGTAAACTGGGCGGGCTGCACAAGTCCGACCTTCTGATCCTCGCGGGCCGCCCGTCCATGGGGAAAACCTCGCTCGCGACCAACATCGCGTTCAACATCGCAAAGGCCTACCAACGCGGCACGCTCGCGGATGGCAGCGAAGGCGCCACGGAAGGTGGGGTCGTAGGCTTTTTCTCCCTCGAAATGAGCGCCGAGCAGCTCGCCGCGCGGGTTCTGTCGGAGGCATCAGAAGTGCCTTCCGAACAGATCCGGCGCGGCGATATGACCGAAGGCGAATTCCGCCGCTTCGTGGAAGCAGCCAAGACCCTTGAGGCCTGCCCTCTTTACATCGACGACACCGCCGCCCTGCCCATCAGCCAGCTGGCCGCGCGCGCCCGTCGTCTGAAGCGCACCCAAGGCCTCGATGTGCTGATCGTCGACTATCTTCAGCTGGTCCGCCCGGCATCGGCCAAAGACAGCCGCGTCAACGAGGTGTCCGAGATCACCCAAGGCCTCAAGGCCATCGCAAAGGAACTCGACATCCCCGTCATCGCACTCTCCCAGCTCAGCCGTCAGGTCGAAGCCCGCGACGACAAACGCCCGCAGCTTTCCGACCTTCGGGAATCAGGGTCGATCGAACAGGACGCCGACGTGGTGATGTTCGTCTTCCGCGAAGAATACTACGCCGAGCGCGAAAAGCCGTCCGACGAAAAGCTCGAAGAAATGGCCGCCTGGCAGGAACGTATGGAACGCCTGCACGGCAAGGCAGAGGTCATCATCGGCAAGCAACGCCACGGCCCCATCGGCACGGTCGAGCTCAGCTTCGAAGGCCGCTTCACGCGCTTCGGCAACCTGGTGAAGCCCTGGCAACAGGATGGCGATCGGGAGTTCTAACCGGTAAACACATCGCCTTCTTCACGCTACGGCGTTGATTAAGCTGCATTAAGTCGCGTCACTAAAAAATTTGATCAAATTTCTACAATTTGATCAAATTACATGCTACGCTCTCAGCATGCTGACCCGCCGCACCCTCCTCGCCCAATCTGTTGCCTCTCTCGGGGCCTTGATCGGAACGCCCGCCATGGCCTCGATGCCAAACGATTATTACGTCCCCGCCGAAGAACGCCGCCACCAATTCACCCTCATGCAATGGCCCGTCGATCGCTACGGCTATGACAGCGCGGCGCATCTTGGCCTCGTGCAAGGGGTCATCGCCCGCATCGCCAACGCCATTTCCCAATTCGAACCCGTCGTCATGCTGGCTTCGAAAGACCACCACGCCACAGCGCGACAGGCGCTTTCGGGCAATGTCGATCTTTGGGATATCCCCACCGATGACCTATGGTGCCGCGATTCGGGCCCGCTTTTCGTGGTGAACAGCCGTGGGGGCCTCGCTGTCAGCCACATCCACTTCAACGGCTGGGGCCGCTACCGCCTGCGCAATGATGAAAAGATCGCCGAACGGGTGGCCAACCGGATGGGCCTGCCCCTTTATGACAGCGGGCTTGTGGGCGAGCCCGGCGGGGCGGAGGCCAACGGAAACGGCCTCGTGATGGCCCATGAAAGCAGCTGGATCAACCGCAACCGGAACCCCGGACTGTCCAAGCAGCAAGTCACCGACCGCTTGGCCGCCGCCTATGGTGCCGACCGCGTGATTTGGGGGCCAGGCGTCAAAGGCCGCGATGTGACCGACGCTCATATCGACGGCTTTGCCCGCTTTACTGACACCGGCGGCGTGCTGATGCAGCATGACGACACCGCCCCCGACGACCCTTACAACCGCGCCACCGCCATCCTGATGGATACCCTGCGCGCGCAGAATTTCAACGTCGAAACAATACCCTACGCCTTCGACGGCCGCATTAATGAAACCTGCTACTACGTCAACTACTACGTCTGCAACGGCGCGGTCATCATGTCCGAATTCGGTGATCCGGAACCCGATGCCATCGCCAAGGACGCCGTCAGACGCCATTACCCAGGTCGCCAGATCGTCACGCTCAACGCCGATGCGCTGATCGAACTTGGCGGCGGAATCCATTGCGCAACACAGCAAGTGCCCGCCGTTTGATCTTATCCCCTTGACCCGGGCACTCAGCCTGTCAAAACCGTTCCCATGGGAAGCGGAACTTTAACCATCGACCTCAACGCGCTGGTGGCCAATTGGCAAGCGCTCGACCGCATGACGGAGTGTGAAACCTCCGCGGTGGTCAAGGCCGACGGTTACGGCATCGGCGCCGACCGCGCCGCCCGCGCGCTCGCCCGTGCTGGTGTGCGGACATTCTTTGTGGCCATTGCCGAGGAAGGCGCGGCCTTGCGCGAAACCCTTGGTCCCGGTCCCGTGATCAACATTCTGTCCGGCCACATGCCCGGCGACACCGACATGATCAACGACATGACGCTCACGCCCATGGTGAATTCCATCGACCAGCTGATCCGCCATGTCGAAGCCCTGCCCGGCGCGCCTTTCGGTGTCCAGCTCGACACCGGCATGAATCGCCTCGGCATGGAACCCGCAGAATGGGCCGCCGTCCGCGAGGTCGTGCTGGAACAGGGTCCTTCACTGATCATGAGCCACCTCGCCTGCGCCGATGAGCCGGATCATTCGATGAACCAACGCCAACTCGACGCCTTCCGTGACATGACGATGGGCCTCGATATCCCGCGCTCGCTTGCCAATACGGGTGGCGTGCTGCTGGGTTCGAATTATCACTTCGACCTCACCCGTCCCGGCATCGGCACCTATGGTGGTCTGCCCTTCGCAGAGGCCGCCCCAGTCGTCACGCTGTCCGTCCCCGTCATTCAGTGTCGCACGATTCTGGAGGGCGAAACAGTGGGCTACGGCAACACCTTTACCGCCACGCGAGAGACGCGAATTGCAACGATAACAGCCGGTTACGCCGATGGCCTCATCCGTGCCATGGGGCCAAACGCAAGCGTCTACTTCGAAGACACCCCGTGCCCTATCGCCGGCCGCATCTCAATGGATTCGATATCTGTCGACATCACCCATTTGGGCCGCGACCCCAAAGCGCTCGACCTTCTATGCGACGCCCAGCCTGTCGATCAACTGGCTGACGCCGCAGGCACCATAGGATATGAAATCCTGACCTCTCTGGGCGCGCGCCACGCCCGTCGGTATCTGGGCGCATGATCCGCGTCCTTAGCCCTGTCACGGCCATCGGTGCGGCGATCCTTGGCATCCTCGCTTTCATCGGTCGCATCGCGATCTTTGCGGCCCAAACCGTAAGCCATTTCCTGCGCCCGCCATTCTACCCGAAGGAAATCCTGCAAGCCCTTGTCAACGTGGGCTATTTCAGCCTTCCGGTCGTGGGCCTGACCGCTGTTTTCACCGGCGGCGCGCTGGCTTTGCAGATCTACTCCGGCGGTGCACGCTTCAATGCCGAGGCGGTCGTGCCCCAGATCGTGGCCATCGGCATGGTGCGCGAACTGGGCCCCGTCCTCGTCGGCCTCATGGTGGCCGCGCGCGTCACCTCCTCCATCGCTGCTGAAATTGCGACCATGAAAGTCACCGAACAAATCGACGCCCTCGTCACACTGTCGACCCATCCAATGAAATATCTCACTGTTCCCAGAGTGTTAGCAGGCCTTGTTATGGTGCCACTGCTGGTGGGTGTGGGCGATGTGATCGGCATCATGGGCGGATACCTGGTGTCCACCAAAACGCTTGGCTTCAACGAGGCCGCGTACCTGACCAACACCGTCAACTTTGTAGAGATGCGAGACGTGGTGTCTTCGCTGGTGAAAGGTGCCGCCTTTGGCTTCATCGCAACTCTGCTCGGCTGCTATTACGGCATGAACACTGGCCGCGGTGCCCAAGGCGTGGGCCGCGCCACCAAATCGGCGGTGGAGGCTGCCGCTGTGCTGATCCTCGCCACCAACTTCATTCTGACCAGCATTTTCTTCACGATATGATAGAGTTACAGGACGTACATAAAGCATTTGGGCAGAACCGCGTCCTGCGCGGGGTGAACCTCAATATCCCCAAATCCACCTCCATGGTGATCATCGGCGGGTCGGGCACCGGCAAATCCGTGGCCCTCAAAAGCGTGCTCGGCCTTGTTCAACCCGACAGCGGCCTGATCACCCTCGACGGCCAAGACGTCACGAAAGCCCCGCGCGATGCCTTCCTCGCCCGTTTCGGCATGCTCTTTCAGGGCGGGGCGCTGTTTGATTCCCTGCCCGTCTGGCAAAACGTGGCCTTCCGCCTGATGCGCGGCTCGCTCAAGCGGCCCAAGGAAGAAGCCCGCGAGATCGCCATCGAAAAGCTCCGCCGCGTGGGGCTGAAGCCGGAACAGGCCGATCTTTTCCCCGCCGAACTCTCTGGCGGCATGCAAAAACGCGTCGGCCTCGCCCGCGCTATTGCCGCTGAGCCTGAGATCATTTTCTTCGATGAACCCACCACCGGCCTTGATCCAATCATGTCGGGCGTCATCAATGAACTGATCCGCGAAATCGTCACGGAAATGGGCGCGACGGCCATGACCATCAACCATGACATGACCTCCGTCCGCGCCATCGCCGACAATGTGGCGATGCTGCATGACGGGGTGATCCAATGGACCGGGCCGGTGGCCGATATGGATCAATCGGGCGACCCTTACCTCGATCAATTCATCGCAGGCCGTGCGGAAGGGCCGATTGAAGCCGTGCGGTGAAGACTTGCAAGATCCGGAAAATGCAAAACCGATTTGTTTGCTGGAATGTATGAGAATTCAACAGCCCCTTGTTTTCGAAGGTATTTTAACTTCCAGAGTTTCCGAAACGGGCAAAAACATTTTCTCCGATCGCACGCAATAGACCGATGGGGTCAACGAACTTTCCTGTCGCAAGCCCAGCCAAAACCCCAAATATCAAAGTAAAAGCAGAATAAAGGAGGATCGCACCGTCCTGCGAATTCATCAGAAGTTTAAAAATTTCTTTCCTATCTAAAAACGCAGCAACAAGGACGGTCAATACAGTCAAGGTCAGCAATGCGAGGCCCGTGATCTGAGGCAGAGTTACAGATGTCAACTGAACAACACTACTCTCTTTGCTGTCGGAACCCGAAGCAGCGGACGCTTCCTCGATTTGAGCAATATAATCGAAAACCTCTTCGTCTGTTCGCACACACTTGTAACTGCGATGTGGTGCTTTCAGAACGTACCCAGAATTTGGTTGATCTGTCGCTTTCATAAGATAGCCGAACTTTGCAACACCAACCTTGCCGACGCCTGTCCACTGTGTCCCCTGATCAAAAGTTTTTCCCCAGTGCATTTCTGTGGATATCTTTTGCCGAGCTGTAGACATATTCATTTTAGAATCTCCAAAGTTTTTGGTTTACGTCCGAGCAGCCGATCCTCGCTTGTTATCGAGACTTTTGACGTAAAATATATCGATCATGCTACGAAAACGCGATTGAATTTGAAAAGAAAAGAACGAGGGGTCAGCGCTGTTCGGTTGATATGTTCGATTTTTGCGACAGTCTTTCGACGTCATTGCGGTTTTGGGCTGCATGCGGCGACGCTGGTCTGAGTTCTAACAAAATATGCATTACAGCTTTGGCGGAGTACCGGTTAACACCAAAGCCTACACACGTAGGACCTTTGCCTGATGACTTAGGATAAAGGCTGGACTGTTTAGCGAATTCAAACCGACGCAATACCGACGGCATAAATGGTCGCCATTCCCCGGCGAGGCGCGCCCGCAAGGGAGCGATCAGCGACTGGACATAAAGCCCCCAAAAAGGCACTAAGCCCCATGGCCAAAATGAACCGCTTCGTCTGCTCAGAATGCTCCGCGACCTTCGCCAAATGGTCGGGGCAATGCGATGCCTGTGGCGCATGGAATTGCATCACGGAAGAAGCCCCACTATCCACCGGCCCTGGCAAGGCGGCACTGGGTTCGAAACGAGGCAGCTCCATCGCGTTGACCGACCTCGCCGAACAGGAAGCGCCTCCGCCGCGGACCGCCTCTGGCATTGAAGAATTCAACCGCGTCCTTGGCGGCGGGCTGGTGCCATCCTCGGCCACTTTGGTGGGCGGCGATCCAGGCATCGGGAAGTCCACACTCCTCCTCCAGGCTGCTGCAAGTTTTGCCCAGAAAGGCATGAAAACGCTTTATATATCGGGTGAGGAGGCTTCCGCCCAAATCCGCATGCGGGCTGCGCGGTTGGGACTGAGTGAGGCCCCCGTCAAACTGGCCACCGCCACGTCCATGCGCGATATTCTCACCACGCTGGAGGCGGAAAACCCAGGCCTCGTCATCATCGATTCGATTCAGACCATGTGGGCCGACACCGTCGACAGCGCGCCGGGGTCCGTCAGCCAAGTCCGCGCCACATGCCATGAACTCACCACCTTCGCCAAACGCAAAGGCACGGCCGTGATCCTCGTCGGCCACGTCACCAAGGAAGGCCAGATCGCCGGCCCCCGCGTCGTCGAACACATGGTCGACACGGTGCTTTACTTCGAAGGCGAACGCGGCCACCAATTCCGCATCCTACGCTCCGTCAAAAACCGCTTCGGCCCCGCCGATGAAATCGGCGTTTTCGAGATGACAGGCGCGGGTCTGGCGGAGGTCACCAACCCCTCAGAGCTCTTTCTTGCAGGCCGTGGCGCTCCCTCTCCGGGGTCCGTTGTTTTTGCGGGCATTGAAGGCACGCGCCCCCTGCTTGTGGAGCTTCAGGCGCTTGTCTCACCGACGCCCCATAGCCAACCAAGACGCGCTGTCGTGGGTTGGGACAGCGCACGCCTCGCTATGGTGCTCGCCGTACTGGAGGCCCGCTGTGGCATCCCATTTGCAGGACTCGACGTTTATCTCAACGTCGCAGGTGGCATCAAAATCTCCGAACCAGCGGCTGACCTTGCCGTTGCCGCCGCGCTTCTGAGTGCCCGAGAAGACACAAGCCTGCCGTCTGAGACCGTTGTTTTCGGGGAGATCGGCCTTTCCGGCGCGCTGCGCCCGGTGGCGCAGACGGAAAACAGGTTGAAAGAAGCGCAAAAACTTGGTTTTACATCCGCGATTGTGCCAAAGGGTGGAAAGCCTGTCAGCGCATCAGGCATGTCTATCCAGAGTTTTGGCGATCTAAGCCAATGGGTGGGTGACATGTTCGGCGCAGGATAAGGCGCAAAAGGGACAAAAGGAGCGGGCAGCGCATGGAAGGCTTCACCATTATCGACGGCGTCGTCGCGCTGGTCATCATACTGTCGGGCCTTTTGGCCTATTCGCGCGGCTTTGTGCGGGAGGGGCTGGCCATCGCGGGCTGGATCGTGGCGGCCATCGTGGGTTTCATGTTCGCACCTACCGTGCGCCCGATGGTGGAAGAAATCCCATATGTTGGCGATTTCATCCGCGAAAGCTGTGATTTGGGAATGGTGGCCTCGTTCTTTGCAGTCCTCGCCGTGGGCCTCATCGTAGCCTCTTTTATCACGCCGCTCTTTTCGTCGGTCATTCAGCGGTCGTTCCTTGGCGGTATCGATCAGGGTCTTGGTTTCCTGTTCGGGGTGGCGCGGGGCATCCTGCTCGTGGCGGTGGCCTATTTCGTCTATGACACGGTCGTCGCCGCACAGAACATTCAAGTGATCGATGACAGCCGTTCGGCGCGTATTTTCGCCTCCCTCACCGGCAGCGTGGAGAGCCAGGATCCCGAAGCCGCCGTGGGCTGGGTACAGAGCAAAGTCGACCAGCTGCTGGGCCACTGCGACGCGCCCTGACGCCTGCTGCAAGCCGTTCGTTTTCAGTCTTGACGCGGCCGCCACTTGGTTGGCCGCTAGATATCTGTGGCGCATAGCCAGACAGCCAAACGGTCATACTGCGGTCTCTGGATCGCCTCAATCACGGCAAAATCCCCATTTACCTACGTGACCGGTTTGTTTTGAGAGGTCCCGTCATGGTCGCAAGGTCGTTCTTTGCCATCGACAGTGAAAACATGGTCGTGCAATCGAGCACGAATGGCGCGATCGTGGGCAACCCGATCATCAACAATTCCGACACCCCGAACGGCACCGTTTTCACCTATTCTGCAGGCGGCGGGACCACTGTGACCATCGATGACACCGGCGGCAGCGCCGATACGTTCAACGACGATCAGTCCGGCAGCCACACCGTCATCGACGGGGGCGGCATCGTGGACAATGGAAATGGGGTCGAGGCGGAATCGATCATGGTCATTCGCGCCCTCGATGCAGACGGCAATCCGACCGGACCCAACATCACAATCACCGTTTTCTCGCAAAACGGAAGCTTCAGCAACGTTTGGGGCTTCTCATCTGACACCCCACTCCAAGACGGCGTGTCCTACACCAAGATCTCCGGCTCGAATATAGGTAATTCAGCCTATAACAGCTTCGTCACCTGCTTCGGCCCAGGTACAAAAATCCTGACGGCAAAGGGCAACCAGTCGATCGACGCCTTGCAGGTGGGCGATATGATCTGGACCCAGCACAACCGCATGCAGCCCATCCGCTGGATTGGGCGCGCGACGGTCGCAGCCACCGGCGCCTTTGCACCCATCGTCTTTGCACCCGGTGCGCTGGAAAACGAACAGGAACTGGTGGTGTCCCCCGAACATCGCATGTGCCTGCGCGGGCCGATGCCGGAGCTTCTATTCGGGGAAGACGCGGTATTGGTGGCGGCCAAGCACCTGACCGACCTGCCCGGCGTTTCCATCCGCGAGGGTGGCATGATCACCTACACTCATTTCATGTTTGATCGCCATGAGATCGTCTATGCCAACGGCCAACTGACGGAGAGCTTTTTCTTTTCGGACCTGGCGGTTGGGGCATTGCACCCCGATCAGGCCACTGAACTCACCGGCCTTTTCCCGCAGTTTTCTCAGGAAAACGACAGTTTCGGACAAGCCGCTGCGATGGTCCTGAAAGCCCGCGAAGCCAGTGTTCTGTGCCATCTCTACACCAAGCACGTGGCCTGAAACGAAGGCCTTGCCGGGCATCACGACCACATCCTGAAAATACCCTACGTCGTAGCGTCATGAACCCGTGACATACGCGCGCCGAGCCCCTATGTATGGCACCCACAAGCCTTCCTGGGAATCGGAGCTGCCCATTGTCCCAAGATTTGCCAGCTGACACGCCCTTTGACGACGCCTTGTTTGGCGAAGATAAAATCAAAGAGGAGTGCGGCCTGTTCGGTGTCATCGGCCTGTCTGATGCTGCCAACTTCATCGCCCTCGGTCTTCATGCATTGCAACATCGCGGCCAAGAAGCAGGCGGCATTGTCACCCATCACCCCAAGAGCGGATTCAACTCGGTTCGACGGTTTGGGTATGTGCGCGACAACTTCACCACGGCGGATACAATTTCTATGCTGCCGGGCTCGATTGGCGTGGGCCATGTGCGCTACTCCACTGCCGGGTCCAAGGGCAACACCGCGATCCGGGACGTGCAGCCCTTCTTCGGCGAATTTTCCATGGGCGGCGCGGCGATTGCGCATAACGGCAACCTGACCAACGCCAATTCGCTGCGTCGTGATCTCATTCAACGCGGGTCGATCTTTCAAAGCTCATCGGACAGCGAATGCATCATTCATCTGATGGCCCGCTCGATGGGCCGCACCATCCCTGACCGCATGAAAGAGGCGCTCCGACAAGTCGAGGGCGCCTTTTCCGTTGTGGCCATGACGCGCCACAAACTGATCGGCGTGCGCGATCCGCTGGGCATCCGCCCTCTGGTTCTGGGCAAGCTTGGCAATGCCACGGTGTTGGCGTCTGAGACCTGCGCGCTTGATATCATCAACGCCGAGTTTCTGCGCGAGGTCGAACCGGGCGAGATGGTGGTGATCAACGAAAACCAGAAAATCGACAGCTATCGCCCGTTTGAACCGGTGCGCCCGCAGCCCTGCATTTTCGAATACGTGTATTTCAGCCGCCCGGATTCAGTTCTCGGCGGCAAGTCTGTCTATGAGGTGCGTCGCAATATCGGCAAGGAACTGGCCCGCGAAGCACCCGTTGAGGCCGATATGGTCTGTCCTGTGCCGGACAGCGGGACACCCGCCGCGATTGGCTACAGTCAGGAAAGCGGCATTCCGTTTGAGATGGGCATCATCCGCAATTCCTACGTGGGTCGCACCTTCATTGAGCCCACTGAACAGATCCGCAATATCGGCGTGAAACTGAAGCTGAACGTCAATCGCGCGCTGATGAAGGACAAGCGGGTGATTTTGGTGGATGACAGCGTGGTGCGCGGCACAACGTCCCGCAAAATCAAAGACATGATTCTGGAGGCGGGTGCCGCAGAGGTGCATTTCCGCATTGCAAGCCCGCCCACGACCTGGCCCTGCTTCTTCGGTGTCGACATGCCGACGCGGGAAGAACTTCTGGCCGCCAACATGACCGTGGAACAGATGCAGGCCTATATCGGCGTGGATAGCCTACGGTTCGTGTCCATTGATGGGCTCTACCGCGCCTTGGGCGTCCCTGAAGGCCGCGATGACAAAGCACCTGCCTATTACGACGCGGTGTTTACGGGCGATTACCCGATTGAGCCCAAGGACATGCTGGAACAGGGTTTTGAATTGAAAGCTGCCGAATAAGGCACGCATTCTTTAAAAGAATGCGATCGAAATCTTTTAAAGATTTCGTGGCACCCGGGCGGAAAGCTGCGCATCAAAGAAAGCCCCCTTTTCCTCCGCCGCGCGCCCGCATATCTCAGCCGCTCTGCAATAGCTGAGTAGGCCCCATGAGCCAAACTGACGACACAACGCCCCTTTCCTTCCCAACCTATCTTTCCGCCACAGAACGCGGCGTGCTGCCCATGACGCGGCCGTCCCTTCTGGGCACATTCTCAAGCCCCGATGGCATCAAAGCGCTGATCCGGCTTCCCAATGGTGAAATCAAAGAAATGCGCCAGAACGATTACGTCGGCCAGGCCCGGATTGTAGAGCTTGGCGACGGCCATATTGACATCAGCCTGATGGGCGAACGCCATCGCCTGATGATCCCGAAAGCATAGAAAAAGCCGCCCCGGATCAGGGCGGCTTTTGCACTGTCTGTAGGGCGCTTTAGCGCTGGCGTGCTTTCACCAGCTGCCAGCCGCCGGCGACAACCATCGCGGCGATCACGGCCTTGATCATGTCACCAACCAAAAACGGGGCCATCCAACCGGCCCAGAGCTCCGGCGCGGTTTTGCCAAGGAAGGCTGCGGGCCATGCCAGGCCGGGAACGTACAGCAGCACGGACACGACAGCGCCGA
Organism: Pseudomonadota bacterium; assembly: GCA_039026055.1. GTDB lineage: Bacteria > Pseudomonadota > Alphaproteobacteria > Rhodobacterales > Rhodobacteraceae > Roseovarius. Next base: position 2,870 of record JBCCNB010000044.1, on the reverse strand, counting down.
CAATCAGTGTGACAAACATATTCTTTGTCCAACCCCGATCCGCTGCCAGCCCAGCCAGCCATGCCATGGCGACAAATCCATAGAGGAAGCCTGCCGTGGCCCCCGTAAGCGCAGGCAGCGATTGACCGTTGGAAAACACCGGAAAGCCCATCGCACCATAAGCGAGCCATGCCACCACCGTGGCCGCGGCGAGTCGCGAGCCATAGGTGAAGCCGATGATCAGAATCGCCAGCCCCTGCAGCGACATTGGCACGGGCCAACCCACGCTCAATTGCGATACGATGGCAAGCGCTACGGACCCCGCCAGCACCAGACCCACTTTCTTAACAATCCCGTCATGGCCAATCAGGGCCTTGCTCAACACCATGTCGCTCATTGCGATCCCCTCGTTGTGTTTCTTTGCTCGTCTTTTTCGCCCCCCAAGCCCCAGAGTCAAGAGAATGCGCTTGATTTCTGAGGGCGGCGATGAAATCCCCTGCCGTCATGACAGAGAAGCTCGCCCTTATCACCGGCGCGTCCCGCGGCCTTGGTGCCGCCTTGGCCGAGACGCTGGCGCCCGACTACCACATCGTCGCCGTGGGCCGCACCACCGGCGCGCTGGAAGAGATTGACGATCTGATCAAAGCCAAAGGCGGCGCCGCGACGCTGGCACCGATGGACATCACGGAGACGGCCGCCATGGCACAGCTGTGCCGCTCGATCTATGATCGCTGGGGCGCACTGGATCTTTGGGCTCATACGGCCATCCATGCAGCGCCCCTCGCACCCGCAAATCACATTGATATGAAGGACTTCGGGAAGTCTGTTAAGGTGAATGTTGAGGCCACGGCACAACTGATCACCTTTGTAGCTCCTCTTCTCGGCACAGACGGGCACGCCTTGTTTTTTGACGATGCAAATGTAACCGACAAATTCTTCGGCAGCTACGGCGCGTCAAAGTCCGCACAGATGACGCTCGCCCGCGCCTGGCAGGCCGAGACGATGAAGACAGGCCCCCACGTGCATGTCATGACGCCCCGACCCATGCCTACCGCCACCCGTGGGCGGTTTTTCCCGGGCGAAGATCGTGACGCGCTGGCGTCGCCGAAAGCCGAAGCAGCCCGGCTTCTTAGTGAACTCCAACAGAGTTTCTGAAGCCGCGCCTTCGTCAGGCCCCGGTCTGGCGATCCGAACTATTGAACATCAGCACTTTATCGTCGGGTTCCCGGACTCTATTTGAGCGACATCCTGCAATTGCCAATTCGCCAGGCGTCGCGCCGAAGGGGCGCCGATTATAGTGGCGCACCAAAGGTGCGACGCGTGGGGCCTGACGAAGGCGCGGCGGGCTAAAGCCCTTGATTCCGCGCCAACAGCACTTTGGAATACTGAAAAGAAAAGCGGGGGGCACGAAGGCCCCCCGATAAAAGTTTCGCCACTCAAGCTCTGTTCATTTACCGCCCGGTTTCTGCCTGCGGCCTGAGTGTCGTCAGGGGGCGAGCGCACCCGCCCCATGTCTCTGTTTCGTCGGGGTCGAGGCGGCTGCGAGACCTGACCTCAAGACCCCTACGCATCCCCCAGAGGACGCGATCTGGTTTAGCTACACCCGCTAGTCGCCCCGCAGGTGTTGCACTTCAGGCAAGTCCCGTTGCGCACCATCGTATAGTGACCGCATTCATCACAGGCCTCGCCCTCATAGCCTTGCATCCGCGCAATCGTCGCCCGGTCCACTGCCGCCGCCGACAGGGAAGACGCGCCAGACAGCACCGGATCAGCCGGTTTCTCAGCGGCCGTTTCCGGCACCAGTGTCTGCAACGCCACTTCCGGATCCGCCGCGCTGGAAAGCGCTGTGGCCCCCATCGCGCCGCCGATCACGCCAGCTCCGTCCGTATCTTGGCCTCCGTTCAAAACAACCAGCTCCTGCGGCAACCGCTTGCGCAGGTAACCGGTTGAACTGATTTGTTTGAGCACTTCCAAGGACTTGGCCGCCGCACCCTCGGACATTTCCGAGATGTTGGAGACGCCCTCTTCCTCACCGCGACCAATGTCGTCGAAGGTTGTGCCTTCAGGCTTCACATGGGCCAGGTCGGTCCGATCAAGATAGCTCACCGCCAGTTCGCGGAAGATATAGTCTAGGATCGAGGTCGCGTTGCGGATGCTGTCATTGCCCTGCACCATGCCCGAGGGTTCGAACTTGGTGAAGGTGAAGGCATCCACGAACTCTTCGAGCGGCACACCATATTGCAGACCGACCGAGACCGCGATGGCAAAGTTGTTCATCATCGCCCGGAAACCCGCGCCTTCCTTGTGCATGTCGATGAAGATCTCACCCAAGGAGCCGTCCGAGTATTCGCCTGTCCGCAGGTAGACCTTGTGCCCACCGACCATGGCCTTCTGGGTATACCCCTTCCGGCGATCGGGCATCTTTTCGCGATGCGTTTTGGCCACTTCCTTGATGATCACCTTCTCAATGATCTTCTCGGCCAGCACTTCGGCTTTCTGCTGCGGTGTGCCGGTTTCCAGCACCTCTGCGGCGTCCTCATCATCCTCGACCAAAGCGGCGGCCAGCGGCTGAGACAGCTTGGAGCCATCACGATACAGCGCATTCGCCTTCACACCCAGCGACCAGGACTTTTCATAGGCCTTCTGGCAGTCCTCGATGGTCGCATCATTGGGCATGTTGATCGTCTTGGAGATCGCGCCCGAGATGAAGCTTTGCGCGGCGGCCATCATAGTGATGTGGCTGTCGACACTGAGGAACCGCTTGCCCTTCTTGCCGCAAGGGTTGGCGCAGTCGAACACTGGATAGTGCTCTTCTTTCAGGTGCGGCGCTCCTTCCAACGTCATCGTTCCGCAAACATGGTCGTTCGCCGCGTCGATATCGGCCTTGGAGT
>JBCCNB010000043.1:0-28711 GCA_039026055.1 Pseudomonadota bacterium | reverse complement strand
GGCCTGCTGCCACGCCCTCAAAGAAGTGCCCGAGGTCAACGCCGAAATCGACGGCACCGACATCGTCTACAAAAACTTCGTCCACATGGGCATCGCCACCGGCACGCCCACCGGCCTCGTCGTCCCCGTCATCCGTGACGCCGACGCCATGTCCTTCGCCGCGATCGAGGCCCAAATCGCCGAAAAAGGCGCCCGCGCCCGCGACGGCAAGCTCTCCATGGCCGAAATGCAAGGCGGCACCTTCACCATCTCCAACGGCGGCGTCTACGGCTCGCTCATGTCATCGCCCATCCTCAACCCGCCCCAATCGGGCATCCTCGGCATGCACAAAATCCAGCAACGCCCCATGGTCGTAAACGGCGACATCGTCGCCCGCCCGATGATGTACCTCGCCCTCAGCTACGACCACCGCATCGTTGACGGCAAAGGCGCGGTGACGTTCTTGGTCCGCGTCAAAGACGCGCTCGAAGACCCCCGCCGCCTACTGATGGATTTGTGAGAAGCGAACCAATATGAGTGACGATCACGGCGCGCTTCCGGAAGAAACCCGCCAAACCCTCGAGTTAGAGTATGGTTCGCTTTGGGCCTACTACATGAAGACCTTGGACGAGCGCACAAAGATTTTTGAGATGTACTTCCGCATCATCACTTTGCCTCTCGTTCTTTCAGGTGCGGCGGCTGTGTTTCTCAGAACTGCGCCTGCAAACAGCGAAATTATTCAGCTCGCCATTAGCGCGACTTTCGGGGTCCTGGGTATGTTCTTCTTGCTGTGCTTTGCGTCCGGCTTGGCGAGCTACACTTACTACGCGTTAGAATCCGCCAACTCACGCCTCTATCTTCTCGCTCTGCGATCAATTCGAAACACGTGGCGAATAAGAGACGAGCGCCTTTCTAAGGCTATAGTTATTGACGATTTACGCCCGAATATAGGGCGAGTTGGAGATGCGATAATCTACGCCCGCGGCGCTGTGTTTATCTTGTTCAACACTGCGGTTGGCGTGTCAGGTCTGTCTTTCGCGATACTGTTCGTCTTTTTGGAAGAGGGATACCGGCCTGGTCCATGGCAGTTAATCGGTTACTTGGCGGCATCCAGCACAGTGTCTGTGTTGGCGCACATATTGGCAGGCTACTTTCCTCTTCGAAATTACGGAAAGAGCGATCAGGTGGCTGAACTCCGACGCGAATTGTCAAAGACTTCTGAATTCCTTTACAACACCAATCGAAGGGACAATGAGGTGCAAGAATGACCCCCGAACTCACCGCCCTCACCCTCGCCGCGCTCCTGCAGGTCGTCCAATTCGTCCTCATGTCCGTCCCCGCCAACCTCGAACTGGGCCCGGCCAAGACCACCTCCCCGCGTGACCGTTCCCGCCTCGGCGGCTCCCTCGAAGATCAGGTTTCCGAAAAAACCGCCCGCCTCATCCGCGCGATGAACAACCATTTCGAAGGCCTCATCCTCTTCACCATCGCCTGCACCGTCACCACCCTCGCAGACACCTCCACCCAACTCACCGCCGCCTGCGCCTACGCCTACCTCGCCGCCCGCATCCTCTACATCCCCGCCTACTATTTCGGCTGGCGCCCCTGGCGCTCCCTCATCTGGATGGTCGGCTTCGGCGCCACCACTCTCATGCTCCTGGCGGCCCTCCTATGACCCACCCCATGCTTCTTCTGGCTGAAAATATCCCGGGGGTGTGGGGGCTGGCCCCCACGTGCACCCCCCAAAACAGCACCGACGCAATACCGACACGATACCGACGTCATACCGACGTCCCAAATCAGAGGAAACTCACCCCATGGCAAGCTATGACGTGATCGTAATCGGCTCCGGCCCCGGCGGCTATGTCGCCGCCATCCGCTGCGCCCAACTGGGCCTCAAAACCGCCTGCGTGGAGGGTCGCGAAACGCTGGGCGGCACCTGCCTGAACATTGGCTGCATCCCGTCCAAGGCACTGCTGCACGCCACGCACATGCTGCATGAAGCAGAGCACAACTTCGCCACTATGGGTCTCAAGGGCAAGGCACCCTCCGTCGATTGGAAACAGATGCTCAGCTACAAGACTGACACGATCGGCCAAAACACCAAGGGCATCGAATTTCTTTTCAAAAAGAACAAGATAGACTGGCTCAAAGGCTGGGGCTCCATCCCCGAGGCAGGCAAGGTCAAGGTGGGTGATGAGGTTCACGAAGCAAAGAACATCATCGTGGCCTCCGGCTCGGAGCCATCCTCACTGCCAGGTATAGAGATCGACGAAAAAGTCGTCGTCACCTCCACCGGCGCGCTTGAGCTGTCCAAGATCCCCAAGAAAATGGTCGTCATCGGCGCAGGCGTCATCGGCCTCGAAATGGGCTCCGTCTATGCCCGCCTTGGCTCCGAAGTGACAGTCGTCGAGTTCCTGGATTTCATCACCCCGGGCATGGACGCCGAAGTCCAGAAGACCTTCCAAAGAACATTGAAAAAACAAGGTCTTAACTTCATCATGGGCGCCGCTGTCCAATCAGTCGACGCCACGAAAACCAAAGCCAAAGTGACCTACAAACTCCGCAAAGACGACAGCGAGCACACCCTCGACGCCGACACTGTCCTCGTCGCCACCGGGCGCAGACCCTACACCGACGGGTTGGGCCTCGACGCGCTTGGCGTCACCATGACCGACCGCGGCCAGATCAAGACAGACGATCAATGGCGCACCAATGTACCCGGCATCTACGCCATAGGCGACGCTATCGAAGGGCCCATGCTGGCCCACAAAGCCGAAGATGAAGGCATGGCCGCCGCTGAGGTCATCGCGGGCAAGCATGGCCACGTGAACTACGGCGTGATCCCCGGTGTGATCTACACCCACCCCGAGGTAGCCAGCGTCGGCAAAACCGAAGAAGAGCTTAAAAATGAAGGCGTTGCCTACAAGGTCGGCAAGTTCTCCTTCATGGGCAACGGTCGCGCCAAGGCGGTGTTTGCAGGCGACGGGTTCGTCAAGATGATCGTGGATGCGGACACCGATCGCATCCTCGGCGCACATATCATCGGCCCCATGGCGGGCGACCTGATCCACGAGATCTGCGTCGCCATGGAATTCGGTGCCTCCGCCGAAGATATGGCGCTGACTTGCCACGCTCACCCGACCTTCTCGGAAGCTGTGCGAGAAGCCGCACTGGCCTGCGGCGACGGTCCTATACATAGCTGATATGAAAAAGAAAAAGCCGGTGAGTTGGGGTCCTCACCGGCTTTGACCTTAGCGCCTCTATCCATGCGGACGGGGCGGCGCATTGGCCCAAAGGGTCCGGGCATGTTGGCGTTACCTCGGATCCTGATGATGAAACGCCCGGCGCACCGATTTCCGTCGCGAAAAATTAAAAAATTCTCACCAAAGCGTTTTGGCAGCCCTTGGAGGCCACGCGGCATCATACTCCGCACCGCCCTCTGCGCCGTCCGACATCTCTGCCAGGATCTCTCCCACCGTGGGCAAGCCTTCGGTGTCATCCCGCGTCCATAGTCCGGCCCGCATCGGCGCCCGCGCGCATTGGGTGTAGATCTCTGTAATTCGGATCACGATGACGGTCGCAGGCAATCGCCCGCCCTTGTCAAAGCTTGCCCGCAGATCTTCATCCACGGTCAGCCGAGCCTCGCCATTTAGCCGCACGACTGTGTTCGAGCCCGGCACCATGAACATCAGCGAAACACGCCCGTCGCTTACGATATTGCGCAGCGAATCCAAACGGTTATTGCCCCGCCAATCGGGCATGGCGAGTGTCTGTTCATCCAGCTCCGCCACCACCGGGCCATCATCACCGCGCGGGCTGCCGTCGGTACCGGCCTCCCCCACCGTGGTCAGAACGCAAAAACGCGAGGTCATAATCCATTTGCGGTAGAGCGGGGTGAGGCGGGTTGCTACTTTGGTGATCGCAGCGGAGGCGGGCGTGCCGTAAAGCGCCTCCAATTCGTCAGTGTTGCTGATCCAGTCCATCGACATCAAACCCCGCTTCTTTCATCAACGCGTCAGAGGCAGTCTCCACCTCACGCTCCAGCCGTTCCAGGAAGGCGTCGCGATCCATGCCGGGCTCGATCCTCGGCAGGAATTCAATCACGGCCAGCCCCGGCCGCCGCATGATACCTTTGCGCGGCCAGAACACGCCCACATTGGTGGCTACGGGTACGCAAGGCTGACCCAACTCTTCATAAAGCACACCGGTGCCCACCTTGTAGGGCGCTTTCACCCCCGGCGAGATACGCGTGCCTTGGGGATAGATGATCAGCTGACCGGGATGGGTTTTGCCCTTCTCCACATCCTCCACCATCTTCTTGATGGCTTGTGATCGCTTCCCCCGATCCACCGCCACACAGCCCAGCTTAACCGCGTATTGGCCGATGACAGGAGTATAGAGGATCTCCCGCTTCATGATGAATTTGCCAGCAGGGATGCAGGTATAAAGCGTGAAAATATCCATGAAGGATTGATGCTTGGAAGCGATCATAACCTCATCGGTCGGCGGCATGCCCCGGATTTCATAGCGCAGCCCAACCATCCAGCGCGCGCACCACAGGGCGTAATGCGCCCAGCTTTGACAGGCCGTGATCGCGCCTTTGCGACTGAAGAGCGCCCAAGGCAGAAAGGCCAACCCGAAGAGCGGCATCATGACATAGATATTGATTACGTAGATCAGGGACCGCACCCACTGCACTGCGTCTTTCATGCCATGTCCCTTAGGGTGCGGCGCGCGGCAAGGCGGGTGGCAAGGAACGCCACAAGGCCCGCGATAAGGGGAATGAACAGCGGGATTATCCAATGCCAGCCCTGAAAGCCAAGGCCGGTCAAAAAGCCACCCGCCGGCTGGGCGGAGGGCAACAGCCACATGGCAATCATGCCCAGCACGGCCCCCAATACCCCACCGAGGACGGCCCGGATGGTAAAGCGTCGCTCAAACGCGCGGGCAATGTAGGCATCTCGCGCACCCACCAGCCGCAGCACGCTGATCACCTGCGCATTGGCGGCCAGTGCTGCATTGGCCGCAAGCGTGATCATTGCCGCCGTGGCCGCGCCGATGAGGATCATGGAAATCCACCCAAGGCCTCTCAGCCGGTCAGCAGCCTGCACAAGCGGCCTGCGCCATCGCGTGTGATCGTCCAGTACCGCGCCGGGGGCCTCCGCCGACAGACGCAAACGCAGACCCGCCGCGTCAAACCCTTCGGACGTCTCCACGACATCGATCAGACGCGGGATCGGCAGGTTATCCACCGGTATGTCCGGTCCGAACCAGGGTTCCAGCAACGCCTGTTGTTCTTCGTCGGTCATCGCCCGCGCAGACGCCACGCCGCGGGTCGTTCCGAGGATGTTCAGCACCGCCTCGGTCTGTTCGGCCAACTGCCCGGCGGGGGCGGAAATCCGGATTGTCGAACTTAGGGCAAGCTCCGACCCCCACCGATCCGCAAGCCGCCCAGCCGCCAGGGACAGCGCCAGTGCGAACACTGCCAGAAACGCCATGGCAGCAGCAGAGAACCACGTCAGCGTCGCCGTAAACCCGGTGGGCGGAACCACACGATCGGCTTGCGCATCACCAATGGCGAATTCCAGAATATCAGAAACGCCGGCCATTACAGATCCGCCCCGGCCAATTGCAGCCGCCGGTTGGAAATCCGCAAAACCCTTGCCTGCACCTGCGTTTTCACCGACCGGATCAGTGACAGATCATGGGTTGCGATCATAATCGTCTTTCCCATTCGGTTCAGCTCCAGCAGCAGGGTCATCAACCGCTGCGACATTTCCCAGTCAATATTGCCCGTGGGCTCGTCCGCCAGCACCACATCGGGCGACATGATCACGGCGCGGGCCAGGGCCGCACGCTGCCGCTCCCCACCCGATAACTCAGGCGGCAGGGCCTTGGCGCGGTGCTGCAATCCGACCCAGTTGGTCAACTCCTTGAGGTTCGCGGACTCTGCCAGAAGATCATAGCCGGCAACCATCAAAGGCAGCGCGATGTTGTCAGTGACAGACAGATGGTCAAGGAACTGACAATCCTGATGCACCACGCCCACGCGGCGGCGCATGTCGGCAATGTCGTCGCGATCCATACCCATGACGTCCTGCTCGAACATGCGCACCTGCCCCGATGTAGGGAACAGCGCGCCATAGCAGAGTTTCAGCAGGGTCGTCTTGCCGGACCCCGACGGCCCGGTGAGAAAATGAAACGACCCCGGCTGCAGCTTCAGCGACACCTCGCTCAGAAGCTCCCCCCCGCCATAGTTGTAGGCCACGTTTTCAAGCTCGATCACCGGATGACCCTTTACATCCCCTGTTGGCTTCATGCCCGAAGGGTGCGGTCAGCGCAATGTTCCCGTGCAATGTTCCGTGTGCAATGTGACCGGGAACGCCACAGTTGCAGGCAGATATGGCCGCAGGTAAGCCAATTTGCTTTGCCCTTCGCAGATTTGAGAGTACATCTGTGGTTAGTCAGGGCCTACAAGGGGCCAGAGCAGGCAACAGGTGTCCAAATGAGGCTGATCTGCCCGAACTGCGCGGCACAATACGAGGTGCCCGAAGAGGTAATCCCGGAAGAGGGTCGGGATGTTCAGTGTTCAGCCTGCGGCGACACGTGGTTTCAGCTGCATCCCAGCCACCCCGATTACAAACAACCCTATGATCTGGACACTCCGGAAGAGGATCCCGAAGACGATTTTTATGACGAGGACGACGTCGAGCTGGCCGCAGGCGACCAAGACGACGCGGAGCCGGAGCCGGAACCGGAAGAAGATGCAGCAGAAGATGATGAGCCGCCCACTCAACCCATCCCACGGGAGCTGTCTGAGGATGTGGCGAACGTCCTGAGAGAAGAGGCCGCGCGCGAAACCCAAGCGCGTGAGGCAGAGAGGGGCGGCCTTGAAACTCAACCCGATCTGGGCCTGTCAGAGGCTGACGATGCCGAACACCGCAGCAGGCAAGCCCAGGAACGTATGGCACGGCTGCGCGGATTTGATACCACCGCGGATGAACCCGTCTCGGACCTCGTGCAGACACCCGATCCCGAAGCCCCCGCCGAGGAACCGGAGATCGACCTAGGCACCCGGGCCAACCTGCTTCCCGATGTCGAGGATGTGGACCAGAAACTTGAAGCTCAAAGCGATGGCGCAGCGGAAGCCGCTGCCGCCCGCGATGGCACCCGTGTCGCCACACAGAAAGAACCTCGCAGCGGTTTTGCGCGTGGCATGCGCCTTTCGATCTTGCTCTTTGTTTTGGCGGCCGCACTTTACGTTTTCGCCCCGCAGCTCAGCGGCGCTGTGCCCGCTTTGCAAGAACCGCTGGTGGGTTACACTGGTCTGATCGATCAGGGCCGTGCTGCACTGCAAAGTGCGGTTGGGCAGTTTATCAACTGAAGCGCTGTAGCGGGTAGCCGGGGCACATCGGGCTTTAACATCGTTCTCCGTGAGAGATCAGAACCGATCCAGCAACCGTTCGAAGTAATTGCGTTCCAGTTCGGTGCGATCAGCATCACCTGACTTGCGGCGCAGTTCGTCGACCAGTTCAAGCGCACGTCGATGAACATCAGGGTCGCCAATCCGATCATTGCCCTCATCACTCAACCCGTTGCCATTGCGATTGCGACCCAATGGATCTTGGGTTTCATCGCCGCTGAACTGACCGCGCGCCTGGCCTTGCCCGTTCTGCTGATTCTGCTGGTTTTCAACCATCGCCTCGCCCAGCTCCCGCATCCCGTCGCGCAGGGCTTCCATTGCTTCCGCCTGCTGGTCAATCGCATCAGCCAGATCATCCTGCCGCAGCGCGTCTTCCGCGCCCCGCATGGCCTCTTCGGCGCGTTCCAGTGAATCCCGCGCCGCATCGCCACCATCTGTCCCCGCACCGGGAAGGTTTTGACGCTGGCGTTCCAGCTCTCGCCTCAGGGCCTGCTGACGATCCGCAAGGCTTTCCTGCGCAGAACGGCCATCTGCGTTTTCATTGCCCTGTCGCTGGCTCTGTTGATTGCCTTGACCTGATCCCTGACCGTCATGTTGCTCGCCACGGCCCCGGTCGCCACTGCGGCCTTCATTGCTATCATTGTTTCCGGTCTGTGCATTGGGATTGAACTGTTCCTGCAGATCGCGGAAAGCCTGATCGGACAGCCCTTGCTGATCGCGTAGTGTTTCTGCCAGCCCCTCCATCGCCTCCTGGCCAGGATTGTCGCCTTGCTGGCCGCGCTGCCCTTCGGCCATGCGCAGGTTTTCCATCATCTCCTGAAATTCCTGCAGAGCTTGTTCAGCTTCGGCAAAACGGCCCTGTTCCATGAGCTCTTGGATACGGTCCATCATGTCCTGGATATCTTGCTGATCCAGCGAGGTCATGTTGTCCGGCATCTGCTGCTGATCGCCGTTCTGTTCACCATCTCGCTGCGCCTGTTGGGACCTTTGGCGCAGATAATCCTGCGTCGCGTCGCGCAGCTCTTGCATCAGACGGGCGATCTCTTCTTCACTGGCACCATTGCGCATGGCCTCACTCAGCCGTTCTTGCGCTTCCTGCATCCGGGCCAGCGCATCGCCGATATCTCCGTCCTCCAGCGCAATCGCCAAATCCCACAGTGCCTGCGCGGTTTCATCCCGCGCTTCGGGTGTAAATTCGCCAAGGCTCACTTTGGTTTCCATCCCGCGCAAGATCACCCGCAGCCGCAAGTAAGACCCATCCGCCTGAAAGAGCCCTTCTTCTGGATCGTTCGAAATCGCGCGCAACACCTGACTGACCCGCATGGCATTATCCCGTGACCACAACAGATCGCGCCGCATTTCAATGATCGAGGCCGCCAACGGATCAAAGAAACGTCGCGCTGGCAGATCCATGTTGCGCGGAATGCTAAGCCCGTATTGCCCGGCCGCATCCGTCACTTCCAACTCCAACCGCACGGGCAGGTGTGCCCATGGGTGCTCTGACAGGTTCTCAATCAGCGTTTCGACGAAATCTGCCCGGTCTCCCGCGATGGGCATCGGCAACTCAAGAATGATGTCGTCGCGCGACTCCGGATCAATCGCCAAACCGTAGCGGCGATCCAAGCGCTCTGTATCAAGGCTGAAAATGGCCCGCCCAGCGGTCACGCCATAATCATCGGCGGCTTGAAATGGCTGGCTCATCTGCCCATCGAATGTCGTCGTCACACCTTCGTCCAGCAATTCAACGGCAGGCGCTTCATCGGCCAGCGCAATGATCGTCCATTCCCGGCCACCTGCGCCTTCGATGCGCAACGTCCCATCAGACGTGACTTCAAATTCTTGCTCTGTATCAGTGGCCGCGCCCACATCTTCGGTGCGGCCAGACACTGTCTCCGCCACCGACAGTGCGCCCACTTCGCCATAGAGCCGCAGTGTAATGCTGCTGCCCTCAGGCACGCGAAGCTCTCCTTGCTGGTCATTGAGATAAAGGCTCGGCAATCCTGTATAGACCGGCGGTTCAACCCAGCCTTCCCAGGACGGACCCGTGTTCGCCTGTGCGGCAGCCGCCGGGCCGATCTGCGCAACCGACGACACCTGTGCGACGGACCCGAACAGCAACGCCACCACCAAGCCCAAAAGCGCAATGTAACGCAGACCAAAAGGATCACGGCCCGAAAGACGAAGATCAGGATCAACGGGTTTGGCATCCCGCGCCCGCTCCGCCATTCGGCCAAGATGCGCTGTCCAAAGCCGTTCAGACGCTTCATCGCCCGTGCCAATCGCCTGATTGTCGCCAAGCGCAGCCAACGGTCGACCTTTCAGCGATGCATCAAGCCGGTCCACCGCTTCCTGCCGTTTGGGCCAGCGGAAGCGCCAAATGCCAAGGATCAAAAAACCAACAAGAGCGGCACCGGTCGCGATCAGTGCAAACCACACCGCCTCCACAGGCAAGATGTCCTGCAACCCCAGCATCAGCGCGGCACTGGCCGCCGCTACAACGCTCCAAAGCGGCCAGAAAGCGCGCACCAACCGCTCCGCGATCAACCCCGCCCACGTCAGTCGCAACGGGCGGCGCAGGCGGGTCAGCATCGTCTGCAGATCTGGTGCGTTTCGCATGTGTCCTATCCGGTCAAGCTAACCAGACAGACGTAAGCCCAAGCCAGCGTGTTACAACCACTCGGGGATGGTATCGCGATTTATGATCTCGTCAAAGGTCGGGCGGGCCCGAATGACGGCAAATTGATGCCCATGCACCAGAACCTCGGGCACCATCGGTCGCGTGTTGTATTCACTGGCCATGACCGCACCGTACGCGCCCGCGCTCCGGAAGGCGACCAGATCGCCGCTTTTTACCGGCGGCATCATGCGTTGTTTGGCAAATGTATCCCCGCTTTCGCAGACGGGACCAACGATATCAAAAGGCTGCTGTTCCACGCCCGGTGCGGGTTCAATAATCGACACAATGTCATGATGCGCCTCATACATGGCGGGCCGGATCAAATCGTTCATCGCACTATCCAGAATGAGAAAATCGCGCCCTTCGCCCGATTTCACATAGATCACCTCAGACACCAGAATGCCCGCATTCCCTGCAATGAGCCGCCCCGGTTCAATCTCCACCTCGCAGCCCAAATGCCCCACGGTTTCCTTGATGAGCGCCCCGAAATCCGTGGGCAAAGGCGGTGCCTCATTGGACGTTGTGTAAGGAATACCAAGCCCTCCACCCAGATCGAGCCTCCGAATATCATAGCCTTCCGCACGCAACTCCTCCGTCAGATCGGCCACCTTTTGATAGGCCAGCCGGAAAGGTTCAAGATCGGTCAGCTGCGATCCGATATGCACGTCGATCCCGACAATCTCCAACCCCGGAAGGCTCGCGGCCTGAGCGTAGACTTCTTTTGCGCGGGAAATGGGAATGCCGAACTTGTTCTCGGATTTGCCCGTGGCGATCTTGGCATGGGTCTTGGCATCCACATCGGGATTGACCCGCACGGTGATCGGCGCAGTGACACCAAGCGATGTCGCAACCTCGTTCAACGCGATCATCTCCGGTTCACTTTCCACATTGAATTGCCGCACGCCGCCTTCCAAAGCGATCCGCATTTCTTCACGCGTTTTACCGACACCGGCAAACACGATCTTCTCCCCCGGCACCCCTGCCGCCCGAGCGCGCAAATACTCACCAGCGGAGACCACATCCATCCCCGCGCCAAGCCCTGCCAAGGTCTTCAAAATCGCCTGATTGCTCGCCGCCTTCATGGCGTAGCACACAAGATGATCCATCCCCTCCAGCGCATCATCAAACAGCTTGAAATGCCGCGCGAGCGTCGCCGTGGAATAGCAATAAAACGGCGTGCCGACTTCGGCGGCAATCTCCGCCACCGGCACATCCTCGGCATGCAAAACGCCATCACGATAGAGGAAATGGTCCACGTCAGGTCACCCCGGCTTCTTTTTGGCCAAAAATACTCAAATCCCGCGCGCTCAACTGCGCCCCATGCGCAGAAAGATATAGAGCGGCAGCCCACAGCTGACCCCGATGCAGAAAGTCGCGGGTATGGCAATCAAGCCGATCCAGTGCTTGCGGGTTACACATTCATAGATAACCCATACCGTCAGCGCCACGGCCGCCACGGTCAGATCCCACACCAACCCACTGGTCGCAGCATTCACATGCCACGCATCGACCATCGCCATGATGTCATAGCCATTCTCGTTAAACCACGAGATGAAGTAATACATCGGGTGGATCGAACCCCAGACGGCGAGCGCCAGAAAAACGTATCTCAAAGGCCGAGCCCCACGCCAACGCTCACCGGGCCTTTTTTGACGCCAACAGAGGTGCCAACGCTCACACCGCTATGGCTGCTAATCCCGATATTGGTGTTCATCGTGGGGGTCACGGGCTCCCCGTCTGCGCCGCAAGCAGCGAGAAGGGCGACAGAAACGAGTGCCAAAATGCGCGTCATGACAGGATCTCCTTCCAGCGTGCGATTTGTTCTTTTACCCGAACCGGCGCCGTCCCGCCATAGCTGACGCGGGAGGCAACCGAGTTATGCACTCCCAGCACCTCAAAAATGCCGTCCGTGATGCCCGGTTCCACACGCTGCATTTGCTGGAGGGTCAGGTCCGGCAAATCGCATCCTGCCTTCTCCGCCATCGCCACAAGCGTCCCTGTCACATGATGCGCGTCTCGGAAAGGCATGCCCAATACCCGCACCAGCCAGTCCGCCAAGTCCGTCGCCGTAGAAAACCCGGTGCCAGCAGCTGCCTCCAAGCTCTCCCGATTAGGCATCATGTCGCGCACCATCCCTTCCATCGCGGCCATGGCCAGCATCCAATGATCGGCGGCGTCAAAAACCTGCTCCTTGTCTTCCTGCATGTCCTTCGAATAGGTCAGCGGCAGACCCTTCATGACAGTCATCAAAGCCACATTGGCCCCGAAAATCCGCCCAATCTTGGCGCGGATCAATTCGGCCGCATCGGGGTTTTTCTTCTGCGGCATGATCGAGGACCCAGTAGAGAACCGATCCGACAACGCCACAAACCGAAACTGCGCCGAGGACCAGATCACAAGCTCTTCGGCCAAACGGCTCAGATGCATGGCGCTGATGCTCGCCGCGCTCAAAAACTCCAACGCGAAATCCCGGTCACTGACGCCATCCAACGAATTTGCACAAGGCCGGTCAAAGCCCAGCGCCTCCGCCGTCATCTCCCGATCAATCGGGAAAGACGTGCCCGCCAGCGCAGCTGTGCCAAGCGGGCTTTCGTTCATCCGCTTGCGCGCATCCCGCACGCGAGACAGATCACGCCCGAACATCTCTACATAAGCCATCATGTGATGGCCCCACGTCACTGGCTGTGCCACCTGCAGATGGGTAAAGCCAGGCATCACCCAATCCGCGCCTGCCTCCGCCTGAGCGAGGCACGCTCGTAAGAGAGTGATGAGCCCCTCTTCTGCCGCGTCCAACTGATCCCGCACCCAAAGCCTGAAATCCGTGGCCACCTGATCATTCCGGCTGCGCCCCGTATGCAGCCGCCCCGCAGGTTCGCCGATAATCTCCTTCAATCGCGCCTCCACATTCATGTGGATGTCCTCCAACGCGGTCGAAAACTCAAATTTTCCCTCATCGATCTCTGACAAGACCGTGAGCAGCCCTTCCCGGATCGCCTCGGCATCCTTATCACTGATAATGCCCGTGGCAGCAAGCATCGCGGCATGGGCCCTGGAACCGGCAATATCCTGTGCCGCCATACGCTGGTCGAAGCCGATGGACGCATTAATTGCTTCCATGATGGCATCCGGCCCACTGGCAAAGCGGCCACCCCACATCTGGTTTGAGGTCTTATCGGTCATGTCAAAACCCTTCGGAGGACACATGAAATTCTTGGCTCAGATCGTCCTTTATACGGGGCTTGTCTTTGGTGCAAATCCGGGGCTGGCGGATGTGAAAGCGGCGGAAGCGCTCCGGACAGGCGATATGAAAAAGCTGGTCTTTCATGCGGCCCCCAAAGATGTGACCCAAACAGCATTTGAAACCGTCGAAGGCGGGGAAGGCAATCTGGCCGATTATGAGGGCAAGGTCGTGGTGCTAAACTTCTGGGCCACGTGGTGTGCGCCCTGCCGCCATGAAATGCCCATGCTGTCTGAGTTACAAGCGGAGCTGGGCGGTGATGACTTTGAGGTCGTCACCATTGCCACTGGCCGCAACCCGCCGCAGGCGATGAAAGCGTTTTTTCATGAAATCAACGTCGCAAACCTGCCCCTTCACCGCGATCCACGTTCCAAGATTGCACGGGAGATGGGTGTACTGGGCCTGCCCGTGACGATGGTTCTGAATCAGGACGGGGATGAAGTTGCCCGGCTTGTGGGTGATGCTGATTGGAGCTCTTCATCAGCCAAAGACATCATTCAGGCTCTCATAGGGAACGGCGGCTCCTGATCCCAAAATGCGCTTTTTTGAGACAGAACGCCTCAAAAATTTGACGGATGGAGTTTTTCCCTGCAGTATCGGCTGACAAGGGAGGAAAAATGGAGCCAATTGCCTTTACCACGGAAATGGCCGTCGTGGTCGCGACCCTGTGCTTTACCGTTTTCCTCTTTGTTTCTGAAATTATCCGTGTCGATCTTGCTGCGATCCTCGTGCTCGTCATCATCGGTATCCTGTCTTATGTGCCGGGGCTCGAAAGCGTGGCTGATGTCACGCACCTTTTTGATGGGTTTGCCTCCAACGCCGTGATTTCCATCATCGCGGTGATGATCGTGGGTGCGGGCCTCGACAAGACGGGGCTCATGAACAAAGTCGCCGCCACGATTCTCAAATACGGCGGCTCCACCGAGGCGCGCGTGCTGCCCATCGTGTCCGGCACGGTCGGCGTCATCTCCAGCTTTTTGCAAAATGTCGGCGCCGCTGCGCTTTTCATACCGGTCGTCAGCCGCATCTCCGCCCGCACCAGCATCCCGCTGGCCCGCCTGCTGATGCCTATGGGGTTCTGCGCCATCCTTGGCGGGACGATGACGATGGTAGGCTCTTCCCCGCTGATTCTGCTCAATGACCTGATCGACAGCGCAAATCGCAGCCTGCCTGCCGCGCAGCAAATGGATCACTTCGGCCTCTTCTCTGTCACGCCCATCGGCGTGGCTCTGGTGATCACTGGCATTGGCTATTTCATGCTGTTCGGGAAATTTGTTCTGCCCGGAGGCCGGGACAAGGTGGACGCGGCGGCCGGCCAAGGCACCTCGGACTATCTCAACCGGGTCTATGGGCTGACGGCAGACGTCTATGAGGTGGACGTGCCGATCAATACACCGCTGGTGGGACAGCAACTGGCCGACATCAATCTCAACAACCACATCTACATCATCTCGACTTATTATCGCGGCAAGGTGTCCATGGTGCAGATCCTGACAGCAGAGATTGCGGCCCCCTGCCGCCTCGCGATCATCGGCGACAAGGCGGAGGTGCAGAATTTCTGTTCCGAGAACGGGCTGTTCATGCGGTCCAAGCTTGATGTCTTCGCAGAGGAATTTGCCCCCACCAATGCCGGTATCGCTGAGGTCGTCATCCCCCCTGACAGTCACGTGATCGGTCAGGCCCCGCGCGACTTACAGCTGCGCAAACAGACGGGCCTGTCGCTTCTGGCCATTCATCGCGGGGAAGAGACGCTCAGCCATGTGGAAACAGAAGAGCATGAACCCACGGCCATCGGGGTGGAACCGTTGCGTGCAGGCGACATGCTGGTTGCCCATACGCGGTGGGATAACCTGACGCGTCTCAAGCAGAACCGCGACTATGTAGTGGTGACGTCTGATTTCCCGCAGGAAGAACTGCGCCCTCATAAAGTCGCCCACGCCGTGTTCTTCTTCCTCGTGGCACTGTCGATGATCCTGTTCACTGATATCCGCCTCTCGCTCTGCCTGCTGACGGGCGCCGTGGGGATGCTGCTGACCAAGGTTCTCAGCATTGACGAGGCCTACCGCGCGGTCGGTTGGAATACGGTCTTTCTATTGGCCTCACTTATCCCGTTGGGTCAGGCCGTGCAGAATACCGGCACAGCCGCCTGGATCGCACAACAGATCCTCATTGCGCTGGATGGCTGGCCCATCTGGTCGCTACAGGCGGGCATCGCCATTCTGGCCACCGGTTTCTCACTGGTCATGTCCAATGTGGGGGCGACCGTGCTTCTGGTCCCGCTGGCCGTGTCCATCGCGGTGGCTGCCGGGGCCAATCCGGCGGTTTTCGCGCTCACTGTGGCGATCTCAACCTCCAATTCCTTTATCATCCCCACCCATCAGGTGAACGCGTTGATCATGGGGCCCGCGGGCTACAAGGTTACTGATTTCATCCGCACGGGTGGCATCATGACCATCCTCTTCCTCGTCGTCTCTCTGGCCATGCTGAACCTGATCTTTTAAGTCTGAGGTTGAGACGCGCCCCGAGGACACGCAGCCATGCTCGACAACACCGATGACATCCACGCCCTTTTCGAAGGCGCGCCCAAATCGACCGAATTCCGCAAGCTGCGCAAACGAATCGTGCGCAACTGTCGTGAGGCGATTGAGACCTTCGGCATGGTTGAGCCCGGCGCGCGCTGGCTGGTGTGCCTGTCGGGCGGCAAGGACAGCTACACCCTGCTCGCCATTCTTTATGAACTGAAATGGCGCGGGCTTTTGCCGGTGGATTTGCTGGCCTGTAATCTCGATCAGGGTCAGCCGGGATTTCCGGCCACCGTACTGCCGGAGTTTCTTGAACGGATGGGCGTGCCGCATCGGATTGAATATCAAGATACCTACTCCGTCGTGGTAGATAAGGTGCCGCAGGGCCGAACCTACTGCGCGCTTTGCTCACGACTGAGGCGCGGCAATCTCTATCGCATAGCGCGGGAGGAAGGGTGTTCGGCGGTCGTGCTGGGTCATCACCGAGATGACATTCTGGAGACCTTTTTTATGAACCTCTTTCACGGCGGGCGTCTGGCGACGATGCCGCCGAAGCTGGTGAATGAGGAAGGGGATTTGTTCGTCTATCGCCCTTTGTCTTTGGTCGCAGAAGAGGATTGTGAGAAATTCGCGGCCGCCATGAACTACCCCATCATTCCTTGTGATCTGTGCGGGTCACAGGACGGGCTGCAACGCCAACAGGTCAAACGCATCCTAGATGGGTGGGAGGCAAACTCGCCAGGGCGCAGGCAAGTGATTTTTCGGTCGCTGATGAATGCCAGACCTTCGCATCTGCTTGATTCCGGCCTGTTTGACTTTGCTGGTTTGATGCGAAATTCGGTAAAATTTGAAGCAAATTCCGAGGACCCGCCAAACCTGCGTTAAAGGGATATTCAACGCCCAATGGCTAGCGTGCAGACGCAAGCTTGGGGTCTGAAATTGCGCAAAGTCCGTCACAGCCTTTTTATGATGCGCCACCGTTTGGCAGACGTGCTGACGGGGCCTCTGGCGCTTGGCATTTTGCCGATCACTCTTCTGGTGTGGAATGCACTTGGCGCACATCTGGGTCTGTTGATCGTCATGATCGGCTTGCCAACTCTGGCGACTCTCGCTGCGTTGGTCGACCGCAACTTGCGGCAGCGCACAGTGCAAACCAATTTCGAAAGGCTTGCCGATAGCCGGGAATCTTTTGATCTTTCGCTCAGATCGGCGCTCTATCATGCCCGACTTCGAGGCACTTTCGTTTTTTGCATGGTGATTGAGCTGAAAAGGCCAAGCACGCAAGAAACGGTGGATCAGACAAGCAGCGCCGGTTGGTCCTATGAGAATGCCATGCTGATCAAATCCTTCCTGAGACGACGGGACAAGGTCTGCATCCTCGGTCGCAACCGATACGGCGTGGTGCTGAACGCGGGATCCGATGTTACGGAAGATGATGCGCTTGAAATGGCAGGCCGGCTGAAACTCGACATCGAACAAGGTTCGACGTATCGCTCGGACCGTAGCGACGGCCCAGTGGATGCTGTGATCGGTGTTTGCATCTGGTCTGGAACCGGGCCGGTCGATGCCAAGGCCATGATCCACGCCGCCAACAGTGCCGTGCAGGCAGCGCGTGGATCCTACACGGCCGATGTTCAACTGAAATCACCTCACAAAGCAGAGGAAGATGAGCGCAACGTGACGCTCAAGCGTGACATCGGGGTGGCCATCGAAGGGACTGAATTCTGCGCGTGGTTCCAGCCGCAAGTGTGCGCCAAGACTGGCCATGTGACCGGCTTTGAAACTCTGGCCCGCTGGATGCATCCGACAGAAGGGATGATTTCGCCGGGTACCTTTCTTCCCATTCTCCAAAGGCGTGGGATGATGCCACTTTTGCAGGAACGCATGTTGCAAGAGGCCCTAAATGGGTTTGAAGCATGGCGCGCATTGAGTGACACACCACCCGCCGTGGGGATCAACCTCGCGCCTGAGGATTTGCTTGATCCCACTTTGCCCGATCGCATCGCGTGGGAACTGGACCAACGCAATATTGAACCCCGGTTTCTCAATATTGAAATTCTAGAAACGGTGGTGGCACGAACAGATGGCGATGTGACAACGAACAACATCAAACGACTGTCCGAGATCGGGTGCCGCGTTGATCTCGACGACTTTGGCACAGGCCATGCCTCTATCTCTTCGTTAAGGCAATTTGCCCTCAACCGTTTGAAGATTGATCGCAGTTTCATCAACGGCATGGAAGATAACCCCGATCAGGAAAAGATGGTCGCTGCGATCCTGACAATGGCCAAGCAACTGGACCTGGACACGCTGGCCGAAGGCGTCGAAACAGCAGCACAGCAGGCCCTCCTGTGTCAGCTCGGGTGCGGATATCTGCAAGGTTATGCCATCGCTCACCCCATGGGCCTTGAGGACGCTGTGAAATGGCTGGTCGCGCGTCAGCCCCACGCCGATATCTCACAGATTGATACCGCCAAGGTTGGGTAACCCCGTTCGACGGCTTCAAATCGGCACCAAAGCTCTTATCTCTTTAAAGCAGCAATCGAACCGCGATCGGACTGTGGTACCTGATTCCACCCAATACCCCTTGACCTTTGGCCCCGTGATCTGTTGAACCCAGCCAACGCATTTTGAAATAAGAAATGGCCCTTCGATGGACGATCAGAACAAAAACCTAATTCTGGCCACCGCGCTGAGCTTTTTGGTGATTTTGGTCTGGTTCCTTCTGTTCCCCCCACCAGAGGCCACGGATCAGCCCATCACGGCAGAGACGAGCGCCGTTTTGGACGAACAAGGCGACATCGCGCTGGCCCCATCCACATCAGATCCGGCCGCATCGACAGATACCGCGACCGCGCCCTCTCAACCGGAAGAGGATGACGCCCCCCGCATCACCATCGACACACCAACGCTGGAAGGCTCGATTTCCCTGAAGGGCGGGCGCATTGATGAACTGCGACTCAAAGGCTATCGCGAGACGCTCGCCGAAGGCTCCCCCATTGTCACGCTGTTGTCGCCCGTTGGCACGAACGATCCCTATTATGCGCTCTTCGGCTGGGCACCCGGCGGCGGCCTGACGCCCGATAAGGTGCCAGGCGCCAACACGCGATGGGAGGTGGCCAGCGGCACAACCCTTGCCCCCGGCGCGCCAATCACCCTGACGTGGGACAATGGTGCGGGCCTGACATTCACCCGCGAAATGGCCATTGATGATAAGCTGATGTTCACCATCACCCAGTCCGTGGAAAACACGGGCGCCACGCAACAGACACTAGCCTCTTACGGCATTCTGGCCCGCCATGGTCTGCCCGACGATCTGAAGAATTTCTTCATCCTGCACGAAGGTGCGATCCAGAAGATCGACGGCGTGCGTGAATATGTGAAGTACGACAAACTGGAAAATGTGGGCCAGCATGAAACGTTCACGGTCCAGGAAGCAGGCTGGACCGGGTTCACCGATCATTACTGGATGACCACCCTGATCCCGAGCGCCGGAGAGGGCCTCAAAATCTCCACCTTCCAGGACCCAAGCCGCGGTATCTATCAGACAACGGCACAACAGGCCACTCAGGCCGTCGCGCCGGGTGAAACGGCGATCGCCTCTCTACGCCTTTTTGCAGGCCCGAAGGAATGGGCAACGATCCGCGGCTACCAGAATGATGAAGCCAATCCCGTGCCGGAGTTCATCGATTCCATCGACTGGGGCTGGTTCTTTTTCCTGACAAAGCCGATATTCGCCGTGTTGCATTACCTCAATGTGCTGATCGGAAACATGGGCTGGTCCATCATCGGGCTCACGCTGCTGATCAAGATCGTGCTGTTGCCGCTGGCCTACAAATCCTACGTCTCCATGGCAAAAATGAAAGAGCTTCAGCCGCAGATGGAGAAGATCAAGGAACAGGTGGGCGATGACCGCCAGAAGATGCAAAAAGAGATGATGAACCTCTACAAGAAGGAAAAGGTGAACCCCGCCGCGGGCTGTTTGCCGATCCTTCTGCAGATCCCCATCTTCTTCTCGCTCTACAAGGTGATCTTCGTCACCATCGAGCTGCGCCACGCGCCCTGGATCGGCTGGATCAAGGACCTCTCCGCACCGGACCCGTCTTCAATCTACAACCTTTGGGGCGTCTTCCCCTGGGCGGCGCCAGAGGCGGGCTCCCTGCTGGCACTGATCTTCATCGGTATCCTGCCGCTCTTTTTGGGTGTGTCGATGTGGCTGCAGCAAAAGCTAAACCCGGCCCCAACAGACCCCACCCAGCAAATGATCTTTGCCTGGATGCCTTGGGTTTTCATGTTCATGCTGGGCAGCTTTGCCAGCGGCCTTGTGATCTACTGGATCGCCAACAACGTGATCACCTTCGTGCAACAATACATCATCATGCGCAGTCAGGGGTACAAACCGGACGTGTTCGGCAATATCCGCGAAAGCTTCAAGAAAAAGCCAAAGGCGGAAGCACCGCCAAGCGAAAAGTAATGGCCAGCATTCGGGCGATCTGGCGTCATCCGATCAAGGCCCATGGCCGGGAAAATGTGCCCCGGGTGCATCTAACAGAAGGGCAAACCATGCCCTGGGATCGCAGATGGGCTGTGGCGCATGAGCTCTCTGATGCGGATGGATCTGAATGGGCACCTTGCCGCAAATTCACCCGCGCCTCTTCTGCGCCGTCTGTTCAGGGGATCAGTGCGCAGATGAATGAAAGCCTCGGGCGGCTAACACTCAGCCATCCTGATCTGGATGATCTTTGCTTCGACCCCGACCGCGAACAGAATGCATTTCTGTCTTGGGTGCGCCAGATCATGCCAGCGTCCAAGCCCCAATCCGTTCGCCTTGTCCGAAGCGCGGCGCAGGGCATGACCGACACGAACTACCCCTCCATCAGCTTCATCAACCTCGCCTCGCATGCAGCGGTCGCGCGCCTCACATCACCCGATCTTTCGCTGCAACGCTGGCGCTGCAATGTCCATATGGACGGATTGGAGGCATGGGACGAGTTTGACTGGGTCGGAAAAACAATCCGCGCCGGCGAGGCTGAATTGCGCATCCAAGAACCCATCGAAAGGTGCCAGGTGCCCGCCGCCAATCCCGCCACCGGGACGGCGGACACCGATATCCTGGGCACACTGATGCGCGGCTTCGGTCATGTGAATTTCGGCATCTCAGCCGTTGTCACCAAATCCGGAGGCCTTGCCGTGGGCGACACGGTTGAGGTGATCTGATGGCGCTGCCCTTCCCACTGACTGAGCCGCCGGATGCCCAAGCGCTTGAAACCGGGCGCAAGCTTTTCGCCGGTCAGGTGGATTTCGTGAAAGGTGTCGTCGCCATGTCGGGCCTGCCCAATGCCGACCGGCCAGAGGTATGCTTTGCAGGCCGCTCTAACGTCGGCAAATCCTCCCTGATCAACGCACTGACGGGCCGGAAGGCCTTGGCGCGCGCCTCCAACACCCCCGGCCGAACGCAGGAAATCAACTACTTCGCCCTGTCAGACAGCCACTACTTGGTCGACCTGCCGGGCTATGGCTACGCCAACGCGCCACTGGCAAAAGTGCAGGCATGGCAAGCTTTACTGAAACAATATCTCTCTGGCCGCGCCACCCTGCGTCGCGCCTTTGTTCTGATCGACGCACGGCACGGGATCAAACCTGTGGATGAAGAAATCATGGCGCTTCTAGACGGCGCGGCGGTAACTTTTCAATGTGTGCTCACCAAGTCCGATAAGATCAGGGCCAAAGACGAAGAACGCTTGTTCGCACAGGTCCGATCGCGTCTGGCCACTCACCCTGCCGCCTTCCCGGAGTTGATCCTGACCTCCAGCGAAAAAGGCGACGGCATCCCGATACTCCGCTCGACGATTGCGTCGATTGGGTAAAGTGCCATAGGGGGCCAGCCCCCAAACCCCCGGGATACTTTAGCCAGAAGAAACAAAATCCGGCGCTTCTTCTGGCTGAAAATATCCCCACCGGAGGTATAGAATCTGATCCGATCCTTGCAGCACGCCCAATATCCGATCATAAGCGCGTCCCAACACGAGGCGACAGAATGAAGACGAGAGAGATGCATCAGGATTGGGCCGCCACGGCGAGAACACTGAGCGAGGCGTTGCCGAATATGCAGCGCTATGACGGGGCGATTGTGGTTGTGAAACTGGGTGGTCACGCCATGGGAAGTGATGAGGCGATGGCCAGTTTCGCCCGGGACATCGTACTCCTGCGTCAGGTCGGCGTGAACCCGGTGATTGTTCATGGCGGCGGGCCGATGATCAATGACATGCTGGACCGGCTGGATGTGAAATCCGAATTTGTGAATGGAAAGCGTGTTACGGACGCTGAAACCATGAGCGTGGTCGAGATGGTTCTTTCGGGCCGCGTCAACAAAAGCATCGTGCACGCGATCAACCGGCAAGGTGGTAAGGGTGTCGGGCTTTCGGGCAAAGATGCGGGTCTCATTTATTGCACCCCAGCTGACCCGGCGCTGGGCATGGTAGGTGTGCCAAGTCAGGTGGATCCATCGATCCTTCACACGCTTTTCCGCGATGATGCTATCCCCGTAATCGCCCCGCTCGGCGCTGGGCATGACGGGGAGACGTTCAACATCAACGGCGACGACGCAGCAGGCGCAATTGCCCGCGCGTTGCAGGCAGACCGGCTTTTGCTGCTGACGGATGTCGAAGGTGTAAAAGACGCGGAGGGCCAGATTCTAACGCAACTTTCCGCAAGTCAAATCAAAGACTTGACTACGTCCGGCGTGATTGCAGGCGGCATGATCCCGAAGACCCAGACCGCCCTCGATGCGCTGGCTTCGGGGGTCAAGGCCGTTGTGATCATGGATGGCCGTGCGCCAAATGCGGTCCTGCTGGAGCTGTTCACCGATCAGGGCGCGGGGTCCATGATCCGCGCCAAATGATGGCAAACGCTTGTGCGGGCGCGTTTTCTGCGTAAGGTCAGGGCTCGAACCACAAAAGGACGGACCGATGACGACGGTGCGTTTATCCTTCAAAGACATAGAGCTACGCGCCCGCCGTGCGCAGTTGAGCGTGATGGGCACGGTCACCGAAGACATGCCCAAAGGGATCAAGACGCTTTTTCTTTTGGGGCCGTTAGAGCCGGGGTTCTGGCCTTTGTTTTCCGCCTCTTCCGAATTTCGGGACGGCAAAGAAGATCCGATGGATCGGTGGTCTTCGCGAGTGATTAGCGCTTTGGCGGATGACCTTGGCGGTGAGGCTTTTTTCCCTTTTGGGCCGCCGCCCTATCAGCCATTTTTTAAATGGGCACAGTTGAGCGGACGAGCGCATCTTTCGCCGGTGGGATTGTTGGTGCATGACCAAGCCGGGTTGATGGTATCCTTCCGGGGCGCCGTCGGTTTTTCTTACGCAATATCAACGCCTAAGGCGGGGCCAAGCCCCTGTGAAATGTGTTCTGATCAGCCCTGTCTGACAGCCTGTCCGGTGGGGGCGTTGAAGGGCGTTTCCTACGATGTGCCAGGTTGCAAATCAGAATTGGACCAGCCGGAAAACACCTGTCTGACACGGGGGTGTGCGGTGCGGCGGGTCTGTCCGGTCAGTCAGAAATATGCGCGCGATGAAGCGCAATCGGCCTTTCACATGAGGTCTTTTCTTTGAAACAACTGATCCTGATGCGGCATGCAAAATCCAGTTGGGACGACCCGCTGATAGAAGATTGTAACCGGCAACTGAACGGGCGTGGACGCGTGTCGGCTCGCGTTGTGGGGGAATGGTTGCGGGCAAAAAAATACATTCCTGATCAGGTTCTTAGCTCATCTTCGGCACGCACGCGGGAGACATTTTCCAGGCTCGGGTTTGTCTGCGACACGGAGTTTCTGGATAAGCTCTACCTCGCTGGGCAGGATGTGATGCTCGATGTGCTGCGCGGGGCGAAGGGGGACAGTGTGCTGATGCTGGGCCACAATCCAGGCATCGCGTGGTTTGCGCAGAATATTATGCAGGTCCCGCCGCCGCATCCGCGGTTTTTCGACTATCCAACTTGCGCGACCCTCGTGGCGGAATTCGACGTGGAAGACTGGCGCGAGGTGGGCACGGGCAGCGGTCAGGCCGTGGATTTCGTGATTCCGCGGGAATTGACCGGTTAGCGGCGGTTTACCCCAATTTGAGGTCACTTTGGGACCTCTGAAACCCATTTTGTACAGTTTTGTCAGACGCGTTTGTCCAGCGCGCGATAGCTCACAAATACCTGATGACAGGTTGATGAGGCCGCAGTGGATGTCATGTCATGCCAAAGGCAAGGAGGAGACCATGACGCGATCAGTGGAAGAAGATCAGACAGACATCAAGGCGCGGCGCGCGAAGGGTGAGTTTGTGCGCGGTGTCAGCGGGTTTCGCAATGCCATTGGCGACCCGGATTTTCCGGCGGAACCCGGCCGGTATCATCTGTTTGTCGCACTCAATTGCCCGTGGTGTCATCGCGTGACGCTGGCGCGCAGCGTTCTTGGGTTGGAAGAGGTGATCACCTTGGATGTGGCCTTTCCCAATCGGACGGGTGAGGACGATCCCGCCGGGCCAAATCTGTGGCAGTTTGCACCGGAGAAGGTGGCCACTTTGACGGGTACCGTACTGCCCGAATGCACGGCTGAAACCGCCACCGGGGATAGTTTGCGCATCACGAAAGACGTATATCTTAGGGAAGGATCGGATGAGCAATCGGTGCCGATCCTTTATGACAAAAAAGCCCAGCGCATTGTGAATAATGAAAGCGCGGAAATTGTGCGCATGTTGGATGCCCAGGCGCGAGGTCTTGGCAGTCGCATGGCGGATCGCCCTCGGTTGTTCCCGGATGATCCAGATCAACAGGCAGAAATCGAAACGCTCAATGAGCAGATTTACGTGGCCATCAATAACGGCGCCTATAAGGCCGGGTTTTCGTCGGACCAGGCGGTTTATGCCGCTGCGTTCAAGGCGTATTTTGACATGCTGACCGCATTGGAAGACCGGCTTTCCGATGGGCGGTCTTTCGTTATGGGCGCAGAGTTCACAGAGGCCGATCTGCGGCTTTTCCCGACGCTGTATCGCCATGACCCGGTCTATTATCTGCGGATGAAGCTCAATGGTGCGCGGATCCTCGATTATCCGCATCTGTGGCGCTGGCTTTGCCGGGTTTACGCCCTGCCGGGTGTGGCAAAGGCGGGATCCTTGGTGCATTGTCGGCAAGGGTATTTCGGGCGGTCTTGGAACGGTGTTGTGCCGCTGGGGCCGTTTCATCCGATGCCCTATCCGGAGGCCTATGACCACCCGGACCTTGCGGTGTCACAGTAGGGAGACAGGCATGTCAAAACGCACACTTGGGACGCACGAAAGCGGACTGAAGGTATCGCCGCTTGGCCTTGGCTGCATGGGGATGAGCGAATTTTACGGCACGACAGAGGATGCCGTGTCTCTGACTGTGATGGCGCGGGCGCGGGAGTTGGGCATTGATTTCTTCGACAGTGCGGACACCTATGGCACCGGACATAATGAAGAACTGATCGGGCGGTTCATTGCGGAGCGTGGCAAGGATTTCAAAATCGCTACCAAGTTTGGCATTGTCCGCAACCCGGGAGAATATGCGCGGACCATCAACAATGATCCGGCCTATGTGCGGGAGGCCTGTGAGGCGTCGCTGCGGCGGTTGGGCGTGGAGCAGATTGATCTTTACTACATGCACCGGGTGGAGGATGGGCGCCCGATTGAGGAACCGATGGAGGCTTTGGCAGCGTTGGTGGCAGAAGGCAAAATTGCACATGTGGGTCTGTGCGAAGTGTCGCCCGAAATGCTGCGCCGGGCCTGCAAGGTGCACCCCATCAGCGCCTTGCAGTCGGAGTATTCGCTTTGGACGCGGGGGCCTGAGGCGGAAGTGCTGGCCGCCTGTCGGGAGTTGGGCGTGGGCTTTGTGCCCTATTCGCCGCTGGGGCGTGGGTTTTTGACCGGGGCGGTGACAACGCTTGAAGGGATGGATGAGAAGGATTTTCGCCGGGCGAACCCGAGGTTTTCTGATGAGAACATGCCTGCAAACTTGGAGCTGGTGGCGCGGGTGCGGGAGATGGCAGAGGAAAAAGGATGTTCTGCGGCGCAGCTGGCGCTCGCTTGGGTGCTGGCGCAGGGCGACGACATCGTGCCGATCCCAGGGACGAAGCGGGTCACATATCTGGAGCAGAATGTGGGCGCGCTGCACGTGGTGTTGACTGCAGAGGATCTGGCGCGACTGGATGAGATCATGCCCACAGGGGCCGCCGCCGGGGACCGGTATCACGCAGAAGGTATGAAGGGCGTCTATTCCTGACAAACGGCTTTCACGCCCGCCGCCATCAACCCGCTTTCTTGGCGTTCGGTCCCGAGGTTGACCGGGGTTTTCCCTTGGCGTTTCCTCTGCGGTTTCTGTTGCGCCTATGGCGTCGGCGCGGTGGTTTGTCGTTTCGGGGCTTTCCGTCAGGCATGGGTGTGTCCGATGCCACGGCGTTTTCATCAGTGTCATCGGCACCGAAGCGGCGCCCAATCAGCTTTTCGATGTCGCGAAGCTGGCCCCGTTCTTCGGGGGAGCAGAACGAAATGGCCGTGCCATCGCGGCCCGCACGGGCGGTGCGGCCGATGCGGTGTACGTAAGATTCCGGCGCGTTGGGCAGATCGTAGTTGATGACATAGGCCACATCGGGAATGTCGATGCCACGGGCGGCGACATCTGTGGCCACGAGGATCTTGGCCTTGCCCGCGCGAAAGGCCTTGAGCGCCTTGTCGCGTTGACCTTGAGTTTTGTCCCCGTGGATCGACACGGCGTTGTAGCCATCGGCGACCAGCTTTTTCTTCATCCGTTCCGCGCCGTGTTTGGTGCGGGAGAACACAAGGCTGAGCGCGTCCGGGTCCGCCGAGAGGACTTCACGTAGCTTGGACGGTTTTTCGACTTTTTCGACGAAGATAACGGATTGGTCGATCTTGTTTCCGGTCTTGCCCGGGGGGGCGACCTCAACCCGCTGGGGGTTGGTGAGATAGCTGCGGCTGAGCTCTTCCATCTGTTTGGGCATGGTCGCGGAAAAGAGCATCGTCTGACGCGGGGTGCCGAGCCGGGGAGCGATTTTGCGCAGGTCATGGATGAAGCCCATGTCGAGCATCTGATCGGCTTCATCCAGCACGAGGTGGCGCACGGTCGAAAGATCGACGGTGCCGCGGTTCATGTGGTCAATCAGGCGACCGGGGGTGGAGACGAGGATATCATTGCCACGCTCCAACGCTTTGATTTGACGAGCCATGGATTGGCCGCCGACCACTGTGACCAGTGTCAGCGGGGTGGCTTTGGTCAGGGCCAGCAGGTTGTCGGAAATCTGGTTCACCAACTCGCGCGTGGGGGCGAGGATCAGGGCCTTCACCGTTTTGGGCGCGGGTTTTTGGGGTTTGGCCATCAGCGTGTCGATCATCGGCAACCCAAAGGCGAGGGTTTTGCCCGTGCCGGTCTGGGCGAGGCCCATGATGTCGTGGCCTTCGAGGGCCAGCGGGATGGCTTTGCCCTGAATGGGAGTGGGTGTGGTGAAGCCGGATTTATCCAGCCGCTCTGATAGCTTTGGCGACAGGCCAAGCTGTTGAAACTTTGACAATATATGTCCTTTCAGTGTGCAACGCTAAGGCCGCACACAACGGGGGTTCGACAGGCACCTAGCCCCATGGACGCATTCCACGGGAAGCCCGCCGTAAGAACCCTGCGTGATGGGAACTGGGGTGTCGCTGTTGCGCCCGGTTGGGTGTTCCAACGGCGCGGCATGCTCACGCGGCAGCGCAGCGATAACGCACACATATAGGCGCACTCGTTCTTGTCAAGAAATGCTGGTTTTGGCCACGAGTTACGGTCTTGCTGGCTCCACCTGAATTAGAGCCTTTCCTGCGTGCGGGGCGCTCCCACGAATTGTGACTTCCTTGACAATGTCTGGGGTGCTTTTACCCCGCGACTTGCGCCATGCTTTGAAGTTCAAACCCTCCAGGGGCGCAAAGGTTGCCAAACCGCGGCGGGCGGGTTGACGGATCGTGGACCCCGTATTGATTGGCGCGATTTCAGCGCGGTCCCAAACGCGACTGAGCAGTGTTCGTGTGTCATAGACTTGCCATTCGCTTTCGTAGCCTCGGCTGATGCGAGCTTTCAAGTTGCCCTCGCCCAATCTCCTTTCAGGCCAGAAAAAGACGCGGGTGTTGAGCATGCCGAACCAGTCCTGTGGTGTTAGTTCGTTTTCAAGAACTGGGGCGAGTTTGTTGAAACAAAGTGGAAGATTGTCGGTGATCCAAATCCGGGTGCCATCGGGAAGCGCGATTTTCAGTGCAGCCGATCGGGGCGTGTCAGGCAGGATTACACCGGCCCTATCGGCAGCCTCTTGCGCGGTTAGAAGGCCGTGCGTACGGATGCCATCAGCCGCGCCAACCATCGCGAGGCGATACAGGCGCGGGTGCTGTTCCGCGAAGGCCTCGGGCGTCATAGGCGCGGATTAGTGACCCAGGATCTGGCTCAGGAACAGCTTCGTGCGTTCGGATTTCGGGTTGTTGAAGAACTCTTCGGGTTCGTTCTGTTCCACGATCTGGCCCTGGTCCATGAAGATCACGCGGTTGGCGACCTGGCGGGCGAAGCCCATTTCGTGGGTCACGCAAAGCATGGTCATGCCTTCCTCGGCAAGCTCCACCATGGTGTCCAGAACTTCCTTGATCATCTCGGGATCGAGGGCGGAGGTGGGTTCGTCAAAGAGCATGATGCGAGGGCGCATGCAGAGCGAGCGGGCGATGGCCACACGCTGTTGCTGACCACCCGAAAGCTGGCCGGGGTACTTGGACGCCTGATCGGGGATCTTCACCTTTTCGAGGAAGTGCATCGCGGTTTCCTCGGCCTCTTTTTTC
>JBCCNB010000042.1:0-30414 GCA_039026055.1 Pseudomonadota bacterium | reverse complement strand
ACAAGCACGTCCTTAAAGCACTGGTGATCTTCGCCGCGATAGAGCGTTGGACCGTTGCCCATTCCGTCAAATTCGAAGTCCTTGAGTGCTTCGCCAACCGCACACGGGTTGAACGAGCCGGCACGTTCCACGGCGTCTGCATAGAGCAGGGCCTGAACGTAGCAGGTGTGCGCGGCCTGCGACGGCGGACGGCCGTACTTTTCGCCGAACGACTTGACGAAGGCCTGCGAGCCTGCGTCGGGCAGCGACCAGTGCCAGTTGGTGGAGCCAAAGATGCCTTTCACGTTCGCACCCGCACCCTGCGCCATCAGGCGGGAGTAGAGAGGCACGATGATCTGGAAGTCTTTGCCGTTCACCTGCTTGTCGCGCAGACCGAACTGAACTGCGTTTGTGAGCGAGTTCACCATGTTGCCGCCGTAGTGGTTCAGAACCAGCGTGTCGGCACCGGACTGCAGAACAGGTGCGATATAGGACGAGAAGTCGGTCTGGGTCAGCGGTGTTTTCACAGCCGCAACCGTTTCCCAACCCATGGCTTCCGTGGACGCCTTCACGGCTTCCTCGGTTGTGTAGCCCCAGTTGTAGTCGGCGGTCAGGTGATATGCCTTACGGTCGGTACCATAGGCGCTAGCCAAAACCGGCGCCAGAGCGGCACCCGACATGTAGGAGTTGAAGAAGTGACGGAAGCCGTTCTTCTTGCGGTCCTTACCGGTCGTGTCGTTGGAATGCGTGAGACCTGCCATGAAAATAACGCCGGCTTCCTGGCAAAGCGCCTGCACGGCCACGGCCACACCCGAAGACGAACCACCGGTGATCATCACCGCGCCGTCTTTTTCGATCATGGATTTTGCGGAAGCACGGGCGGCGTCAGACTTGGTCTGTGTGTCGCCGGTCACGGACTTCACTTCCTTACCCAGGATACCATTACCCTTCAGGGCCTTGGAGCTGAACGTGTTCATCATGCCGCCATCGCCGCCACCGTTGAGGTGCTCGACGGCCAGCTGGTAGGCGCGCAGTTCGTCTGCACCTTCATCGGCATAGGGCCCGGACTGAGGCACGTTGAAGCCCAGCGTTACGTCAGAGCCTGTGGGCTCGTTCGTGAAAGCAGCGGCAGATTGCGCCGTGAAAATGGTGGGCAGAGCAAGGCTGGCACCGGCAACGGAACCTGTCTTGATCAGACCACGACGCGTAAGGTCAGTTTTGGACATTGAAATCCTCCCTAGAGTGATAAAGCGGGGGGATCTCCTCTATCACCCCCCGATGCACAAAGTGCTGGGGCATTATGGTGAAAGGGTTGAAAACGGATCAATAACTGCCTCTAGGTAAACAAATGTTTTGTAAATTTATGGACACATTATCTGGTAAATTTGTAAATTACCTTTTACAAATTAATAAAGCGATCGACTGAAGCCACGAAAGTATAAGGAAAAATGGACACTGCGCGTGCATCCATGATCGGCAGCCGCATCCGTGAAAGGCGGGTGATGGCTGGTATGAAACAGGCCGATCTGGCCCGTGCGGCGGGCATTTCCGCCTCCTACCTCAATCTCATTGAACACAACCGCCGCAGAATCGGGGGCAAAACGCTCAACCAATTGGCCGATGTTCTGAAAGTCCCAGCCGGCCAGTTGGCCGAAGGGGCGGAGGCCGCCTTGGTGGATGCTTTGACACAGGCCGCTAAAACGGCTGTGGAGGGTGATACAGCGGAGACCGACCGTGTAGAGGAATTCGCCGGCCGCTTTCCTGGCTGGGCGCAGCTCGTGGCCCAATTGGCGCGCGAACGCAGTGATCTGACCCGGGCCGTCAATGCGCTGACCGACCGGATCGCCCATGACCCCGAACTCGCCACATCCTTGCATGAGGTCATCTCGACTGTGACGGCGATCCGTTCGACGGCGTCGATCCTCGCCGGTGGCGCGCTGGAGCCGCAATGGCAAAGTCGCTTTCACCGCAACATCAATGAAGACAGTGAACGGTTGGCCACAGAGGCCGAAGCGCTGGTACGCTATCTTGAAGGCGCACCGGGGGCGGAGATGGCGGTGCGCACGCCGCTTGAACAGGTGCACGCCTTTATGGCGGCCCATGATCATCACTTTTCCGAACTCGAAGGGGCGGGCGGTTCTGCCCGTGTGGCCTCGATCGTCAATCGCAGTGACGTGCTGGTAGATGACACGGCAAGACGCATCGCAAACGCGCTGCTTTTGCAATACGTCCAGGATGCGCGTGCCTTGCCGATGCGAGACATGGAAGGCTGGCTGCGCGACATTGGTGCGGATGTCATCCAAACCGCTCCCGGTCAATTGCCCCAAACACTGGCGGATTTGACGGGCCAACCCCTTGCCGCCGTAGCACGCCGTTTGGCCAGCCTGCCCGAAGACATGGTGGGCCCTGTCGGGCTTTTCATATGCGATGGCACCGGCCGGATGATGTTCCAGAAGCCCGTGCTCGGCCTTGACCTGATCCGCCCTGCTGCGACCTGCCACCATTGGCCGATCTATGAGGTGTTGGCCCATCCCGGACAGGTGGTGGAACGCCGCGTCCAGCAGGGTGATGTGCGGGTTCTGACGCTTGCGATGTCGCAGGAGTTGAGAGCCGCGACCGTGTCCCGACCGGCCGAGCGCCACGCGCATATGCTGATCCTGCCGGACGCGGCCGCACAGGACCAGAGGGATGGTGCGATCTGGCCGGTCGGCGCGTCTTGTCCTTCCTGTACCATGGGGCTTTGCGACGCGGGCTGATGCGCGAAGGCGCCCTTGCGAATAAATCGTGATTGCTTTGAGTGTTTCCATCGCGTCAGGGCAATGGTACTTTTTAATCAGCCATGCCGCACCCCATTCCGGCGCTGCCATTCCAACTTTCCGAGGTGACCATGCGACGCTTGATTTTGGCATTTCTGTTTCTCACCGGGCTGATGTCGGCCTGTAGCCCGGTGGTCTACACCGATACTGACCCCAGTTTTGATTTCGCGCCCTTGCGCACGTTCACATGGGCCAAAAACCCGCCCGTGGTGACATCGGGCGATCACCAAATCTCGCCGCTGGCCATTGCCAAGATGACCACCGCGCTCAAGGCGGAATTCGAACGCAAAGGGTATCGCTTTGTCCCGTCATCGCGCCGCGCCGATTTCGCGGTGTCCTACACGCTGGGCGCGCGCGACAAGATTGAGCTGCGACACTACCCTACGTCCTACACCAGCAGTTTCCGCAGTTGGCCTTGGGGTGGACGGTATTATGGGTTCGGTTACAGCTCCCCCTTCCCACAGACGCGAGAAGTGGAGGTGACGATTGGCACATTGGGTGTGGATGCTTTTGATACCCGCACCCGCCGCCCGGTCTTTCACGCCGAAACGAGCCGCCGCCTATCGGCTGCCGAACTGGCGGGCACATCAGATGCTTTGATCCTGGACGCCGCGCAAACCGTTCTCTCTGAATTCCCAGTTCGTGGTCAGATATCAACAGCGGAATAGGGGCCTGCCTAAGCCTTTCTTTTTGCCATAAATATCCTCGCCTGAGGCATAGAACCCCTGTGCGCATTCGGCCCGCACCGAAGCTTTGACAGACCTTCCAAACCGTAAGATAGTGTCACCAACGGGAGAGCGCACAATCGGAGGGGAGGCCGATTGCATGGGCAAAAAGGTCATCGTTATCGAAGACGAGCGCAACATCATCGAGGCGATCAGTTTCATCCTGTCCCGCGATGGCTGGGATGTGGCGACCCATTCCAATGGGCATGATGCAATCGATGCGGTGCGCGCACGCAAACCCGATATTGTG
Organism: Pseudomonadota bacterium; assembly: GCA_039026055.1. GTDB lineage: Bacteria > Pseudomonadota > Alphaproteobacteria > Rhodobacterales > Rhodobacteraceae > Roseovarius. The sequence continues at coordinate 26,644 of JBCCNB010000042.1, read as the reverse complement.
ATCTTGGATGTCATGCTGCCGGGCAAAAGCGGCTTTGACATTCTGACAGAAATTCGCGGCGACACGGAATTGGGCCATACCCCGGTCTTGATGCTGACCGCGCGAGGACAGACCAAAGATCGTGAAATGGCCGAACGGGCCGGGGCCAGCGCCTACATGACCAAACCTTTCTCCAATGCTGAGGTGCTCGACGCCGTGCGCCAACTGGCCAGTGTGTGAGACCTGCTCATGAGCGATGGCAAACCCGCTCTGTTCGTCCATCAACGCACGTATAAGCGACGTCGACTGGCGGATGCTGCGCGGATGCTGCCGATCTTGGGCGGGCTGTTGTTCATGATCCCGTTGCTTTGGTTGGACGCGGCCAGCATGAGCACGGCCACGGTGATGGTCTATCTGTTCCTCGTCTGGGCCGCTCTGGCAGGACTTGCGGCTCTGCTGTCACGACGCTTGGGGCCGGAAGTGGATCAGCCGGACGACAGATCATCCGATGAGGAAGCAGGCTGATGGCCATGCTGAACACCCTCGTTCTGGTCTGTCTGGGCTACGTGGCGCTTTTGTTCGTCGTGGCTTTCATCGCAGACCGCGCGGCCGCGCAGGGCAGGGCGCGTTGGCTCCGCTCACCGCTGATCTACACTCTGTCGTTGTCGATCTACTGCACGGCCTGGACCTTCTATGGCGCGGTGGGCTTTGCTGCGCGGTCAGGGCTGGAATTCGTCACCATCTATCTGGGCCCCACGCTGGTGATGATCGGTTGGTGGTGGACGCTGCGAAAAATGGTCCGGGTGGGCCGCAGTCAGCGCATCACCTCCATTGCCGATCTCATTTCATCGCGGTTCGGCAAGTCGAACACGCTGGCCGTCTTTGTCACGGTCATCGCGGTGATTGTGCTCGCGCCCTACATCGCGCTGCAGCTGCAATCGGTGACGCTGTCCTTCAGCACGGTGGCCGCCAGTGATTTCATCGCCTCCGAGGCGCCACCGGGTCAGCAATCCACGGCACTTTGGGTTGCGGCCGGGCTGGCCATTTTCACCATTCTCTTCGGCACCCGCAATGTAGACGCCAATGAGCGCCACCACGGCGTCGTCATGGCCATCGCCATTGAGGCAGTGGTGAAGCTGGTGGCGCTTCTTGCGGTGGGCGTATTTGTGGTCTGGGGCATTTCGGGCGGTGTCACGGACACGCTTGCCCGGATTGAGGCCTCGCCAATTTCTGCATGGGATGTGCCGGGCAGCCGGTGGGTGGGCCTCACCCTGCTGTCGGCGGCCGCCTTCATCTGTCTGCCGCGTATGTTTCAGGTCATGGTGGTGGAAAGCGAGCACGAAGACCACCTGCGCGTCGCCTCCTGGGCCTTTCCTTTGTATCTCATGTTAATGAGCCTCTTCGTGGTGCCCATCGCCGTGGTTGGGCTTGAGATGTTGCCGGCAGAGGCAAACCCTGACCTTTTCGTCCTGACATTGCCGCTGATGGAAGGCCGAGAGGGCTTGGCGATCCTGTCCTTCCTTGGCGGGTTCAGTTCAGCCACATCCATGGTGATTGTGGCCGCGATCGCGCTGTCGACGATGGTATCGAACCATATTGTCATGCCGATCTGGCTACGGTCTACCGGTGGGTCCGCGGTGATTTCGGGCGATTTGCGGTCCGTCGCACTTATCGCGCGGCGGTTGTCGATCGCGGTGATTTTGTTTCTTGGCTACCTCTATCTGCGCCTGTCGGGCGGGGGCAGCGCCTTGGCGGCTATCGGCCTCATTTCCTTTGTGGGTGCCGCGCAGTTTCTGCCCGCGCTCATGGGCGGGCTGTTCTGGCGTGGGGCCACGCGGTCTGGTGCGCTGGCGGGCCTGAGCGTGGGATTCGTGGTCTGGCTGTACTGCTTGTTCTTGCCCAGTTTCGGGGCGTCGGGCGTGTTGCCCCAAGCGGTCTTTGACAACGGCCTGTTCGGCCTGTCCTGGCTGCGGCCCTATGCCCTTTTCGGCACTGAAGGTATGGACCGGGTCATTCATGCCGTGATGTGGAGCATGCTTTTGAACACTGGCGCGTTCATTCTGGTGTCCATCCTCACCCTACCGCAGCCGATCGAACGGCTGCAGGGGGCGCAGTTTGTCAATGTGTTTGACCATTCCGGCACGCCGGGCGGTTGGTCGGGCGGGATCGCGCAGTCCGAGGACCTGTTGATCATGGCGCAACGGATCATGGGCGCAGGGCAGGCGCAGGCGCTTTTCTCCGAGGAGGCGCGGCGTCAGGGCTTGGGGGGCTATCTGCCTGAACCGTCTCCCGATTTCCTCAACCGTCTAGAGCGAGAGCTGTCCGGCTCCATTGGCGCAGCAGCGGCGCATGCAATGATTTCTCAGATCGTCGGCCGTGCGACCGTATCGGTGGAAGACCTCATGGCCGTGGCCGATGAAACCGCCCAGATCATGGAATATTCCAGCCGTCTGGAGGCCAAGACCGATGAACAGGCCCGCACCGCGCGGCAATTGCGGGAGGCCAATGAGAAACTGACACAAATCTCGGTGCAGAAGGATGCGTTTCTCAGTCAGATCAGCCACGAGCTGCGCACGCCCATGACCTCCATCCGGTCCTTTTCGGAGATCCTGCGCGAGACCGACAATCTGACCGGGGAGGAGCGCAACAAATACGCCAAGATCATTCAGGATGAGGCGACGCGGCTCACGCGTCTTCTGGACGATTTGCTGGACCTCAGCGTGCTGGAGAACGGCCAGGTCGTGCTCAATCGTGAAACGGGCCGTCTGGAAGAGCTTCTGGATCGCGCCATTGCCGCGGCGGATGCCTCTGGCAAGATGCGCATCAGGCGCAAGACGGACGCAGAACAGGTGATGCTGGACACTGACCTGGATCGTTTGACACAGGTGTTCATCAATCTGATTTCCAATGCCAGGAAATACTGCGAAGCGGGTGTGCCGGAACTTACGATCAAACCTGATCTGAGAGACGGTGATCTGGTCATCGATTTCATCGACAATGGTCAGGGCATTCCTCGCAACCAACAGGCGGTGATCTTTGAAAAATTTGCCCGCGTGGGGGATACCAAGGCGGGTGGCGCGGGGTTGGGCCTTGCGATCTGCCGGGAGGTGATGGGCCGGCTCGGGGGCTCAATCAGTTATGTGCCGGGACAGGCGGGTGCGGCGTTCCGTGTACGCCTGCCTCTGGAAAATGCCGCGTCTTTGGCGGCCGCACAGTAGCGATTTTCAGCGCCAGTAAAGTGCCACCCAATCTCAGAGCATTGGAAACGGTTTGGTAACCTTGATGACGTACTGTGCCCAACGGTCGCGGGGACCGGGACAAGCGACGGATAGGGTCAAGCGGCGGAAGTTATGTCAACCGGCAGCGATAAATCTGTCATACGCAGAAAGGCGCAAAGCGGGCGCGAAGATTTCGACGTGCGCGCGATGTCTTGGTCGAAGGCTGTTCGGCTTTCACTCGAACGGCTGGGCGACCGACTGTTTGAATTGCAGTTGAGTGTGCGCACGGTGGTGCAGGAAGATTGCGCGCTGGCCGGTCTTAAGGATGTGGCCTCTGGCGATCGTCTTGTGATGCTTTTGGATGTCTATGCCGATCTTGCCAAAGGGGAAGGCGGGCCTGCCGGTGTGGGCGGAATGGGGCGTGGTGCGGCAATCATGGATCGTGGTCTCGTTCAAAGCCTGGTGGAGGTGCAAACCCGTGGTAAAATCACCGAGGCAGAGCTTGATGATCGCCCCTTTACCCCGACAGACGCCGCCGTAACGGCGCAACTGATCGATCCTGTGCTTGCCTCCGTCGATGAGATGATGATGGAAACCCCGCAAAGCCCCGATCCGCTGCGCCTGCGCTATGGTGACAAGGTGGAAGATGCGCGCGCACTGCTTTTGGCGCTTGAGGCGCCCGATTATGCGCTGTTTCGCATTTCCATCGACGTGGAAGAGGGCAAGCGCAGCGGCGATATGGTGCTGGCCATCCCCGAAGAACTCCTGCGCCCGCCGCCGCCCGTGCCGGATAAGGAGGAAGCTGATGCAAGCGACTTTGATCTGAGCGGGATGGCGTTATCGGCGCCGGTCTCGCTCAACGCCGTTGTGGCGCGGCTATCCATGCCGCTGTCGCAGGTCTCCGCGTTGAAACCCGGGGACAGGTTGCCGGTGGAACGCGACGCGTTGACCCGGACGGAGCTGGTCGGGTCGAAGGGCTTCATGCTGGGCAAGGTCATGCTGGGTCAGATGAACGGGCTGCGTGCTGTTCGCCTTGGACATGGCGGGATGGTGGAGGATGACCATGAAGGATCCTCCACCATGCAGGAGGGCGCAGGATTGTCCCGCCCCGCCGTTGTGGGCGCGGCACTGGTGGGTTCGGCGCCGGATGGCCCCGGATTGGCGGTGCCTTCGCGGGATACCCCGTCTGGTGGCGATGCGGGTGGGGCGGTTATGGTGATGAATGGTCTGCCTGATCTGGTGGAGGATATTGGCCGTCCGCCCGACCTGGAATTGCCGGCCTTGGACGTCGATTTGTCCTCTGATCTGTCGTCTGATAGCGACGATGGCTTGGATTTGGCCGGGGCCGACGGGATGGAGTTGGCCGATCTTGCCGATCTGAGCGGTCTTGATGATGCAACGCTTGGTACGTCTGATGACGACCCGCCCGGTCTGCCTGACATCCCAGGTTTGCCCAGTCTTTAGGCAGTCCCGCCCGCTTTGACATCGCGCTCTTGCGCGCCCTGCTGGGACAGGCTCTAATCTGCCTGGGCCTATGTGTGGGGGACGCCGGGGTGAGCGAACACCTGACAGAGACACATGAAGGCGGTGCCTGCGTTCTTGCGCTGACCGCGCCGTTGAGCGTTAACCTGTGTAATGCGCTAATGGCTGCATTGGCCCGGGCCCTAGCAGATGACGCGGTGCGCGGGATCGTTCTGACAGGCCAGGCCACAGGTTTTGACCCACACGCCCGCGATCTTGCCGCGCTGGCAGATTGCTTTGCCACGCTGACGGCGACGATTGAGGCTTCCCCCAAACCCGTCATCGCGACGCTGGCTGGCCGGGTGCGCAACGAAGGGCTCGATCTGGCGCTGGCCGCGCAAACCCGTGTCGCGGCAAGTGATGCCGAATTGTCCTGCGATGCAGTGGAGTTGGGCCTCATTCCCGGCGGAGGTGCCACGCAACGCCTGCCGCGCGTGATCGGACCGGAGGCGGCGTTACACTTTATGCTGTCGGGTGAGACCTGGAACGTAACCGATCGGCGTTTGAACGGGTTGACCGAAACCGTGGTCAGCGGCGATGCCGATCTGGCCGCGATCAAGTTGGCGCTGAAGCCTCGGCAGATCACCGTTCCCGATGCCCCGAACGCAACAGACACGATTGACGCGCTGGCCAACGCCCGTGCGCGGTTGCCCAATCCCAGCCCCGCGCAGGCGGATATCATCGCCTGCGTGGAAGCAGCACAGCTTCTTCCGCTGGCGCAAGGCTTGGCGTTTGAGACTGCGCGCTTTGTGGAGCGCAGCCAGGATCGCACGTCGCGTCTTCTTCGCCACGCGGCCAGCGTGAAGGCCAGGGCCGCACGGCATTCGGCGCTTGCGCGCCCTGTCCAGACGGTCGTGGTGATGGGCCGGTCGTCGGGGGCTGCTGATCTGGCGGCGATGGCGCTGGAACAGGGCCATCGTGTCTGGATCGAAGCGGGCAGCCAGGCCAAAGGTGCCGCAATTGCCGTGCTGACCCGCAAACGCTTGCTGCCGCAGTTTCGGGGCGACAAGACTGTTCATGAACGGCTTGCCATTGATCTCACCGGGGCGCAGATGGAAAACGCCGATCTGGTGTTTGACACCGTTGAGCTGACCCCGGATCCGCCGGTGGAGCTGCAAGCGGATGCTGTCTGGATCGTGACGTCCCCCGATTTGGCAGTGACGGAACGTGCCGCTGAGGTGGGCGCGACAGGCTGCTGCCTGCGCATGCGACGGTTGCTGCGCGCAGGCCACCTGGTGGAATTGAGCGCGCCACCCGAAACCGGGAGGGGCGCCATCGCCACGGCCCATCGGGCTTTGGGGGCGGGTGGCAATAGTGTGATCGTGACCGCCGATACCCCTGGGGGCATTCTTGGCGCGCTCTTTTCCGCTTTGTCCCGCGCGGCCCTCGTGATGCTTGCCGCGGGACTGGGGGCGGGCGCGATTGAACGCGCCGCCCGTGATCTGGGCCTCCGGCAGGGGCCGTTGCAGATGATCGATGTCTTGGGTGCGGGGCGATCCTTGGCGCAGATGCGCCGTGTTTATGCCCATCGCGGAGTGAGGCTTGGGCCGCTGAAGCTATTGTCGGATCGCATGGCGGATATCACCGAGGGCGATGCCGAACAGGCGCGCCGCGCCCTGGTGTTTCATGCCCCCTCTGGTCAAAGCTTTGCCCGTGATCCCTCGCTTGCGGCGTGGCTTGCGGAATGGCGCGGTGATCATCCCGACCGCGCGCCTTACTGGCCCGGTATCGATCCGAAGGCAGCACTGCATGCGGCCCTTGTTGCAGAGGCCGCGCGGCTCATTCAGGCGGAGGTGGTAGAGCATGTCAGCGACATTGATCTGGTGGCCGAGACCGGCCTTTTGATGAACGCGAACAAAGGTGGGCCGCTCATCCAGGCCGATTTCGAGGGCTTTTTGGGTGTGGCCCGGGTGCTGAGCGCGTTGGAACCGGTTGACGCAGCGGTCTGGACACGGGAACCGCTGATTGATGACATGATAAAGAACGGGAAGCGGTTTTTCTGAGCTGTCAGGAAAACGCGATGCCGATGACCACGATCATCAGCCCGAAGATCGACAGAAAAAGAGAGCCTGTGTTGATGGGAACCACTTGGCGCAGCACGTCTTTGAGCGCGTCATCACTCAGCTGTGCCTTCTTGGCGGACCACACCTGTTTGATACAATAAATGAGCCCGCAAAGCCCCAGAAGCGACACGCCCGCACCGACCCAGACCACCCATTCCATATGCTGTCTCCCTTTGTTGCGGGCGGGCCTATGTGTTTTGGCGCCTGCGTGCAAGTCACGGACCCTTGCGGCGGGGGGGCGCGCGGCCTAAACGGATGGGGTTCGACAGGGCAGGAGAGACATAATGAGCGAGACGACAACCAATCCCGACAGCAGCTACCGCGTGACCGCCGATGAGTTGCGCCAGTTCATCGAGAGGTTTGAACGGCTGGAGGCGGAAAAGCGCGACCTTGCGGATCAGCAAAAAGAGGTCATGGCCGAGGCCAAGGCGCGCGGTTACGACACCCGCGTCATGCGCAAGGTGATCGCGCTTAGAAAACGCGACAAGGATGACATCGCAGAAGAAGAGGCGGTGCTGGAGATGTACAAAGAAGCCTTGGGAATGTGATCTCAGAAAATTCGCAGATATTTTCGTTAACGATTTTTCATGCGAAAAATCGGTTTTATGGGGTGATCAAAGTGACGCCGGGCACACGGGGGATATTGAAGACATCTTCTTCGTAAAGCTCGGTCATCTGGTCGATCAGATGATCAGTCCAGCCTTCGAGCTCATATTCCTCTTCCACCGCGTCCTCATCGACGAATTTGTCGAGAAAAGCTGCGATCACCCTGCGTTTTTGCACTTCGGTCATGCCCGGATGGCCGTCAATATATGTGCGGAACCGCTTCATGCCCGTTTCCGTCATGATCTCTTCGAGCAGGTCGAATTCGCCTTCGATTTCCTGCGTGGGGTCCAGCCCGCCCATTTCGCGGATAAGCTCGGCCCAGATGAGGGGGGTGTCTTCGTTGCACCATACAGTGATCGGGATGTCGGGGATCTGCGCGCGGATGCGTTCAAACAGCTCTGACCAGCGGAAACTAAGCGGGTCATAGCCTCGAAAGAGGTCTTCGATGGCGTTGTAGTTGGTGATCTCCAGCAACGCAGGCATGAACGAGGCCGGATTGCGCACCGCAAAGAAAAGCTCAATCGTGTCATCAGGCAGCAGCTGTCGCAGCGCTTCCAGGCGAGAGCAGGACGCGGGGTAGAACATGCGTTTGACGGCCATCTTGTGGGTGCCGAAAAAGCTGTCATTGGACACCACGAGCCGGTCGACGGGGCCTGCGGGCGACAAAATGCGGCGCAGGCTTTCCCCAGCCTCAGCCATGGCGTTGTTGCTGGTGCGCCCGCCTGTGGCATCGGCAATCGCGTCCCGCAGCACGTTGCGATAGCTCTCTGGGTCTGGCACGGCGGTGCCAACGGCGTCGAGATGGTTTGAATTCTTCAATAGGCACTGCACAAGGCGATTTTCATCGGTGGCGTGGGCGCCTGCGTGAAGGATTATATGCATGTTTGGTCGGGTCGCTCGATCTTGCTGCGGGCTTAATATACGCGGATTTTTCGCGGCTGCCAGTGAAACCCTATGGTGAAAGCAGCCCGATTGAGCACGCAAGCCTGATGGATTCGTGATTGGTGGTTTACTTTCGTGATATGTACAGGATGTCGCACCCTTTGGGCCTCCGGTTGGACGGTCGTGGGATCGATGAGAGACTTTAATTCTGGGAGAGAGCCATGCTGAGAGGGCTTTTTTCGCGTCTGCGCTGCGGATTGATTTTGGCGGTTTGTTCTGTGGGCTGGGGCGGCGGCGGCGTGCCCGCGCAGGCCTTGCCGGTGCATGTGATCGCCGAATACGGTGTACCGCCCGCTCTGCCCTCTGGCGCGTTGTCTGAAGACATTGCGCAGGCCGTACAGTTGGCCTTTGTCGACAGCATGGCGCAGTCGACCTGGGGCCGAGATCAAGAGATTGCACTTATGGATGTGGGCGCATCGGGCGACCCGCGTCTGGCGTGGATCATCTCTGACATGATGCGGTTCATTCCGTCGCGGTCGATCAATGTGCAATTGGCGGCGGCGGCCTCGGAATTGATGGGGCGACAAATCCCCAGTGACAATGCCTGGGGCGAGCTGACGGATCTGCTGATCGCCTGGGATATTCCGGCACCGCCCGGGTATCTGGAGGTGAAGCGGTCGATTTTCACCACGGTCTTGCCCGACTGGGAGCCGCTATTTGTGGAAGGTGACATTGACTGGCGGCACGTGTCCTGGGGCGGTGTCCCGATCGATGATCGTCCTTTTGGCCAGACCGATCAGAACTGCAACTGCATTCCCGCAGCCGACAATCCGGAGGTGAGCACGGCCGACGAAGCGGCATGGCTGAAAGACAGTGACGTGGTTTTCGGCGTCGTCGTGAATGGCGAAGCGCGCGCTTATCCGCGCCGGATCATGGAAGTGCGCGAAATGGTCAATGACACGCTAGGGGGCCGCGATCTGGGCATTCCCTATTGCACGCTCTGCGGTGCGGCACAGGCCTATTTCACCGATGCTGTGCCTGCGGGTGTGAAGCGGCCAACACTGCGCACCTCCGGGCTGCTCATCCGGTCCAACAAGGTGATGTTTGATCTCGAAACGATGTCGGTTTTTGACACGTTTCTGGGCAATGCCGTGACGGGGCCGCTGGCTGAGAAGGGCATCGTCCTGGAACAGGCCAGCGTGGTGACGTCGGAATGGGGGGCGTGGAAAGCGGCCCACCCCGAAACGACTGTTTTGGTGGAAAGCCTTGCCTTGGGCCGGGATTTCGATTTTCGCAACGGGCGCGATGCCGATGGACCGATCTTTCCGGTGGGCGACGTGGATCCGCGATTGGGCGTGCATGAAGATGTGATCGGGGTGATCACGGCCAGTGGCAAGCCGGTGGCGTTTCAGCGCTCAAAGGCGTTTGCAGCACTGAGCCAGGGTCAGACTGTGGCGGTGGAGAATGTGCGGCTGGTGCTGGATGGCAGCGGGATAAAGGCGGTTGATCAAGGGGGCGGTGATCTTGGCAGTCACCAAGCATTCTGGTTTGCCTGGTCGCAGTTTCACCCCGGGACAGGTTTGTGGGAGGGGTGAGCGCTCGTCGCTCCCTTCGGTCGCGCCGCGCTTTCACGTAGAGGGGGGCGCCCCTGCGGGGCGGGAGGTGAAGGCAGCGCCCCTTGCGGGGCGCTGTTTCATGTCGTGCACGATCACTGCGTGATCGCTTTGGTTTCGAGATATTCGTGGAACCCAAGCGGACCCGCTTCGCGGCCATTGCCGGATTGTTTGTAGCCGCCAAAGGGCACATCATAGTCGCCCGCCTCACCGTTCACGTTCACCACACCGGCGCGCAGTTTGCGGCTGACCCGGTTGATCCGGTCGGGGTCGGATGACTGGATGTAGGCAGCCAGGCCGTAAGGTGTGTCATTTGCAATCTCGATGGCGTCTTCTTCGCTGTCGAAGGGCAAGACGGCGAGGACCGGGCCAAAGACCTCCTCGCGCGCGATGACCATGTCGTTGTTGACATCGGTAAAGAGCGTCGGTCGCACATAGTAACCCTTATTGAACCCCTGGGGCAGGCCCGGGCCGCCAGCGGCCAGTTTCGCCCCGTCATCAATGCCGGCCTGGATCAGCCGCTGAATGTTCTCGTGCTGTTTTTTGTTCACCACGGGGCCGATGTGATCGCCATCTTCCATCGGGTCGCCAACGACGCAGTTTTCAACCTCTTTGGTGACCAGTGATACGACTTCGTCATAAACCGATTTTTCCACCAGCAGGCGGGAGGCCGCATCGCAGCTTTGACCGTTGTTGATGAAGCAGGCATCAACCGAAACCTTTGCCGCCGCAGGCAGATCGGCATCGGCAAAAAGCAGGTTGGGGGATTTGCCGCCCAGTTCCAGAGAGACGCGCTTGATCGTGTCGGCCGCCGCTTTCGTAACCGCCTTGCCCGCGCGGGTGGAGCCGGTGAAGGACACCATATCGACGTCTTCGTGTTTCGCGATGGGTTCGCCCACCGCAAGACCGTCGCCATTGATCATGTTGAAGACACCTGGAGGGCAGCCTGCCGCGTCAATCACCTCGGCCAGCATGACGGAGGTGAGCGGTGAATACTCGGAAGGTTTCAGCACCATGGTGCAGCCTGCCGCCAGTGCAGGTGCGACCTTGATCATGATCTGGTTCACCGGCCAGTTCCACGGCGTGATCATGCCCACCACGCCTACGGGTTCATCCACCAGCGTGGAGCCACCGCGCAGGGACGGGCGTTCGAAATCATGCGCCTTCAGCGCTTCGATCGCGGCTTCCAGATGGCCCACGCCCACAGGCTGATGCACTTCGCGGGAGAATGACATGGTGGTGCCCATCTCATGGGGCATCATGCGCACGAATTCTTCTTCGCGGGCCTCATAGGCCTTCAGTATACGCTCCAGCAGGTCGACCCGTTCGTCCACAGTCGAATGACCGAAAGTCTTGAACGCTTGCTTGGCTGCCGCCACGGCCTTTTCCACATCCGCCTGGCTGCCCATAGCGATGGTGGCGATGGCCTCTTCATTGCCGGGATGGATAACGTCGAAGGTGGTGGAACCCGCTTCGGGCGCGACCCATTCGCCGTTGATGTAGAATTTTTTGTAGTTCTCGGACATGTGCACTCCCTGCGAGACGTTGATCCATTGAATGGTTGTTTAGTCGCGGGTCAGCCTAGCGTAAATCCTGATGCGCCGCGAGACGGATTTTTCGCTATTTTGGACGTAAGCCGACGATACCTGCAAAAGGCGTCGGTCGCATGTTATTGGCGGATGCGTTGCGGTTCAAAGAGCAATTGCAATTCGCCGTGGCTGTGCCAAATTGAATTCTATGACCAAAGCTGTCCCAGCCCATCAAGCCCTGGCGCAGAGCCTCACCGACCACCGGGTGAATGCGCTCTTTGGCCTTATGGGCGATGCCAATCTTTTTATGGTAGACCACTGGATGCGTCATCATGATGGCCGGTTCATCTCAGTCGCCCATGAGGGCAGCGCGGTGTTGATGGCGCTGGGATACGCACAGGTGACAGGCGAGATTGGGGTGGCGACAGTGACCCACGGCCCGGCAGTGACCAATTGTGTGACCGCACTGGTGGAGGGGGTGAAGGGGCGAATACCCATCGTGCTTTTGGCCGGGGATACGCCGGCTGAGAATGTGCTTCACCATCAGAATGTCGACCAGCGGGAGCTTTTCAAAGCCACTGGCGCGGGGTTCGAGCAGATGCGCAGCGCCTCCACCGCCACGCAGGATCTCGCGCGGGCGTTTTACCGCGCCCGGGCGGAGCGGCGGCCGGTTGTGCTTAATATGCCCGTGGATTTTATGTGGGAAGATGCGGGCCCTCAGGCCGCGCCCTTTGAGGCTTTTGAGCAGCCCAAGGGGATTGCCCAGAGCGATGTGGTGGATGAGGCGGTGGGCATGATCGCCTCGGCCCGGCGTCCGTTGATCATCGCAGGTGGCGGTGCGATGGGTGCCAAGGCAGAACTCGTGGCACTGGCGGATCGTTTGGAAGCGCCTGTCGCCACGACGCTGCGGGGCAATGGGCTTTTCGCGGATCACCCGGCAAATATCGGCATCATCGGAACGCTCAGCACACCGGCCGCCTATGAGGTGATGGCTCAATCGGATTGTGTTATCGCCTTCGGTGCTGGGCTGCATTACTACACGACCGATCATGGCAAGCTGCTGAAAGACAAGCGGCTTGTGCAGGTGGACATTGATCCTGCGGCTGTTGGTCGAGGGATGCATCCCGATGCGGCGCTCATTGCAGATGCAGGGCCCGCAGCAGAATTGATCCTCTATTGGCTGAACGAGGCGGAGGTCGCGCCATCGGGGTTTTCCAAAGAGTTGGACAGCGCCGCCTTGCGCCATCATCCCACGCCGTCCAACCGCACGCCGGATGGGTTTGTGAATTACGTCGAGGCGATCCAGGCGCTGGAGCAGGCGTTGCCCCCTGACAGAATCGTCGTCACAGATGTGGGGCGTTTCATGACGGAGATCTGGGCGCGCATGACAGTGCCAGATCCACAAAGTTTCGTACCCACCACGCATTTTACCTGCATCGGATTGGGATTGCAGGAAGCGATTGGCGCATCTGTTGCAAAACCAGACCGAACGGTTGTGGCATTCTGTGGCGATGGTGGCTTCATGCTGGGCGGGATCAATGAGTTGCACACGGCGATCCGGCTGGGGCTCAACATGGTGATCATTGTTGCCAATGACAGCGCTTATGGGGCGGAACACATCCAGTTTGAGCATCGTCAGATGGACCCCGGCAGTTCCCATCTGGATTGGCCGGGTTTTGCGGATGTTGCGCGATCTATGGGGGCGCAGGCGGTGCGGGTGGATGGGTCAGAGGCCCTTTCAGAGGCACTGGAGATGCTGACGACGCGAGAGGGTGTTGCACTGATTGAGCTGGTGCTCGATCCTGCGGATGTGCCGCCGCTCAGAGTATAACGCGTGCGTTCGGGAGCGCCCTCGCCAGGCCCTGATTGGGGGCGGGCGAAGGCGCGGCAGGCACGCCCTCGCTCTTGCGCCGAGGATTACATGACGCTGGCAGCGACGTAGGCATACGCCTCGCCAGAGCGCACGAAGTGGCCAACGCCGGGGAAGGGCAGGTGGGTGCCCGCGATCAGAAGATTGTCAGCTGAGGCGCGATCAAACACGGATCTGCGAGACGCCGCAGCTAGTCCTGCATCCGTGTCAAATCCGAAGCCCACATCCGGCAGCGCCGTGTGCAGCACGGCAGAGTGCAGCGTGTCGGCGACCATCAGAAGTTCCCGCGCGCCGCCATCGATATGAACCAAGGCGTGCCCAGGGGTGTGGCCGGGTGACATCTCAAGAGTGATCCCCGGGGCGATTTCCGTGCCGCCTTCCACGGGGATCAGCCGGTCACCATAGGCCCCGTAAACGGTTTGTGCCAATTGGAAGAGGCCCTGCGCATCCTCGGGCGCTTGCGCCATGATCCCTGCGTCCCCCCAGAAATCGAGCTCGGCTTGCGTGATTGCGACCTCTGCGTTCGGGAAGGCGGCGGCACCGCCAGCCATCATGCCGCCGATATGATCGGGATGCGCGTGGGTGACAATGATCATATCCACATCCTCCGGGGCCACGCCGAGCGCATTCAACCCGGAGAAAACGCGCCCAAAACCCGGGCCGAACATGTCCAGATCGCCAAAACCTGCATCAATCAGGATTGTGCGATCTGCGCTTTGCAGCAGAAAAGCAGTGATGGGGGCGGGCATGGCATCGCCGGTGATGCCGCCTGCCGCCAGCGCCTGATCGATGGACGCCTGATCATCAGAGAAAAACATACCCTTTTGCAATGGGCCCATTCCATCAAAAAGCGCTGTCATGCGGTAGTTGCCGATGGGCACATCAAAGAGAGCTGGAGCGCCTTTGGCATGGGCGTGCCCGTCAGCCATGGCAGGCAGAGTTGTGGCCGTCAGGATCGCGGGGGCGGAAAGGGCGGCAAGCCCGAAAGTGCGGCGGGTGAGGGAGGTCATGGCAGTGTCCTTATGGAATAAACATCGTATACGAAGTAATCCAACACGATAAAAACAAAGTCAACCCTTTCAGACATGCAAAAACCCGCCTATCTTATGCAGCCATGGATAAATCTGCGCCCATAAACACGCTTGATGAACTGCTTTGCTTCAACGTCTACTCGTTGCATCGCAGCTTTGGGCGCTATTATCAGGCTGCGTTTTCGGAGACCGGCCTGACCTATCCGAAATTCGTCATCCTCATGGCGCTTGATGTGGGCGGGCCGATGTCGGTCTCCGATCTGTCGGTCCGTGCGGGGGTAGAGGCCAATACGCTGTCGCCCTTGCTAAAGAAAATGGCCGATTTCGGCGCGATCACAAGAACCAGATCAGAGGCCGATGAACGTCGTGTTGAGGTCGCCATTACGCCGATGGGACAAGACATCCTGACCCGCGCCCGCGATATCATTTCCCAAGGGTTCAAGGACTTGCAGATCGATCCCGATCGTATGTTTGAGGCGCTGACATTTCTGGGCGAAGTGCGCGTCAAGGTTGAAGATTCGGATCCCCCCAAGCTGGACCTAGATGGGATTGCCTGACCGAGAGCGACCCACGCTTTGTAAGACGTCAGTTGTATCCAATGCGGCTTTGCGTGCTGCCAAGACGCATGTCGAGCAACTTGAACTTCAACACTGATTAATTTCATAGCGAAAGCCGTATTGTTTCTTGCCGAGCAAAGAGACCAAATTGCTAAGTCCCAATATCCGCGCCATACTTGGTGGAACGGATGGCGCGGCATTGCGACAACTTAGCATCGCGGTATCCTAAGGATGCGACTGATTTAGTCGGCCCGGTTGGTGGGGGTCTTGGGCGAATGGCGAAAAAAAGAACGACCTGTGACGTGTTCGCGGTCAAAAGGTTCGGGTCTTTACCGCGCACAGCCTCAAAACTTGTGCGTTTTTGCCCGACCACATTTGCTTTGGCGGTTGTGTTGGTGGTGGCAAACCAAACGGCGGGTCATGCACAGACTGTTGTTCCACCGGCCGGTCCTATCTGTTCGGTCGCAGGAACAACCGCAACATGTACCGGGGGTCTTTCCGCGGGTGTTGATGCAAACGGACCAACGATCACTACGCTGAACGTCAATAACCTCACACAGAATCTGGGAAATACTGGCGCAGCGGATTCCATCAATTTTGCGACCACCGATACGGACGCCACGCTGGTGCTCGACCTGGGCGGGTTCCAAGGGCTGAATACTGCGTCACCGGGCGATGTGGTTGACGTCTCGGTTTTTGACACGGGCAATGTGAGCATAACCTCGACAGGCGATCTCACCACCAGTGGCTTCGGCGGCGGTATCGTCGGATCCGTTGATGGATTGGGCAATGGCGGCGTAACGGTTGTCTCTCAAGGCAACATTTCTACGCAGAACTTCGGGATCAACGCGTTTACGGTGAACGCCGGTGATGTGTCCATTCAATCGACTGGCAATGTCACCGTGAACAATCCACTCACTGGCTTGCCTGGGCTGTTTTCCCAGCCAAGCGGGATAATTGCTGGCGTACAGAACATTGGCAACATCGTGATCAACTCAAACGGTAACGTCACTGTCACGGGTCTCGGCCTCAATAGCGGCATTCGGGCAAACAGTTTTGTCGGTGCCGCGATCACCGATGTAACCATCGAGTCCAACGGCGATATCAATGTATCGGGCGGGACTTTCAACAATATCGGTATCAACGCGGGCACAGTCACAGGTAACTTGTCGATTACATCTACCGGCAACATCGTAGCCGACACCGGCATTTTATCGTTCAACGATTTTGCGGGGGCCGGAAGCTCCACGATTGTATAAACCGGGAATATCACAGCGCTCGATTTTGGAATTGACGTTGAAACGCCCTCTGGCAATGCGGATGTGACCGTCGGTAGCGGAACGGTCAGCGGCGCAGACGGCATTGCAATTGACGTGAATTCTGCGACGGCGTCCATCGTGAATGTTCTTGCTGGCGGCACTGTCCAGGGAACCGGAACGATGGCCACGAACCGCGCTATCGAAATCACTGGGTCAGCGACCAATATTTCGGTCGCGGGCAGCGTGATTGGCAAAAGCGGAAATGCCATTCAGTTTGCGCCGGGCGCGTTTCAGGACCTTCTGGAATTGCTGCCGACATTCAACATCACGGGCACTGTTTTTGCCGATGCGGGCACCGATACCCTGCGCTTCAACGGGCCGGGCAATGGCAGTTTTGACCTCAGCACGATCGATACCGGTGCCAACACGCAGCAATACCGCCAGTTCGAAGTCTTCGAAGTGAACGGGGGCGTTTGGACGTTTTCAAACGCCACAACTGCGAGTTTTGTTGGAAATGGCGGCACGATCACCGGAAACGCGAGTTTTGGTGGGCTGACGATCAACAATGGCGCCATTCTTGCACCGGGTGTCGGGCAGGGCACGATGAATGTGACGGGAAACCTGGCGTTCAACACCGGCGGGATTTTGAATGTTGATCTGGCGCCCGGCGGTACGAGCGATCTTATTGACGTGACGGGAACAACAACGATCGCAGGGGGTACAGTTCTTAATGCGACTTTGAACCCCCTGGTCATACCGACCACCAGAACAGTTTGGACCGTCATTGATGCGACCGGCGGTGTCACCGGGCAGTTCGGCTCTGTTACGGACAACCTGCCGGATATTGATTTGGCTGCCGTTTATAACCCAACGAATGTTCAACTCGTGTTTGATAAAAGCCGACGTCAACCTCCCCGAAAGAAATCCATCCCTCTTCCATGATGGCGGCTTTGGACAGTTCCCTTTTGTTCGTTGAAACCTTGCGCCGCCGCAGCAATTTGGAGTCGTTTTTGGAAAGCCAAAACTCTTTCGGGCAGCAGTCTTTCGGGTTTCTAGCCCAAAATACGGTCAGCCGCGCGGATCAGCGCTTTTCCAGCATTCAACCAATGGATCGGCGGGTTTGGGGCGCCATCATGGCCTCCAACACGGATGTAAACGCCGACAATTCCATCCCAGGCTGGGAGGCCAGTGAGTTCGGCTTTGCGGTGGGATTGGAGCTGCACATGACCGGCGGGTTCGGCAATCCGGTCACCGTCGGAGTTGCGGCCGGATACATCGATACGGATGTCGGGGTTCTTGCATCAGACGCTGACGTTGAAAGCTTCTATGCGGGGTTTTACGCCGCAACTGAACTTGGGCAGCTGTCGCTGTCCGGTTCGGCGGCGTTTGGCTATCACAAGTTTGGGTTTGATCGCAGGTTCAACGCGGGTGGTGCAGCTGTTGCGGCGAATGGCGATGCCGACGGCTACGGGTTTTCAAGCTCGGTCGAGGCATTTTATGATCTTTCAAAAGCCGATCTGAACGGCGGATATTTTGGCCCTATTGCCACTTTGGGCACCGCATTTGGAAACCGCGATGCGTTTACAGAAACCGGGGCCGGAATATTGAATTTGGCCGTCACGGATGATGATGCTGCTTATGCCAAAATCGGGCTCGGTATTGCGGCCGGAACGGAATTTGAACTGGACGGCACAACCATCAAATTCGACGGGCGCATCCAGTGGGAGCACTTGTTTGGGGATGCCGATGTGACGACTCTATCGGCGATTTCGAGTGCCAGTGCCAGCTTTTCAACCACCTCAGCCTCCGTAGATCGCGATCGATTGGGTGTGGGTTTTGGACTGGGGGTTGAGGTCTCCGGAACGGCAAGTGCCCATCTTCGCTACAATGGGTCTTTCGGAGCGGATACGACGAGCCATGATCTTTCCGCAGGTATAACGGTTCGGTTCTAAACTCTGTATCGTCGGCTGTTTGGCTTGTTGGAACATAACGATGCCGCGCGAGACCCTAATGCGCGGCGGGCCAATTGTCTGATACGGAGAGGATCAAGCCCCCAGCAGACTGCCCGTTGATCGACTTGGCGACCTCAGACAAAGTCGAAGAGGGTTCGTTACTGACTTTCATCACATTGCTGCGCGCGATCCAGCGGACCTGTGGCTCTGATTGCTGGCAGCACGGCTGCGTCGAATTTTCGGAAGTTTTCCATCCTGCAAAGTCTGTCAAATCACCCTGCAATTTATGCCAACCGCCTTTCCTGTCTCAAGTTCTCGCAAAGCGCCACATTGCGATCCGGTTTTTGACAAAGACCGAACATATTTTCCCCCAAATTTCACCTCGAACACGAAAGGGCTGACACCCATTCCTCCAATTGAGAAGCAACACGATCCATGCTTTCACACGTAGAACAGGACACGGAAGGACTGGCGCCGGGAACGCGATTGCTGCGTGGGCAATACGTGGTTGAGGGCGCTCTCGCGACGGGTGGCTTCGGCATCACCTATCTCGCGCGCGACAGCTTGGACCGCAAAGTTGTCATTAAAGAGTGCTACCCGCATGCCTATTGCAGTCGGGCCGGATCACAGGCCGTACGGGCCTCTGCGGACTGCGCACCAAGCTTTGCCCAGATTTTGAAGCAGTTCGATGAGGAAGCGTTCCGTCTTGCTGCGCTGGATCACCCGCGCATCGTCAAGGTGCATCAGGTGTTCGAAGAAAATGGGACATCGTATCTGGCGATGGAACATATTCAGGGCGCGGACCTGTTCACAGTTGTGGAAGAGGATGACCCCCGACTGTCTGCTGACACTATACCCAAACTCTTGGTCGAAGCACTTGATGCTATTGAATACATCCACGACCGGGGTGTGTTGCATCGGGATTTGGCACCCGACAACATCATTATGGGCGCGGATGGCCATATATCATTGATTGATTTTGGCGCCGCGTCGGAACAGAACCGGGATGCAGCACGCGAAAACGCCAAAGTGCTGGTTGTGAAAGACGGCTATTCGCCATTCGAGTTTTACACCGAAGAGGCCCAAGATGCATCAAGCGACCTCTATCAGCTTGCTGCAACGTTTCACTATTTAATCACGGGGTATTCCCCGCCGGACAGCCCGATCCGGATGGCCGCGATCAAAGCGGGCCATCCTGATCCGTTTGTGCCCCTGACAACCCAAGCGTGGGATATCGATCCTGTCGTTTTGCAGACCTTGAATGATGCGCTATGCCTCAATCGCGAAGATCGTCCCCGCTCCGCAGGGGCCTGGTTGAAACGTCTGGACGGCACGTCGCCCCGACCTGCAGCGCCCAGAGTGCGACGCCCCCATGTGTTGCTCGACAATGCTATCGCCGACGAAATCGCGCGTTTGGTCACCACGACCAATTCAGCCTTGGCGCGCAGTCTGGCGGAGAGAAAGCGGTTGTCGGATCGCGACAAAGATCGGGCTGCGAATGCCAAGTCGCCAGAGCCAAAACAGCTTGTCGATATCTTCGGAAACCCCGTGCATGACGTGGAAGCGTTCTTGCGGGAACAAGAAGCGCCCAAACCGGAAGAGGTGACACCAGAGGTTTCAGTTTCGCTCACTGAAAGCCAACCAGAAGAGACAGAATGTCCGCTCGAAGATCAGTCGATGCTGGGTCGCACGATAACGAGTTTGTTGCCCAAGAAAAGTAACGTGCCACTGGCAGTGTCCCAAAATTGAAGGAAACAAACATGCGGTTCATTCGCGACATCATTGATGAAAAGAAGAGTGAGGCCCTGCCAAACACGCCGCAGGGTTTTGACGCGGGATTTGGCGCGGAATTTGGCGGCGGACTGGTCGATCAAGATGCGGGCCCTGCTGCTATAAGTTCGCCGCCACAAGACATAACGCCTGTGCCGTCAGCCACATTGGCGCAGACCCCATCCGATGAGCAGGCGCTGCGCAATATTTTCAAAACTGAATTGGATAAAGGGCCGACAACCCTTCCAGACGCAGAGCAAGCAGATTTGCAAGCTGAGAACCCAGAGCCTGAACATCCACATGGATCGGCTGGCACCGCCCAAAGCCCCTCAGAGCACTTGGAAGACGCGCGTGACGAGCCAGAACAACATCTGACTGACCCATACCAACCGCCCGATCTGACCCGTGTTGAGCCGATCGTCCACACGGAAGCGGACATTACGCCTCCCGTACAACCAACCGCATTTGCAGAGCCTGATGGCCCGCCCCAACCCGTTGAGGTTCCGCAACCAGCAGCCGGGCGCATGCTTGGCCGGTCTGGCCGCGTGAAAACCCGTGTCCTGGGCTTTGGTCAGCCTCAACAGGCCCAAAACAACGTCTTCGACAGGACTGAAACGCAAGCGCCATCCATGCCAACCACCCATCCGGTTGGATGGCTTGTTGTTGTGAAAGGGCCGGGGACAGGATCTGCATTCACGCTTTTCAGCGGCGTGTCGTCCATCGGGCGCGGCCCTGATCAAACCGTTGCGCTTGCCTTTGGCGACAACAGCATTTCACGCGAAAATCATGCCGCGATTGCCTATGACGCGGAGCAACGCAGCTTCTTTCTGGGCCACGGGGGCAAGACGAACCTTGTTCGTTTGAACAACCGCCCGGTTTTGAGCACCGAAGAACTTCGATCAGATGACCAGATCCGGATTGGTGAAACCACGCTGAGATTTGTCGCGCTCTGCGGGGCGAAATTTTCCTGGTCCACGGACCATGTAAACGGTGTCGCCCATGATGCAGCCCAGTGAGTTTTACTACGATGTCGCGTCTGGCCTGTCTCAAGGCCGGCGGGAACGGCAGGAAGATACAATCGCCATCGACTTTCCGGTGGGCATGGATCACGGCTTTGCCGTTTTGTCCGATGGCATGGGCGGGCATAACGCAGGCGATCTTGCGAGTGGTATCGTGGTCACGGAAATTTTCAGTGCGTTGAAACTACAACCACTGTCGTCGCAAGACTTTGAGACCGAAATCAAGCGGACGCTGTGTGATGCTGTTAGTGACGCGAACCTGTGTTTGGAGCATGTGACCGCGCAGCACGAAAAGCAGCAGGTCATGGGCGCGACGCTGCTTGCACCGGTTCTATTCGCCGATCGTCTTTATTGGATATCGGTTGGGGATTCACCGCTCTTTTTATTCCGCAAGGGTGCACTGACACGGTTGAACGAAGTCCATTCGGTGCAGGCCGAGATTGATGCGTTGTTGGACAAAGGGCAGATTTCAGCCCTTGAGGCGGCCAATCACCCGGATCGGGAATGCCTGACCTCTGTCCTTATGGGGCGCGACATCCCAAAGATTGATTGCGCGCAAACGCCCTTGGAACTGCGTGATAATGATATTGTCCTGGCTGCCAGCGACGGTTTGGAGTTTCTGGAAGAAGATCAGATCGCCGCGGTCATTGGTGAAAACCAGTCCAATAGCAGTGCAGAGATCAGCGCGG
Organism: Pseudomonadota bacterium; assembly: GCA_039026055.1. Lineage (GTDB taxonomy): Bacteria > Pseudomonadota > Alphaproteobacteria > Rhodobacterales > Rhodobacteraceae > Roseovarius. The sequence goes on along the minus strand of JBCCNB010000042.1, from coordinate 5,086 downwards.
CGCTCTTGAACGAAATCCGCAGTTTGGACGACCCCGAGCAGGACAATGTGAGCCTGTGTGTCATCAAGCGATCGCGGCTCAACACGTCCAAGCCGCAAGAGCCGGCCAACACCAAGCAATCTTCGATGACATTCGTCAGCGCCAAGGTCGAGAACGGCGCAAGCATCTACCGGATTTCAAGAAAGGTCACAGCTTGATCACCGCGCAATCCATCACGCAAGTCAGCCGCAAGCTTGAGCATTCTCTTGGCAAACCGGCGTTTCCCACGCTGCACAGGCGCTTGGGGGTAGAACTGTTGGCAAAGCTTCAGCAAGCCGTTCAGGTGACAGTTATTGGTTTGCCTCAAAGTGGAAAAACAAGCTTGATCAATATGTTGCTGGGATGGTCAATTGTGCCTGCCTTGCGAAATGTGCCGCTTGTCGCGATCGTTTACGGCCCGCAGCCGCGCAGCTTGATCGAATACCAAGATGGCAGCTTCGAGGAGGTTCCCGGCATCATTGAAGATCGCGTTTTTGATCGACCAGTCACACGCGTCACTATGGAACTGCCGGAAGACAAACTGCTGACGCAATGCTTCTGCGAAGTCACGCTGGCCGGATCGGATGCCGAAATTGCATGTCTGTTGGAAGAAGCCGCAAAGACATCCGCGCTTTTGATCTGGTCCAGTCACAATGTCTCGGCCGAGGAACAGCAGCTTTGGCGCGCAGTGCCCGAACATGTGAAGGATCACAGTTTCCTCGCCCTCACCATGGCAGACCGACATCAAATGACCGGCAAACTGGTTGAAAAGGTGAATGCGCTTGAGCCGTTCGTGGCGCAGGAATTTTACGGATTATACCCCGTTGCCACGTTGCAAGCCTTAAAGGCGCGTTTCTCAAGCGCGCCTGATCACGAAAGGCTTTGGACGTTGAGCGGCGGCGAGGCGTTATGCGCGGTCGTTGAGCAGCAGATTTCCTTGGGCCTTGCCGAAGATCTGGATCGGGCGAAAGTGCTTCTAGAGATGGTAGGGGCTGAACATCTTAAGACCATCGAAACACCAACGCCCAAACCGCAAGAGCACGCCGAAAAAGACCGGTCTGTCTCTTCGGCGGCTACGCCTCTGGGCGCGTCAGCCCTCAAAAGGGCGATGCAAGAGTTGGAAACCTGCGCAGAGTTTTTGGCCACAGATCTGGATCACTACAACGACGACATGTCGTCTCTTTTTTCCACATGCATTGAGACCGTTCAAAACCTGTCAGACACGTTGGCCGATGTCGCACGCGAAGACCAACTCATCGACGCGCTTTTGCAGGACACGCGACAGGGTGAAAACATGCTGATCCTGCTGCAGCTCGAAGGCAACGAAGATGCCGCGATCGATGCCGTTTCACTCATGGTGCAATTGAAAAAGGAGGTGGCTGCAACGGCAGCCGCCTAGGGCGGGGATGTCCCCTGCGCGCAAAACGACAAGCAGTCTGGATTGATATGAACGCCGAAGCGCAATCTTCTTTCACCACTGGCCTTCGACAGGCCCCCCGACCATGCGACTTTGGATCGGGTCTTGAGGATTTGAAAGTCTGCATTGATGAGATGCGTTTGGTTGATGGTGCTCTGGCCAAGCTGGGGTCTCTGCTTGGGGAAAAGTCGGGCAAGACGATTGGCAGGTTGCGCAAGGAAATCACAGATTTTGAACCGACAATCACGGTGTTGGGTCAGGTCAAGGCGGGCAAAACTGCGTTGGTGAATGCCCTCGCTGGATGGCATGATCTTCTTCCGTCGGATGTGAACCCTTGGACATCGGTTGTGACTTCGCTGCATTTGACGGCCGATACGGAGCATTCTGAAAATCGCGCGCATTTTCGGTTCATGACCGAAACGGAATGGGCCCGCCTTCTAAACAAGGGCGGGCGGATCGGCGAATTGGCCAGCCGTGCCGGTGCCGAAAGTGAGCTTCAAAAGATCGCACAACAGATCGAAACGGTGCGCGAAAAGGCCCGCAAACGGCTTGGCAAGAAGTTTGAGCTTCTGATCGGCGAAGAGCATGAGTACGGCTATTTCGATAAGAACCTGTTGGAAAAATACATCTGCCTTGGCGACGATTTCGCCGAAAAAGATGATGATCCGGAAACGGCTGATCAGGGCAGGTTTGCCGATATCCTGCGGTCTGCTGATCTCTATCTCAAAAGCTCTGTGTTTCCCTGTAACTTGTGCCTTCGGGATACACCCGGCGTGAACGACACGTTCATGATGCGTGAACAGATCACGGTACAGGCGATCCGCGAAAGCCGGATGTGCCTTGTGGTTCTTTCGGCCAGCCAAGCGCTCACCTCGGTGGATATGGGGTTGATCCGGCTAATCACCAACTTGAAATCCCGCAACGTCTTGATCTTCGTCAACCGCATTGATGAGCTTGCCCAGCCCGCACAGCAAGTGCCCGAGATTGAGCGCATCATTCGCGACACGCTGAAGAAAAACGATGTGTCTGAAGACATCGAAATCGTATTTGGCAGTGCCTATTGGGCCAGTATTGCGCTGTCCGGCGATGTGAACAAACTGCCCCAGGCAAGCGCTAATTCTTTGTACAACTGGGCGGAAATTGCGCTTGATGCAACCAATGGCGACGCTGGACCCGACAGAACGGTTTGGCAGTTGTCGGGCATGCCCGCGCTTCTGCGCGCGCTGTCCGGCCGGATCGTCGTTGATATGGGGCGACCGCTTTTGGAAAAACTGTCAAGTGCTGCCATCAGTGCGGCCTCTGGCGCGCAGGCGGCGGGGCGGATCCGCTTGGAAGGTGCAGGCGAGGCAACGATCCCCCGCTCCGATGCCCACGCGGCGTTTGATGCCCTGGCCAAGAGGCATCTGACGAGCTTACGCGAAAGCCTGTGCACGGCAGTGACGGACTATCAGGAACGTGCCGATCGCTCTCATGCTCAGTTTGTCGAACGGGCCAGCCAGTCCCTGATTTCGCATCTTGAACAGCACGGCCCGCGAGAGGGGTGGCGATATGATCCCGCGGGCCTGCGCGTTTTGATGCGATCAAGTTACAGAGCATTTGGTCAGCGTTCGAAAACGCTTGCCCTCGCAAGTTATGAAACGGCGCTGCGCGATTTGGCTGAACTCTACATTGCCTTGTTTGGGGACCAGATTGATTGTTTGCAGATGCCATCCTTTCCGCTGCCCCCGCTTCCCGCGCCGGTCAGCCTTGGGCAAACCATCGCGTTGGATTTCAATGATGGGTGGTGGATGTCCTGGTGGAAAAGGCTGCGGGGCTATGACGCTTTCGCGAAGCAGTTCCAGCAGCTGATCCATGGCGAAACGGAAGACTTCATGACGCAAATAAAGGTCACGCAAACGGATCTTGTTTGCGGCGAATTCATCAAAGCGTTGGAAGAGTTTTTCGAAAACCAAAGCGACATTCTCTCTGAGATCGTCGCCGCCGCAGAGGAGGGTCAAGACGTGGCCCAGGCCGTCAGAAACAGCGGCCAACCCGAAGAATTTGAACAGATCAGACAGGTGCAAGCGTCGTTGCAAACGTACACGGCATAAGAAGGGCAGAAGAGATGGTAAGCGACCAAACTCACAGTCTAAAAGCGGATGAAACCGCCCCAAGGTATAAACCCAGGATTGGGTTGATGGGCGAATTCAGCGCTGGGAAAAGCACGCTTTTGAACATGCTCCTGACGGGTGATCCTTTGCCCGTGAAAGTCACGGCGACGAACGCGCCACCGGTTTGGATTTCCCATGGATCCGACGCGGCCGTCCGTGTCTTGTTGGACGGCACGGAAGAACCCATTGATCCGGGCGACCTTGAAAACATTGGGCTAGAGGGCACAAGGTTTGTCCGGCTCTACATGCAATCGGACGCACTGGAGATTTGCGACCTGATTGATATGCCGGGCATTTCAGATCCCAACATGTCAAGCGACGTCTGGAAACAAGTGTTTCATGAAGTCGACTGCGTGATCTGGTGTACCCATGCGACGCAGGCCTGGCGCCAATCCGAAGCCGCTGTCTGGGCTGAGATTGTAGACCAGACAAACGGCAACAACATATTGGTCGTCACGCAGTTCGACAAAATCAAAACGGAGCGCGATCGCGCCCGGTTGATCGCCCGCGTCAAGACGGAAACCGATGGTCTCTTCAACGAGGTTTTTCCGCTTGCCCTGATTGATGCGATCCATGCGTCCAATGAAGAGACATGGAAAGAAAGCGGTGCAGCAGCCTTCAGCGATTTTTTGGTCGAAATGCTTTTGCGGCGCGCCGAAAAAACATCCGGTCCTACTGAAACAGACGCGCGCCCGATGGAGGCCAATCGATCAGGTCAGGACATGACGCAAGTTTGCAAACGTGAGCTTTCGCCCGATGAAGCCGTGGACGGAAAGGTGCTTCCCCGTCGCGTCCGCGTGCATCCTGCGCGGGCGCGAACAAACCGGCTCCAAGCCGACCAAATCGAAACCCCGCTTGTCTAGTCCAAGTGGCCGACTGTGTGATCTCAAACGCCTGTAAGGACAGTCCATGAAACACCATCTCGAAGCATTGCGTCTCTCCCGTCCGGGATGTCACGTGGTGGCGTTCGGTGATGAGAAAGCACAGATTGTCCTGCGTGCTAGCCATGACACGACCTATAAACGAGAACATCTTGACCGGTTTTGCGAACAGGCCGCGACCTCCTTTCATGTTTTGAACTGCGCGCGCCATCTTTGGCGTTCCGAAGAGCGGACGTATGAAGTTGTCCGAATGAACGAAAAAACAGCGACCGTGTTTGTCAAAGAAAGTACAGAAGCTGCAGAGTTTTTATGTCTGGTGAGCGATGCCAACACTGACCTTGATGGGCTCACCGCAGATGCTCACAAAACATTATCTTTGATACTAAGGGATCTGTGATGGCGCTCAAACGTGAAGAGGCGCATCTTCAGGTGGACCAACACCAAGCGCTCAAGCAAATGGTGCAAAAATTTGCGAAGGTTGGGTTTGGCGGCGCGCAGACGTTTATCGAAACTGGCCCGGATGGGTACGCGGCTTTGCGCCGAATACTGATTGAAATTGATGAGACAATGCTGCCGCGCCGGATCACCTTTGAAGCGGGGCGGGGCGGGCAAATAGACTT
>JBCCNB010000041.1:0-32230 GCA_039026055.1 Pseudomonadota bacterium | reverse complement strand
TCATTGCTTTTTTAGCCATGTCTAAATCTCCTCCGGCTCAGCTGGTGAAGGGCATGTTGAAATGCTTCAACAGCGCCTGTGCTTCAGCGTCAGTTTGCGCCGTGGTTGCGATAATGATGTCCATGCCCCACATTTCATCGACCTTGTCATAGTCAATCTCGGGGAAGACGATGTGTTCCTTGATGCCCATGGCGTAGTTGCCATTGCCGTCAAACGACTTGGCGGACACGCCGCGGAAGTCCCGGATACGGGGCATCGCGATAGTGATCAGGCGGTCTAGGAATTCATACATGCGAATGCCGCGCAGCGTGACCTTGGCGCCCATTGGCATGCCGTCACGAACGCGGAAACCAGCGATGGATTTCTTGGCCACTGTCATGACAGCCTTTTGACCAGCGATCAGTGTCAGATCTTCGACGGCTGATTTGGCTTTCTTGCTGTCTTTGACGGCGGCGCGACCGCTGCCGATGTTGAGCACGATCTTGTCGAGCCCGGGGATCTGCATGTCGTTCTTGTAGCCAAACTCTTCTTTCATGGCTGCGCGAACGGTTGCGTCGTAATGCGCCTTCAGGCGCGGGGTGTAGTCTGCAGTATCAAGCATCAATCACGTCCCCCGTTGTCTTGGCAAAACGCACTTTTTTGTCGCCGTCCATTTTGAAGCCGACGCGAGAAGGTTTGCCGTTTGCATCAACAAAAGAGAGGTTGCTGAGGTCGATGGGCATCGCCTGTGGCAGACGTCCACCTTGGGTGGTCTGGCTCTGCTTTGTGTGGCGGATGGCCATGTTGAGGCCCTCAACAACGGCTTTACCGGCCTTTGGGTCAACGGAAGAAATGGTGCCTTCCTTGCCCTTGTCCTTGCCGGCGATCACGACGACCTTGTCGCCTTTTTTCAGTTTCGCAGCCATCAGAGAACCTCCGGCGCCAGTGAAATGATCTTCATGTAGTTTTTCGCGCGCAGTTCGCGGACGACCGGCCCGAAGATACGGGTGCCAACGGGCTCATTGTTATTGTTGAGAATAACAGCGGCGTTGCGGTCAAAGCGGATGGCGGTGCCATCTTCGCGGCGGATTTCCTTGGCTGTGCGAACGACAACTGCCTTACGCACATCACCTTTCTTAACACGGCCACGGGGGATGGCTTCCTTCACCGAGACGACGATCACGTCGCCCACGGAGGCATATTTGCGTTTGGAACCACCCAGGACCTTGATGCACTGAACACGGCGAGCGCCGGAGTTGTCAGCAACATCCAGATTGGTCTGCATCTGGATCATTTGGTTTCTCCCGACCTTAAGGGTTACGACCCTTGGGTTTCGATCAAACCGGGGGTGTCAGAGGTTAGGCCTCCAGCACCTCCCAGCGTTTCGTTTTGGAACGCGGTGCACATTCGATGATCCGAACGGCATCGCCCACCTTGTAAGCGTTCTTTTCGTCGTGAGCCCGGTACTTCTTGGACTTACGAATGGTCTTTTGCAGCACCGGGTGCTTAAAGCGGCGCTCGACCTTAACAGTCACGGTTTGCTGGTTTGCGTCAGAGGTCACAACGCCTTGCAGGATACGCTTTGGCATGGGTTTACTCCTCTTCCGCAGCGCCAGCTGCTTTTTCGCTCAGCACAGTCAAAACACGCGCCACGTCGCGGCGTACGGTCTTCATCCGGGCTGGGTTTTCCAACTGGCCTGTGGCGGCCTGAAAGCGCAGGTTGAACTGCTCTTTCTTCAAGTTGACCAGTTCTTCACGCAACTGATCAGGCGTTTTTTCACGCAGTTCCGAGGCGGTCATAGCGCCATCTTCCTTTCATTCCGACACCGGCGGGCCCAAGACTTTTGTTCCAGGTCACCCGACATCCGGTGGACAAAACACGATTACACGAATCCAGACATGTCTGGTCTCGCAGATTGGGCGCGTATAGGGGAGGCAAAACCCAAGAGCAAGCAAAAGTTTGAACTTTCGACCAGTTCTGAGTAAAACCGCGCAGCAGCCAAAAAACCGGCCAAATGCGACAACCCGTCAAACTTGTCTCGCCGGTTTTGCCACTTACATCTACGCCTGACCATCGCGGCTGTTGATCAAACAGAAGTGATGGAGCCTTGGTGTGCTTTATGATAGAGGCTCCCCAAGCGCCAATAAAAGATGCGGATCGCTCAGCGCGCCGCACCCAGTGAAAGGAATGAAATATGACACTTGCACTTAGCCGTCGTACGCTTCTGTTGGCAGGTACCGCCGCTCTGATCGCGCGGCCGGCCATGGCCGAGGCCACGACGCACACTGTTGAGATGCTCAACAAAGACCCAGAAGATTCCAAGCAACGCATGGTCTTCAAGCCCGCGTTTCTGATGATCAATCCGGGCGACACGGTTCAGTTTGTCTCCGCCGACAAGGGCCATAACTCGGAAATTATCAAAGACATGATGCCCGATGGTGCCGAAGGCTGGAAAGGCAAGATCAATGAAGATGTCGCTGCGACCTTCGAAAAGCCTGGCTTCTACGGCTACAAATGCACCCCGCATGTGGGCACCGGCATGGTTGGCCTGATCGTCGTGCAAGGCGATGGCATGATGGACAACCTGGAAGCCGCTCAGAAGGTCAAGCACCGCGGGCAGGCGAAAAAGCGTTTTTCAGCGCTTTGGGAAATGGCCGAAGAAGCTGGCGTTCTGTCCGCTTAATCGCATCCAGACCAACATTCAAAACGCCCGGGCCGTCGCGGTTCGGGCGTTTTCTTTTGCGGGTCAGGTGGGGTGCGCCCAGCTGTAGTTGAAGCTGATCGATATGCGATCATCCTCGGCCGTGTTCATCGGCACTTCGTGTCGCAGCCAACTTTCCCATAGCAATACATCCCCCGCTGCAGGGCGCGCGCTGTGAAACAGGCGCAGGTCTTCTCGCGCATCCTTACGCCGCACAGGGGCCGCCATCATCCGGGCAGATCGGGGGTCTTCCAGTTTCAACGCGCTGGTTCCGTCGGGCATGGCCACATAAAACGTGCCGCTGATCACGGAATGCGGGTGCAGGTGCGATCCGTGCGCGCCACCTTCAGGCAGGATATTGATCCAGATGTCTTCCAGCTTGAGCGCCCCGCCATCAAGATCAAACTCAAGATCTGCCGAAAATGCCGCCACATGGGCATCAAGCGCTGTCACGATGTCCGTAAAGATCGGAAACCGCCAAGGCAGGTCAGAGAGCGAAGCATAAGACGTATAACCCGGATACCCATTCTCTTCGCACCAGTCCTGCCCCGCCTCATCATCTTCAGCTATGGAGTAGCAAGAGGATTCCAGTTCCCGCATATCGACGGCAGGCCCATGGTCAGACAGGGCTGCACGATACAAGCGCGTCACAAAAAGAGATGTCAGATCAGCCATATCCCACACCATACAAAGCGACCGCATTCTTTAAAAGAACGCGGTCGAACTCTTTCACATGTTTCAGGTGAGATTAGGAAACGGATGCGCCTTCAAGCGTTTCGCGAAGCCAAGGCATCGCTACCTCTTCCGGCATTTCGTTACCGGATGCATCAAACATCCCGCGCGCACCAACCTGTTTGGCACCCAGTTCCAACAGCTTGTCCAACACAGTCTGAGAACCGAAATTGTATGTGGCTGCAAATGTTTTGTCGCCCAGACCGAACATCGCGAACTGAATATTGCTGAGGTCAGGCTTTTCGGCCTGCAGCTTGTCGAAGAACGGGATCGCGGTGAAGGGCAGATCGCCGGAGCCCGTAGTGGCCACGACAAACACATTCAGAGCATCGGTGCTCAGATCAGCCGGGCCCATATCCTCAAGGCTTTGCACCTCGCAGTCTATCTCGCCGTCCAGTTCGTCCTTGAGATCATCGCACAGGATTTCCGCCGTGCCTGTTTCGGTGCCGTAGAGAAAACGAATTTGCATGGTCGCGTACCTTTGAAAATGGTGCCTGTTGCCTTGACCGGGCTGCGCCGCGAGTCGGGTTGCAAGGGACAGTATCGCGCGCGCGCGCCAAATCAAGAGGAGCCTTGGTCAATTTGATCAAAACCTGTCCGGACTAAAACAGGATATGTCCGTGTTGGAGGGTCGCCCGGCAAGGATATCGGCCACCAACCGCCCTGTGGTTGCGCCCAAGGTCACACCCAACTGACCATGGCCCGTGGCGAAGGTTACGTTCTTGTATTGCTGGGGTCGTCCAATGATGGGCCGCGTGTCTGGCGTGAAAGGGCGTCGGCCCATGCGGCGCTCTGCCTTGGCGGCATTAAGCCCCGGCAACACACGATGCGCCCGCTTCACCAGCACATCCGCCCTGCGCCATTTGGGCGCGGCCCTTTCGCCTGCAATCTCCACCGTGCCCGCCACGGCAAGCGCGTTTTCATGGGGTGTCAGGCCAAACCCGCCTTTGGGGTAGAACACGGTATGCGCAAGGCCTGTCCCGTGTTCCGGCAGCCCCGTCCAATACCCCATCAACCCTTCAACCGGCAAAGCGAGCCCGAGCTCTCGGGCGAGCGATTTCGACGCCGTGCCCGAGGCGATGATCACTTCTTGCGCGGCCACGGCATCGTGCCCATCAAGGCGGACTTTCGTGACAGTCTTGTCCACTTTCTCAAAGCCCATCGCGCGGGCTGGAATGACCAAACCACCACGCTTCGTAAAAGCATCTGTCAGCTCCCGCACCAGTCGGACACAATCGGAGATATGGGACCAATCCCGCAAGATCGCGGCATATTTGAAATCGGCTGCGATGGCTGGCTCTATCTCATGGGCCTCCGCGCCCGAAATCTCATCGATCGTGCAACCCATATCGCGCGCCAAGGCGAAGGCATCGACCATCGTGGCGCGGTCAGCCTCGCCATCGAAAAGCTTCAAAACGGGCCGTTCGATCAGCATGTCGTGTATGCCGTATCGTGCCATCTGATCCTTGAAATCGCCCGTGGCTTGAAACGTCAGTTGCGCCAGATCAGAAGCAATAGAGCGCATCGGGGCATGACGCGCATTCGCTGCAAAGCGCGCAAACCACGGCAGCATGCGCAGGGCTGTGCCGGGGCGGATGGCAAGCGGCGCATCTGGATTGAGTAACCACTTTGGCACCTGCCGCAGAAGCCCCGGTTGCGAAAGCGGCACCACCTCCCCCACGGCAATGCAACCGCACGAGGCCCAGCTGGCCCCTTGCCCCACCGGGCCCGGATCGATCACCGTTACGTCGCGCCCGTCCGCTTGCAGGGCCAGTGCGCAGGATATGCCCACCACACCGCCGCCGATGACGACCGTCTTATCCGTCAAAGCCGAGGTCCTTCAGCAATGATGCCGCTACCGTCACGCCTTCGCTTTCTGCCTTGGCACGCTTTGCTTTGCGACCATCACCCGGCACACGGGCACCGGGCATGTCGGTGATGCCATCGGCCATGCGGGTGACTTGGTCCAGGAACAAAGGATTACCAAACTTGACCGGATCAATCGCGATAACCGTCACGCCGGGTTTGACGTTCAGCGCGCCCACCGCCTCTTTCTCTGCCGTGTCCATCGACAGCGTCCCCCCCGCAAGTGCCGCGCCGAGGATTTCGACCATCAACGCGATCCCTGTTCCTTTGTGTTCGGCAAAAGGCAACAGGCTGAGCGTTTCAGTGATGGCCTGTGGGTCCTTGGTGATGTTACCATCGCGATCCAAACCACCATAAACATCCAGCATATGGCCTTCGGCTGCGGCCATTTTGATATCCATCAAGGCCACGACCGAAGAGGACTGATCCCAAACAATTGGGTCCGCGCCCTTACGCGGGCAGGCAAATGACATTGGGTTCGTGCCAAAGATAGGCTGGTCGCCCCCATGGGGCACAATCAGTTTCAGCGCATTGACCACAGCGATGGAGATCAGCCCCTCATCGGCCAGCGCCATCGTGTCAAACCGCAACGCGGCCAGGTGGTGGCAATTGGCACAAGTGTAGCTGGCGATACCCTGACTGCGCGCCATGTCAATGAGCTGCGGGCGGGCAGCTTCCATCGCGATCTGGAAATAGCCGTTGTCGCCATCGCCCCGCAGCACGCCGGGGGCGATGCGCTCCGCCGTGGGGGTGGCCGCAGGGTTTGCATAGCCGCACTCGAAGCTTTGTCGGTATACAGGCAGCATGCGCAAACCATGGCTGCGAGGGCCGTCACGTTCGGACATTGCCACGAGGTCGGAAAGCACGTCGCTGCCGTGGTCGTCCATTCCAGAGGCGGCAAGCCAGGATTTGGCGAGGCTGCGCACTTGATCAAGTGAGATTGTCTGCGTGTCCATGGACCTCTCCTTTGTGGCACACTTGAATTCAGCGCCCTCGCGGAATCAAGGGCGTTAGCCCGCCGCGTGTTCGCCTGGCCCCACCCAGGGCCTGGCGAATGTGTTCGATTAGCACATCGCTCTGAATTCGTCCGAGACCCAACGATAAAGTGCTGCCGACCAGCTACCAGATCGCCAGACCGGGGCCAGACGACCGCGCTCTGTTTGTCGACAAATCACGCGGAATAGGCGATCTTTTTCTTCGCCACAAACTCATCCAGCGTGCCCGCTTGATCCACATCCATAGGCGGCTTGACATAGGTCTCGATCATCCGTTCCGCAGCCAGACGTCCGACCTCATCGGCATTTCTGGCCCCCTCATCGAACCATTGTTCAAAGCTGTCATTGTTCTGCAGCGGGTTCATCACCATCGGGTTTTCACGGGTATGATCTGTCCCCAGGAAATGCCCGCCGGGGCCAATCTTGGACACATCTTCCAGCAACGCATCGATATTCTCTTCCCGAAGGCCAGAGAAGAAGCGGTGATAACTTTCCAACTGATAGGCGTCCTGCACCCATTTGGAATAGCTGACGCCCAGCGCACCTTCCACGAAACCGGCGGAATGCACGATGTAATTGCATCCCCCCAGCAACACCGGCCACATGGTGTTGGCACTGTCAAAGCCCGCCTGAAGATCCGCCGATTTAGACCCTGTCCACATGGTGCAGGTTCGCCAGGGCACACCGTAATGCCGCGCCATCTGACCCACCAGAAGGTTCATCAAACCTGGCTCTGGCGAACCCATCATCGGCGCGCCGGTTTTCATCGACACACCCATAATGGCCACGCCCAGCACCATCGGCGCGCCACGCCGGATGATCTGGGAATAAGCCATGCCGGCCAGGGATTCCGCGATCAAGAGCGCCACCCCGCCCATGGGACTTGCGGGCGTGCTTGCGCCTGCCAGAACGAAGGGTGACAGAAGACAGGGCTGATTGGCGGCGGCATAAACACGCAGGCTTTGCAGCATGGTTTCATCCCACACCAGCGGCGTGTTGCAATTCAGAAGGGCTGCCATGACCACGTTGTCATCAACGAATTCTTCGCCGAAGACGATCCGCGCCATCTCCACACAGTCGCGCGCGGCGGTTTCTGACAGCACGGAACCCTTCACCGGCTTATCGGTCAACGTCAGCGCGGCATGCATCAACTCCAGATGCCGGTGCGGCACGGGCACATCCTGCGGCTCAACAGGCAAGATACCGGGCACATGCATGGCCTGGCTCATCTGCCCCATCTTGAAGAAATTATGCGCGTCCTCCAGCATCGAAGGACGCCGCTTGCCATCCAGCCCGTAGACAAACGGCGCGCCATAGGCATTGGCAAAGACCGTATCGCGGCCACCCACCCGCATGGACCGTTCGGGGTTGCGCGCGGCGTAGCCCCAGCTTTCGGGCACGCTTGAGATCAGGTCCATCAGCATATCCCGCCCGATGCGCACACGTTCGCCGTCCACATCCGCGCCGTGCTTGGCCCAATCTTTCAGCGCGACGGGATCGCGAAATTCGATCCCCGTCGTCTCCAAAATGGTCATGGCCGCGTTGTGGATCTTCTCCACCCCTTCTGGCCCGAGCAGGTCAATAGGCCCCACCGCGCGGTGGAGCGTGGGCAGGTAGACCGGCGGCGGATTGGTGCGGGCTGAGACACGCGCGGCGCGGCCACCGCGGGTCCGGCCTCGGGTTTGTTCCTGGCTCATGGTCGGTCTCCTTTAGGCCCGCGCGCGGGCACTGGTTGGGTCATAGGCGCAGGTGTCGATCACCTCGGCTTCGCGCAGTTCGGCGTGGATTTTCACCTGCATCGCGGTGCCGGGCTGGGTCAGTTCCTCCGGCACCAAGGCCATCGCGATGTCATGCTCGCAATAGTAAGAGAACCCGCCAGAGGTGACGCGGCCCACTATCTCACCGTCTTTCCAGACGCTTTCATGGGCAATGACAGACGTTTCGCGATAGGGCAGCTTGAGCGTCACCAAGCGGTTGAAGGCACCGTTGGACAGCTGCGCCTCCAACGCCGCGCGGCCCACGAAATCGCGCTCCGCTACCTGCCCGCCGATCTTTTCCTTCATCGCGACAAACCGGTCGAGGCTCGCCTCATAGGGCGTCATGTCCTTGCAAATCTCGCGATTGATCGCGCGGTAGGATTTTTCCAGCCGCATGCTCTCCAACGCCTCCGCACCAAAGGGTTTCACGCCCGCTTTCAGCAACTGATCGACAATGTGACGGTTGTAATTCACCGGGTGGTGCAGCTCCCAGCCCAACTCACCAGTATAGCTGACGCGCAGCATATGCACGCCCTTGGCATAGCCCACCTCACCCCGCTGGGCGGTGAGCCAGGGGAAGGCCTCATTGGAAAGATCATTGTCCGTGAGCTTTTGCAGGATGTCCCGCGATTTGGGACCGGCCAGCGCGATGACACCATATTGCTCTGAGATATCTTCCATCGTGACCGACCCATCGCGGGGCAGAACGCGGCTCAGTTGATCCCAGTTGTAAACCTGCCCATTGGGCGTGCTGACCAGATAGAAGGCATCCTCCGCGAGCCGCACGATGGTGTATTCGCCGTCCATCCCACCTTTTTCATTGAGCGCAAGTGACAGCGTCATACGCCCCACACTGGGCAGCTTGTTGGCCATGATGCCGTTGAGCCACTGCGCCGCACCCGGTCCCTTAACGAGGAATTTGGTCATGGGCGACATATCGAGGAAACCGGCCTCTTGCCGCGTGGTGCGGACCTCCTCCATCACATAATCCATATGCGCGGTGCGGCGGAAGGAATGTTCCGGGATCGCAAGCTCGGGCGAAGGCGCAAACCAACGGGGGAATTCGTAGCCGTTGAAGAGCGTCCAGACCGCGCCCTGTGCGGTCAGCAGATCATAAGAACCGACAGTGCGCATGGGCCGCGCGGCAGGGAAATCCTCACCCGGGATATGGGCGTGCATGTGACAGCCCCAAGTTTCGCGCACCTTGTCCATGGTCCAGCGCTTTGAGGCGTAATCGCCAAAACGCCGCGGGTCGAGTTCGGACATGTCGATCCCGGGATCACCATAGGCAATCCACTTGGCAATCGAATTGCCCACTGTGCCGCCCCAGAGGATACCGCCCGGCATGCCTTCGGCGAGCCACAGGTTGTCATGGCCGGGCGCAGGGCCCGCGAGTGGCAACTCATCGGGCGTCATCTGGAACGGCCCACGGGTGTTGGCCTTGATGCCCACCTCGCCCAAAAGCGGCACCCGTTCCAGCGCGCGTTCCCACTGGGTTTCGACCGCCTCAAAATCCTCAGGCAGCAGATCAGCGCCAAAGTCAGGCGGCACGCGGTCGGTGGCAAACAGCTTGAGGTCCTTTTCGAACTCATAAGGCCCGAACTGAATGCCGCCTGTATCCTCACGCAGGTACGCGCCGTAATCCTCATCGCGCAAAATCGGCAGCTCTGGCTGACCTTGCGCCTTGCGTTCTTTCAACAGCGGCACGGTCTCGGTCGTCCAATACTGATGCACGATCGGAATGCAGGGCAGATCAAGCCCCACCCGCCGCGCATTTTCCCGCGCGTAATTGCCGGTGGCGAAAATCAGATGCTCGCAGGTGATATCGCCTTTGTTCGTCGTCACCTTCCAATGGCCATTTTCCAACTTTTCATAGGCTTGCGCCTCGGTGTTCTGATAGACCTTCGCGCCCGCATCCCGCGCCAGTTTCGCCAGCCCTTGAGTGATGTCGGCAGGGTTCACATAGCCGTCTTCCGTGTGCAGGATCCCGCCGCGAATGTTTTCATTCTGATTGAGCAGCGGATGGACCTCCGCCACCTCTTCTGGCGTCAAGAGCTTGCAGGGCACGCCCGCCGCTTCGGCCACTGACAGGTAGCTTTGAAACTCATCCCAACGCGCTTCGGTGTTGGCGATGCGCAGCTGACCCACCTGTCGCAAACCCACTGACGTGCCCAGTTTCTTTTCCACTTCAGAATAAATCCGGATCGTCTCCAGCGTCATCTTGGACACATTGTGCGACCGCACGAAGGTCACCAGAAGACCGGCGGCATGCCACGTGGACCCGGCCGTCAACTGCGTGCGCTCCAGCATCACGCAATCATCAATTCCGTGTTCTGTGAGACCATAAAGAAGAGAGGCTCCAAGGCACCCGCCCCCGACGACAACGACTTTCGTGTGACTTTTCATATCCCAAACCCTGCAGATGTAGTTTTCCCATCTCGATTGTTCCCGATATTCAGCCGATCCGTCCATCCCGCAATTGCAAAAAAATTCTTTTGTGATTAGCTGATCTAATGTCAGAGACCCGTTACACCCACCTGCCCATGCGCGCGCTTGTCAGCTTTGAGGCTGCCGCCCGCCATGTCAGCTTCAAGGCCGCCGCACGCGAGCTGAACGTGACCCCCGCCGCTGTCAGCCACCAGATCAAGGCACTGGAAGGCGATTTGCGCACGGCACTCTTTGATCGGCACAACCGCGGTGTGGAATTGACGGAAAAAGGCGCCTACCTGCTGGTGGCCATTCAGCGTGGGTTCGACCATGTGGGTGACGCGCTCGATCAGCTAAAATCCCGCGCCCGTCCTGCCGCGGTGACGATCCATTCCACCACTGCCGTCAGTTCGCTCTGGCTTACCCAGCGCCTGGCCAGTTTCTGGCGCGCCCACCCGCGCATCGCCGTCAATCAGGCGGTGGACGACATGCGCCGCGATGCCGCCAACTGCGATCTGTCCATCCACTATGGCGATATGGGGCTGGAACGCGCGCCCTGCCGCGCGCTTTTTCGCGATACGATCACGGCACTCGCCAGCCCGGAATTTGTGGCGGAACATGGCGTAAGTACAGTGGCCGAACTGGGACAGATCCCACTCATCCATTTGGAGATGGCAGAAAACAACTGGACTTCGTGGGAAGAATGGGCCGGCGCATTGGGCTATGACGGCCCGCTGCAGATGTCGCACAGGGTCAACAACTATGTCATTGCTCTACAGGCCGCGCGCGACGGGATGGGCGCGGTTCTGGGTTGGGACGGGTTAACGGCGGATCTGGTAGCCTCGGGCCGTTTGGTGAAACTGTTGCCCGATGCGCTGCCCTCACCCCTCGATTTCTACATCGCTCAGCACAA
Organism: Pseudomonadota bacterium; assembly: GCA_039026055.1. GTDB lineage: Bacteria > Pseudomonadota > Alphaproteobacteria > Rhodobacterales > Rhodobacteraceae > Roseovarius. Next base: position 20,859 of record JBCCNB010000041.1, on the reverse strand, counting down.
TGAGGCCTCGGATCAGGCTCGCTTGGTTTTCGATTGGCTCTCCACTGAATAGATTTTCCGCCAGAAAAATCGTCACGAAAATTCTGCGAATTTTCAATGATCAGTAACAAGCGGCTTTACATGTTTTGAGCCGTCTGTACACTCATGTCCAGATGACGAAATATTCTGCATGGAACCTCATAAGGGAAGGGCTGCGCGGCCACAGCGGCTGGGCACAGGCATGGCGTTCGCCAAAGCTGCAATCTTCTTATGACGCGGTGATCATCGGCGGCGGCGGGCATGGGCTTGCCACGGCCTACTACCTGGCCAAAAATCACGGGCTGACCCGGGTGGCTGTGCTGGAAAAAGGCTGGCTGGGTGGAGGCAATACGGGCCGCAACACGACCGTCATCCGGTCCAATTACTTCTACCCCGAAAGCGCCGATCTCTATGACATGTCCGTTCGGCTCTACGAGGGGCTGTCCCGCGACCTCAACTACAACATCATGTTTTCCCAGCGCGGCATGATTGTCTGCGCCCATTCGGAGCCGGAAATGGAAATGGCCGTACGGCAGGTCAATGCCATGCGTCTCAATGGCGTCGATGCCGAATTGCTCGACGCGGCCCAAGTCAAACGCGCCGAACCCGCGCTCAACACCCGGCCCGACATGCGCTACCCGATCCACGGTGGCGTCCTGCAGAAACGTGCGGGCACAGGGCGGCATGATGCGGTTGCCTGGGGCTTTGCCCGCGCGGCTGACAGGCTGGGCGTCGACATCATCCAGAACTGCGAAGTCACCGGAGTGATCACGGAGGCCGGGCGCTGCGTGGGCGTGGAAACGACCCAAGGTGAGGTGCGTGCCGGAATGGTCGGGGCCGCCGCGGCAGGGCATTCATCAACCATCGCCCAGATGGCCGGTTTTGAACTGCCTATCGAATCCTACGCCTTGCAGGCCTTCGTCTCTGAGCCACTGAAGCCTGTCCTGAACACCGTCGTGCTTTGCCCGCCTTTTGGCACCTATGTCAGCCAATCAGACAAGGGTGGGCTTGTAATCGGCGGCGGTCTGGACCGCGTGCCGTCCTACGGCCAGCGCGGCAACCTGCCGATGCAAGAGACGGTGCTGAGCGGACTGGCTGAAATGATGCCATCGCTGGCCAAGGTCAAACTCTTGCGCCACTGGGCCGGGATCGTGGATGTGACACCCGACAGCTCGCCCATCATCGGACCCTCGGGCCTAGACGGTCTATACGTCAATTGCGGCTGGGGCACGGGCGGGTTCAAGGCGATCCCCGTGGGCGGTTACCTGCTTGCTCATATCATGGCCACGGGCAGCCATCACGATGTATCCCGCCCCTTCGACCTCCATCGTTTCACCACCGGCCGGCTTGTCGACGAAAGCGCGGCTTCGGGCATCGCGCATTAGGGGGACGGACCATGCAACTTTTCCCCTGCCCATTCTGCGGCCTGCGTGATGAACGAGAGTTCCTGTTCATCGCCGAGGCCGGAAAAACCCGGCCCGACACGACCCAAAAGATCTCCGATGAAGACTGGGCGCGGTATTTGCATTCCATCCGCAACGACAAGGGCGCAGTGCGGGAGGTCTGGATGCACCTCACGTGCGGGGAGCTGTTCGTTCTGGAACGCGACAGCGTGACAATGGACGTGATACGATCCATCCCGCTCAGAAAGGACGCTGCATGACGTCCCATCGCATCGCACCCCCTGCCGGCAAGACCATCAACTTCACCTTCGACGGCAAATCCTATGCGGGTGTCGAAGGGGACACGCTGGCCTCGGCCCTATTGGCGAACGGCGTCCGCATCATGGGCCGCAGTTTCAAATATCACCGCCCCCGTGGACCCTGGAGCGCGTGGGTCGATGACCCCAACGCCATCATGACCGTGCGCAAGGACGGCATTGAACTGCCCAACTGCCCCGCCACCACGACCTATCTTGAAGACGGGATGGAAGCCCGGGCCGTGAACGCGTGGCCATCGGCGGCGTTTGACATCAAAGGCGGGCTTGATCTCTTCCACCGCTGGCTGGGCGCGGGGTTCTACTACAAGACATTCATGTGGCCTGATTGGCACCTCTTCGAACCTGCTATTCGCAAAATGGCAGGGCTCGGGCATGTGACTGGTGACGTGCTGGAGGATTACAGCGCTGACCAACTCCATGACCGTTGCGATGTACTTGTGATCGGAGGTGGCCCTGCGGGGCTCACCGCGGCACGGATCGCCTCTGAAGCTGGGCAGGATGTCTGTCTGGTGGAGGACCACAAAGCCCTCGGCGGTGGGGCGCGACTGTCGGATGCCATTGAAGGCATGGATCCGGACGCCTGGGTCGCCGCAGAGGCCAAAGCCATCGCTCAAGCAGGCGGGCGCATCCTGACCCACGCCACCGCCTTCGGCATCTATGACCACCAGATGGTTGCGATCATCGAACATGGGCCTTTCGGCACCGCCCCACGCCTGCGCCGGATGCGCGCCGGGCGGATCATTCTGGCGACCGGCGCGCTCGACCGACCCATCACATTCGCCAATAATGACCGCCCCGGGATCATGTCCGTCACAGGGGCCTGCACTTATCTGGCCCAGCATAACGTGTTGGTGGGTCGACACATCGCGCTGGTATCAAACAATTCGCTCGCCAAATCGGCGGAACCCATGCTGGCCAAAGCAGGCGCGCACATTACGCATGTGGAACCTGCGTTTGGACCGATGGAAGCGCTGGGTGGAAAACGCCTGCGTGGTCTCAAACAAAATAACGGAACACGCCCCGTGGACACGATCCTCGCCTCAGGCGGTCAGACGCCGCTCATCCATCTGTGGCGGCACGCGGGCGGCAAACTCGACTGGTGCGACACGCGTCAAGCGTTCCTGCCATCGACCAGCCCCATGAACATGGTTGCGGTGGGTGCCGCCAATGGCAGTTTCGACATGGATCTTGCCCTTTCGGAGGCCCGCGCCGCCGGTCGGGGCGAGGCACGCCCGCAAGGGAGCGACGAGCCGTGCCGCTATCACCTTACCCCGCTCTGGCCGTCGCCCGGTAGCAAGGGCCGCCAATGGATCGACTTCCAGCATGATGTGACGCTCAAGGACATCGAACTGGCCGCACGGGAAAACTACGTGTCCGTCGAACATCTCAAACGCTACACCACCCTTGGCATGGCCAGCGATCAAGGCAAGACGTCCAACATGGCGGGTCTGGCCGCGATGGCCACGCTGCAGGGAAAACCGATCCCTGAGGTTGGCACCACCACCTTCCGCCCACCATTTGTGCCGGTGCCGATTGAGATCTATCACGGCCACCACAAAGGCCAGCACTGGCATCCGGTGAAGCGCCTTGCATTGGAGACAGAACACCGCGCGGCGGGTGCAGCATTGGGCGAATATGGCGGCTGGTTGCGTCCCGCTTGGTATGGCGAGGGTGGCATAGCCGCTCGCGTGCCCGAGGAGGTGAAGGCCGCCCGTGATCACGTTGGCCTCTTCGACGCCTCGCCCTTGGGCAAGATCGAGGTGATGGGGCCGGACGCGGAAGAGTTCGTCAATTTCATCTATTACAACACGATCAAGACTTTGAAACCGGGCCGCATCCGCTACGGTTTCATGCTCTCGGAAGGCGGTATCGTCTATGATGACGGGGTGATCGCGCGGGTGGACGCGAACCGCTTCATCATCTCCTGCTCGTCGAGCCACGTAGACGGCGTGCGCACGCATCTGGAGGCGTGGCGTCAAGACGGCAACGACCCCGACCGCATTTTCATCCACGACACGACCCAGCATTGGGCCACGCTGACGGTCACCGGCCCCAAAGCGCGGGACGTGCTGGGCACGCTTGGGATTACTGCCGAAATATCTAAAGAAGCCCTACCCCATATGTCGTTTCTTGAGACGACTTGGCAGAACACCCCGCTGCGCATCGCACGGGTCAGCTTTTCCGGCGATCTGAGCTTTGAGCTGTCCATACGGCGCAGCAAGGCGCGCGAACTATGGCAGGTGCTCTGCGACGCGGGTGCATCGCCAATCGGCCTTGAGGCCATGGCCGTCATGCGCGCCGAGAAAGGCTACATCATGATTGGCAAGGATACAGATGGGGAGACGATGCCCCACGATCTGGGCTTCACCATACCTCGGGAAAAAAAGAGCACCGCCTTCGTGGGCGACCGCAGCCTGCATATGGACGTGGCCAATGACCCCGCGCGCAAACAGTTGGTTGGTTTGGCCGTCCCAAGTGGCGCGCCAATGCTGCCCATCGGAGCGCATGTTGTGACGGGTGATGCAAAGCGCAAGTCGCTGGGCTACGTCACCTCCAGCTATGAAAGCCCCACCTTGCGCACGGCAATCGCCATCGGGCTGGTCGAGAGGGGCCATGCACGGATGGGCGATACCGTCACAGTTTGGAACCAAGGCGAAACCCGTGAAGCCGTTATCACGTCGCTTGTTTTCTTCGACCCGGATGGGGAGCGGCTGCATGCGTGACGACAGCCAAAGATGGGCACCGCCCCGCGACCGCGTCGTCGAGGTCACCGCCTCCGGCATTGCCATAAGGTCGTTCGACATCGCACGGTTGACGATGATCTCTGGCACTCGTGCGCTTACTGCAACACAGCTTGCCATAGCCGATTGGCCAAACACCGTGGAAGGCGACAGCTACGCCATCAGCCTGCGCCGAGACCGCATTCTGGAAGTGAACGGCCCCGCACGGCCGGATGGGTGGGACGCAGACCAAAACCTCGCCATCTGCGACGTCACAGACGCCTACACACAAGTCGAAATCACCGGACCTGCGGCGCTCTCTCTGCTCAATCGCGGCACAGAACTTGACCCGAACACCCCGTCCCGATCTGCCGCCCGCCTGCTCTTTGGACTGGGTGTTTTTCTCTACCGCCACGGTCATTTCGACACCTACCGCATCCATGCGGGCTCCGCGCAGGATGAGGCACTTTGGCATGCACTGACGGATGCCGCGAAACACCTGACATGACCCCGCAAAACAAAGCATTGATTTGAACCCGACACATCGCTAGCGTCTGCTCTAGACACAAGTGTCCACAGTTACACGCAAGGGAGGCCACCCCATGAAATCTCACTACCGCGCCGTTGTCATCGGAGGGGGCGTCGTTGGCGCATCCGTCCTTTACCACCTCGCCAAATTCGGCTGGAAAGATGTTTGCCTGATTGAGCGCTCCATCCTCACCGCAGGCTCCAGCTGGCACGCGGCGGGTGGCTTTCATGCGCTGAACGCTGATCCCAATATCGCCTCGCTTCAGGCCTACACGATCGACTTGCTTTCCGAGATTGAACAGGAATCCGGCCAATCCGTCGGAATGCATATGACCGGCGGCATGACGCTGGCGGGCACACCCGACCGTTGGGAATGGCTGCAATCGGCCTACCGCACGTTCCAGTCCATCGGGATCAATGACGTCCGCCTGATCACCCCCGAAGAGGCCGGTGAGCTGAACCCCATCATGTCCACCCATGGCATCCTCGGCGGCATGTGGGCGGATCGTGAAGGCTACATCGACACCACAGGCACCGTGCAGGCTTATGCGGGAGCGGCCAAGAAACACGGCGCACAAGTTATTGAACACAACCGCGTTCTGGAGCTCATCCAAACCAAAGACGGCTGGGATGTGGTCACCGAAAAGGGCACGATCCACACCGAACATGTGGTCAATGCCGCCGGTCTTTGGGCCAAGCAGGTGGGCCGCATGGCCGGGCTGGAATTGCCCGTGTCACCGCTCAACCACCACTACCTGATCACCGATACGATCCCCGCGCTAGAGGGGCTCGACAAGGAAATCCCCCTGACAGTGGACCTCGAAGGCTTCACCTATACTCGCCAGGACCAGAAGGGCATGCTGCTGGGTATTTATGAGATCGACCACGAACATTGGATGATGGACGGCGCGCCATGGGAATACGGGTTTGAGCTACAACAGGAAGATCCTGACCGGATTGAGAATGAGCTGACCCTGGGCTTTGAACGCTATCCTGTGCTGAACGATGTGGGCGTGAAAACCTGGGTCAACGGGGCCTTCACCTTCTCGCCCGATGGCAACCCCTTGGTGGGTCCGGTGCGCGGCAAGCCCGGCTACTGGTGCGCATGCGCCGTGATGGCGGGCTTCCTGCAAGGCGGGGGCGTAGGCAAATCGCTGGCTGAATGGATGATCCATGGCGAACCCGAGGCAGATGTCTTCGGCATGGATGTGGCGCGCTACGGGCCGTTTGCTGAAAACAAGCAGTTCATCAAGGAAACCACCGGGCAGTTCTACACCCGGCGGTTCGTAATGACCTATCCCAATGAACAGCTGCCCGCCGGGCGGCCAGCCAAAATGGCCCCGGCCTATTCCGATATGACCGCCGCCGGGTGCCAGTGGGGGGCCAGCTGGGGCCTCGAAGTACCGCTCTACTTCGCGCCTGAGCCTGACTTTGAAGAAACACCCACGCTCAAACGGTCCAACGCCTTCGACATTGTGGCTGAGGAATGCAAAGCGGTCCGCGAGGCAGCGGGCATGGTCGACATCTCTGGCTTCTCCCGCTTTGAGGTGACAGGCGACGGGGCCGAGGCGTGGCTCGACAAGATCATGGCCTCCAAACTCCCCGCCCCGGGCCGCGCACGGTTGGCACCGATGCTGTCTGAGGAAGGCAAACTGAAGGGCGATCTGACCATCTTCAACTGGGGCAACGGCGTCTGGTGGATCATGGGCAGCTATTACCTGCGCGAATGGCATATGCGCTGGTTTGCGGATCGGATGGAGGATGGTGTGCATGTCAGCGATCTGTCCGACAATGTGGTGGGCTTCGGCATCGCCGGCCCCAACAGTCTGAAAGTGCTGGAAAAACTGACCGATGGACCGATTGCTGATCTGTCCTTCATGGGCTGCGGCACCTTCGACATCGGCATGTATCGCGTGAAGGTCGGGCGGTTGTCGGTCACTGGTGAGATGGGTTTTGAAATCCACTGCTCTGCGGCCGAACATATCGGCCTGCGGAAAACGCTGCTGGCGGCAGGCGAGGAGTTCGGCCTGCGTGAGTTCGGCTTCAACGCCATGCTCAGCCTGCGTCTGGAAAAATCTTTCGGCATCTGGAACGCGGAATTCACCCAAGGCTACACCGCGGCAGAGACAGGCATGGATCGCTGGATCGACTGGAAAAAGGGCGATTTCGTCGGACGCGCGGCAGCCTTGGCCGAAAAGGACGGAAACGGGCCAGCACGCAAGGTCGTGACGCTGGAGGTGCAATCTGACGATGCCGATGCAAGTGGGTTCGAACCCGTGTGGAGCGATGGGGAACTCGTCGGCTTTGTCACCTCGGGCGGCTATGGCCACACGGTTGGTAAATCGCTGGCCATGGCGATGGTAGATGCGTCGGTGGCCCAGGAAGGCAAGGACCTCTCGGTTCACATTGTCGGCGCGGAATGCGCAGCGTCCGTCATTGCGCCCTCACCCTATGACAGCCAAGGCGCGGCGATGCGGGGCTGATCAGTTGGACGGCGCACAGCCAAACGGACAAACCAAAGCCACGCGCGGCGATTGGCTCAATGCCGCGCGTGATGTGCTGGTGAGCGAAGGCGTAGGAGAAGTCAAAGTGCTCGCCCTAAGCCACCGACTGGGCGTGTCTCGATCCAGCTTTTACTGGTATTTCAAGAACCGTCAGGACCTGCTGGATGATCTACTGACCGGATGGGAGGCGCGCAATACGCGAACGATCATAGAGCGCTGCGCTGCGCCCGCCGAGACGATCACCGGAGCCGTGTGCAATTTCTTCACCTGCTTCATTGCGCCGACGCTTTTTGACCGTGGCCTCGATTTCGCTGTGCGCGAATGGGCGCGGCGCGACACCTCCGTGCGGAGGCGAATCGATGCGGCGGACGCATTACGGATTGAGGCGGTGACGGCTATGTTTACCCGCCACGGATACAAAGCCTCAGATGCCGACACCCGGGCGCGTATCCTCTACTTCATGCAGCTTGGCTATCACGCACTTGATGTGCGCGAGGACATGGATGTGCGGCTTAGCCGGGTTGAAGGATACGTGCGCGGTTTCACGGGTGAGGAACCCGACCCGCGGGATCTGGATAACTTTCTGGCATTTGCCGAAACCTTGAACCAAACGCCCCAAAATTTTTGAAAATTTTGCCGCCAACGTTGGCGGCAGATTTTTTGAAAAAATCTGCGTCTACCGGCGTTACGCTTCGTTCTTCATTTCATCCAGCATCTTGCGGGCGCGCGGGCAATCTGCCAGCCGGTCACGCAGCGGGCTGTCAGGATCAATGTCTTTCTTGCAGACCAGACACTGATCTGCGTCCGAAATCGCGTTCAACCCACCGCAACTGCCTTTGATCGTGCGCCCGTTGAAGATCACCCCGATCGCCATGCCGCCCACCATCAGGGATATGAAGGCAAAAGCGAGAAGGAAAGTTTCCACGATACAGTCTCCTGGCGATTAGGCTTGCAGGGCGTCGAAAGCCTCTGTTGTGGATTTGATATGGGTGCCTAAGGCATCCCGGTCAATAAACAGTGCCGCGATCTTCAGATCATTGGCCAATTCCACCCCGCGACTTGTCCCCATAGCCAGAAGACCGGTGGCCCAGGCATCCGCAAGCATCGCGTTCTCGGCCAGCACGGTCACCGACGTCGTGTTATGCGTCACAGGACGACCCGTCTTGGGATCAATGATGTGCGAGAACCGCGTGCCGTCTTCTTCAAAGAAGTTGCGGTAATCCCCGGATGTCGCCAGCCCTATGTTGGAGGCTCGGGCGACGTCGGCCACGTCACCGCTCAACAGATCGGGCGATTCGATCCCAATTTTCCAGCTCACAGCATCGACGTTCTTACCCGCGACATAGAGATCACCGCCAATCTCCACCATGAAATCCGTAAAGCCAAGGCCAGACAAGGCTGCAGCCACATGATCAACGCCATATCCTTTGCCAATGGAAGACAGATACATTTGCGTATCGGGGTCGGTTTTCTGCAAGTTTGTGCCGGACACGGACAGCTTTCCCTGCCCCGTATGGGCCTTTGCTTCAGCGATTGTTGCTGTGCCGGGCGCGGTCGACAGACTTGCCGGAGCGCCGAAGCCCCAAGCCTCAATGACAGGGCCGAGCGTGATGTCGAAGTAGCCATCGCTTTGTTTATGAACGTCTTCTGCGGCTTGAACCACCACAGCCAGATCTTTCGAAACCGCAATAGGTGCCGTGCTGCGCATGGCGTTGAACCGCGACACTTCGGACGCAACATCCCAGTTCGACATAAGCGTGTTGATCCGAGACAGGCTCGCATCCACCGCGGCCTGCACTTCCAGCTTTTCTACGCCGGTGCCATTGTCCACCACGACCACGTTGTAATGTGTACCCATCGTCTTGCCCGCCAGCTCAATCAAAGCAGAGCCAAGCTTACAGGCGGCGAGGGCGACGGCGGAGAGAACGAAAGAACGGCGGGAAAGCTTCAACATGTTGCTCACTGGCTGGTGCTCCTTAGGCGGCTCGACGGGCAAGTCAAAAAAAGTATCTTCCTGCGCGCTTTTTTCGCGTTTTCTTTTTCGTTGCAATCGGAAAAAAAGAAGTGAGCGCCCATGCCGCACTTCTGTGCCCCATGCGAGTCGCAGCTCACGCATTATGAAGCCAAGCGGAGGCCACGCAGCGTGCAAATGTTTAAATTGAAAAAAGGACTAGACCTTCCAGTCCTTGGAGCGCCGTCCTCATCCGACGTCCATGCCCCCGATATTCGCACCGTGGCGGTGCTGGGTGCTGACTACATCGGGCTCAAACCCCGTCTGGAGGTTCAGGAAGGTGACAAGGTCGGGGCAGGCGCTCCGATCTTCTATCATAAGGACACGCCGGAAGTGATGGTGACCGCGCCCGCATCCGGCCGCGTGCGCGCCATCAACCGGGGCGCACGCCGCCTTTTGATCAGCGTCGAGATTGACGTGGATGCCAAGGCCGCCAAGCCCGTAAATTTCTCCAAGGTCGGCGACGCTGACACCCGTGAGGGACTGATCGAAAAGCTGTGCGCCTCCGGACTTTGGACATCTTTCCGAACTCGGCCTTATTCAAAAGTTCCCGAAAGCACATCGACCACCGATGCGATTTTCGTCACGGCCATGGACACTGAACCGCTTGCTGCCGATCCGGTGATGATCATCGCGCTTGCGTCCGAGGAGTTCGAAGCAGGGCTTAAGGCCATCACCAAGTTGACCGAGGGCACCGTCTATGTTTGCCGCAAGGCCGGCGCGGCCGTGCCAGGCGAAAACATGGAGCGGGTGGAGATGGCTGAATTCGATGGCCCCCACCCGGCAGGTCTTGTGGGGACTCACATCCACTTTCTGCATCCGGTTACGGCGGAAAAGGCTGTCTGGACCATCGGATATCAGGATGTGATCGCCATTGGGCACCTTCTGAAGACGGGACGTAATGACGCAGAGCGCGTGATCGCGCTGTCTGGGCCACGGGCGGCAAACCCGCGCCTCATGCGGGTGCCTGCCGGTGCGTCAATGCTCAACATCACCGAAAATGAAGCTCAAGGCGATGCGCCGTTGCGGCTCATTTCCGGGTCGATCCTGAGCGGGCGGATGGGCGCGGGCGCAGATGCCTATCTAGGGCGTTACGCGCGGCAGGTCACGATGATCGAGGAAGATCATGCCCAGATTCCAATGGGTTGGATCAGACCGATGTTCAGCAAATACGCGGTTCAACCTGTGCTGGGCTCGGCGATTTCGAAAAAACTGTATGGTTTGACGTCGAACCTGAACGGCGGACGCAGAGCCATGGTGCCCATCGGGACATTCGAAAAGCTGATGCCGCAGGATTTCCTGCCGACGCAACTTTTGCGGTCTTTGCTGGTGATGGACACAGACACGGCGCAGCAGCTTGGCGCGCTTGAACTGGACGAAGAGGACCTGGGGCTGGTTGGCTTTGCCTGCCCTGCGAAGTATGAATATGGCATCGCATTACGGGATTGCCTCAGCAAGATCGAAAAGGAAGGGTAGACATGGGTCTGCGCAGCTTCTTTGACCGCATCGAGCCAGCTTTCGAAAAAGGCGGCAGGTACGAACGGTATTTCCCTCTCTATGAGATGGTGGAAAGTTTTCTTTACACGCCCAAAACGGTGACGACTGTCGCGCCTCATGCGCGGTCCTACATCGATATGAAGCGGATCATGACCTATGTGGTTCTGGCCACGGTCCCCTGCATCATCCTGGGTTGCTACAACACCGGCCTGCATACCAACGCCGCGATCGCGGAGTTCGGTGCAAGCGGTTGGCGGGCATGGATAATGGATACGTTCGGGATTGGCTTTAACGCGGCAAACCCGCTGGCCAACTTCCTGCACGGGCTGCTCTATTTCATCCCGATCTACATCACGACACTGGTCGCAGGTGGCATCTGTGAGGTGATCTTCGCCACCATCCGCCGCCATGAAGTGAACGAGGGCTTTCTTGTCACCTCGATGCTCTACACCCTGACCCTGCCCGCCAGTACACCGCTGTGGCAGGTGGCCTTGGGCATTATCTTTGGCGTCGTGATCGGCAAAGAAGTCTTCGGCGGCACAGGCAAGAACTTCCTCAACCCCGCTTTGACGGGCCGGGCGTTCCTCTACTTTGCCTACCCAGCCCAGATGTCCGGCGACGCGGTTTGGGTACCAGTGGATGGTTTCACAGGTGCAACGGCGCTCGCGATCAGCGCATCCGAAGGCTACCAGAACCTCGCCAATTACGGCATGGACTGGGGCAGCGCGTTCTTTGGCATGGTGCCCGGAAGCTTTGGGGAAACCTCAACAGTTGCGGCCCTTCTGGGATTGGCCTTCCTTTTGGCGACGCGGATCGCCAATTGGCGAATGGTGGTGGGCTGTTTGGCAGGGATGATCGCCTTCTCGGCGCTTTTGAACCTGATCGGATCTGACACGAACCCGATGTTCTCCATGCCTTGGTACTGGCACCTTGTGGTCGGCGGATATGCCTTTGGTCTGGTGTTCATGGTCACAGAGCCCGTCTCTGGATCGCACACAAACCTTGGTCGCTTCTATTACGGACTTCTTATCGGTTTCATGGTTGTGATGATCCGTGTGATCAATCCGGCCTTCCCCGAAGGTATGATGCTGGCGATCCTCTTTGGGAACGTCTTTGCACCGCTGATCGACCACTTCGTGGTTCAATCCAATATCAAACGCAGGGCGAAACGACATGCCTGACGATCAGATGCCGCAAGAACAAGCGGTAAAACAAAAAGGCCCGATTGGGCGGTTCCTCGCGGCCCCGCCCGATAGCATCGGCAAGACGATCTTTGTGGCCGTTGGTGTGTGTCTCGTGGCCTCGATGGTGGTGTCCTCAGTCGCTGTGTCACTGCGCCCCACGCAAGAGGTCAACCAGCTCAAGGACAAGCAGATCAACATCCTGCAAGTCGCGGGCGTCTATGACCCCGAAGTCGATGTGGTCGAGGCATTTGGCGCGTTTGAACCCCACGTGCTGGAGCTGGAGACCGGGCAATTCACCGATCAATTCGATGCGACCACTTTCGATGACATCGCCGCGGCAGATGACCCAGCCACATCCATTGCGTTGACGGATGATCCAGCAGGCATCGGTCGCAAAGCGACGTACCGCACCGTTTATCTGCTGCGCAATGAGGATGGATCGCTCGACAAGGCGATCCTGCCGCTGCACGGCTATGGCCTATGGTCCACGCTTTACGGCTACATCGCCGTGGAAGAGGACGGCAACGAAATCTACGGGCTGCAATTTTACGCCCATGCGGAAACGCCCGGCCTTGGCGCAGAAGTGGATAACCCTCGCTGGAAGGCCCAGTGGAATGGGAAGCGACTGAAAGATGACGATGGCAACTTGGCCATCTCGGTGGCCAAAAACGTACCTCCGCAGGGCGAAGACTATCACATTGACGCGCTTGCAGGCGCCACGCTGACCACGGTGGGTGTGGACAACCTTGTCCGGTTCTGGATGGGGGAGGATGGCTACACGCCCTTCCTGCAAAATCTGAAGACAGGAGGGATCTAAATGGCCCAGACCTATCGAAAAATGCTGGTCGACCCGATGGTCGACAATAACCCGATCACGCTGCAGGTGCTTGGGATTTGTTCGGCCCTCGCGGTGACATCCTCACTGCAGGTCTCCTTCGTCATGGCGCTGGCCGTGATTTTCGTGACCGGATTTTCATCGATGTTCATCTCGATGATCCGCAGCCAGATCCCCGGCAGCATCAGGATCATCGTGCAGATGGTCATCATCGCAAGCCTCGTGATCATGGTGGACCAAATCCTGAAAGCTTATGCCTTTGAGATTTCCAAGACCCTGTCAGTCTTTGTGGGCCTCATCATCACCAACTGCATCGTGATGGGCCGCGCTGAGGCTTTCGCGATGAAGAACCCGCCGATTGCCAGCTTCATCGACGGTGTCGGCAACGGTTTGGGCTACGGCCTGATCCTGATGCTGGTCGCGGTCATCCGGGAAACCTTCGGATCCGGCACCTTCTTCGGGTTCACAATCATGGAAACGGTGAACAACGGTGGTTGGTATGTCCCCAACGGGATGTTGCTTCTGCCGCCCTCGGCCTTCTTCATCATCGGTTTGATCATCTGGGCCTTCCGTTCCTGGAAGCCCGAACAGGTGGAAGAGCGTGAATACAAAATCCAAACGGTTGAGGCGCACTGATGGAAGAACTCCTCTCCCTCGCGGTTAAGGCGATCTTCGTCGAAAACCTGGCGCTGTCCTTCTTCCTGGGGATGTGTACCTTCATCGCGGTCTCTAAGAAAATCGCCACAGCCATCGGCCTTGGCATCTCGGTTATGATCGTGCAGTCGATCACCGTACCAGCCAACAACCTGATCCTGGGCTACCTTCTGGCCCCCGGCGCGCTCGCCTGGGCCGGGTTCCCGGATGTGGATCTGACCTTCTTGGGCCTCATCTCCTATATCGGGGTGATCGCAGCCTTGGTTCAGATCCTTGAGATGGTCTTGGATAAGTACTTCCCGCCGCTCTACAACGCGTTGGGCGTGTTCCTGCCCCTTATCACGGTGAACTGCGCCATCCTCGGTGGCTCCCTCTTCATGGTGGAGCGGGATTACAACTTCGCAGAGGCCGCCACCTACGGCGTCTCTTCCGGCTTCGGCTGGGCACTGGCCATCACGGCGATGGCAGGTGTGCGCGAGAAGCTGAAATATTCCGACATTCCCGATGGTCTTCAGGGCCTAGGCATCACATTCATCACGGCGGGGCTCATGGCCCTGGCCTTCATGTCATTCTCTGGCGTGAAGCTTTAAGGAGGCAAAAGACATGGCAACGTTCAGTCTTGGGATCCTGTTTTTCACTTTGATCGTTCTCGTCTTGGTGACGATCATTCTGATGGCACGCTCCCGGCTTGTATCCACAGGCAATGTGACGATCGAAATCAACGGGGAAAAGACGATTTCTGTCCCCGCGGGTGGCAAGCTGTTGCAGACATTGTCAGAGCAGCAACTTTTCGTACCGTCGGCCTGCGGTGGCGGTGGTACCTGCGCCCAGTGCAAGGTGAAGATCTTCGAAGGCGGCGGATCGATCCTGCCCACCGAGGAAAGCCACATCACCAAGCGCGAGGCCGCCTGTGGCGACCGCCTGTCCTGTCAAGTGGCGGTGAAGCAGGACATGAAGATCGAAGTGCCTGAAGAGGTGTTCGGCGTGAAGAAGTGGGAATGCACCGTGCGTTCTAATGAAAACGTCGCGACTTTCATCAAGAACCTGGTGCTGGAACTGCCCGAGGGTGAGGATGTGAACTTCCGCGCTGGTGGCTACATTCAGATCGAAGCGCCCGCACATGAGCTCAACTACACCGATTTCGATGTGGAAGAAGAGTATCGTGAGGATTGGGACAAGTTTAATCTGTGGCAATACAAATCCGTGGTGCCCGAAGGGATTGAGCGTGCCTATTCCATGGCCAACTACCCCGAAGAAAAAGGCCTGATCATGCTCAACGTGCGTGTGGCTTCTCCGCCGCCGGGCTCACAAGGTATCCCTCCCGGCCAAATGTCGAGCTACATCTTCAACCTCAAGCCAGGTGACAAGGTCACGATCTCCGGCCCGTTTGGCGAGTTCTTCGCCCGTGAAACGGAAAAAGAGATGGTGTTCATCGGCGGTGGTGCTGGCATGGCGCCTATGCGCAGCCATATATTTGACCAGTTGAAGCGCCTCAAAAACCGCGATCGGAAGATCACGTTCTGGTATGGCGCGCGCTCGAAGAAAGAGATGTTCTTTGTCGAAGACTTCGATGAACTGGCCGAAGAGTTCGACAATTTCGAATGGCACGTGGCCCTGTCTGATTCGATGCCTGAGGATGATTGGAAGGGATATACCGGCTTCATTCACAATGTCCTTTTTGAGGAATACCTCAAGGAACATCCCGCACCGGAAGACTGCGAATACTACATGTGCGGTCCGCCCATCATGAACCAGTCTTGCACGAACATGCTCCTGGATTTGGGCGTGGATCGGGAAGACATCATGCTGGATGATTTCGGCGGATAAGAACTAAACAGGGGCCTGAATTTCAGGCCCCTCTTCTTTTGAAGGGTGCCAACAGAGCGCCTTCGCTTGGCCCCGGTCTGACGATCCAATCCTCAGAACAACAGAACTTTATTCTTGGGTTTCCGAACTCAATCCGAGCGACGCGCTGCAATTGCCATTTCGCCAGGCTCTTTTGGCCAGACGAAGGTGCGACGGGCTACGCCCTGGATTCCGCGCCGGGAACCAGAAGAACTGTTACGCCCCTACCCCGCCGCAATCGGGAAAAACGCCACTGTGCACAGCAAGGCCGCCGCTGTTGTGCCAAAGAACCACAGCTGCCAGCTGGGCCCCTCTTCCTTCCACACACGGCGATAGGAATGCCCCGCCAGACAGGCCCCTACAAACATCAGGAGTGCGGCGATGGGTGGAAGCTCAAAACCCGTCATGCGTGAAAATTTTCCCAATTCCAATTTTCGGTGTAAGCTGGATGTAGCCCAAAACTTGAAACACCATCAAGGAGCCATTGATGCCTGCATCCTACCAAGCACCAAAACGCGGTGACATTGAGCCCAAGACTTACAGCCAGTCGACTTCAAGCAATTCAGCGACAGAGACGGCGACGGTCGCCAACCTACTCAAAGGCAAAAGCGACGCGGTGTTTTCAATCCGCCCACAGAGCACGCTGAAAGACGCGGTGATGGAGCTTCGGGACAAAAAGATCGGCGCGCTGATGGTGCGCGATGCCAGCGGTTCCATGGTGGGGATCCTTTCGGAACGCGACATCGTTCGCAAACTGGCCGACACGCCAGGTGAAACGCTGCCCAAAAAGGTGGAAGACATCATGACCACGTCCGTGGAGGTATGCGCGCCGGGTGACACGCTGGTGTCCGTTCTGCGCCGTATGACAGCTGGTCATTTCCGCCACATGCCCGTTGTGGATGGGGGCAGTCTGCTTGGCATGCTCACCATCGGGGACGTGATCAACTACCGCCTCACCGAACTGGAACACGAAGCGCTTCAGCTTAAGCAGCTGATTGTCGGCTGATTAACCGGTATCGTCGCGGCGCTGACCGCTCTCATCCATCAATTGACGGTCTAGGATGCGCAACGTCACATACGTAACCACGGCCCCTGACAGAAGATAAAGCGCAGACGCCCACAGCCCCACGTAGGCCGCCAGGAACATCCCGCTGAGCGGCGCGAAGGCCGCGCCGAAGATCCAGGACAGGTTCACGGACAGGGCACTGCCGGAATAGCGGAACTCAGCGGGGAAGCGTTTGGGTACGATGGAGCTTGACTGCCCATAGGCCAGCCCCAGCACGACAAACCCGAAGATGATGTAGATCCAAGGGTGCGTATCTAGCGTGTAGATCGTTAGGCATAAAATCGGAATGAGCGCCACTGAGGCGCGCAACACTCGACGCTTTGTGTAGCGATCCGCCAGAACACCCGACAGCACCACCGCCCCGCAAGCCAGAACCCCACCGGCCAGTTCATAGAGGATAATCATATCCATGCTGTAGTCGGTGAAGAGCAACGTATAGCTGAGCGGGAAGACCGTCACCATGTGGAAAAGCGCGTAGCTTGCCACCGGCAGGAAGGTCGACAGCGCGATTGTGCGCCACTGGGTGCGCAGAAGCTGGGAGAAGGGGGCAGATTGCAGAGGTGTTTCATCCGCACCGAAATTCGCGGTCAGCAGACGCAGCCGGGCAAAGAGCGACACAACATTGACCGCCATCACCGCAAAGAAAGCAAAACGCCAGCCGTAGGTGTAAAACTCCTCCTCCGTCAAAAAGCCGGTGAGCACGAAAAAGAGCGATGCCGCGACGCAGAAGCCGATGGGCCCGCCAAGCTGCGGCACCATACCGTAAAGCCCCTCGCGACCCTTTGGCGCAGCAGACTTGAGCTGCAGCGTGATTCCATCCCACGCACCACCCAACCCAATGCCTTGGGCAAACCGCAAAGCCGCCAGCATGATCGGCGCCATGATCCCGATCCGGTCGTAGCTGGGCAACAATCCGATCGCGACGGTAGAGCTGCCGAGGATCATCAAAGCGAGGGAGATTTTACCCGCGCGCCCAATCTTTTGTTCCACGTAACGGCTGGCGTAACTGGCAAAGGGCCGTGCCAGAAAAGCCAATGAAAACACAGCGAAAGACAGGATCGTACCGGTTACTTGATCGTACATTGGAAAGAACAATTGCGGGAACACAATGGCCGAAGCGATGGCGTAGACAAAGAAGCCGAAAAAGTCCGTCACACGTGCCATGACCACGGTTGTAACGATGTCGTCGATGGTGACGTTGTCGGAATGACGGGTCGATGTGTTCGCCATAGGAATCTCCGCGTTGCTGCACGCTTTCTAAACACAATATGGGTCACACACCATAAAGGGGAAATTGTCGCAGTGCAGCATTCTTGAACTCCCGAGGGATTGCTTACGTAGAGCGGTAGGTAATAAACCCGGGTCAAGCGCAGCAACCGCACTAGGTAAGGCGTAGCAACGTGTCACCCGCAAAACACAAGACGTAGCCACGACGATGCGCAGCATAGTAAAAATTGTGACTTTTCTTGGATTGGCAACACTCCTGTCGGGGTGCAACCTGGTCCTGCTCAACCCCAACGGCGATGTGGCGGCTCAAAAGGGCGATTTGATCGTCTATGCCACTGTTCTGATGTTGATCGTGATCTTGCCGGTGATGGCGCTCACGGTGTTCTTTGCCATGAAGTACCGCGAAGACAACAAAACGGCGACCTATGAACCTGATTGGGATCATTCGATCAGCCTTGAGATTGTGATCTGGGCCGTGCCCTTGGCAATCATCATCTGCCTTGCGGGCCTCACCTGGGTTGCGACGCACCGGTTGGATCCCTATCAGGATCTCATCCGAATATCGGAAGACAAGCCCATTGACGAGAGTGTGGAACCTCTGGAAATCCACGTCGTATCGCTCGATTGGAAATGGCTTTTCATCTACCCCGAACAGAACATCGCGACCGTGAATGAATTCGCGGCAGTGGTGGATCGACCGATCGAATTTAAACTGACCTCTGACACGGTGATGAATGCGTTTTACGTCCCGGATCTTGCCGGCATGATCTACGCCATGGCGGGGATGGAAACAGAACTCAACGCCGTGATCAACGTGGCTGGCACGTATGAGGGCTTCTCCGCCAACTATTCCGGCAATGGTTTTTCCCAGATGAACTTCGATTTTCACGGGTTGGATGAAGCAGGTTTTGACGCATGGGTTGCCGGTGTCCGCGATCAGGGCCGCGCGGCGGAGCTGGATCAACTGGCCTACAACCGGTTGCAGCAGCCAAGCATCGACCACAAGGTGACCTTTTATGGCACTGTCGCCGATGGCCTGTGGCGGCGGATCGTGAACTTGTGTGCCGGTCAACAGGATCTGTGCCTTGATGACATGATGATGGTCGATGCCCTTGGCGGCGGCGGGATCGAAGGGCTTTTCAATCGAGAGATCTTCCGCGGCATTTGCGCCGCCGAAGATCCCAGCGCCTTCATCGCCATTCTGCGGCCCGATCTTAAACCGCTCGAAGACGAACTCTTCGCCGCGATGGATCTGCTCCCGGTCAACAGCTTGGCAGATCAGCTTCCGGGTGAGGGCAACTGACATGGCAACGGCGATCACTCCGACGGATGCAGGCGCGGCCCATGGCAGCTACTCCCCCGTGGACGTACATTGGTTCTGGGGCAAGCTGAACTGGGATATCTTCCCATTCTATGATCCGATCATCTTTGGCACGTTCATCGGCACCATGATCCTCGGTGCCGGTGTGGTGGGAGCAGTCACGTATTACCGGCTCTGGGGCTATCTCTGGAACGAGTGGTTCACTTCCATCGACCACAAGAAGATCGGGATCATGTACATGATCCTCGGATTGATAATGCTGGTCCGGGGCTTTTCCGACGCGCTGTTGATGCGATTGCATCAGGCTCTTGCTTCAGCAGGATATGTGGGCTTCCTGCCTGCCTACCATTACGATCAGGTTTTCACCGTGCACGGTGTGATCATGATCTTTTTCGTGGCCATGCCCTTCGTGACAGGTTTCATGAACTACGTCATGCCGCTGCAGATCGGTGCGCGGGACGTTGCGTTCCCCTTCCTCAACAACCTGAGTTTCTGGCTCACCGTCTCTGGCGCGGTGCTTATCATGATCTCGCTCTTCGTGGGCGAATTTGCGGCCACCGGATGGCTCGCATACCCGCCGCTATCGGGGCTGACCTTCAGTCCGGGCGTGGGGATGGATTACTACCTCTGGTCGCTCAACATCGCGGGAATAGGCACCACCCTTTCAGGGATCAACCTGATCGTAACGCTGGTCAAGATGCGCGCACCGGGGATGACCTGGATGAAAATGCCGGTCTTCTGCTGGACCACGCTGTGTACCAACGTGCTGATCGTGGCCACCTTCCCGGTGTTATCAGCCACACTCGCGTTGCTGACGGCGGATCGCTATCTCGGCACAAACTTCTTCACCAATGAACTTGGTGGCAATCCGATGATGTATGTGAACCTCATCTGGATCTGGGGCCATCCGGAGGTTTACATCCTCACCTTGCCCGTCTTCGGCATCTTCTCGGAAATCGTGCCAACCTTCTGCCGCAAGCGGCTCTTTGGATATACCTCGATGGTCTACGCCACCTGCGTGATCATGATCCTGAGCTACATCGTCTGGCTGCATCACTTCTTCACCATGGGCGCGGGGGCGGATGTGAACTCCTTCTTCGGGATCACGACGATGATCATCTCGATCCCAACCGGCGCGAAGCTCTTCAACTGGCTCTTCACCATGTACAAGGGCCGCATTCGGTATGAGCTGCCCATGATGTGGGTCATCGCCTTCATGCTGACCTTCGTGATTGGCGGGATGACCGGTGTTCTATTGGCCGTGCCACCGGCGGATTACGTGCTGCACAACTCGCTTTTCCTGGTGGCGCATTTCCACAATGTGATCATCGGCGGCGTCGTGTTCGGGATCTTTGCGGGCATCACCTATTGGTGGCCCAAGGCGTTCGGCTTCCACCTGGACCGCTTCTGGGGGCTGGTCAGCTTCTGGGGCTGGGTCGTGGGCTTCTACTTTGCCTTCATGCCGCTTTACGTCCTCGGCCTGATGGGTGTCACCCGGCGGCTCAGCCAGTTTGAAGATGTGATTTATGCAGGCTATTTTTTCACCGCCCTCATTGGTGCACTGATGATCGCAGTGGGTGTCGTGGCCTTTGTCATCCAGATCGTGGTGTCGATCATGAAGCGTGACCAACTGGTCGCGGGCGATGATCCGTGGGAAGCACGAACCCTGGAATGGTCTACAACCTCCCCGCCGCCCTATTACAACTTTGCCTTCAACTTTCGGGTCTAC